>CP145881.1:0-591807 GCA_045690005.1 Candidatus Dasytiphilus stammeri | reverse complement strand
TTATCAGGGGTGCGCTCTTACCTGCTGAGCTACAGGCCTGATATATGATTTGTGTGTGCACTGTACAGAAAATTTTTTTTAATTTAAGGAGGTGATCCAACCACAGGTTCCCCTACGGTTACCTTGTTACGACTTCACCCCAGTCATGAATCACAAAGTGGTAAGCGCCCTCCTAAAAAAAGGTTAAGCTACTCACTTCTTTTGCAACCCACTCCCATGGTGTGACGGGCGGTGTGTACAAGGCCCGAGAACGTATTCACCGTGGCATGCTGATCCACGATTACTAGCGATTCCGACTTCGTGGAGTCGAGTTGCAGACTCCAGTCCGAACTACGACGCATTTTATGAGGTCAGCTTGCTCTCGCGAGGTTGCTTCTCTTTGTATACGCCATTGTAGCACGTGTGTAGCCCTGGTCTTAAGGGCCATGATGACTTGACGTCATCCCCACCTTCCTCCGGTTTATCACCGGCAGTCTCCTTTGAGTTCCCGCCTTTATGCGCTGGCAACAAAGGATAAGGGTTACGCTCGTTGCGGGACTTAACCCAACATTTCACAACACGAGCTGACGACAGCCATGCAGCACCTGTCTCACAGTTCCCAAAGGCACTTTAATATCTCTACTAAATTCTGTGGATGTCAAGACCAGGTAAGGTTTTTCGCGTTGCATCGAATTAAACCACATGCTCCACCGCTTGTGCGGGCCCCCGTCAATTCATTTGAGTTTTAACCTTGCGGCCGTACTCCCCAGGCGGTCGATTTAACGCGTTTACTACGGAAGTTACAGTTTGTATCCGCAACCTCCAAATCGACATCGTTTACAGCATGGACTACCAGGGTATCTAATCCTGTTTGCTCCCCATGCTTTCGCACCTCAGCGTCAGTGTTCGTCCAGGAGATCGCCTTCGCCACTGGTATTCCTCCGGATATCTACGCATTTCACCGCTACACCCGAAATTCTATCTCCCTCTACGAGACTCTAGCCAATCAGTTTCAAATGCAGTTCCTAAGTTGAGCCCAGGGATTTCACATCTGACTTAATTTGCCACCTACGTGCTCTTTACGCCCAGTAATTCCGATTAACGCTTGCACCCTCCGTATTACCGCGGCTGCTGGCACGGAGTTAGCCGGTGCTTCTTTTGTAGATAATGTCAAAACTAAGATTTATTAAATCTTAATTCTTCTTTCCTACTGAAAGTACTTTACAACCCTAAGGCCTTCTTCATACACGCGGCATAGCTGCATCAGGGTTTCCCCCATTGTGCAATATTCCCCACTGCTGCCTCCCGTAGGAGTCTGGACCGTATCTCAGTTCCAGTGTGGCTGGTCATCCTCTCAGACCAGCTAGAGATCGTAGCCTTGGTTAGCCATTACCTAACCAACTAGCTAATCTCATCTGGGTTCATCCAATGGTGTGAGGCCTTTCGGTCCCCCACTTTTCTCTTACGAGTATATGCGGCATTAGCCATCGTTTCCAATGGTTATTCCCCTCCACTGGGTAGATCCCCAGATCTTACTCACCCGTCCGCCACTTGCCAGCAGAAAATTTTAATTCTCTCTGTTGCCGTTCGACTTGCATGTGTTAGGCTTGCCGCCAGCGTTCAATCTGAGCCATGATCAAACTCTTCAATTCTCTTCTCTAATCTTACTTACCTTAAAAGCTATATACTATTAAGGTTTAATATCTGGTTTTGTTATATATGAACAAAACTATTTTATTACTTTATTTTCCGACAATGCACACCCAAATTTTTAAAGATCTAACACTAATTAAGATTAATATTTTACTATAAAAGATCTTAAATGGCAAGATTTAAGATCTAAAATTAAATATAAATAATTACTGTTGAGCACGTTCATAAGAACGCATCAATTCTTGTTTTGTCTGATCTAAATTTTTCCACCCTAAAATTTTAGTCCACTTATTTTTTTCTAAATCTTTATAATGATTAAAAAAGTGATTAATATTATCACATAATTTTTTTGGTAAATCTTTGATATCTTGGATAGAATCATATTCGGTAGTTAATTTACTATGAGGTACCGCAATGAGTTTTAAATCTTCTCCAGAATCATCAATCATATTTAACATACCAAGAGGACGACATAAAATTACTGATTTTGATTGTATAGGTTGAGGTGTAATAACTAAGGTATCTAGAGGATCCCCATCTAGTGATAATGTTTGATTTATATATCCATAATTACAAGGATATACCATAGATGTTGTTAACAAACGATTAACATATAATACTCCATTATTTTTATTAATTTCATATTTTATGCTATGAGAATATGCGGGGATCTCTATGATTACATATAAATCTTCTGGAAAATTATCACCTGCAGGTATATTATTTAAATACATATTATATTCCTTTGTACATCAAATGAGTTAAAATTAATWATTTTAATWAGATATTAAATATCTAATATAAATAAGTGAACAATATAACAAATAGATAAATCTAATAAACTAGAAATATGATACCTGCTACAATTTTTATTATTTCAGCACCTAGTGGTACTGGAAAATCCTGTATAATTAATAATTTATTAAATATTCAATCATTACCGAATATTCAATTATCAGTTTCTCATACTACAAGAGCAAAACGTCCTGATGAAAAAAATGGAAAACATTATTTTTTTATATCAGTGAATGAATTTAAAACCATGATTAACAACGAAGATTTTATTGAATACTCTGAAGTATTTGGTAATTATTATGGTACTTCACGTAAAATATTAAAACAAATTTTATCTACTGGAAGAGATGTTTTTCTTGATATTAATTGGCATGGAGCTCAACAGATTCGTAAAACAATACCAGGTACATGTAGTATTTTTATACTACCACCATCCAAAATTGAATTATTTAAAAGATTATATAATAGAGGATATGATACGGAAGAATCTATTACTATAAGGATGACACAAGCAGTTTCTGATATTAAATACTATACGGAATATGATTATTTAATCATTAATGATAATTATTATTTAGCAGTATCAGATATTAAAAATATTATCTGTGCACAACGTTTAAAAATGCATCAACAAATTTTAAGAAATCAAGATATAATTAACCAGTTATTAGCTAATTAAATAATAGCCATTTATTAAATAATGTCATTTTCCAATTAAATTGGATCACTCAATATTTTGAATTTGTTCTCGCATTTGTTCAATTAATACTTTTAATTCAATAGCTGAGGCGGTAATATTTGAATTAATAGATTTTGAAGCTAAGGTATTTGATTCACGATATAATTCCTGCATCATAAAGTCTAATCTGCGACCTATAGCTTCTTTTCTATTTAATATATTATAAGTTTCCATAATATGAGTATCCAAACGATCTAATTCTTCACTTACATCAAGTCGTTGTGCTAACAACACCATTTCTTGCTCTAGACGATTATCCTCCATTTTTAATTTTAAATTTTGTAATCTGGCGAGAATTTTTTCTTTTTGCCACTTCATTATATTTGGAATTTGTGTTCTAACTTGAGATACTAAAGTACTTAAATTAGCTAATCTTTGTTCAATAAATTTTTTTAAAGCAGAACCTTCTATTTCTCTAACAATAATAAAATTTTTTAAGGTAATATTTAATGCAGCTAGTAATTCAATACTAATATGATCAGTATCTAGATTTTCAACTAACAATACACCTGGCCAACGTAAAATATCCATTATATTAATAATTCCACCATTATTTTGTAATGAAATCCATTGTGCAACTTTAATTAATTGTTTGACGAGTTGTTTGTTAATTTTTAAGTTATCTTCAGAAAGATTAATATTAGGTTCAAAACGTAAAAAACATTCAATTTTACCACGAGTTAATTTATTGCGAATTATATTACGAATTGCCGGTTCAAGATTGCGAAATTGATCTGGTAGACGCATATAAGTTTCGAGATAACGTTGATTAACTGAACGAATCTCCCAAACGGCATTACCCCAATGATTATTTATTTCATATCTTGTAAAAGCTGTCATACTACGAATCATAATTCGATATTATGTTTCTGCTAAAAATATTGAATGATATTACTTGAATAAAAAAATAATTACATTAGATCTTTTAGTATATTTATATCTTGTATAAGATTGGCAACTTATAACTAAGTTCATGAGTAATTGATTTTAGATTTGCAAATCTTAAGGATTGGAGAAAATATGAAACTCTGGCAACATCAATTTATTGACTTTGCAATTAACAAACAAGTTCTTCAATTTGGAAAATTTATTCTTAAGTCAGGACGCATAAGTCCATATCTTTTCAATATTAGTTTACTAAATTACGGTCCTGATTTAGCTTTACTAGGACGTTTTTATGCGCAAGCACTAATAGAGTCAGGTATTCAATTTGAAATTTTATTTGGACCAGCGTATAAAGGAATTCCATTAACTACTGCTACTACAATTGCGTTATCTGAACATTATAAAAAAGATGTATTATGTTGTTTTAATCGTAAAGAAGTTAAAGATCATGGGGAAGGAGGCATTCTATTAGGGGGTCCCCTACAAGGACGCATTATACTATTAGATGATGTTATTACAGCAGGAACAACTATTCATGAATCTATGAAAATTATAAAAAAAAATAATCCCGCCAATCAAGCCACATTAATGGGAGTATTAATCGCTTTAAATCGTCAAGAATGTGGATTAACTAATACTTCTGCTTTACAAGAAGTAGAAGGACAATATAACTGTAAAGTTATATCTCTCATATCTATAAATGAGATTATGAAATATCTTAAACATAAAACTGGAATGTATGAAAATTTTATTGCAATAAAATTTTATCAAAAGTATTATGGAGGATAAATTTTATCCTAATGATTAATAACGTCCAGAATGTCCAAAATTTCCTTTTCCTCTTCTGCTAGGTACAAAATTCTGTACTAGATGAAATTGAGTTCTAATTATTGGAATAAACAATAACTGTGCAATTCTTTCATTAGGTTTAATTAAAAAAATATTTTCTCCACGATTCCATAATGAAATTATTAATTCACCTTGGTAGTCAGAATCAATTAAACCTATTAAATTACCTAACACTATCCCATGATTATGACCTAGTCCCGATCTAGGTAAAATCATAGCTGCTACTGAAGGATCATTAATATGTATAGCTAATCCTGTGGGAACTAGCATAGTATCTCCAGGTATTAATTGAATAACTTTATCAATACAAGCACGAAGATCCATACCTGCAGAACCTGTAGTCGCATAACTAGGTAAAGTTAATTTATTGCTAATGCGTTGATCAAGAATTTTAATATCAATTTTTTTCATATTTCCAATTTAAATTGGATATGTATCATGTTTAATTAATATTAGTTGATAAAACTAATATTAATTAAATCGTTAAACTTAATATGATAATATTATATTAGTTTATTTTAATCATCAAAAGATATTTTTTAATAAATTTAAATAAGTACATAGAGGATATTATGACAAAAGTATGTCAGATAACTGGGAAACGTCCAATAGTAGGAAATCATCGCTCACATGCCATGAATGCTACAAAGCGACGATTCTTACCCAACTTACATTATCATAATTTTTGGATAGAAAGTAAAAATCGTTTTATTAGATTACGCGTATCTGCTAAGGGAATTCGCATTATTGATAAAAAAGGTCTGGATTATATTCTTGCGAATTTAAGCTACCGTAAAAAAATTAAAAATTTAAGGAATTTAAAAAATGGCTAAAAAAACAATAAGAACAAAAATAAAATTAGTGTCTTCAGCAGGAACTGGACATTTCTATACTACTACCAGAAAAAAAAACACACTAAATCAAAAAATAGAATTAAGAAAATTTGATCCTAAAATCCGCCAATATGTAATATATAAGGAAAATAAAATTTAAATAATATGGAACTTTATGCCAGAATTACCAGAAGTAGAAAATATATGTCATAGTATGAGATTATCTCTATTAGGTACAACGATTATAAATTCAGAAGTAAGAAATGGAAATTTGAGATTTCCAATATCTCATGAAATCTATACAATTAATTATCAAAAAATCTTAACTATAAAACGTCGTGCTAGATATATTATAATAAAATTAAGTGAAGGATATCTGATTATACATTTAGGTATGTCAGGTAGTTTACGTATCCTTCCATTAGGAAAATTACCAACTAAACACGATCATATAGATTTAGTTATATCTAATCAAAAAATAATCCGTTACACGGATCCACGACGTTTTGGATATTGGATCTGGAGTGATGATCTTGATAAATGTTCTCATTTACAAAAATTAGGTCCAGAGCCACTTAGTAAAGAATTTTCAAGTAGTTATTTATTCAATAAATCTCGCTATAAACATTTAGCAGTAAAACCGTGGTTAATGGATAACAAATTGGTGGCCGGGATTGGCAATATTTATGCTAATGAATCTTTATTCAGAGCTAGTATTCTTCCTACTAGACGAGCCTTAACGTTAACTTTATATGAAACTCACCAATTGGTGAGTGCTATTAAAACCGTTTTACAATGTGCTATCACATGCGGAGGAACAACATTACGCAATTTTACTAACCTAGAAGGATTAACCGGAAATTTTTATCAAAGAATTCAAGTATATGGAAGAAACGGTAAATCATGCAATCAATGTGGTACCTTAATTGAACATATTAAGTATAGACAACGTAGTACCTTTTTTTGCATTAAATGCCAAAAGTAAAATCAGAGTTTTTTTTAATTAATTTATTAATGCTTTTAATACTGATTTATGTAATCAAGCACTTCTATTGATAAATAAATAGCTACTTAAAAAAATAAAACATAGCCCATAATCTTTTAGATATTAGAAAATTTCTAATTTGGGTAAAATAGATTAATACTCATAGAGCTATAGCCTTATCAAAGATTCGATCTATAAGAGATAAAATATCTAAATGTTTCTTTATAAATTGAAGAGGAAATTTTATTAAACAATATTTAGCTTTTTATAAAAATTAGCCTCTCCTAAGAACAATTTTACTATAAAAATTAATATTGATTAGGAGTTTTAACTAATGCAACAAATAGTGCAATTTTACAGTAACCATCTAGTATTATTTATTAGTTGGATTATGTTATTGTTTTTTTTAGCAATTTCTCTAATTCAAAAATATTTTTATAAATTTAAAACCATTAGTTGTAATGAAGCTACTATATTAATTAATAAAGCTGATGCGAAAGTCATTGATATACGTTCATATGAAGAATATTGTCAAGGTCATATTTATGGTTCTATAAATCTATTGGCTAGTGATATAAAAAAAGGTAACTATAAAATCATTGATAATTATAAATTATTTCCTATTATTATTGTTAGTACAGATACTAATGGAATGAACGAAATCAATTCTGCCATTAAATTAACTGAATCAGGTTTTCAAAAAGTTTTTATCCTAAAATCAGGTATTAATGGATGGAATAAAGAAAATTTACCATTAGTTAGGAGATAATGGGTGGATTTATTATTTTATCATCGTATATGAACCATCAATATTCTCGTATGGTTAATAATGTATTGCTGGCTGCTACGTTACTTGCTATTACACTATTTTTAATTAAATTTTTAGCCTGGTGGAATACTGGATCAGTTAGTATGTTGGCAGGATTAGTAGATTCACTACTAGATATAGCAGCTTCTATCACTAATCTATTAATAGTTCGTTATTCATTACAACCTGCAGATGAAGAACATACTTTTGGTCACGGTAAAGCAGAGTCTTTAGCAGCTCTTACTCAAAGTATGTTTGTAGCAGGTTCAGCATTATTTTTAGTTCTTACTGGAATTCATCATCTAGCCAAACCTACCACTACTATGCAGTATCCTATTTTTGGGATTATTATTGCATTTCTTGCTCTTATCTTTACATTAATTTTAGTTATTTTTCAACAATGGGTTATATACAAAACTTATAGTCAAGCAGTGCAAGCATCTATGATTCATTATAAATCTGATATTTTAGTGTATGGTGCAATCATAACGGCATTATTACTAAGTAGTTATGGATTAAAATGGGCCGATGCACTATTTGCTTTACTTATAGGTATTTGGATACTTTACAGTGCCTTAAAGATGGGTTATCAAGCTATCCAATCTCTTTTAGATCGTGCCTTACCAAATGAGGAAATAGAAAAAATTATTAATCTGGTAACTTCTTGGCCTGGTGTTATTGGAATTCATAAATTACGAACAAGACAATCTGGACAAACTCGTTTTATTCAACTTCATTTGGAAATGGATGATTATTTAACTTTAATTCAAGTACATCATATTACAACACAAGTAGAACAAACCTTATTAAAACATTTTCCTAATTCTGATATTATCATCCGTCAGGATCCCTATTTAGTTATATCACGGGACCAAATAAATACATTAATTAATAAATAACTGGATTCAAAATTTTGCTTTAATAGCCGCATTTATTATATCATTAAAGACTACCGCATTTAAAGATGCGGCACCTACTAATGCTCCATCAATATCAGGTTGTGAAAATAATTCTGCAGCATTCGAGGAATTTACTGATCCACCATATTGAATAATTAAATTCTTAGCGATTTCTTTATTTTTATTAGCTAGATATTCACGTATAAACTTATGTACATATTGGGTATGATCCGGTTTAGCAGATTTACCAGTACCAATGGCCCAAATTGGTTCATAGGCAACTATGGCATTTTTAAAAGCTTCTATTCCTTGTTTATTTAAAATAGCGTTAATTTGTCTAATACAAACTTTTTCAGTACTACCAGTTTCATATTCTTGTTTAGTCTCACCTATACAGAGAACTGGTATAAGTCCTACACTTTTTGATACCGCAAATTTTTGAGCTATTAATTGATTATTCTCTTTATGATGCCTCCGACGCTCGGAATGTCCGATGATAATGTATCGTGCTCCAATATCTTTTATCATATGAGCAGATATATCTCCAGTAAAAGCACCGGATAAATTTACATCTACATTTTGAGCACATACTTCGATAAAACTGTCATTAAGGAGAGTTTTTACATAATCTAAATAAATTAAAGGTGGAGCAATTATTACTTTACATCCTTCAAAAGTCGTTAAATTACTACATAATTTTACTATGAGATCATTAAAAAATTTTTTTTCACCATATAATTTCCAATTACCTATAACTAATGGAAACCGCATTTTTATCACCTAAGATTTTATCAATTAATTATTTATCTAATTACCAATAATGTTCAGTAGTTATATGACCCATACTAGATCCACGCCTTAAATGTTTATGCATCTTTCGGGTATCTTGTAGTACTTTTATGGTTTCTCGTACCATATTAGGATTTCCACACAACATGATATGGCTATTCATAGCATCAATTTGAAGATTTACTCTTTTTTCTAACTCACCATTTTTTATTAAATGAGGTATCCGTCCACAAAGTGAACCATTGAAATTTTCACGACTAATTATAGTTTCAATTTTTAATTTTCCATTATAAAGATGCTTTAATTGTTCCATAAGTGATAAATAACATAAATCATGTGCATAACGTACCGCATGAACTAACACAATATACTGAAATCTATCTAAATCTTTTTTTTCCTGAAGTATTGATAAATATGGTCCAATTGCAGTACCAGTTGCTAACATCCATAGAATATTACATTGAGGAATTTCACTTAATACAAAAAATCCCGTTGCTTCTTTAGCAATTAAAAGATTATTTCCTTTTTTTAAATCAAATAAATATGGGCTTAATTTACCTTCGGGTACTGTTACTAAATAGAACTCTAAAATCCTATTACTTGGAGCATTAACATAAGAATAAGCTCGTTGTCTATATTTATTATCAATTTTAAGCGCAATTTTTGTAAATTGCCCGGCAATAAAAGGGGATACTGGAGCTTCTAGTTTAATAGTAAATAAATTATCCGTCCAATGGATTACTTCTATAACTTTGGCTACTACCCAATTATTCATCTGATGAGTTCCTTAATCTTCAAAAATATTTAAAATAGTAATTGTTGCTATAATCTAGTCATTAATCAATAGTTTTTCCATCCTTGTATTAAGGATACAGCTTTTTTCCAATTAGCATACCTATCATTTCTTTCATATTCTTTCATATTAGGAATAAATTTTTGTTCAATTATTAATTTAGTAGCTACTTCATCTAAATCTGCCCAGTAACCAACTGCTAAACCGGCTAGAAAAGCCGCCCCCAGTACAGTGACTTCGCGTAATTTGGGTCGTTCTATACTTAACCCAAGAATATCTGATTGAAATTGCATGAGAAAATTATTTGCCACCGCACCTCCATCTACACGCAATATCTTTATTTTAAGATTAGCATCTGATTGCATTGCTTCAAGAACATCACGAGTTTGATAAGCAATAGATTCTAAAGTAGCCCGAATTATATGGTTATAATTAGCACCACGAGTGATACCAAAGATTGCCCCGCGCGCATATGGATTCCAATAAGGTGCTCCTAACCCCGTAAACGCTGGAACCACATAAATTCCATTGGTATTTCTTACTTTATTAGCAAAATATTCGGAATCTTCTGCATGATTTATTAATTTCATTTCATCACGTAACCATTGGATAGATGCTCCACCAATAAATACTGTTCCCTCTAGGGCATAGTTTACTTCTCCATGAGGACCACAAACTATAGTAGTTAATAAACCATGCTGAGAATTAATTGCTGTTTCTTTAGTATTCATTAACATAAAACATCCGGTACCATAAGTATTTTTAGTCATTCCAAAATTTACGCAAAGCTGACCATAAAGAGCCGCCTGTTGATCTCCTGCTATACCGGCTATAGAAATATTTTTTCCTAGAATTCCACATACATTAGTATATCCATAAACTTCAGATGAAGGACGAACTTCAGGTAAGATTAAATATGGGATTTCAAATATATCTAATAAATCTTGATCCCATTGTAAGGTATGAATGTTAAATAACATAGTACGTGAAGCATTAGTATAATCAGTAACATGAATACGTCCCTGAGTCATTCTCCAAATTAACCAGGTATCAATCGTACCAAATAATAATTCACCACGTCTTGCTTTTTCACGTAGACCTGAAACATGATCTAAAATCCATTTAACTTTAGTTGCAGAAAAATATGGATTAATAAAGAGTCCGGTAGTTTCACGAATATAATTTTCTAAGCCAGCTTTCTTTAACTGTTCACAAATATCTGTAGTACGAGAACATTGCCATACAATAGCATTATAAACCGGTCTTCCGGTTTTTTTATCCCAAATTACTGTAGTTTCTCGTTGATTCGTAATTCCCATTCCAGCAATTTGATCACAAGTAATATCTGCCTGTGCTAGAGCTTCTACTAAAGTAGAACATTGAGAAGCCCAAATATCTAGGGGATCTTGTTCAACCCAACCCGCTTGAGGATAAATTTGTTTCAGCTCACGTTGTGAAATTGCAATGATATTTACATCATGATCTAGTACTATAGCACGTGAACTGGTTGTCCCTTGATCCAGAGCAACAATATATTTTTTATCTAGAGACATAAATATTTCCTGATATTTAAAATGTTAATAAGTTAACTAAATGAGAAGAATAAAATCATATTATTAACATAGCTATACAGATAGTTGATCTCTTCAATACCAGGAAAATAAAATTATATGGCAAACCTAAAAACTATGTATAAAAAGTTAATGAATGATATCTTCATAATAACTTTTATTGATAGCCAAATAACGTTCTATTTATTTAAATTATAAATTTTAATTTTATTAGAGCTGTTTAATAAAATTGTTAATTGATAATCAAGTAATCTTACAAAATAAATCTACTTAAATCTTCATCTGCAACTAATTTATCTAAGTGATCACCAACATATTGTGCATCAATAATAATTGATTCCCCACTATGATCACTAGCATCATAAGAAATTTCCTCCATTAAACGCTCTAAGACAGTATGTAATCTACGAGCACCAATATTTTCAGTAGACTCATTAACTTGCCAAGCGGCTTCTGCAATTCTACGAATACCATCAACAGTAAATTCAATTTTAACTCCTTCAGTAGCCATAAGAGCTTTATACTGTATAGTGACGGAGGCACTAGGTTCCGTAAGAATCCGCTCAAAATCCTTAGTTGTTAAAGCCTGTAATTCGACACGAATTGGTAGACGTCCTTGAAGCTCCGGAATTAAATCAGAAGGACTAGATACTTGAAAGGCTCCAGACGCAATAAATAAGATATGATCTGTTTTTACCATACCATGTTTAGTTGATACATTACAACCTTCTACTAATGGAAGCAGATCTCTTTGTACACCTTCACGAGATATATCTGGTCCAGATGATTCTCCTCTTTTACAAATTTTATCAATTTCATCAATGAATACGATACCATGTTGTTCTACTGCTTCAATCGCTTCTTGTTTTAATTCTTCAGGATTAATTAATCTAGCAGATTCTTCTTCTATTAAAAGTTTCATGGCATCTGCTATTTTTAACTTATGCGTTTTTTGTTTCTGGCCACTTAAATTTTGAAACATAGACTGTAATTGACTGGTCATTTCTTCCATTCCAGGAGGAGCCATAATTTCTATACCCATTGGCGCAGTACTTAGATTAATTTCGATTTCTTTATTATCTAATGCTCCTTCACGTAATTTTTTTCTAAATGATTGTCGTGTAGCGGAAATATCTTGTGGAGTTTCTGCTTGACCCCAATTATTTTTTGCTTGAGGAATTAACACATCAAGAATCCGTTCTTCAGCCATTTCTTCAGCACGTTGTCTATTTTGTTCCATAGAACGCATTCTTACTATTTTAATTGCTGAGTCAGTTAAATCACGTATAATAGAGTCTACTTCCTTACCTACATAACCTACTTCCGTAAATTTTGTAGCTTCAACTTTAATAAATGGCGCATTGGCTAATCTAGCTAAACGTCGGGCAATTTCGGTTTTTCCTACCCCAGTAGGACCAATCATGAGAATATTTTTAGGGGTTACCTCATGACGTAATTCTTCATTTAACTGCATGCGACGCCAACGATTACGCAAAGCTATCGCTACAGCACGTTTAGCTCGGTTCTGACCAATAATAAATCTGTCTAGCTCACTTACGATTTCGCGCGGAGTCATCTCAGACATAATAACGATCCTTACGCTTTAGAGGTTAATTCTTCAATAGTAAAATTTTGATTTGTGTATATACAGATGTCTCCAGCAATTGTTAAGGCTTTTTCTGTAATTGCCATGGCATTTAAATTAGTAGTTTCTAACATTGCTCGAGCCGCGGCCTGAGCATAACATCCACCAGATCCAATTGCTATTAGATCATTTTCGGGCTGAATCACATCACCATTACCTGTAATAATTAACGAAGCCTTTTCATCTGCGACGGCTAATAATGCTTCTAGCCTTCTTAACATTCGATCTGTACGCCAGTCTTTAGCTAATTCAACTGCGGCTTTTATAAGATGTCCTTGATGAATTCCTAATTTTCTTTCAAAACGTTCGAATAATGTAAAAGCATCGGCTGTACCACCAGCAAAACCAGCAATCACCTGATCATTATAAAGACGACGAACTTTTTTTACATTGCGTTTCATTATAGTATGACCAAAGGTAACCTGACCATCGCCGCCGATAACAACTTGATCATGACGACGCACGCTTACTATTGTTGTCATGGACAGACCCTCTTTTTACTAAGATCATTGTATAATTTAATATTTATATTGCATAAAATAATAATATGGGGTAATCAAGAACATATTCAAGCACAATTTAAAATTAAAATTATGAAAAGAGCATTTATTATAGTATTAGATTCTTTTGGAATTGGAGCTACTAATGATGCCAAAAATTTTGGAGATCAAGGTGCAGATACTTTAGGACATATTGCTGAAGCTTGTTTTAAAGGTTATGCTAATACTAAGTTACGCCAGGGCCCACTAAAATTACCTAATTTGACCGCTTTGGGATTAGGAAAAGCTGCAGAACAATCTACTGGAAAATTTCCACTGGGTCTTAATATAAAAACTCCAATAATTGGAGCATATGCTTATGCCAGTGAAATATCTTCAGCTAAAGATACTCCAACTGGGCATTGGGAACTTGCAGGAGTTCCAGTTTTTTTTGATTGGGACTATTTTATAAGAAAAAGAAACAGTTTTCCGCCAACCTTACTTAATAAACTTATGAAACGTGCAAAACTACCAGGATATTTAGGTAATTGTCATGCTTCTGGCACAGTAATTATTAATCAACTAGGTGAAGAACATTTAAAAACCTGCAAACCTATTTTTTATACTTCTAAGGATTCAGTTTTTCAAATTGCCTGTAATGAGGATAGTTTTGGACTAGATCATTTATATCAACTATGTAAAATAACTCGTGAAACCCTTAATGAACAAGGATATAAAATTTGTAGAGTAATTGCACGTCCATTTATTGGAACAAAAAAAGAAAATTTTAAAAGAACTGGTAATCGATACGATCTAGTAATAGAACCTTATGCTCCCACAATGTTAAAAAAACTTGTAATTGAAAAAGCAGGAACTGTAATTTCTATTGGTAAAATTGCTGATATATATGCCTACTGTGGTATTACTAGATCTGTGAAAGCTACCGGATTACATGATTTATTTGAAGCAACTCTTAAAGAAATTAAATTGGCAACAGATAATACTATTGTTTTCACAAATTTTGTAGATTTCGATTCAGTTTGGGGACATCGCCGTGATGTAGCTGGATATGCTACTGAATTAGAATTCTTCGATCGCCGAATACCAGAATTATTATCTATATTAAAAGATAACGATATCTTAATTATTACTGCTGATCATGGTTGTGATCCAACTTGGCATGGGACAGATCATACAAGAGAACATATTCCAGTATTGATTTATGGTCCAAAGATTTATCCAGGTTATTTAGGAAAACGTGAAACCTTTGCTGATATTAGTCAAACCATAGCCAAATATTTCGGATTAACTCATATGGATTATGGTAGAAGTATGTTATAACTAGCCTAGCCAATTATCAATCAACGGAAATCTTAATGATTACACCACATATTAATGCTAATCCCGGAGATTTTGCAGACATTGTGCTCATGTCAGGAGATCCTCTACGTGCCAAACATATTGCTGAAAATTTTCTTAATGAATATAGGGAAATAACTAATATACGTGGGATGTTAGGATATACGGGTATTTATAAAAATCGGTTGATATCAGTAATGGGACATGGAATAGGAATCCCATCTTGTTCTATTTACATTAAAGAATTAATTAACTTTTATGGAGTAAAAACCCTCATTCGCCTTGGATCTTGTGGAGCGGTACTTCCAGAAATTAAGCTTCGAGAAATTGTTATTGGCATAGGGGCATGTACTGATTCTCATGTAAATCGAAATAGATTTCACGGATATGATTTTTCCGCGATCGCGGATTTTAATTTAGTATGTAATACTGTTAATGCTGCTCATGCTTTAGGTATTCCTGTATATGTAGGAAATTTATTTACTACTGATCTATTTTATCCTACAGATAATAATATTTATGAATTATTAGAAAAATATGGTATTCTAGGTGTAGAAATGGAAGCTGCAGGACTATATGGTATAGCAGCAGAATATCATGTTAAAGCCTTAACTATTTGTACAGTATCAGACCATGTACGTTATTCTTCTCAATGTCTTACTGCAGAAGAACGACAAAATTCATTCAATGATATGGTACATATTGCTTTACATTCTTTATTATAAATAAAATCAAACTAATTACCAAAATTTTTATTAATCTAACTCAGATTAAATCTGGTACATCGAATAATAAAGCATATTAAATAATCAATTATTAGCAATGGAATTTTATTCCAGCCATCACCTAATTTAAAAAAATCTAGATTAAATTAAAATTAGATTATTAATGACTTTTAATAAAAAAACATGTTAATTTCATGTTTCCTGTAGTTTATTAATTATTTGATAACTATGGAGGGTTATATTGTGCATCGCACCGATTTAAACTTATTGAGAGTATTGGATATGTTACTAGAAGAATGTAGTGTGAGTAAGACCGCTAAAAAATTAAATGTAACACCGCCAGCCATTAGTAAATCATTAAATAAAATTCGGGATACTTTTAAGGATCAAATTTTAGTACGTTCTGGATCTCAATTGATGCTAACACCTTTAGCTATACATTTAAAACCTCAAATAAAAACTCTTATTAAAAATATACAAAGCATATTCAATCAAAATATGAATTTTAATATAGGTGACAAATTAATATTCTTCACCATTGCTTCTAATGATCTTCTAATGTCAATGCTTAGCTGTAATTTTATGAAGCAATTCAATAAAAATAAAGATCGACCTAATATTATGATTGAATTTAAATATGATAATGTACCAGATGATTTTTTACGTAAAGAAAATGTAGATTTATATATTGGTGAACCACGTGAGTTAAGTCCAGAAGTTAAAATTCGAACTGTCTATCGTGAAAAATGCTTAATTATTGCTAATAGAGAACATGAATTATTTAAAAAAACGAAAACCTTAGATAACATAATTAATTATAATTTTATAAGTACAAGAGGAAAATTAAATACAGATATTGATAATGCTTTTATGGCTAAGGGTTATCAAAGAAAAATTATTGGAATTAGTCCTAGTTATTTTTCTACTATTGAAACAGTTATGCATACTGATTCTCTTGCAGTTGTACCAGTATTTTTTTTGAGTACTTTAGATAGATTAAAAATAGAAATTGCTGCTTTTGAACCTGAAATTTGCCTTCCAGGAGTTAGTGTAGTACAAGCTTGGCATCCAAGAAATGATAATTCTCCAGCCCATAAATGGCTAAGAGACTATACACGCAGTTTTTTCATAAGAAGTAGTACCAGCAAAACAAATGATTTACTTAGCAATAACCATATTTTAATTTAAGTTATAAAAATTTTTATAAGATTTACGTATTATTTTCAATAACTTTTATCTATCTATTACTAATTTAGTTATAATTGTTACTGTAATAATAAATCTTCAGTCCATCTAACATATGAGATTCTGGCGTTATATTTATAAAATTTTTGGAAATTTAATAGTTAATTTATTAGTTAATATAAATGCTATTCCTACGGATCCTATTAAAGACTTAGATTTTAATACGGCAAGTCCTATAATATATTTATTACCTGATTTTTCCATTACTGATCTGTTTATCTTACGTAAACAATGTTCTAAAAATCTTCTTCCTGATCCATTACTATCTGTAAATATTAATGGAATAGTATTACCACGTTATATTTGTCTTCATCCCTTGAATAAATCGGTCAATTTATTCCAGAAATATATAAATTTATATCTAAAATATCCTAATATTGACATGCAAATTATACTTGTATCAGTAATGTTGGGACCTCCCTCAGATCGTAGGATACCAAATAAAACGAATCTAAAATTAAACTATATCAAAAAATTATTGACTATAGTTTTGCTAGGACGAAATGTTTTGATACACTTTTCTCCTAAAGTTTCTCTTCATTATATAGTAGAAAAACACGGTATAGATGGTTATCTTGCAACCAAACTAAATAAATTAGCAAGATTATATTTTACTAGTCAACATGTAGCTAGCGTTGAGGAAAATTTCCCAGCACGAAAAGATATTTTAAATAAAATACTAGACTCTAAAGCTATTATTCAAGTTATAGAAAAAGAAGCTCGTATTAAAAACATTTCTAAGAAACAAGCCCAACTTAAGATAATCAATATTTTTAATGGAATTGCTGCTAATTTTTCATATGAAGCTATACGAATCGCTGATCGCTTTTTAGGTTATTTATGGAAATTACTTAATCATAATATCACCGTTAGTGGTATTAAATTAGTACGTCAACTAGCCTATCGTAGACAGGGTCTGGTTTATCTTCCATGTCATCGAAGTCATATGGATTACTTATTACTTTCATATGTAATTTATCATCACGGATTAGTTCCACCTCATATTGCCGCTGGAATGAATCTTAATTTTTGGCCAGCTGGAAAAATTTTTAGAAGACTTGGCGCATTTTTTATACATCGCACATTCAAAGGACAAAAAATATATTCGGTAGTTTTTAAAGAATATTTTACAGAACTATTATCTAATGGATATTCAATAGAATATTTTATTGAAGGAGGTCGTTCAAGAACTGGTAAATTACTAATTCCTCAAACAGGAACCCTAGCTATGACAATTCAAACGGTTTTACGCAATCCTAACCTCAAAATTACTCTGATACCAATATATATTGGTTATGACTATATAATGGAAGTATCTACTTATGCTAAGGAATTAAATGGGGCTCACAAAGAAAAAGAAAGTATTATGCAAATATTACGAGCATTAAAGAAATTGAGAAAATTTGGTCAAAGCTATGTTAACTTTGGTGAACCATTATCTATAATTTCTTATTTAAACCAGCATATTCCTTCTTGGCGTCAAACTGTAAGATCTGGAAAAAATCGACCATCTTGGTTAATGCCTGTAGTTAATGATATAGCTAGTTGTATAATGATACGTATTAATAATGCTGCTGCGATAACAACTATGAATTTATGTTGTACAATTTTATTAGCAGCACATCAATATTCATTGACTCGCCACCAACTTACTGAGCAATTAGATTGTTATCTACAATTATTACGTAATGTACCTTATGCACAGAAAAGTAAAATACCGTCTCTTTCTTCTAAAGAGATAATCAATGAATTTATTAAAATGAATTCATTGATTATTAAAATAGATGTATTAGAAAATCATAAACATGATCGGATTAGTATCCGAGCTAATCAGGCTATTATTATGACCTATTATCGTAATAATATCTATCATATGATAGTATTACCAGCTCTCATTGCGGCGATAGTAAATAAATATTTTAATCTCTCATATCTTGAACTACTAAGTAAAGTTAACATAATTTTTCCTCTACTCAAACAAGAGTTATTTTTACATTGGCATATAAGAGATCTACCATATTTAATAAATGCAATCACATTAGAGTTAGCTAGACAAGGATTAGTAGTAATCGTAAAGAATAATACATTACATCTATGTTCATGTCCATCTAAAATATATCATTTGCAATTATTAGCAGCTGCTGTGCATGAAACTATACAGAAATATGCGGTGATTTTTTATATTCTCAGCATCAATTCATCTCTTTCTAGACAAAATTTAGAAAGAGATATTTGCAAAATGGCAAATATCTTATCAAGATGCCATGGAATTAATATGCCAGATTTAGTTAATAAAAAATTTTTTAATCATTTTTTAGTAACACTTCATAATGAAGGATATATTAATAATCTAGGTCAATTAAAAGTAAAACAAATCCAAACTATATATAGTTTTCTAGCTTCCTTATTAGCAAAGGAAGTAAAAATTACTCTGGAAACTACCTTTAATAAAGACTATTAATAGCTTACATAATGATTTATCCAATTAAAAAACAGTAGGTAACTGTGACTCCGCCAACTTACTTTAGGTACTAATTCTGTATTATAATTAGTAGGAATTCTAGGTCTTAATCCTGCTTGATAATCACGAAGATATTCGTTAGCTAATGTATAAGAATCATATTCTGGATGACCAGTTACGAATACAAAGCGCCTGTCTTTACTAGCAAAAAGATAAGCTCCGGCTTGGTGCGAAGTCGCCAGAAAATCTAATTCATAAAGTTTACTAATTGATTTGCCTGGAAAAGCTGCATAACGTGAATGAGGTGCTAAAAATTTATCGTCAAATCCTCTAGTTAACAAGGCATGAGATTGTAAGGTTTGGTGTAAAAAAACCCCGGATAATTTTGTCAGTCTTGTCTGTCTTGGTAGCTTATATAAAATATTCAAAGCGGCTTGTACTGCCCAGCACACAAAAATTGTTGATTTAACATGGTTTTTTGCCCAATTAATGACCAATTCGATTTTTGACCAGTATCTTACATCTCTGAAATCTATTAAACCTAGTGGTGCTCCAGTTATAATCATTCCATCAAAGTTATCACATTCAATATCTTCAAAATTAAAATAAAATTTATTCAAATGTTCTCTTGGGGTATGATGTGAATCATGGTTATCAATTCTAAGTAAGGTTATTTCAATCATGAATGATGTATTAGATAGTAATCGTAAAAATTGATTTTCCGTTTCTATCTTTTGAGGCATCAGATTTAATAATAATATTTTTAACAAGCGCATTTCTGATGTATATGTACATTTTGTAGTCATGAGATAAATATTCTCATGACGCAAAAATTTGATAGCAGGTAAACCCTGAGGTACTTTAATTGGCGGCATTATTAGCCTGCTCCATTGAATAATTTTTACTATATAAAAGTAAAAGCATCACCAAAAATTCGCGATACTATCGCACCACGCATCTTACAGAAGATCTCCCTAGCACTTTTAGCCATTTCAAAATTACCTGCAAGATAAATATCTTGAGAACTTAAAGTACAATAATCCTTGACTACCGTATTTAATACGGTACGATGACATCCATTAAAATAATCATAAATTATAATTGGTATTACTTTTAAGTTAGTATATTTACAAGCTAGCACTTTTAATTCTTCTAATGCATAAAGATGTGCTAATTTACGACCACTCCAATAAAGCGAAATGAGTCTCTCAGGCTGTCGCAATAGTACAGTAAATAAAATTGAACGTGCATATGCAAAACCAGTACCACCGGCAATTAAAATAAGAGGTCTATTAGTATCTTCTCGTAACCAGGCATTACCATAAGGGATCTCAATAATAACTTCGGGTGTTATATGAATCCACTCCATAAGTTTCATAGCATGAGGATTTGATTTAGAAGCCCTAATATGTAGTTCAATTATTTTTTTTTCCATAGGTGTAGAAGCGACAGAAAAAGAACGTTTGTCTTTTTCGTCTATGACTATTCTTAAATATTGACCGGCACGGAAATAAAACTGATCAGATGGCAATAAATGTACTTTGAATACATTATCCATAATATGATCTATAGATACTACTGTGCACTTTAATATTTTCATATATCTCCTATCATTATTTTAATAATGAAAGGTACCGTTAACATCTTTTTATATTTAATAAGATAAACTGTATGATTTAGAGATCCCAATAAATTTAAAATCCAGAGGTTATTAAAAACTAGAAATAGTAGATCTGCGCAATTTTTTAGCGGCTTGTACCATATGCTGTAGTGCCAGAATAGTTTCTGTCCAATTGCGAGTTTTTAAACCACAATCTGGATTAACCCACAATCGCTCAAATGGAATAAAAGATGTAGCTTGACGTAATAATAATTCTATATGTTCTACAGTTGGTATATTTGGTGAGTGAATATCATAGACACCAGGACCAATTGCATTAGGATAAGCAAATTTTTTAAATACTTTCAGTAATTCGAAATCTGATCGAGCAGTTTCAATAGTAATAACATCAGCATCTAATGCTATAATAGCTGGCATTATATCACTAAATTCGCCATAACACATATGTGTATGAATTTGTGTATCATCATTAACTCCAGATGAACTTAATCTAAAAGCTTCAACTGCCCAATTTAAATAAGATTTCCATTCAGAATAGCGTAATGGTAATCCTTCTCTTAGAGCAGGCTCATCAATTTGAATAATACTAATTCCAGCATTTTCTAAATCTTTAACTTCTTCCCGCAATGCTAAGGCTATTTGTTTAGCAATAGTAACCCTAGAAATATCCTCACGCACAAATGACCAACCTAACATAGTAACGGGACCAGTTAACATACCCTTTACTGGTTTTTTGGTTAGAGATTGTGCATATTGCGTCCATTTTAATGTTATTGGATATTTTCTACTTATATCACCAATTATAATAGGAGGTTTTACGCAGCGTGAACCATAACTCTGTACCCAACCATAATCAGTAATAACAAATCCAGCCAGATTTTCACCAAAATATTCCACCATATCATTACGTTCAGCTTCACCATGAACTAAAACATCTAGATCTAATTTTTCTTGCTCCAAAATAACCTTTTGAATATGTTCTGCAATACCAGCATTATAGGATTTACTATTTATTTTACCTTTTTTAAAATCACGACGTAGACTGCGAATTTCCTCGGTTTGAGGAAAAGAACCTATAGTGGTTGTTGGCCACAGTGGTAATTGAAGACGATTTTTTTGTACTTGAGCACGTTTAATATAATTGCTTTTTCGCTTACTATCTTCGGCGGTAATTGTAGAAATTTTATGATTTATTATAGCATTATTTATACGTGTAGAATGGCATCTATTATGGATCGATTTACTCCACAATTCTAATATTTTTTTATCATGATTATTTAATGCGTTGCTTAAAATCGAGATTTCATGACACTTTTGTAAAGCAAAAGCTAACCAGCTTTTTACTTCTTCATCGAGACCAGTTTCAAGATTAAGATCCATGGGACTGTGGAGTAGAGAACATGAACTACCTACCCAAATCTCGTGTTTTCCAATAATCGGCTGTAATCGATCATACCAACCAATCAGATCAGTTCGCCATACATTACGACCATTAACTATACCAAGTGAAAGTAACCATTCTTCCGGTATTTCTTGGCTAAGTTTTAATAAATCGTCTTTTCCACAAGCCAAATCAATATGTAATCCTTGAACTGGAAGTGCTAGAATGCTATCTAAATTATGATTAATACTATCAAAATAGGTAGTTAAAATTAGTTGTACTTTTCCAGATAAAACTTCATAAGTAGATTTAAAAGCTGCTAACCATGTAGTGGGTAATTCTAATGTTAGAATAGGTTCATCAATTTGTACCCATGTAATCTTTCTTTGTTTTAATTCTAATAGCACTTTATTATAAACTGATAAAAGATTTGGGAGTAATGTAAGACGATTAAAATCTTCACCTTTAACTTTACCTAACCATAAATAAGTCAAAGGTCCAATTAATACCGGTTTTATTTTATGACCCAAGTATAAAGCTTCATCTATTTCATCAAATAGCTGCATCCAACTTAGTTTAAATTGCTGTCCCTTAATAAATTCAGGAACAATATAATGGTAATTAGTATTAAACCATTTAGTCATTTCAGACGCGGTTGTAACTTGACCAGTCGGTGCTATTCCACGAGCAATCCTAAAAAGCGTATCTATATCAATTAATCCATCTGGATTTTTATGCCTAGTTGGAACATTTCCTAATAATAAGCTAGTTGTCAATACATGATCATACCAAGCAAAATCACCTACTGGCAAGAAATCTATACCAGCTTCCTTTTGTTGTTGCCAATGTTTTTGGCGTAGATTGCGCCCAATATTAATTAATTCTTGTTTTGTGCTAGCATTCACCCAGTATTTTTCTTGCGCTTTTTTTAATTCCCTATACGATCCTATGCGTGGGAACCCGAGTATATGATTTCGGATTTTCATTATTTTCTTCTAATGCCTCTATTTAAAGTACAAATTTATTGTAGTAATCTCAAATTCTAGATAGAGATAAAACTATAAAATCTAAAAAAAGCCTGAATTTCAAGTTATTGCTTGAAATTTTCAGTAAAAATATTCTTTTCTTTATAGAAAACATCATTAAAGTTTTCAGTAATTTATTTAATAAACTGATTTATCTAATTTACTAAAGTAACCATAAGTTATTTTTCATTAGGTAATTTCATATTTCTTATAGAATATATTTTACATAAATAATGTGGAACCGCTTCTTCTATATTTGAGCCAATAATTTCTAGAAATGGTAAACTATCTTTAAGTCGTTGATGCGCATTTTGCATAATGCATCCTTTACCAGTTATTGATAACATTTCTTTATCATTCAAACCGTCACCAAAAGAAATACATTCTTTAAGAGATGAACCCATATAATTGATTACATCTTTCAATGCATAGCCCTTGGATACTCCACCAGCCATCACCTCTAGACAAGTTGGACAAGAAAACGTGGTATTTACCCTTTTGCCCCATCTGGCCAGAATAAGTTTTTCAATTACTAAAAGTTTATTTACCTTATGGCAAGTAAAAAAAATCTTACTAACACCATCTGTACCTAATAAATTTGGATGAAACGACTTACCTGTGAACATTGATTCTCTAAAAAATTCTTTTTCTATTCTCGAATAACGACTTAGATACCAATTATCATTTCGGTAAACATGAGTTAATATCTCAGGATCTAAAAAAAACATACCATATAAAGTATCTGCAATATCTTCATCTAGATTATGACTCAA
This sequence comes from Candidatus Dasytiphilus stammeri, assembly GCA_045690005.1. Lineage (GTDB taxonomy): Bacteria > Pseudomonadota > Gammaproteobacteria > Enterobacterales > Enterobacteriaceae > Dasytiphilus > Dasytiphilus stammeri_P. The sequence goes on along the minus strand of CP145881.1, from coordinate 567,515 downwards.
AACTAGTTTACCAGCTGCATTATGCACACGGGCACCATTAGAAGTAATAATATAGGCTTTAATACCAATATTATCTCGAATTTTGGATACATCAATATGATGTCGTCCCGTAGCTAAAATAACATGTACTCCTTGAGCAGTTAATAATTTAAGAATTTCTCGAGTATAAGGCATAATTCTATAATCTGCTGATAGTAAAGTGCCATCTAAATCAGAAACTACGATATGATACATATTACTTCTTTCCAACATATCAACTAAGAGTTGTTATCGAATAATATTCTTTAAGAAATCTAAATGACATTGCATGGTATAATTTTCTCATCTTTATCAAGACATTATAGCCATTTTCTATATTTAAAATATGCATAGGGAGCGGCGCCCGTTAAAATCATGAGAAGAATTGCTGCAGGATAACCTAAATTCCATTGAAGTTCTGGCATTACTTCAAAATTCATACCATAACTAGAAGCTACTAAGGTAGGGGGTAAAAATATAACCGAAACTACTGAAAATATTTTTATTATTCGGTTCTGTTCAATATTAATAAAACCCATGGCCGCTTGCATTAAAAAATTAACCTTTTGAAGTAAGGATTCATTATGTGGCAATAGAGACTCAATATCCCGTATAATTTCACGGGCTTGTTCTAATTGTTTAATAGGAAGACGCGTTTTACGTATTAAGAAATTTAATGCTCTTTGTGTATCCATTAAGCATAAACGAACTTTCCATACTATATCTTCCAATTCTGAGAGCATTGACAATGCTTCATCACATTGATCATCACGAGATCCTTCCATAATTACACGACTCAACTTTTCTAAATCACTATAAATTGTTTCAATTTCGTCAGCTAATTGTTCTATTTTGGTTTCAAATAGATCTAACATTAACTCGAAAGCATTACCAGATAGTAAGATCTGACTACGAGCACGCATACGGTATAGTCTAAAAGCCGGTAACTCCTTTTCACGTAGTGTATATAATCTACCATCACGAATAGTAAAAGCTACGGTAACATTACCTGCATGATCATCAACATCTTCATAAAAAAAGAAAGAATGTATGTGTAATCCATGTTCATCTTCAAAAAAACGTGCCGAAGCTTCTATATCTTCTAACTCTGGACTAGTAGCTAAACTTTGACCAAGAATTTTATAAATTTTTTCACGTTCCCTAAATTCAGGTTCCATTAAATCTACCCAAATAGAATCTGCTAAATTATCACCTTCATCCAACTCAAGCCGTGTTAAACGATTTTCAATTAGTTTATATGCGTGCAACATACTGAAACTCTCAATGCTTTAATATGGGGTGTCAATAGAGTAGCAAATTAAGTAAAATACTCTCTATACTTTTAGTTATTCATTTTAAAAAAAGAACAATACCAGGTTTTCAATTAAAATAATTTATTAATATAATTAAATTATTATGGACTAGAATTAAGGTTATCTTCTATTATAAAGACCAGCCCGTATTTCATTAATACATGTTTTAGGTAACTCCTTAATAAAACGTGATGGTTGATGATACATATTCTTACCATAAAGACGACGATTTTCTGCCCATGTCAAGGTTAATTTTTGCATAGCTCTTGTAATAGCAACATAAGCTAAACGACGCTCTTCTTCAATCCTTAATTCATCCTTAATTGACATTGAACTGGGAAAAATTCCTTCTTCCATTCCAACTATAAATACTTGATGAAACTCCAACCCTTTAGCAGCATGCATTGACATTAATTGTACTGCATCTTCTTCTATATCATCCAATTTTTCTCCATTACTTGCATCTAGCACTATATGAGAAAGAAATATTTGTAAGGGTCGTAAATAATTTTCATATTTAGTAGTATTCAAAAATTTATTTTGGCGGGCGGCATTTACCAGTTCTCTAAGATTATCTACGCGGGTTTGAATTTGTTCATTCTTATCTTGTTTATATAATTCCCATAGACCAGAAATTCTAATCACTCGATCAATTTGTAAATAGAGAGATAATCCTTCAATATCTTTTTCGATTTTATCTATAAGTTGCATGAACTTTTTTAAAGCTAAGGCAGTACGATTAGCTAAGAGTTTTTCTTTTAATAAAATACATCCGGCATACCAGAGTGTAATCTGACGATTTTTTGAAATTTGTCGTAATAACTTCATAGTAATAGCTCCAATTCCTCTTGCTGGAGTATTAATTATGCGTTCAAAAGCTGCATCATCATTCCGATTAACAATTAGCCTAAGATATGCTAACGCGTTTTTAATTTCCATTCTTTCAAAAAAACGTACTCCTCCATAAATATAATATGGAATACTAAATTGTAGTAAAATTTCTTCAATTATCCTTGATTGAGCATTGCTACGATAAAGAATTGCGCAGTTACTAAGTTTTTCTCCATTTTTCTGCCATGCCTGAATACGCTTAACTACAAAACGAGCTTCATCTAACTCATTTAAAGCACAATAAACGGTAATTAATTCTCCATTGCTATAATTAGTCCAAAGTTGCTTTCCTAAGCGTCCAGAGTTTTTAGAAATAAGCACATTAGCAGCTTTTAGAATATTATTTGTAGAACGATAATTTTGTTCTAGCCGAATCATTTTTACATTGCGAAAATCTGTTAAAAAGTGCTTAATATTATCTACTTTAGCCCCGCGCCAACCATAAATTGATTGATCATCATCACCAACAATAATTGTACTGCTTTTATTATTAGCTAATAAACGAATCCACGCATACTGAATAGTATTGGTATCCTGAAATTCATCAACTAAAATATTACTAAAGCGTGTACTATAATGATTGAGAATAAATGGATGATTTAACCAAAGTTCATGAGCACGTAACAATAATTCAGGAAAATCTACTAGTTTAGATCGCTCACAAGTTTCTTGATAAAAATGATAAATATTTTGCCAAATTTGTTCAAGAGGATTATTCAAGCTTTTAATATATTGAGGTCGTAAACCTTTATCTTTTTGATTATTTATATACCACATTGCTTGTAATGCTGACCATTTATTTTCATCTAAATTCATGATTTTAATTAATCGTTTGAGTAAACACAATTGATCTTGTTTATCGATAATTTGAAAATCTGATGATAAATTAGCCTCTAAATAATGAGTACGTAATAATCTATGTGCGATACTATGAAAAGTACCAATCCAGATATCTGTAGGTCTAATTCCTATCAGTTGTTCAGTACGTTGTAAGATTTCTTCAGCAGCATTTTTATTAAAGGTAACTGCAATAATAGAAAATGGTGAACAATGTTCAAATTGTAATAACCAAGCTATTCTATTTATTAAAACCATAGTTTTTCCACTGCCTGCTCCTGCAAGAATTAATAAATTACTACGAGGAGCAGTTACTGCTTCATACTGTTTATTATTTAAATTATTTAGAAATCCATAAATATTTAGTTTTTTTTGATACATAAAACCCCATCATAAACATGTATAGCAGGTCCTGTTAGAAATAATGCATGTCCTACTCCTGTCCAAGAAATCTGTAATTTTCCTCCTGGGAACTCAACATGCACATTTTTATCTAATAAACCTTGCTGTACACCTATAGCTACGGCTGCACATGCCCCACTACCACATGCAGGAGTTTCACCAACTCCGCGCTCAAATACGCGTAATCTAATATATGTGCGATTAATAACCTCCATAAAACCAATATTAGCATGTTCCGGAAACATTTCATGCTTTTCTAAAATGGAACCAAGCTTTTCAACCGCTGCATTTTTTATATTATCTACCTGAATTACACAATGGGGATTACCAATTGATACTACCCAAAAATTTACCAGATTTTCTCCAACTATCCTTTGGTATTGTTTTTCTTTCTTATTAGTAATAAATGGTATTTTATGTGGTAAAAAATTAGGTTCATTCATTTTTACACGAATCTGCTCATTATTGATAACCTTAAGCACCATACTACCTTTATTGGTGCTTACTCTCAGGGTAGTTTTCTTAGTTAATTTTTTTATAAGAACAAAACGTGCTAAACAGCGGGCACCATTTCCACATTGTTCAACTTCAGAACCGTTAGCATTAAATATACGATAGTGAAAGTCAAACTCTGGCTTATCTGTGGATTCAACTAAAAGTAATTGATCAAATCCAATACCTATGCGTCGATCAGCTAATTTACGAATTAGATTAGGTGAAATATTAATATTTTGTGTAATAGCATCAACGATCATAAAATCGTTACCAAGGCTATGCATTTTTGAAAACTGCATTTACAGCTCCGTTTTCTAAAATTAGAATTTTGTGAGTTTTAATTTTACGAGGTAAATCAAAATTGGCGGGCAATCACCGTAATCAATAATTAAACTATTAAATATCCGTTAAATAATTCAATCTTTACTACTTGAAGTTAAAAAGGTACGAGAGCTTATGCTCTCGTAATCAAAATTAAGATCATTGGTTATTTTCAATTTCTGGTTTACGTACCGGATGATTTTTTTATTATCAGTATTCTCCTTACGCACAAGTACTTTTCAACAAAATTGGTAGTTTTATTAATTACCAATTGTCCTATAGTATTATTAATTTTACTATCATCTCAATACTACTGAGGCTTATGGTTTATCAAACGACGTAAAATAGCAACATGCTCTTCATGGAGAGGTACCTCAAATTCGACATGTTTTTCAGTTACAAAACGACGAACTCGTATTAAGCCTTCCTTACTATTTTTACAAAACAAATTTTGTTTATTATCCTCATCAATTAAATATCTAAAATTCTGAGATAATGTTGTGGTATCAACATTATCAAGTTGATATGCCTTAAGTATCTCCATAGCGCGAGTAGTTTCATTTTCATGATGAGTACGAAGTATTAATAATACTCCACCAGTATCAATGGCTTTTGCATATATTTTAGCTTCTTCTTCAGTTAAACTCTTACCTAATAATCTTTGCCAAACATCATGTTCTTGGAAGATTATCTTCTCAGCTTTCAACTGCTTACTATGAATTATACTGATATCTTTATTATCAAAACCAGATTTTAAGAGATTTTGATTTGCAGTTTTAGCATGTTCAATACTATCAAATAAAGTAACAATTTTTTCATAGCTCATTATGAAACTCCTTATTTAATTAAGTTTCATCTGAAACTTTATTAGTTTTGATTAAATATCTTATAAGATTTTCTTACTTTTTTATGACCACAATAGATATGCGACGGTTTTTAGCACGTCCTTCGGGTGTTTCATTAGAATCTATAGGATAATTTTCACCATCACCTTCAGCAATTAATTGTTGATCAGAAACTTTTAACTTAATAAATTCTTTCATTATTGCCTCAGCGCGAGCTTTTGATAATGCTTTATTTTGTTCTGCATTACCTCTATTATCAGTATACCCAACTATTTTAATCTTGACATGTGGATATGCTTTCAAAATAGCGGCAATATTATTAATCTGTACTTGTGCTGCAGTTGACATCTGATTACTATCAAAATTGATACGATCTAAAATAAACCCCATTTTATCAATATTTAATTGTGGCTTAGAATTTTGAATAATTTTCAGTAGTTTAGCTTCAACACTGTCATTATTAATTTGGATTACTACACCATCTGGTAAGGTTACGTACTTGGTATTGCTTAAACTATTACCATCATGTAACCATATCGCAGATTTTGGTTGATGAGATACTCTACTTTCTGAATGATGATAAACCCAATATAACATAAGTAAAATTAAAAATAATAAAGGAATTAACCACCATAGTAAATTAGAACGTTTTTTTATAACTTCTTGAGCTAGTACTGGACTGCCATCTTTTTTTTGTCTATTAGGTAACATATTTCTTCCTCCATGCTTAATAAATGCGAATAAGTCAATAATATCTATTATAGATAATTTAACAAATTTAAAATATTATAGTGTTGTTTAAAAAAAATGCCACTAATAAAATTCTAACTCTTAGAAGATTAAGAATCCACTGATATTGGTCGGCGAGAGAGGATTTGAACCTCTGACCCACTGGTCCCAAACCAGTTGCGCTACCAAGCTGCGCTACTCGCCGTTTAAATATCTACTAAATGGTGCGAAGAGAGGGACTTGAACCCTCACATCTTATAGAGAAACTAGCTCCTGAAGCTAGCGCGTCTACCATATTCCGCCATCTTCGCATTAGATTTTTATGGGGTGGCTAATGGGATTTGAACCCATGACAACTGGAACCACAATCCAGGGCTCTACCAACTGAGCTATAGCCACCATAATAATACCTATAATATCATATTATGGATTTTATCCACTAAATAAAATGGCGCACCCGACAGGATTTGAACCTGAGACCTCTGCCTTCGGAGGGCAACGCTCTATCCAACTGAGCTACGGGTGCGTTACTAATTATAGTAAATATAAATTTAGGCATTAGCAACTACATCATATGTGATTCTCCATAAGACTAACTAGAACGTTTCATCATATTGAAAAATTCTTCATTAGTTTTAGTCATTGCAAGTTTCTTTATAAGAAATTCCATAGCATCAATCTCACCCATAGGATGTATAATTTTTCTTAAAATCCACATTTTTTGAAGCTCTTCATGTGAAGTTAATAATTCTTCCTTGCGTGTTCCTGAACGGTTATAATCTATAGCTGGAAATACCCGTTTTTCAGCAATTTTCCTAGCTAGATGTAATTCCATATTACCAGTACCTTTAAATTCTTCATAAATAACTTCATCCATTTTAGAACCAGTATCAATTAATGCAGTAGCTATAATCGTTAAACTACCCCCTTCAGCTACATTACGAGCTGCTCCAAAAAATCTTTTTGGACGATGTAAAGCATTAGCATCTACTCCACCAGTTAATACCTTACCAGAAGCCGGAACTACGGTATTATAAGCTCTTGCCAGACGTGTAATAGAATCAAGTAAGATTATTACATCTTTCTTATGTTCAACTAAACGCTTAGCTTTTTCAATCACCATTTCCGCAACTTGAACATGACGATAAGCAGGCTCGTCAAAAGTAGACGCCATTACTTCTCCTTGTACAAGTCTTTGCATTTCAGTAACTTCTTCAGGGCGTTCATCTATAAGAAGTACTATTAAAACACAATCTGAATGATTATAAGCTACACTTTGTGCAATATTTTGGAGGAGCATGGTTTTTCCGGCTTTTGGTGGAGCTACAATTAAGCCTCTTTGTCCAAGGCCAATAGGTGAGGCTAAATCTAAAACACGTGCCGTTAAATCTTCTGTAGAACCATTCCCTCGTTCCATTCGCAAACGTGCATTAGCATGTAATGGAGTTAAATTTTCAAATAATATTTTACTACGCGCATTTTCAGGTTTATCATGATTAACATCATTTACTTTTAAAAGTGCGAAATAACGCTCACCCTCTTTTGGAGGGCGAATTTTACCAGCAATCGTATCTCCTGTTCTAAGATTGAAGCGTCTAATTTGACTAGGAGATACATAAATATCATCCGGTCCTGCTAGATAAGAACCATCTGCCGAACGTAAAAAACCAAAACCATCTTGTAAGATTTCTAATACACCATCACCGAAAATATCTTCGCCACTTTTTGCGTGTTGTTTAAGAATTGCGAAAATAATGTCTTGTTTACGCATGCGTGCTAGATTTTCTATTCCAATACTCTCGCCAATAGTAATTAATTTTGATACTGGCGTATTTTTTAATTTGGTAAGATTCATAATTATGAGTTCTTAAAATAGGAAGTTCAATCGAACTTTTTCTTGTGAAGAAGACGATATTTCAATTTTATTAATAGTTTATGATCACTATTTTATAGATACATACATCACATATAAAAACTACATATCTTATAACGATAATACTTATGAATGATAGTCATGTTATCTAAGATCTAGAGGACATAAAAGTAATAAGTTTAAAAAAATTAATATCAATTTATCTTGCAATAACTCTACTTGAGGATAATTAAATTCAGACGTCAATAGTGAATTACTTCTCTATTACGTCTATGCTATGTTAAAATCTAAATATGAATTAATAAATTCTTTCATCTGTCCTTTAGATAAGATACCTACTTTACTTGCTAGTATTTCACCATGGTTAAATAGTAACAGAGTAGGAATTCCTCTAATACCGTATTTTTGGGCCGTATTTGGATTTTCATCTACATTTAATTTAGTTACCTTCAGCCTACCATAATATTCTTCAGCAATTTCGCTAATAATAGGGGCAATTACCTTACAAGGTCCACACCATTCAGCCCAGAAATCTACTAACGTCCATTGGTCTACTTTTAACACATTGATTTCAAAATTATTATCTGTCAATTGAATAATTTTATTACTCATCTTATATGATACTCCACATATATTTAGCTTAAATATATAATTAACCTAAAGTAGTTTGATTTTAGCAATCATATACAATGTATTGCTTATACATAGTAATTACTATTTACCTTATTATGAGCGTGAAGTAAAATTATTAGTCAATCATAAACAATTTTTTATAGCAATGCGATATTCTAATAAACTATTTAGTAATTCACTAGATTAAGTATAATGTAAGCAGTAATCAAATTATTTGGACTTTCGATAGATTTAATATATTGAATTTTGAGGATTTAATCATCATTCTCTAAATAATCTTCGAAGTTTTCCATAGACGTACCCCCAGATAGAGTATGAAACTTTTTAGGACGTTTAATGCGCGTAATATATTTTATCCAAACACGTTCCTGCTCGGTTTCAGGTGGAAGTTTTCCTCGACATACTTCGACAAATCTTTGCTCTTCAATATTTATAGGATAACGTTTTTCAAGATCTAACTCATTAAATGCATAACCATAACGTTCCAATAATTTCGCTTCTTTTATAGTAAAATCCCCATAGCGGGAAAATCCCCGGGGATAGTATTTATTATCAAAAAAACGACTCTTGGTAAAAAAACTTTCAACAGTCATTTGATTTACTCCTAAATCAAAATTTAATTACGTTAAATATTATACAGTAAATGAGATAATATCATAGCATTACCTAATTAAAATCTGCTAAGCTAGATTAGCTTTCAGTCTAAGGATCTATTTAGATAAATTCTACTTGAAGATTCTTCTTATTATGGTGCAGGGGCGAAGGGACTTGAACCCTTAACATCCGGTTTTGGAGACCGGTGCTCTGCCAATTGAACTACGCCCCTTTACAGTATATGTAAGTACCTAATTTATCTTACCATTTTCTATTAGATAGAAATTCTCATTTCATCTTTAATGGTTTTTATTATATTTTGGAATTGTGGCAATACTCCATGCCATAATAAAAATGATTCTGCAGCTTGTGCTATTAACATGCCTATTCCATCAGTATATTGTTGACATCCGTGTTGTTTGCACCATTGTAAAAATGGAGTTAGTTTAGACTGATAAAATATATCATAGCAGTAAGTACTTGATGTAATTAATTTATTCGGTAATTCAGGCTTCTTTCCATAGAGACCACAAGAAGTAGCATTAATAATTATATTAAATTTATAATCATATTGGTTGAAATTGGTTAAAATTGAAATTTTACCATATTTTTTAAATCTATGAACTATTTTTTCAGCATGAGAGATAGTTCGATTATTTATCATAATCGAACAACCATAAGATAGAAGCGGAAAGATAATTCCATGTGCTGCTCCACCAGCACCTATAATTAAAATTTTATCTTTAGGTTTGATAAAATTAATTCTTTTTAGATCAATAAGTAACCCAATACCATCAGTATTATCTCCCAATAATTGATTACCTTCTAATCTTTTAATAGTATTTACTGACCCAGCCAATAAAGCACGTTTCGTTAACTTATGACACAAATCATACGCTTGTTTTTTAAATGGTATAGTTATATTTGCACCATGTGCACCTGATTCAAAAAATTTGTTTAATTCTTCTTTAAAGTTTTCTATAGATGCACTTATACTACCATAAGTATGATGTTTCATGTTCATTTGATCAGCAAATAATTGATGAATACGTGGTGATTTACTATGCTTTACCGGATTTCCAAAAACCGCATAATTAATCATTCGATTATTCTCCAGAACGAATCAATTTACCAGTAAATATATCTCTAATTTCTGTTGGATGCTGCAATTTTCCCACTTTACCAGGATAAACTAATAATTGATAACCAAATTGATTTCGGATTTCTTCTACTGAACGACATGGAGGAGCCCCATTAAAATTTGCACTCGTTGAAACTAAGGGTTTTTTAAAAGCTCTACATAATTTTTTTACTGGATGATAATTACTTACACGAACTGCTACAGAAGAAAATATCCCAGTAATCCAATATGGAGTTTTATGATTTGCGGGAAGCACCAATGTAATTGGTCCAGGCCATATAGAATTAAGAATTTCATGTTGTTTTGATGATAATTGCTCATCAGCAATATAAGGTTTGATTTGTTCATAATCGGCCGCAATCAGAATTAATCCTTTTTCAATGGGACGCTGTTTTAAAGATAATAACTGCATTACAGCTTTTTTACTATCTGGATTACAGCCTAAACCAAAGACAGCTTCGGTTGGATAAGCAATAACCGCATCTTCATGTAGTTTTTTTAAAAAAAATTCTATCTTCTTCTTAAGATTCATATTATTTATAATAATTACTATTATTAGTAATTATTATAAATAATAAATAACTAAATATGAAAATTTATGACAATTATGAAGCTATTAACTTATCCTGATAATCGGCTGAGAAAAATTGCTATACCGGTTCAAAAAGTAGATAAAACTATCACAAAAATTGTTGATAACATGTTGGAAACCATGTATGAAAAGGAGGGTATTGGCCTAGCAGCTACACAAATTAATTTACATCAGCAGATTATTGTTATTGATATCTCAACCTTACGCAACGAACCTTTAGTATTAATTAATCCAGAATTTTTAGAAAAAAAAGGTAGTATTAGTATTGAAGAAGGATGTTTATCTATTCCACAACAAAGAGCCTTTATTCCAAGATCTAAAACTGTAAAAATTATGGCTTTAGATCTAAAAAATAATCCTTTTACTATTGAAGCTAATAACTTAATGGCAGTTTGCATCCAACATGAAATGGATCATTTAGTAGGCAAGTTGTTTATTGATTATCTTTCACCAATCAAACGTCATCTAATTCGTCAAAAATTGGAAAAATGGAAAAAAAAGGCACGCCGAAAGTACCATACTAACATGATTTAAAGAGGTGTTAAGGTGTTTAATACTTTAAAAATAATTTTTGCTGGAACACCTATATTCGCGGCACGTCATTTAGATGCACTACTTAATAAATATCCAGTAGTTGGGGTGTTAACACAGCCTGACAGATATGTTGGTCGCGGTAAAAGATTAGTTTTCAGCCCAGTAAAAAAACTAGCTATTGAAAAAAATCTGACAGTTTTACAGCCAGAGTCTCTTATTGAGGAAAATATTCAACAACAAATTAAAATTTTAAATGCGGATATTATGGTAGTAGTAGCTTACGGTAAGAGATTACCTAAAAATGTACTTAAATTACCTAGATTAGGTTGCATTAACGTACATGCTTCTCTACTACCAAGATGGCGTGGGGCAGCGCCTATCCAACGTTCATTATGTGCCGGTGATGTAGAAACCGGTGTAACTACGATAAAAATGAATACTGATATTGATGCCGGAGATATTTTACATACAATTCACTGTAAAATTGAAAATACAGATACGAGTGCTACACTTTACGATAAGTTATCTAAGCTTGGTTCAATGAGTATGTTAGCTACTTTAAAACAATTTATAACGGGTACTACCTGTCCGATTAAACAATCAGAACAGAACGTAAGCTATGCTACTAAAATTAGCAAACAAGAATCTCGTATTGACTGGACATTTTCAGCAATGAAAATTGAGCGCTATATAAGAGCATTTAATCCATGGCCCGTAAGTTATTTTATGATTAAGGATCACATGATAAGAGTTTGGAAAGCATCAAGTATCGATTCAAGTTTATCTAAATCTAAATCATCTCGACCTGGAGAAATTTTACAAGCTAATCAACATGGAATTAAAATTGCTACTTCAAATGGAATTTTAAATATAGAAGAGCTACAAACTGCAGGAAAAAAAATTATGAAAGTTAGAGAATTTCTTAAATCTAAGCGGGAATGGTTTACTCCAGGAGATATTATTAATTAAATAATTAGTTAATGTAAATGATTAGAATAAATTTATGCCATATAAAATTGCTTTAACAGGTGGAATTTGCAGTGGCAAAACTACTATATCTCAAGAATTTGCTAAATTAGGTGTTGATGTAGTAGATGCTGATGTAATCTCTCGCCAAATAGTTGAACCAGGAAAACCAGCCCTGATTGCCATAAAAAAAAATTTGGTAATAGTATTTTGAATCAAGATGGAACTCTGAATCGAGCTAAATTACGTCAAATAATTATTCATTCACCAACCGACAAAATTTGGTTAAATAATTTACTTCATCCTATAATTAATCATGAAACTAATCTTAAATTGGCTCAGAGTACATCGATGTTGTGTCTCTGGGTCGTGCCCTTATTAGTAGAAAATAAACTTTATAACTTAGCTAAACGGGTATTAGTAGTTGATGTAGATCGGGAAACACAGTTAATGAGAACTATGTCACGTGACCGGGTTAGTCGTCAACAAGCTGATAAAATCATTTCTTTGCAAGCTACAAGAGAAGAGAAACTTGCAATTGCAGATGATATCATTGATAATGATGGATCAAAAATAATGTTGATTTCAAAACTTAATAAGTTACATCAATATTATTTATCTCTGGCCTTAGCTGAAACCAATGAATAAAAGAATGAAAGTTCAATGTCCAATCTGTAGTAAACCAATTATCTGGAATCAAGATAATATGTGGCGTCCTTTCTGTAGTAATCATTGTAAGTTAATCGATTTAGATGAATGGTTAAATGAAAGAAAATGCCTTTATATTCCTGATGAAACTAACCATGAAAATTAACACGACCATGACACCGCTTGTATTTTTTATTCGAACCACATGGACATAGATCATTACGCCCTATTTTATAGACATCATTATTATTAGATGCTCTAAGTTTAAATTCAGTTTGAGTATTACCATTTGATATTGGATTGTTTAAACCTAATCCTTGGTTGAGATCTCCCTTAAATTTACATAATTTACTAACAATTTCATATTTCATTGTTTCTAACATAGTAGAAAACATCGCGAATGATTCACGCTTATATTCTTGTATTGGATCTTTTTGCGCATAACCACGTAAGTGAATACCTTGACGTAAATAGTCCATAGCAGCTAGATGTTCTTTCCATAAAGAATCCAAGGTTTGCAACACTAAATTTTTTTCCAAATTACTTATGAATTCAATTCCAATAAATTTTCTTTTGTGCTGATATATATTTTTAATCTCTAAAATTATTCGCTCAATTAATTGCTCGGAAATCAAAATATTATCTTTAATCCATTCTTCAATTGGTAAATCTATATCATAATTAATTTTTAGATGTTCTTTTAAACCAGTAATATTCCAAAATTCATCTATAGATTGCAAGGGAATATAGCTATTAATAAGCTTTCTAAAAACATCTTCATATATGGTAATAATAATTTCACTAATATCTGGTGATTCAAGTAATTCATTACGCTGTGCATAAATAGCCTGACGTTGATCATTAGCTACATCATCATATTCTAATAACTGTTTACGAATTTCAAAGTTACGAATTTCAACCTTACGCTGTGCATTAGCAATAGCCTTGGTAACCCAAGGATGTTCTATAGCCTCTCCGGATTGGATTCCTATTTTCCGCATGATATTAGATAATCGATCCGAGGCAAAAATTCGCATTAAAGTATCTTCCATAGAAAGATAAAATCTAGAAGATCCAGGATCTCCTTGTCTTCCTGCTCGACCCCTGAGCTGATTATCAATTCTTCTAGATTCGTGACGTTCGGTTCCGATAATATGTAATCCTCCTGCATTAACCACCGCATTATGGCGAATTTGCCAAGCATTCTTAACCTTTTGAATATCTTCTTGAGTAGGTTGTTTAATTTTAGAAATTTCAGCTTGCAAATTTCCTCCTAATACAATATCTGTACCTCGTCCCGCCATATTAGTAGCAATAGTTACTTTTCCAGGCTGACCCGCTTGTGCTACTATATCTGCTTCATAGGCATGAAATTTAGCATTTAATACATTATGAACAATACCCGAATCAGTTAATTCTCGAGAAATTATTTCTGATTTTTCAATTGAAATAGTACCTACTAATACAGGTTGACCATTAGCAGTACGTTTTCTAATATCTTGAATAATTGCATTAATTTTTTCTCTTTCACTTATATAAACCAAATCTGATAAATCACTACGTATCATTTTACGATTAGTAGGAACTACAACGGTATCTAATTTATAAATAGAAGTAAATTCAAATGCTTCTGTATCAGCTGTACCAGTCATTCCAGCTAATTTTTTATAAAGTCTAAAATAATTCTGAAAAGTAATAGAAGCTAAGGTTTGGTTTTCACTATGAATTTGTACCCCTTCTTTAGCTTCTACTGCTTGATGTAAACCATCAGACCAGCGTCTACCAGACATAGCACGACCTGTATGTTCATCAATAATAATAATTTCTCCATCTTTTACCAGATAATCTATATTGCGAAAAAATAATGTATGAGCACGTAAAGCTGCGGTAACATGATGCATTAGTATTATATTATAAGAAGAATAAAGTGATTCACCTTGATTCATAAGATCTTCTTTAACTAAACATTCTTCTATGAAAATTAGACCAAGTTCTGTCAAGTAAACTTGACGAGCTTTTTCATCTACAAAGAAATGTCCAACACCTTTGAAACTCCTTGAATCTTCTTTATCTTGTCTAATTAATTTTGGAATAAGATTATTTACTCTAATGTAAAGCTCAGAACTATTCTCTAACGGCCCTGAGATAATTAAAGGTGTGCGAGCTTCATCAATAAGTATTGAATCTACTTCATCAACCAATGCATAATGTAATTGGCGTTGTACACGTTCTTTTGGATTAAAAATCATATTATCCCGTAGATAATCAAATCCATATTCATTATTAGTTCCATAAGTAATATCAGCGGCATAAGCCGCTTGCTTTTGGGCGGTAGACATTCCTGGTAAGTTAATACCTACCGTAAGTTCAAGAAATTCAAATAAAGGACGATTAATCTCCGCATCTCGCTTAGCTAAATAATCATTAACAGTAACTATATGTACGCCTTTTCCTGTAAGAGCATTTAAGTATGCTGGTAATGTTGCGGTTAATGTTTTACCTTCACCAGTACGCATTTCCGCAATACAACGATTGTTTAATACTATTCCACCAAGTAACTGAACATCAAAAGGTCGCATATTAAAAACACGTTTACTAGCTTCACGTACAGTAGCAAAAGCATCAGGAATCAAATTTTCTAACTTTTCTCCGGCTTCTAAACGCAAACGAAATAGATTAGTTTGTTTCTTTAGTGCTTCATTAGATAGTTGACTAAATTTATTTTCTAGTTGATTAATGGTATCTACAAGGTGATTCATGCTATTAAGTATACGATCATTTCTAGTACCAAAAATTTTATTTAAAAATTTTAATAACATAAAAATTAAATCTCTTTATTATATAGTTTGATTATAATTAATATAAAATATTGTAATTAATAATACGAACCTAGGTTGTGTTTTTAATAGATTTATAAATCTATTGCATATTTATAATATTATTAATTATATTTAATATCCTAATCAATACTATCAATGACGGTAAGACCATTATGCGTTATAGTAATCTATACCCTATTATAAAGATTTTTGATGATGCTAAACAGCATCAATACAGTATACTAAATTTTCTACAACGTAGAGCAATAATACTAATTAATTTAGATCGTGTAGTAAAAAGTATACTTCCTTCATATTTTAAAGCTTGGTGCCGGGTGGCTAACATTCGTCATCATACCTTAATACTTGAAACCGCAAATGCTAAATGGATGAAAAGATTACTTGATGAACAATACAGTTTAATTAATATTTTAAAATCTAAAATATTACCCTCATTAGTATCTATCAATTTTTATATAAATCCATCATGGGAACAACTAACCAATAACCAAAATAGTTTACCAGAGCATCATAGAACTTTAAGTAAGAAAAGTGCAGCAATGTTGCGTCAGGTTGCAATGAAAAGTCCTGATAACATTAAAACTGCATTAGAAAAATTGGCAGCTTTAGCAAAAATCAATATAAATAATTAGAATAACTAACCAAATTTAACATCTATCTGGTGATACAGAATAGATTGTTTAAAATGTCCTAGTATTACACTAATTTTCAAATGAATGAAAATCAGTGTATTGATCTGATTATCATGTTATCCATACCTTAACTGTTAAATTCCATAAATAGAATCTTCAACTCAATATTTTTAATCAGCCAGATCTAAGATACTCTTAACTAACTGTGAAAAATTTATTCCAACATATTGCGCTGCTATAGGAACTATACTTTTGCTAGTCATACCAGGAGAGGTATTTATTTCTAGTAGATAGAAAGAATCATCATCTAGCATAGTGTCTACACGACCACAACCTTTACAACCTAAAGCGCGCCATGCTTTTAATACCAATTTTTTTAAATAAGCTTCTTGAACTATTGATAAACCACTTGGACATAAATATTGGGTATCTTGAGATAAATATTTTGCTTGATAATCATAAAAAATTCCTGAAGATTGAATCCTAATTATAGGAAAAACACTATCTCCTAAAATTACTGCGGTATATTCGGGACCACTTAACCATTTTTCTACCAATACTGTATCATCATAGTAAAATGCGGTATTTAAAGCTTCATCTAGTTCTTTAAGATAATTAACCTTAGTTATTCCTATACTGGACCCCTCCTTGCTAGGTTTAACTATTACTGGCATTGATAAATCTCTTATCTGTTTTATGATAGCTTTACTCAAATATGGGTTACAATCATTTTTTTTTACCGTTACCCAAGAAGCTACTGGTAAACCCATACCTTTCCACAACCATTTAGTACGCAATTTATCTATGGCAATAGCAGAAGCTAGAACTCTACTTCCTGTGTAAGGAATTTTCATAAAATCTAGCACCCCTTGGATGATACCATCCTCTCCTCCTTTTCCATGAAGTGCCATAAAAACCTTATTGAATCCCTCTTGTTTTAAACTAATCACTGAGAAATATTTTACATCTATTGCATATGCATCAATACCCGCATTTTTTAAACCAACTAAAATTGCTGAACCCGATCTTAAAGAGATCTCTCTTTCCGCAGAATTTCCACCTAGTAATACAGCTACCTTATCAATCATTATTGATCTCTGGATTTAACTTAATTTTGGCAAGTTTCTGAGCAATTTCCCCAATATTTCCGGCTCCTTGTACGAGGATAACATCATTATCCGCTAATAATGGAGCAAGTATCTTAGGTAAATCATGATTTTTACATACTAATAGAGGATGTATTTTTCCTTGTTTCCTAATAGTACTACATAATGCATCACTATTAATTCCAGGTATAGTTTGTTCTCCTGCTGAATAGACTTTTAATAGTAATAGAACATCTACCTGAGACAGCACTTTAACGAAATCTTTATAGAGATCACGTGTACGCGTATAACGATGTGGTTGAAAAATCATAATAATTCTTTTCTCTGGCCAACTAGCTCTCACCGCTTGGATAGTTACCTCAATTTCGTTAGGATGATGTCCATAATCATTTATTAACAATGTCTTACCCATTGTACCATTAACATTTTCTAAATCAAATTCACCTAATAAATCAAAACGATGTGTGGTTCCCTGATAATTTTCTAGAGCATGAAAAATTATCTTGTCGTTAATACCCTCTTTAGTAGCTAATGCTATAGCTGCTGCCGCATTAAGCGCATTATGACGACCTGGTGCATTTAAAATTACCGAAAAATTTGCTCTTGATTTACGAACAATTGAAAAATGTCCTTTTATTCCATGTGGTTCATAATTTTTAATACATATATCAGCTTCTTCATTGAAACCATATGTTATAATTTGGCGTTTTATATGAGGGATGATCTGACGAATCACTAAATCGTCAAGACATATTATTACCCTACCATTTAAAGGTAAATTATGTAAAAAATTAATAAAAGTTTTTTTGAGATTTTCAAAATTACCTTGATAGTAATCTAGATGTTCTTTCTGAATGTTTGTAATGATAATTATCATAGGTTGTAAATGTAGAAAAGAAGCATCACTTTCATCAGCTTCTAAAATTAGATATTTACTTTTACCCATACGAGCATTTGTACCAGCGGCTTTTACTAATCCACCATTAATAAATGTTGGATCTAATCCCGCTTCATCATAGATACTGACAATCATAGCTGTAGTTGTAGTTTTACCATGTGTTCCGGCGATTGCTATTCCGTAACGAAACCGCATCAGTTCTGCTAACATTTCTGCCCTTCTAATTACGGGTATACATGTTTTGTAAGCTGCTAAAAGTTCGGGATTATCATCAGCAATTGCTGTGGATAAAATAACTACACTAGCATTTTTAATATTAGCTGGATGATGGTAAAAATATATTTTTACTCCTAAAGAGATTAGATGTTGTGTCATCGAATTGGATATTAGATCTGAACCACTAATTTGATAGCCTTCCTTAGCTAATAAGTAAGCTAGTGCGCCCATTCCGGCTCCACCAATACCTAAAAAGTGGATATTTTTTCCAGGGACTATATAATATGGTGCTAATTTTAGAGGATTCATTTACTATTTAACTCTGCTTTTTATATTAAGATTTTAATCTTCTAAAATAATTCTAGCATGTTGTTGCAGATCTACATATCATTGCGGCAATCCGTTCGGTAGCATCACTAATAGCTAATGAACGTGCTGATACAGCCATACTTAATAATGTCGATCGATCCAATTTTTTCAAGATTTCTGCAACCATTTGAGCGGTAAATTTTGATTGTTCTAAAATCTTAGCAGCACCAATCTTTTCAAAAGGTAATGCATTCCAATATTGCTGTCTATCATTATGTTTAAAAGGTACAAAAATCGCAGGTAATCCAACTACTGCAATTTCACTAACAGTCATGGCACCTGAACGACATATTACTATATCAGCCCAACTATAAGCTAATGCTATATCTTCTATAAATTCATTGAGTCGATATTTAGTATGATATACTTGTTGATAATATTTCATGACAATATTTAAGGCTTGCTTACCAACTTGATGCCAGATTGTAATTTTATTACCCATAATAATTGCTAATTGGGGTATAGTAAAATTTAAAATTTGTGATCCCTGACTACCACCTAATACGAGAATACGAAGAGGTAATGTTTGTCTGCAAGAAAAACGTACTTCTGGAGGAGGTAAGGTACGTAATTTATCGCGTATAGGATTTCCTACTACTACAGCATTCTTAAAGGTTCCGGGAAATGCTTGTAGTGTGATTTTAGCAATTTTGGCGATCCAGCGGTTAGTTAACCCGGCAATACCATTTTGTTCATGTATAATTATTGGAATACCATATATCCAAGCAGCTAAACAGCCAGGACCAGAAACATAACCTCCCATTCCCAGTACTACATTAGGATGCCATAATTTTATTATTTTACAAGCTTTACGTACTGCACTGATAAATTTTGGACACAAGGTCAAAAATGCCTTAATTCCCTTACCACGTAAGCCTTGTATCCTAATAAATTCAATTTCAATACCATGTTGCGGTACTAAAGTAGCTTCCAAACGATCGGCGGTTCCTAGCCAAAGAATCTTCCAACCATGACTCATAAGATATTGTGCAATTGCAATACCTGGAAAAATATGGCCACCGGTTCCACCAGCCATGACTATTAAGCGCCTAGACGGAATCAATGATAACACCTCGCATACAAGTTTGTACTTATGCTATTATTAATCAAATAATAGTACGATATCTGTATTTTTTATAAAAAGTAAAATAGCTAATAATTTAAGAATACGAATACCATATTTACTGACATAGTTTTAATTAAAGTACCTATTTATTTTATCCTAGTATTTTAGCAAGTTGTGTAAATATCTTCCCTCTATGAGCAAAATCATTAAATTGGTCTTTACTAGAACATGCTGGAGAAAGTAAAACTAAATCACCTGGTTTGACTTTACTAGCAATATGTGGCATTGCATCAACCATTGTGGTTGTTAGGATACTAGGTTTGGATCGTAATTTTGCGAATTTTTTTCGATCACGCCCAAAGCAATAAAGCTGCAATCGATCATCTTGTAAATAAGATGATAGATTTTTTAAATCAGCACATTTACTATTTCCGCCGATTAGCAAATGAATAGTTCCGCGTACTAATAATTTACTAACTCTAAGTGCTGCTATAGTACTGCCTACATTAGTAGCCTTCGAATCATTAACCCAAGAAATTCCTTTATTTTTCAAAACTAACTGAAAACAATGAGGTAAACCAGTAAAATTTTTTAATGCTTGAATACTACCCACCTTAGATAATCCAATTACATCTGCCATCGCTAACGCTGCTAGTGCATTAATATAATTATGTTGTCCAATTAATTGAATTTCTGCAGTATTTAAGATTTTAGCACCATTTCCTAACATCCAAATATTACCATTATTAAAATTTAGATGATAATCTCCTTTATGAATACCAAAACTTATAGATTTTTGGTAAGAAGATAGCATGTTTGGTTGTGTATGTTTTTCCTCAGCATTGAATATACACACTTCTGCATGGTCGTAAATACGTAATTTTGCCATTTTATAATGATAGAATTTATTAAAATAATAATCTCTATGATCTTCACTAAGATTCAAGATGGTAGCTGCTCTTGTATGTAGACTATAAGTAGCTTCGAGTTGAAAACTCGAAAGTTCTAAAACATATAATTGGTAAGATTGTTGTAATAAATTTAGAGCTGGTAGTCCAATATTACCACCAACACCAGTGACCAAACCGCAAGATCGTGCCATCTCGCCAATCAAAACTGATACTGTACTTTTACCATTGGTACCAGTTATAGCAATAATTGGAGCACATGCTTCACGACAAAATAATTCAATATCACTAATTATCTCTATGCCAGTTCTAACGTATTTAATTAATAAAGGATGCATACACATTCCAGGGCTAACAATTATCATATCAGCATACAGTAACCATTTTTTATTTAAATAACCTAAACAGCACTCAATAAACTTAGGAAGTTTTTCTTTTTTTGGAGGATAAAGACGTGTATCCATCACTTTAGGAATTACTCCACGAGATAAAAAGAAATTAATACAGGACATTCCGGTAATTCCTAGTCCAATTATAACAATATTTTTATTGCGATAGTCATTCATCTAACGTACCTTGAAGGTTGCTAAACTAATTAATAATAATATCGCTGATATGATCCAGAATCTTACTATAATTCTAGATTCAGGCCATCCTTTTAATTCATAATGGTGATGAATAGGAGCCATGAGAAAAATTTTCTGACCACATAGTTTAAATGATCCTATTTGTAAAATTACCGATAGTGTCTCGATAACAAATATACCACCCATTAATAATAATAGTAACTCTTCCCTTAACAATACAGCAATTGTTCCTAATATTCCACCTAAGGCTAAAGATCCAACATCTCCCATAAAAATTTGAGCAGGATAGGTATTAAACCATAAAAACCCTAAGCTAGCACCAATAATGGCAGTACAAAAAACCATTAGTTCTCCAGCATAAGGTAAATAAGGAATATGTAGTTCGCTAGCAAAATCAACATTACTCGTTAACCATGAAATGAACGCTAGACCAGCCGCAACTAATAAAATTGGCATAATAACTAATCCATCTAAACCATCTGTTAGATTTACAGCATTGCTGGTTCCTATAATTACAAAATAAGTCAATATTAAATACATTATCTCCCTTTGTGGGATTAAATCTTTAAAAAATGGTATTACAAGTTGCGTGGCAACTGTATTTTTACCCATCTTATATAAGATAAGACTAATTAATAATGCTATTATTGATTGCCAGAAATATTTCCAAAAAGCAATTAAACCTTGGGTATTTTGGCTTTTAACTTTTCTATAATCGTCAATGAATCCAATAATACCGTAACCTATTAAAACTAATAATACACACCAAATATAGGGATTAAAGAGGTTAGTCCATAATAATACTGTAATACTAATTGCTACGAGAATAATAACTCCACCCATAGTAGGTGTGCCTTGCTTACCAATGTGAGATGGTGGTCCATAATTACGTATAATTTGAATTATCTTGAATTTATTTAACCATACAATTAAATATGACCCAATCCACATTGAAATAAATAATGCTGTAAATAAGCTTAAAATCGCTCTCCAGACGAGATCCGAAAAAATATCATCCATACTACTACATCTACCATAATTCTAAAAATGGGAAGGTAATATTAGCCACCTTAACAGGAGTATTTTTCCTGTAAGCTATGTACAATATTTTCCATTTGCGCAATTCTGGAACCTTTAATTAAGATAGTAACCTTTTTATATTTTTCCATTAAGACTTGGAGACGTTGAATTAATTTTGCTTGATCATAAAAATGCTCACCATCATGGGTTAAATTACTAATATTTTTACTCATGATTCCTATACTAATAACTTTATCAATTTCAGCTAAACGTACTATCAAACCAATCAACTGGTGATATCTGACTGAATGATCACCTAATTCCGCTATATCGCCTACTACCATAATTCTATAACCTGGCATTTTAGATAATGTATAAACTGCTGCCTTCATTGAGCCTACATTAGCATTATAGCTATCATCAATTAATAATTTATTTTTATCTAATAGTATAGGATAACTACGACCCGGCAGTGCTTTTAAGTTAGCTAATCCCGTCTTAATATATTGCAGAGATATATCAACAGCTGAAGCTAAACTTGCCGCCGCTAATGCATTAGCAATATTATGCTTCCCTAGTAATGGTAATACTACTTCAATACTCCCTTTTGGAGTATTAAGAGTAAATTGTGTACTGGTCACCTTCAAAATAATATTAGTAGCAAAAAAGTTACTTTCATGCCTAGGAGTAATAGAAAATCGCCATACTAATTGATTACCTAATAAATGACGCCAATACTGCCAATAATGACTATCAGCATTTATCACAGCTATACCATTTTCTAGTAAACCAGTAAAAATTTCTCCTTTAGATTTTGCAACTCCTAAAATTGAACCAAAACCATGGAGATGTGATAGTGTAATATTATTAATTAAGACAACTTCAGGGTTAATTAATTGTACCGCATAATAAATTTCTCCAGGATGATTAGCACCAAGTTCAATTACCGTATAAATATATTCTTTATTTAATTGTAACAGCGTTAATGGGACACCAAGATGATTATTCATATTTCCAATTGTAGATAGAGTCTTACCACACTGTTTTAAAATAGCGGTTAACATATCTTTAACAGTAGTTTTTCCAGACGATCCGGTTAATGCAATAACTTTAGGAGTTAGCTGTTTTCTAAGCCATTTAGCTAGTTTTCCTAGAGCAATACTCGTATTTTTTACAAGAATTTGGGGTACCTTAATAACTAATAGACGACTTACTATAACTGCAATAATTTTATTATTATTTACCGCTTCTTCTACAAAATCATGGGCATCAAAATGGTTTCCTCTCAAAGCAATAAAAAGAGCTTTCTCAGTACTTTGACGCGTATCAGTAATCACCTGACAAATTTCAATATCACTACCAATTAGTTCACCATCAATAATTTTAGCTAATTTAATTAATGATATAGGGATCATTCTTTTATTCCTAACATACGAGTAACTATTCTGCGATCAGAAAAATTAATACGATGATTTCCTATTACCTGATAATTTTCATGTCCTTTGCCAGCTATTAAAATTACATCATCTTCTTGTGCTCTCATAATTGTATCTGTTACTGCAATGCTACGATCATGCATAACCTTGACATTTATATTACCCTGTAATCCACTTAAAATATCTTTAATAATAGCATGAGGATCTTCATTACGTGGATTATCACTAGTAATAATTAATTTATCAGAAAATTTTTCAGCAATTCTCCCCATAATTGAGCGCTTTCCTTTATCACGATCCCCCCCACAACCAAAAATGCACCATAACTTACTGCGACAGTGTAATCTTGCGGCTTGAAGTGATTTTTTAAGTGCATCAGGAGTATGTGCATAATCTATAATAACAGTTGGTTTTCCATGACCACCCAGCTTAAATCTTTCCATACGACCACATATAGGTTGCAATTTATTGCTAGTTGCTATTAAGCTATCTATATTATATCCCTTGGCTAAAAGAGTTGTCAGCGCTAGTAGTAAATTACTAACATTAAAGTCACCTATCAAACTAGTATTGATTTCTCCGTCTCCCCAATAAGATCTAAAGTAAATATTTGTACCAACCTCATTGTATCGTATTCTTAGTGCCTTTAACCAATAGCGCCTATTACAACATAATGACCAATACTTTTTCTTGATTGTGACTATTATAGCTTCTGGTAAACGTTTTAACCAAGCCCTTCCTATATAATCATCAGCATTAATGATAGCTAATTCAGTACTATGTTTAGAAAACAGCGACCATTTAGCCATTTGATAATTTTTCATATTAAGGTGATAATCCAGATGATCGCGACTTAAATTGGTAAATACACTAGCTGCAAACGGTAGAGCTGCCACACGATGTTGTACAAGTCCATGCGATGAAATTTCTAGAGCTACCACTTTGGCACCTTTTTTCCATAACAAATCTAACCATCGTTGAACATCAACTGCTGAAGGAGTGGTATTATCTAGGGGAGTTAGTTTACCATATAAGCCATTTCCTAAAGTTCCTATAACCGCACTATTCTCACCAAGCAATTTTATCCACTGTGCTAATAATTGTGTTGTAGTAGTTTTACCATTAGTTCCAGTTACTCCAATCAAACATATTTTTTTTCCTGGATGATCATAAAAACGTCCCGCTATTTCCGATAGCCGCTGAGATAAATTTTCCAAATAAATGATTGGAACGCTATTTAAATAACAAATAAATCCCTTCTTAGAAGGGATTGCTTCAGCAATTACCGCATTAACCCCATTAGCAATAGCTTGAGATATAAAAGAACGGCCATCAAAATGATCTCCCTGAATAGCCACGAAGACATCTCCGCTTTTTGC
Source organism: Candidatus Dasytiphilus stammeri (assembly GCA_045690005.1). GTDB lineage: Bacteria > Pseudomonadota > Gammaproteobacteria > Enterobacterales > Enterobacteriaceae > Dasytiphilus > Dasytiphilus stammeri_P. The sequence goes on along the minus strand of CP145881.1, from coordinate 542,226 downwards.
TAATCTGCTATCCAGAGTCATTTTTCGGATTAAAATATTAGGAGCATAATTAATCCAAGGTGCCAATATCTCATGTAAATTACGATACAAATTAACCCCTTTTTAGCTTTACTAATTTAGTTAGTTATTGTTACTTACTTCAGCATGAGGTAATACCTGATAAGATACAAGCTTCATAGTATTAGTTAATAGCTAATGAATTACATTAAAATAGAAACTATCTAACTTTAAGCAATTCTTACAATTTGGCGATTCTCTTATTAAACTAACGATCATTACTATTTAGTATAGTATATTATGTTCCATAAATAATGGCTTAAAATTCTTTATGATTTTAGATTAAGAAAGATTATTGAATCCTTTTTTCGGCAATCCGAAGAATTGCACTGCGGGCACGTGGGTTAATTGCAACTTCTTGTTGAGTAGGTTTGATTTTATCTATAGCTCTTAAAGAAGGTGTAGAATCTAAACATTCTATTTCAGTTACAGTTAATGGAATTCTTTTTGGAACATTCAAGTAGCTACTACACTTCCTAATAAAACGCTTTACAATTCGATCTTCTAATGAATGAAAACTAATCACAACTAATCTTCCTCCTGGAGCTAGTGTTAATAATGTCCCTTGTAATACTTTAACAAGCTCATTTAACTCATTATTAATAAAGATACGTATTGCTTGAAAACAGCGAGTTGCAGGATGTTTATGAAGATTTTTTTGATATGGTATCGCAGCCTTAATGACTGAGACCAGATCTTTAGTCCGTGTTATAGGTTTATTAGTACTGTTACGTTTAACTATAGCCCGAGCAATGCGCTTGGCAAAACGTTCATTTCCGTATTCTTTTAATACCCGAGCAATCTCATTTACTTGAGATTTTAATAACCATTCTTTAGCTGTGATGCCACAAGTCGGATCCATACGCATATCTAGGGGTCCATCTTGCATAAAAGAAAAACCGCGCTCAGCATTATCAATTTGGGGTGATGATAATCCTAAATCTAATAAAATTCCATTAATACGACCTATTAATCCTCTCTGTGAGATATAATTGACTAAACCAGAAAAAACTCCATGAATAATAGTGAATCTTGGATCTCTTATATTACTAGCAGCGGCTACAGCTATAGGATCACGATCAATAGCATATAATTGTCCTTGAGACGATAAATTAGATAATATTAAATGCGAATGTCCCCCACACCCAAAAGTGCCATCAATATATATTCCATGATCTTTGATATTCAGAGCCTTAACTGCTGTATTAACAAGTACGCTTGTATGGTTATACATATCTAATATCAATTTCATTATAATTAATTAATCTTTAGCAAATTAATGATCAAGTTAAAACGATCCATCATTAAATCTGAGATATCTTCTTACTTACTAGAAGTAAAATATCAAAAATTAATATTAGATCAATTTCTTATTAATGAAAATAAAGTTGAAGTAGATCGATTATAGTATTCCGATTTATTTTAGTTTTGGCACTTGTTTTGAATTGAAGTTCATTTAATATGCTATTAAACTATTAATCTAATGTATAATCTTACTTTAGATTAATAATCTAATCATTTAAATTCTCGGATTCTTTTGATAAGTTCCCAAGCTTTTTGAATTTCCTGACTTTTTTGTTGGGCAATTTTTATCAGGTTCGTTGGTAATCCTTTCGCTAAAAGTTTATCAGGATGAGATTCATTCATTTTTCGGCGCCACGCACGTTTGATAGTAAGATAATCATCACTGATTTTTACTCCTAAAACTTTGCAAGCCTCATCTAATTCTGAAATTTTTTCAGATTTAAAGCGTTCATAGTTCTGTGCAGCAGAATATTTTACATCGTCTATTACTATCATCTGTAAAACTTGTTCAAATTGTGTTGAGGAAATTCCAAGTTCTTCAGCAAGAATCTGCAAAATTTTACGTTCTTGAGGATGTAATAAACCATCAGATAAGGCGGTTTTAATCTGAATCTCAATAAACATTCTAATTAAATCCAATCGATCAAAGCAAATTTGATGTAACTCACGCAATTTAGGACGCAATGGGTATTGAAAATGCTTTCCTTCTATAAAGGCTTGTTGTGCTAATTTTCTCTCCTCAACTGAAAGCTTGATGTGATCCATTAAATTTAAGGCATTTTTAATATCAATTTTAGTGACTCTTCCTTTAGATTTACTAATATGACCAACAATCTGAAAAGTTATACGATAAAAGAGCTCTTGAAGTCTACTTTGGTTAGTAAAGTTAAAGTATCTATTTACAGATAGGTCTAGGGTTTTATCAATGATATGACCTATAAATAGACCAACTACCACGCCAACTATTCCCGTTCCAGATGCAAGGCCTATAAATAATCCTAATGTTTTTCCAACAAAATCCATTGAGAGGTACCTCAATTCAGGTTAACACTGGAAAGATCAGTCCATTTAAATCTTCATTCAATTTAAATTAGTCAGAATATGTATATATATTAAATTTATCTTAACATGTAACCTTATAATAATATTATATCAAATAAAATCCACAAGATTACTAATCTCATATGATCCAGAGAGTTATCATGATCATACATTAATTACTAACGTTTAGAATAATTTGATAATATGTTAGGTAATTGAGTAGACTATTATAAACTCCAGCCGGTTTTTTTTAAGTAAGATGGTATTTAAGGTATGAAAAAATTTCTGATATTGATAATCAGTATCAATTTTATGATCAGTATTCCATCTATTGCAGCTATTAAAATAATTAATAAAATTGCTGCCATTGTAAATGACGATGTCATCTTACAAAGTGAAATTGAGGATCGTATCAATTTAATAAAACATAATCATCAAAAGGAAAAATTACCGTTTTCTGAAAGCTCTTTACGTACTCAGATTATTGAAGATCTGATTGATAATCAGATCTTATACAGTTTAGGTAAAATGAAACATTTATCAGTTAGTAAAGAACAAATTAACTTAATTCTTAAAAGTAAAGCTGCCAATAGAAAAATGACACGAGCTCAATTTGATAAACAAATTATCTCTAATGAAAATAATTATCGCGAAATTGTTAGTAAAGAGCTGATCACTCAAGAAGTATATAATAATATTATTCGTAATAGTGTAAATATTACACCATTAGAAATTACTAGTTTAATAAACCAAATGAAAAATAAAAATAATGATCTTAGCGAAATTAGCTTAACCAATATAATGATTCCATTATCAAAATATCCCACAAACCAACAAGAATATCAAGCAAGATTACTGGCGACTCAAATAATTGATAAAATGAAAATTTATAAAAATATTGATATACTGAATAATATTAATAGTATAATTCTATTTAAGAATCAAAAATTATGCGGGCGTCAAATAAAAAATATTCCTAATATTTTATTAAAAAATCTTAATATTCAAGATATTATTGGTCCTATTAGATCTACTAATGGTTTTCATATTTTTAAAATTAACGATATTAGTAATAAAATTCTATTCATTACAAACATACACATACGACACATTTTATTAAAACCATCTAATCGCATAAATGATAAACAAGCCATCAAAATAATGAAACAAATCAAACAAACAATAAAAAATGGAAAAATAGCTTTTTCGAGCGCTGCCAAAAAATTTTCACAAGATACTCTCTCAGCTCCATTAGGAGGTGATTTAGGCTGGAAATCTCCCAATATATTAGGTTATAAATTAAGTACAACATTATTAAAATTAAAAAATAATGAAATAAGTTTACCAGTTAGATCTCCAATGGGATGGCACTTAATTCAGTTATTAGGATTCCGTAAAGTAGATAAAACTAATCTAATATTTCAAGAACAAGCGTTGCATATTTTATATATGCGTAAATTTGTTGAAGCAGCCAAATTAGCGATGAAAGAACAGCAGCAGTTAAGGAATACGAGTTACGTTAAAATTTTGGGCAAAGGACAAAATGAATAATTACCGTGTGATTATTACTCCAGGGGAGCCTGCTGGAATAGGTCCTGATATAGTTATTCAATTAGCTCAATATAATTGGCCGATTGAACTAGTAGTATGTGCCTCTGCTGAACTTATGCATTCAAGAGCTTTAGCTCTAAATTTACCATTGAGATTACATGATTATCAATTTGAACCAATTATAAAAATTCACCGAGCTGGACATCTAAAAATACTACCCATAGATTTAATTAAACCAGTGAAAGCCGGTCAATTATGTGTAGATAATAGTCAATATGTTATCTCAACTTTAGAACGAGCTTGTAATGGATGTTTATATGGTGAATTTTCAGCCATAATTACTGGACCAGTACATAAGGGGGTAATAAATGAAGCTGGAATAACTTTTATGGGTCATACTGAATATTTGGTTGAACATTCTAAGATAAAAAGAGGAGTGATGCTATTTGCTATGGAAGAATTACGTGTCGCACTAACTACAACACACTTACCTTTAAAAAAAGTTCCTAAGGCAATTACATCAAATAGTCTATCTGAAGTAATTACTATTTTGTCTCAAGAGCTTCAAAATAAATTTAAAATTGCTAAACCACACATATTTGTTTGTGGTCTTAATCCTCATGCAGGAGAAGGAGGACATTTAGGTAGAGAAGAAAAAGATATAATAATTCCTGTAATACAGATATTAAGAGAAGTTGGTCTTAAAATTACTGGTCCTTTACCAGCAGATACTATATTTCAAAAACAATATCTCAAGAAGGCTGATGTTATATTAACTATGTATCACGACCAAGGATTACCAGTGTTAAAATCTCAAGGATTTGGACAGATTGTGAATCTTACCCTTGGATTACCTTTTATACGTACCTCAGTAGATCATGGTACCGCTTTAGAATTGGCTGCTACCGGAAAAGCCAATCCAAGCAGTTTAATAGCAGCACTTAAACTTACAATTAATATGCTAAATCTAAATTATAATGAGAAATAATTGGTGCTTTGGGCATTTGGCTCATAAAAAATGGGGTCAAAATTTTATTATAGACGTTAATATAATTAATAATATTTTAAGTGCTATAGATCCACATACTGATGATCAATTGGTAGAAATAGGTCCAGGATTAGGAGCTTTAACTAAACCTATTAGTAAATATGTTAAATATTTAACAGCTATTGAAATAGATAAAGATTTAGTTAATCATTTGAAAAAAGATATTTATCTTAGCAAAAAATTAACTATTTACCAACAAAATGCCATTAATTTTAATTTTAACGAACTGTCCAGACCAAAAGGACACAAACTCAGAATATTTGGTAATTTACCTTATAACATTTCTAGTCAAATGATTTTTCATCTATTTAAATATATAACTATTATCAAAGATATGCATTTCATGTTACAAAAAGAAGTAGTTGACCGTATTATTGCAGTTCCAGATAGTAAAAAGTACGGTAGATTAAGTGTGATGTCACAATATTATTGTAAGGCAGTTTTAATTCAAGATATTACTCCAGAATCTTTTATACCAGTTCCAAAAGTATCTTCTGCCTTAGTTCGTTTAGTACCATATAGTTTGATGCCAAATATAGTAGAAAATATTAGTGAATTAAAACTGATAACCAGAACAGCTTTTACTCATCGTCGAAAAATGCTAAGAAATAGTCTTAGTAAATTAGTAACAGTTAAAATTCTTAATGAAATAGGTGTTAACCCCAATTTACGGGCCGAGAATATTCCAGTAGCACTATATTGCAAGCTGGCTAATTGGTTAACTGTACATTCAAAAATGAAACTCAAGGAGAAATAATGGTATGGAGGAAACTACTAGGGTTTCTGTAAATGTACAAAGTATATATATTGCCTCACAGTCAATACCTGAAGAAGCACATTATGTTTTTGCTTATACAATTAAGATTCGCAATTTAGGACAACAATCCATTAAGCTTCAGAGTCGCTCTTGGTTAATTACTAACGGTAATGGACGGGTTACTAAAGTTCAAGGTGAAGGAGTTTTAGGAAAAAAACCCTATATTCAACCTAATAGTGAATTTCAGTATACTAGTGGAATTATAATTGATACTCCAATAGGAACTATGCAAGGTTATTATAATATGTATGACAACAAAGGTGTAATATTTAAAGTAGAAATTCCAGTTTTTAGATTAGCTATTCAAAGTCATCTTCATTAAGAATGTTAATTCTATAACAGTTGAGCAATCTATGGCTACATACTTAATTGGCGATATTCATGGTTGTTATCAAGAATTATGTGCTATCTTGGCACAAGTAAATTTTGATACTAGAAGAGACACCTTATGGCTAACTGGTGATCTAGTAGCTAGAGGCCCACAATCTATCCAAGTACTACGTTATATACGTTCTTTAGGAACTAATGCCCGCATAGTTCTAGGTAACCATGATTTAAATCTGTTAGCAGAATATTATGGTAAAAATATTACCCAATTTAACCAATTTTATCTTAAAGTTTTAATAGAATCTTCAGATGGGGATGAAATCATTAACTGGTTGCGTCATCAACCATTACTACAATTTGATAAAGAAAATAAGCTGATTATGACTCATGCTGGAATTTTACCACAGTGGGATCTTAGTACGGCAAAAAAGTGCGCCAGAGAAGTTGAATTAATACTTAGTAGTAATGACTATTTATACTTTCTTCATAATATGTACGGTAACATGCCAAATTATTGGTCAGAACAACTTAGTGGAATGGCTAGATTACGTTTTATTACTAATGTTCTAACTCGTATGCGTTATTGTTTAAGCAATGGACAACTAGACATGATTTGCAAAAAACCACCATATTTAGCACCAGCATATTTAAAACCATGGTTTAAAATTAGTAGTTCTATGTTAGGAGAATATTCTGATTATACGATAATTTTTGGTCACTGGGCGTCGCTTAATGGAAATACTCCTAAAGGTATTATTTGTTTGGATACTGGATGCTGTTGGGGGGGCTCCTTAACAATGTTATGCTGGGAAAATAAATCTTTAGTTATTCAGCCATCGCTGAATAACTAAAGATTAATTATTATCGTATTGTTCTCTACCTACATAATTGTCAAAACGTGACCACTGGCCATTAAATGTCAAACGTATAGAACCAATTGGTCCATTACGTTGTTTACCGATAATAATCTCAGATATTCCTTTCATGTCAGTATTTTCATTATAAACTTCATCTCGATAAATAAATATAATTAAATCAGCATCTTGTTCTATAGAACCAGAATCACGCAAATCAGAGTTTACGGGTCGTTTATTACTGCGTTGTTCTAATAAACGATTAAGCTGTGATAATGCTACAACTGGTACTTGTAGATCCTTTGCTAAAGCTTTCAAAGCTCTAGAAATTTCAGAAATTTCCAATGTGCGATTTGTAGAAAGCCATGGAACTCGCATAAGTTGTAAATAATCAACCATGATTAAACCTAATCCGTTATGCTCTCTAAATATCCGTCGAGCCCTAGAACGCACTTCAGTAGGGGTAAGACTAGAAGAATCATCGATATAAAGATTGCGTTTTTCTAAAAGTAGTCCGATAGATCTGGAAATTTTCGCCCAATCTTCATCATCAAGTTTTCCAGTACGAATTCTAGTATGATCTACCCTGGATAGTGATGCTAACATGCGCATCATAAGTTGCTCACTAGGCATTTCCAGACTAAAAATAAGTACCGGTTGATCTTGTATCATAGCAGCATTTTCACATAAGTTCATTGCTAAAGTAGTCTTACCCATAGAAGGACGAGCCGCAATAATAATTAAGTCTGAAGGTTGTAACCCAGTAGTTTTTTTATCTAGATCATGATAACCAGTAGAAATACCTGTAACTCCATTATTTGGAACTTCGTAAAGAGTTTGTATACGTGATATAGTAGATTCTAAAATCTGATCTATAGTTTTAGGTCCGGAATTTTTTTGGCGGTTTTCGGCAATCTGGAAAACCTTAGATTCTGCAATATCCAGTAAATCTTCACTACTACGTCCTTGGGGATGATAACCAGCCTCAGCAATATAATTAGCCGCAGAAATCATATCACGAACTATCGCGCGTTCACGCACAATATCAGCATAAGCACAGATATTGGCAGCGCTAGGAGTATTTTTAGATAATTCAGCGAGATAAGCAAAACCACCAACTTCTTCGAGTTTTCCTTTCTGCTCTAGGGATTCTGCCAGAGTAATTAAATCAATAGGTTTTCTTAGTTCTATTAAACGTTGCATTTCACCAAAAATTAACCTATGATGTAAACTAAAGAAGTCTCGAGCTACTATATGTTCAGCTACGTTATCCCAACGATCATTATCTAGCATTAAACCACCTAAAACAGATTGTTCGGCTTCTATAGAATGTGGTGGTACCTTAACCATATTAATTTGCGGCGAACTATGTTTGTGGTTAAATTTATTTTCTATCATAATGATTCTAAACTAAAAGTTAGTTTTATTAAATAACTGCTATCTCTGTAGTAGATTCCTCAAAGATTGATCTCACAATGGTGAAAATCTCATAATCCTTAAAATTCTCATGGTAAATCACTAAATCTAATTACTCTAGATTTCATAGCAGTAGAGGACCTCTGAAAATTCAGCGGGTTTTATATTGATATAAAATACCTTAACTTATAAACAGTATTATTTTGATGTTGATATATTGTTCTATTTTAAATCTTTAGTCAATCTAAAAAAGATAAATGCAATATGGAATCTCTTAAATATTATTTTAATAATATGATTAATACTACATTCAGCAGTAATATGTTAAAATAAAAAATAACATACTATCATAGATAATAGAGAGTTAATCAAATGAGCAACAGGGGTATAAATAAAGTAATTCTGATTGGAAATTTAGGACAAAACCCAGAAATTCGTTATATGCCAAATGGGGGGGCAGTAACTAATATTACTATCGCTACCTCAGAAAACTGGCGTGATAAACAAACTGGAGAAACTAGAGAAAAAACTGAATGGCATCGTGTAGTTTTGTTTGGTAAATTAGCTGAAGTCGCGGGTGAATTTTTACATAAAGGAGCACAGGTTTATATTGAAGGTTCTTTACAAACGCGAAAATGGCAGGATCAAAATGGACATGAACGATATACAACTGAAATTGTGGTAACGACTCATGGCACCATGCAAATGCTCGGTAATAGAGCAGCAAAAAGCTATGTTATGCAATCTACTCCTACCAATAATAACTGGGGACCATCTTCAACATCAACCCCCCATAAATTAAGTAGCAATAAAAGTAAGACATCATTTCCAACACAATCTAATGAACTTTTATCAGAATCAGATAATGATCCTCAAGTAGATTTTGAGGATATTCCCTTCTAATCTAAATATTAGATAGAAGTAGTTTATAAGGTGTTAATAGAATAAATGACCAATAATTGATTTATTAACTTGAATAAATACTTATATTTCAGCTAATTGAAATATTACTAATTATTATCACATATTATATGCTTTATAATCGGTTGGTTATCTAATAACTATCGGAGCTATTCTAAGGCTAATATTTATTAGCCTTGGAGATCTATGAAATAAAATACGTTTAAAGAAATCCATTATAATGTATAAAATAATCTAAGAAAACCACTTATAAACAAGAGATCATTCATCTCTTGTAACTAGATAATTCTTAATTAACAAATTAAGACTAATAGCTATTGTTAAAATAATTCTCTATAAATTTTACAAAATTCATCACTGCTTGAGCTCGATGAGAATATTGATTTTTAGATTCTATATCTATTTCGGCAAGGGTTTTATTAAACCCAATTGGAATAAACATTGGATCGTAACCAAATCCATTATCAATATTATTATATGTAACTATATTTCCGTTCCATACTGCTTCAAATTTTTTGATATTATTAATACTTTGTTGGTAAACTAAGACACATCTATATCTTGCAGGTGTAAATGTCAGATCCTTACATAATAAAAAATTTTTTAATTTATTACGATTTTGTTGATCAGTAGCATTAATTCCAGCATATCTAGCAGAATAAATACCTGGAATATTGTTAAAATTTATTAGTTCAAGTCCAGAATCATCTGAAAGAACCGGACACCGGTAATATTGATAAACTGTTTTGGCTTTTATTAAAGCATTTTCTAAATAATTAACTCCAGATTCTGGAATATTTCCTATATCTTTAGAAATTGGTTTAATGATAAATTCCACTGAATAATGATGTTTAATTATTTGTAAAAATTCAAGTAATTTTCCTGGATTTGAAGTAGCTAACAAAATTTTTTTCACGTTAATTTTATGTGTCGTTAGTTATAACTGCCCAGTTAAGATTTTTTCCAGCCAGAAAAGGAACTAATTGATCTCTATTATCTACCTTAATTTTATTTGGAACAGTCCAAGGACTACGTACTAGTTTTATAGTATCTTCATTTAAAGGTAAACCATAATAACGTGGACCATTTATAGCACAAAAAGATTCTAAATACGGTAAAGCATTCATTTCTTCAAACACGGTAGTATAAGCTGAAAGAGCAGTAGGTGCATTAAATATACCAGCACATCCTATTTTACCTTCTTTATGGCGTTTCAGATGAGGGGCACTATCGGTACCAATAAAAAACCGATCGCAACCCGTCTTAATAACTTCACGTAATGCCTGTTGATCAATCGCACGATTGAGTACCGGTAGACAATAAAGATGTGGATTCAGACCATTAACTAACATATGATTACGATTCAACATTAAATGCTGTGGTGTAATAGTTGCAGCAATATAACGATCTCCTTCTAAAACATACTGAGCGGCTTCTTTTGTACTGATATGTTCAAGAATCATCTTTAATTCGGGAAAATATTCCCGCAATGGTTCTAAAATGTCTTCAATAAATCTAACTTCACGATCAAAAATATCTACTTGAGCATTCGAAATTTCTCCATGTATTAATAAAGGCATTCCAAATTTTTGCATTTCTTCTAAAATCGGTAGAATCTTTTTTAGATCTTTTATACCATAATTGCTATTAGTAGTACTCTTTGCTAAGTAAAGTTTGGCAGCTACAAAAACCATTTCCTTAAAACCAACAATTAATTCTTTTGGAATGAGATCTTCTGTTATATAACAAGTCATCAAAGGTTGAAAACAATGTTTAGTAGGTAAAACTGCTATAATGCGTTTTCGATAATTAATAGCACTCTTAATACTAGTTATTGGTGGCAATAAATTTGGCATAATGACGGCACGTGCAAAAATTCTACTCGTAAAAGGAAGCACCGTTTGTAATAAATTATGGTCACGTAAGTGAAGATGCCAATCATCGGGACGATGAATAATAATTTCTTCTGTAGAAATATACATCTTTTAACCTTTTCATAAAAGTTAAAGTAACTTTCAGGGTAAAAATTACATTAGTGCTAGATTATCTTTAATTATATGATAAATAATAAAATTTATCATATAATTATAAATACCGTATAAACTTTGAAGAGAACATTATATTAATAATTTTAATAAAAATTATTAATATATTTTATAATCATACTTGTAAGTTTTTGACTACGTTATAGACTTTAATTAGCTAGGGAGATCTATCTATTTGTAATATTAGTTTATAGATTACGACGTAAAATAATACAATTAGATTAATTACCTTAGTAAGTTTTTAAATAAATAGCTTATAACACAAGGTTATAGCCTATTTTGATGATAACGAGGCATAAAATGAAGAAAAAAACAGCTATCACAATTGCAGTGGCACTGGTGGGATTCGCTACTATTGCGCAATCCACTACCACAGATAACAACTGGTATACTGGTGCAAAATTTGGATGGTCTCAATACCATAATAAAGATTACTATGGTAATGGTTACATAAATAATGATGGTCCAACTCATGAAAATCAACTTGGTACTGGTGCTATTCTTGGTTATCAATTGAATCCTTACCTAGGATGGGAATTAGGCTATGATTGGTTAGGTCGGATGCCTAATAAAGGTACGGTAGTTAATGGAGCCTTTAAAGCTTATGGAGCACAACTTAGTACAAAACTAAGTTATCCTATTACTAATCATATGGGAGTATATACCAGATTAGGTGGTATGGTTTGGCATGCGGAATCAACACAAAATAATCCCATTTGGGGTAAAATTAAAGACCATGATACAGGTATTTCACCTTTAGGTGCAGTAGGTATAGAATACTCTTTATCTAAAAATCTAGCTAGCAGGGTAGATTACCAATGGATTAATAATATAGGAGATGCTGATTCTGTAGGTACGACTCCAGATAACGGAATGTTAAGTTTAGGTCTTACTTATCGATTTAATCATGAAGTAGGAGACGTACCACATGTTACTAATATTAGTACACAGATCCCAGTTCAAGAACCACTAATAGAAAATAAACATTTTACCCTTAAATCAGATGTTCTATTTAATTTTAATAATACAACCTTAAAACAGCAAGGCAAACAAGAACTCGATCAATTATACTCACAAATCAAAGCTATAGATCCAAAAGATAGTCAGACCATAGTAATAGGTTATACTGATCGCCTTGGTTCAATATCATATAATCAGAAATTATCGGAACAACGTGCTCAATCTGTGGCGGATTATCTGATTTTAAAAGGTCTACCAGCCGAAAAAATTTTCGTTCGCGGTATGGGAGAATCTAATCCTATTACTGATCACAAGTGTGATATGTTAAAAAGTCGTTCTAGTTTAATTAATTGCTTATCACCAGATCGTCGTGTAGAAATAGAGGTGACTGGTGTTAAAGAAGTAAGCATACCACAAAACCGAATTTTCTAAAAATAGAAAATTATCTTTTATACTTGAAGTATCTTTCATATAGCCCCCAGAGTTTCGGGGGTTATAATTTTATAAAATTATTATTAGTAAAAATTTTTAAATTATTCTAAAATATTGAGCATCTTTGATGCTTAATATTTAATATTAGGTAGAATAACTTTATTAATTAACTCGATTATTATGTTTACTTTGAATAATAAACTTAAATTGTATGAGCTACAACCTAATTTCTTAAAATTTCAACATCTATTTTTATCTAAATTTGATTGGGATCCTACATGTTTTTATAATATTCAACCTCGTTTAAATAGTGGTATAGAAGATCTATTAAAACATTCCACTGCCACAATTCCAATAATGTTAGTTAAGTGTGCAGAACATGTTGATTATCTTTCTCTTATTGCTAATTCGGTACGTCAAAAAAATCCCGATAGAATTCTCCGAGGAGGTCACTACCATATCCAAGAAGACACAATAATTTGGCAGCCAGCTCGCTCTAGAGAAGATAATTTTTCTAGTAATGGTGAAATAATCTATTCAGAATGGAGTACTCCAGAGCAGCTCTTTGGAAGTGTGAGAATTTTTCAGCACAAGATTACTATAGAACCTGGCTTAGTACATCATGCCAATGGTGGGGTACTCATACTAGCACTGCGTACTATCTTAGATGAACCTAAAATATGGTTACGCATTAAAGAAATCTTAATACAAAAACGCTTTCATTGGTTATCACTCACAAACAAACCGTTACCTATCAGTATTCCATCAATGCCATTAGATTTTAAACTAATTCTTACTGGTGAAAGAGAGCGCTTAGATGAATTTGGGATAATGGAGCCTAAATTAGCTTCACGTTGCATTTACAGTGAGTTTGAAGAAGAATTAGAGATATATGAAGAAAATGTATTAATGTGGTGCCAATGGGTAACACAGATAGCTTTAAAAACTAATAAACCGCGCATTGCAGCGGATTTTTGGCCAGTATTATTTCAGGCCGCAGTACGCTATACAGGAAATCAACAATTTTTACCTCTTTGTCCTGTTTGGATTGAAATGCAACTGGATTCCTCAGTACAATATTGTACTTCATCAGAACTTAATGGAGAAAGTTTACAACGTGCTTTATCCACAAGAGAATGGCAGTTAAACTATTTAGCAATACGTTTAAGAGAGTCCATTTTACTAGGTCAAACCATTATCAAAACTGAAGGAAAAGTTATCGGACAGATCAATGGTTTATCAGTAATAGAAATACCAGGTTATCCTTCTATGTTGGGAGAACCCTTGCGTATTAGTTGTGTTGTACATAATGGAGATGGCGAATTAATGGATGTAGAAAGAAAAGTTGATTTAGGTGGAAATATTCATTCTAAGGGGATGATAATCATTCAATCTTGGTTAATTGCCGCATTAGAATTAGACTCTCAACTTCCATTTTCGATATCACTAGTTTTTGAACAAACTTACCTAGGAATAGATGGTGATAGTGCTTCCTTAGCGGGATTATGTGCAATTATTAGTGCTTTATCATGTCAACCAATTGATCAACAGATTGCAGTTACTGGATCAGTAGATCAATTTGGTAATGTACAATCTATTGGAGGTCTTAATGAAAAAATTGAGGGATTTTTTCATATTTGCAATCAACGCCAATTTACTGGTAGTCAAGGAGTTATTATACCCAGAACTAATTTAGCTAATTTATGTTTAAAAATAGATGTTATGGAAGCCATTCATAATGGACAATTTAATATTTGGATGGTGAACCATGTGAATGATGCTCTTCCATTATTAACTGGAATGAAATGGAATGCTAATAATGAACCTAGTCTACTGCAAAAAATTAAAGATCGGATTGCTAAAATCCATAGTAGCAAAATTTATCAACGAAAACGATGGTTTTTACCTTGGAAAAGATGGTTTAAATAAAAGTATTTAAGGTAGGGTAGGCTTGAAGAAATATGGTAGGAGATAAACGTAGATCTTATACTAAAGATGATTTAATAGCTTCCGCAAGAGGTGAATTATTTAGTTATGAAGGCCCAAATTTACCAGCCGGTAATATGTTGATGATAGATCGTGTCATTCATATATCTCAATACGGAGGATCATATAATAAAGGACATGTCGAAGCAGAATTGGATATACATTCTAATTTATGGTTTTTTAATTGCCACTTTATTGGAGATCCAGTAATGCCTGGTTGTTTAGGCTTAGATGCAATGTGGCAATTACTGGGATTTTATCTAGGGTGGGTAGGAGCTAAAGGAAAAGGTCGTGCACTTGGAGTTGGTGAAGTAAAATTTACTGGGCAGATATTACCAACAGCTAAAAAAGTAAGTTATAAAATCCATTTAAAACGCGTCATTAATAGAAAACTTATTATGGGGGTAGCAGATGGTGAAGTAACGGTTGATAGTAAGATGATTTATACTGCAAAGGATTTAAAAGTAGGTCTCTTTAATAGTATTATTACCTTTTAATTAACTATTATCATTCAATGGTAGCAGGTTGTTTTAAACTACACAGTAAATTCCTAGTACTTCATTAAGTAGACGATTAGAAACTCCTTCAAGGAAATCATAAGGCAACTTCTTTGCCCACTAGGCTGTCATAAAATCAACAGTTTTTACAGCACGTAAAGCCATAAACCAATCCAATCATATTGACGAACATTTCCCATAATCTAGTCTCTAGTAATATCGTTTGTGGATTTATGACAATACCACTTTCATGTTTTTTAACCTTACGTACTTCTTATGACTGTTGCTCAATTGACATATTTTTATGAATAAAACCAAATTATCTTTATTATTGTGCTAAACTAATAGCTAAATAGATTCAGTAACTGTATCCATGGCAGCAAATAACATAGGAATGTTTAAAGTAATCTAACCAAATACTCAAAACTGCTGTATGATGTAAAACGGTCGAATAAACAGGAATTAGTAAAACATCATCAAATATTAGTGCTTCTTTAACTAAACGTAACATTAAAATCTCTCCATTTCTTAAAATATTTTTCGAGATTATACAGTCCAGATTAATTACTCTCTATTTTTTTAGGAAAAACTATTGATCATCTATGATAGATAGGTAATATTTGAAAATTAATTTGATTAATAATTTTACGTTAATGTCACATAAATATTTACAAACCGTTTTTACCGTTAGTCGTCTTAATAAAACTGTAAGAGAACTTATTGAAAAAAATCTCAAAATTATTTGGTTAAACGCTGAAGTTTCTAATTTTTCTCAACCTACTTCTGGACACTGGTATTTTACGCTAAAAGATAATACTGCACAGGTGCGCTGTGTAATGTTTCGTAACTGTAATCGGCGTGCCATGTTCTGTCCTAAAAACGGACAGCAAATTCTTGTACAGGCAGCTATTACGCTATATGAATCAAGGGGAGATTATCAACTTATTGCCGAAAATATACAACCAGCCGGTGACGGAATATTAAAACAACAATATGAGCAATTAAAAAACCTATTATTTACTGAAGGACTATTTAATCATCAGTTTAAACAGAGATTACCTAATCCAGCACAAAAAGTTGGTATTATTACATCAACCACCGGAGCAGCCCTACATGATATATTAAGAATACTTCATCGTCGTGATCCATTATTACCGATAATAATTTATCCTGCCATAGTACAAGGAGAACTAGCTCCAGAAAGCCTTAAGTATGCCATTGAAATAGCTAATAAACGTAAGGAGTGCGATGTTCTAATTATTGGCCGGGGTGGTGGATCTTGGGAAGATCTATGGTGTTTTAATGATGAACGTGTAGCACGTGCTATCTTTGCCAGCCAGATTCCTACTATAAGTGCTGTAGGTCATGAAACTGATGTTACTATTGCGGATTTTGTTGCCGATGTGCGAGCGCCCACACCATCAGTCGCGGCTGAACTTGTAAGTCGTAATAAAAATGAATTATTACGACAAATACAATCTCAAAAACAACGTCTGGCAATGGCAATGGATTATTTCTTAGCACAACAACATAACTCTTTGACCTCTTTATTTCATCAGCTCAAACAACATCATCCTCAATTATCCATAATGCGTCAGAGAGCTCTTTTGACTGCCAAATATTACAAATTAGAAGATCTTTTGCAAATGCGTCTACGAAATGCTACTCAGCAATATACCTTATTGGAACAACGTTTATTAGCTATTCAGCCACAACTAAATATTTATGGCTTGCATAAAAAACTTCAGCAATTGCAATATAGAATACACAAAAGTATTTCGATATTATTTAATAAATACCGTCAACATCTGGTTTCTAATGTTGCCCAACTTGAAACTCTTAGTCCACTAGCTACACTTATACGCGGTTATAGTATAACTAAAATAGATAATACTCTTAATCAGCGCACGCTGATTAAGAGTATTAACCAAGTACAACTAGGTAATATATTAAAAACCAGATTCATTGATGGTGAAATTATTAGTAAAGTATTGGATATAAAATCTTTAAAATCAAAATAAAATTAATGATACTTTTTGTATTTATTTTGATTGTTTTTTTTAAAAGGATTCGAACCTTCTTTTAAAGAAAGAATAATTGGAGTTCCTATAATAGATAATGAACGTCTGAAATAATTAATTAGGTAATTTCTATAAAATTGTGGTAATTCTTTTACTTTATTACCATGAACCACAATGATTGGAGGATTAATTCCACCAGAATGAGCATATTTTAATTTTATATATAATGGTGGATGATGATCTATAATTGCCATTCGCATAATACGAGTTAGTATTGCCGTACTAACTCGTTTCATTGATGAATAGTAAGCTTCTTTAACTGAATTAAATAAATCCCTCATTCCCGTTTTCTTTAATGCTGAAATGAAGTGTATTCTTACAAATTGAATAAATTTCAAACGAAATTCCAGATTTATTTTAAATTTTTTTTTCATTTCAGGAACTAAAGCATCCCATTTATTTACAACAATAACTAAAGAGTGACCTTCATTAATAATTAATGATAATAAAGAAAGATCTTGATCTAGAATTCCTTCAACTGCATCGATAACAATTATTATAACATTGGCTTCTTTAATAGCTTGAATAGTTTTTTTTACTGATAATTTTTCAAATTTTTCAAATCGCTTTACACGTTTACGTACACCAGCTGTATCAATTAATACATATTTAGACCCATCATGTAAAACCGGAATATATACACTATCACGCGTAGTTCCGGGAATATTAAAAACTATTACTTGTTCTTTTCCAAGAATAGAATTAATTAAAGTAGATTTCCCTACATTTGGACGTCCAATAATAGCAATTTTAATAGGTAATACTTGAAGAGAACCATTATTTGTCACTGTAGTGTCTTTAAATTTTTCAAATAAAAATAAATTAGCAAGATTTGATTCATTTATAGCTGTAAGACATGTACGATCTATCCACCAAGTTACTATGTGTGCTAATAATTTTTTGATACCATTTCCTTGTAATGCCGTAATCAAATAAAGTTTCTTCTGCCCTAAAGAATAAAATTCTGAAACTGAAGTATTACCTTCACTTTTATTAACTATTATAAAAACGGTTTTTTTATAACAACGAAGAATATTCATTATATTAATATCACCTGGCATTAATCCAACTTGCGCATCAACTATCAATAATATTAGCTCTGATTCATTAATCGCTTGTATAAACTGTGAAAAAATTTCTTTATTAAGACCGTTTTCATCTTCTTCAAGACCACCTGTATCAATTATAATAAATTGATGTCCATTAATTTCAATATAGCCATATTTACGATCACGCGTCATTCCAGGAGTATCTGACACCAATGCGTCATGTGTATTTGTTAATCTATTGAATAAGGTAGATTTCCCCACATTTGGACGTCCTACTACCGCAATTAAAGGTATCATATTTTATATTTTACACCTTATCAAAAGACGCCTTAGTATACTACTAAGCTAAGGCATGATTTTATTTAATTAAATTATCTATTTTCATTTGTACGATATCTTTAATAAGAGGTGACATACTAAAATTCATACAGTTGTGCCATTCTTTATTAGCTTTTTTAATAGCTCCTTTGCTTAAAAAGGCATCACCCCTGATCTCGGCAATTATTGAATTCCACTGATCGCCTTTAATATTATCAAGGGTATGCAAAGCTTCCAGAATTTTGGTTTGCTGTAATTGTATACGTGCTAGACGTATGCTGAAGATTGCATATAGGTTATCATCCTTAATATGTCTTAAGCTATTTTGTAATTGTAACGCTGCTTGATCTAGTTGATTATTTAATACCAAATTTTTTACTTGATTTAAGGTAGTTAATATACCGTAAATATTATTATTACTAATAAATACTTCAGTACTCTTAATTACATTATGCTGGTTAAGATTAAAATTTTTTATATTTTTCAAATATATAGCAGAAATTTTCCTTACTTTATTAAGTTTATATGTGTACCAATATCGTCCACAAAACAATAACCCTATTACTAAAATTACCAGAGCAAAAAACAATAATAACTGACTATTGATATTTAAAAAAGTTCGTATAATACGAATAGATTCTTGATCACGGTTATCATATTTCACACTAATTTCCTAAAATGGATTGAAGAAATTTTATTAATTGATCATATTCAAGGATTTGTTGTTCTCCAGTATGTAAATCTTTTATCGTGATTATATTACTTAATATTTTATTTTCACCTAATACTAATACGATACGAGCTCCTAATTTATTTGCATCTGCAAACTGTTTTTTCAATTTACCACCGCTATAATTTGTCAGAACTTGAATTTTTGGAAAACAATTCCGCAATTTTTCAGCTAAAATTAGTACTTCTGCTTCTACAGAAGTACTAGAAGCGATTATATAAACATCGATGGGTTCAAATGATTTAAAAGTTGTATTAACAGAATTAACGAGCATCACTAATCTTTCCATACCCAGTGCTAATCCTATTGCTGGAGTAGTTTTTCCACCCATCTGGTGGACTAGATTATCATAACGACCACCAGCACATAAAGTTCCTTGTGAACTTACACTATAATTTACCCATTCAAAAACCGTTCGATTATAATAATCGAGACCACGAACTAAAAATGGATTAATAGTATATTTAATTCTATTTTTATCTAATAAACAACATAAGTTAATGAAATGTTCTTGCGATTCTTTATCAAGATAATCACTTAGTAAGGGTGCTTCATTTAACATCATTCTAACAGTAGAATTTTTACTATCTAGAATTCGCAGTGGATTAGTATAGAGACGTTTTTTACTATCTTCATCTAAAAAATTTAATCTCTTTTTAAAAAATGAAAATAAAGCCGCGCGGTAACGAGTTCGAGCATCCATAGAACCTAAACTATTAATTTCAAGAGAAACATAATCAAGAATTTCTAAGGCCCGCCACCATCTAGCTGTTAGCATAATTAGTTCCGTATCAATATTTGGTCCAGATAATCCAAAAACTTCTACACCTAACTGATGAAACTGACGATAACGGCCTTTTTGCGGGCGCTCATATCGAAACATAGGTCCAGAATACCACCAACGTTGTTCATTCCGATATAGTAATCCATGTTGAATACCCGCACGAACACAACAAGCAGTTCCTTCTGGTCGAAGAGTTAAACTTTCACCATTACGATCATTAAACATGTACATTTCTTTTTCTACTACATCCGTTATTTCACCTATAGCACGTTTAAATAATGAGGTACGTTCTACAATAGGTAGGATAATTTCACGATATCCATAACTCTTAAGTACCTGTACAAGTATTTTTTCAATTTTATTAAAAATTAAAGCTTCTGCTGGAAGATAATCATGCATTCCACGCACTGACTGAATCCGATTCACAATCAACTTTCCATTGATAAATTTTAAGCCACTCATCAAGTTATGACTAATAAGTCAATTATGATTATTTTAATTATTTAAGCTTCTAAGAATCAATATCTTGAATTTTATCTAATAATGCCGCTTTAGCACGTATGATATTTTCTAGTTGCTCAACTAGTTTACCATTATCTAATTTCTTGATTCTTATGCCATCTTCATATAATCCACTTTTATTTTTATTTCCGGCAACACCAATATTTGACATTAAAGCTTCTCCTGGTCCATTGACTACACAACCAATAATAGAAATATCCATAGGAGTAAGAATATCATCTAAGCGATTTTCTAAGATATTTATGGTTTGAATCACATCAAATTCTTGCCGTGAACAAGTTGGACAGGCAATAAAATTAATCCCTCGTGAACGAATACGTAAAGATTTTAGAATATCAAATCCTACCTTAACCTCTTCTACTGGATCTGCAGCTAAAGAAACTCTTAAGGTATCACCAATACCTTCAGATAGCATTATACCTAATCCAATAGCAGATTTAATTGCTCCAGCACGAGCACTTCCTGCTTCAGTAATTCCTAAATGTAATGGCTGTTCGATTTGTTTTGCTAAAAGCCGATATGACTCTACAGCTAAAAATACATCTGAAGCTTTTATACTGACTTTAAACTGTTCAAAATTCATTTTATAAAAATAATCGACTTGACGTAATGCTGATTCTAGTAAAACTTGTGGAGTAGGTGTGCCATATTTATTTTTTAAATCTTTTTCTAAAGAACCTGCATTAATTCCAATTCTAATTGGAATATTATGATCCTGAGCACAGTTAATAATTTGACGTATACGCCTTTCATTACCAATATTACCTGGATTAATGCGCAAACAGTCAACACCATATTCCACAACTTTTAATGCCAGACGATAATCAAAATGAATATCGGCAACCAAGGGAACTTTGACTTGAGGTTTAATTTTTTTAAATGCTTCTACTGCATCCATGGTAGGAATAGAGATTCTAACAATATCTGCTCCAACCTGTTCTAATGCTTTGATCTGTTTAACCGTTTCCTCAATATTAGTAGTAATAGTATTGGTCATAGATTGTACAGAAATTGGAGATTCACCTCCTATGGGAACATTTCCAACGTGAATCATTTTTGATTTACGTCTTGTTATTGTATTAGTATACATCTTTTATTCTCCCAGATTTTGATTACGGTCTGTAATAAAGTTACCAATTTCATAAAAATCGTTAATTATTATTAATATCTATAGATTTGAACTGACAGTAAATCTGAAAGTTATTAACTGTGGAATTTAGTAGTCTATTTAATACGATTAATGACTGTACCAGATAATTGTCCACAAGCAGCATTAATATCATCTCCGCGAATTTTGCGGATTATAGTAATAAAGCCAGAGGAGACCATTACATTATAAAACCGTTTAATTCTAATTCTTGAACTACATCTATAAGGTGCATTAGGATATGGATTCCAGGGAATTAAATTAATTTTACATGGTATTTTTTTAAGAAGATCTACCAACTCATAAGCATGTTCTAGGTAATCATTCACATGATCTATCATAACATACTCAATAGTAACTAAACCATGATTAGCCTTAGACGTACCTAAATAACGTCGCACTGCCGCTAAAAGGTTAGTAATATTATATTTATTATTAATTGGCATAATAGAACTTCGTAATTTATCGTTAGGTGCGTGTAATGAAATAGCTAATGCTACATCAATTTTATTCTTTAGTTTATCGATTGCTGGAACTATACCAGATGTTGATATAGTAATATGTCTTTTAGATAGAGCTAATCCAAACTTGTCTAGCATGATTTCTACAGCTGGTAATAAATTAGACAAATTAAGAAGGGGTTCTCCCATTCCCATCATGACTACATTATTAATTAGATCTCTACCTAGACTAAGAAGAGTTTTATTAGCAATCCATACTTGGCCAATAATTTCTGAAACACATAAATTACGATTAAATCCCTGTTGGGCGGTGAAACAAAATTGACATTTCAACGCACATCCTACCTGGGATGAAATACAAAGAGTAGCATGTTTATTACCATGAGGTAGATAAACCATCTCTACTCTTTGAGTTTTAATCATAATAATCCATTTAATTGTACCATCATTAGATCTATATTCTTCCGTAATTTTAGGAGCTTGAATTTTGGCGCAAGATATAAGTTTCCTACGTAATTTTTTATTAAGGTTTGTCATTAAATTAAAATCATTATAATAATAATGATAAATCCATTTCATTACTTGATCTGCTCGATAACTTGTTTCTCCAATAGAAATGAAAAATTTATGCATTTTTTTACGATTTAAATCCAGTAAATTGATTCTCGGATCTTTATCCGAAAATAAAAATGGAGATGATAACGAAATAAATTTTGCACCCATATTTTATTATGAATTTAATAATGATTAAAATTTACGATTATTGCAAATTTCTTCTTCTATAAAAAAATAGTTAATTTCTAGGTTAGCCGACTCTCTAGAATCTGAACCATGGATAGCATTAGCGGTAATATTATCTGCATAATCCGCCCGTAAAGTACCTGGTATCGCATTTATCGGATTAGTTGCTCCCATTAAATCTCTAAGAAATTGAACTGCATTATCTCTTTGTAACACAGAAAGCATAATAGGTCCGGAAATCATAAAAGCTATTAATTTATCAAAAAAAGGTTTATCTTTATGTTGTACATAAAATTCCTCTGCTTGTTTTCTAGATAAATGTTGCATTTTAGCGGCGATAATCTTAAATTCGTTATTTTCAAGTCTTGAATATATAGTACCAATAATATTTTTAGCTACCGCATTAGGTTTGATAATCGCAAGGGTACGTTCTATTGTCATAAGATACTCTTAAATATGAACACTTCAATAACATTAAAAGCAATGATTTTAATGTTATTGACGCATATTAAATAATATTTATTGTATACCTAGGTATTTCTACTACTAAATCTTCACTATTGATATATGCTTGGCAACTTAACCTACTTTGAGGTTTTACTCCCCAAGCTTTATCTAGCATATCTTCTTCATTTTCCATCATAGGTGATAAAGAGTTAAAACCTGCCTGTACTACACAATGACATGTGGCACATGCACAAGATTTTTCACATGCATGCTCTATTTTAATACCATTACGTAACGCTACATCTAAAATAGTTTCTCCTCTTTTAGCATCAACTGTTCTTCCATCTGGAATTAATATGTGATGTGGTAAAAAAAGAATTTTGGGCATCGATATAATCTCGCATATATATTAGAATGGAATTTAAATTCCCTTAATTTTATGTCTTAACGGATGGCAAATCCATTATAGAAACATTTTTTCTAAGATGTAAATCTTTATTAATCATGCTGATAAGTTCGTTTTGACTTAAACCATAAGTAGGATGAACCTTAACAGAAGCCGAAGTTCCAGTAATTTTTTCTATAGCAGTAACACTTAGCAATCCATCGGCATCTAACTGAAAAATGACGTTAATGCGAGCTTTTCCTGCTGGCAACTCAGGTATTCCACTTAAAGTAAACCGAGCTATTGAGCGACAATGAGCAACTTTTTCTTGTTCTCCTTGTAAAATATGAATCATCATAGTAGTTTGTCCATCTTTAAAAGTAGTAAATTCTTGATTTTTAATAATAGGAATAGTGCTATTCCTTTGTATAATTTTTTCTACAAAACCACCTAATGTTTCTATACCTAATGACAATGGAATAACATCTAATAACAATACATCATATGGATTATTACCTAAAAGTATATTAGCCTGAATAGCCGCTCCTAGTGCTACAATTTTTTCAGGATCAAGATATGTTAAAGGGGTTTGATCAAAAAATTCGGCGACTTTATCACGTATAGTAGGTAATTTAGTAGAACCTCCAACCATAATTATTTTTGAGATATCTTGGTGCCTCAAATTAGCATCTTTTAAAGTGCGACGACATATAAATAGGGTCTGTTCTATGTAAGGAGTAATTAATATCTCAAATTCTTTACGAGTCACTATAAATTTACAGTTTTTAATTTTAACTAAAGTCTGTGTTTTATGGCTTAAGATTATTTTTGCTTCAATAGCCGCTTCTAAAATTTTACGTTGTAAAATTTGATCCTCACAATTCTTTAAACCTATTTTTTTATAAAATAAATTCACTAATAGTTGGTCAAAATCATCTCCTCCAAGGTTAGAAAGACCTCCTGTGGCTAAAACTTCAAAGACACCTTTATTTAATTTAAGAAGTGAAATATCAAAAGTACCCCCACCTAAATCATAAACTGCAATGATTTCTTCTACTTTTGCTTGTAATCCATAAGCAATCGCAGCCGCTGTAGGTTCATTAAGTAATCTTAAAACATGCAAGCCTGCTAACTCTGCAGCATCTTTAGTTGCTTGACGTTGGTCATTATTAAAATAAGCTGGGATAGTAATAACAACGTCTGAAAAAATTTCGTTTAATGTTTTTTTAGCTCTTTCAACTAGTTCTGTCAAAATATCACTGGAAACTTTTACTGGAGTAATAATACCTGCAGATGTTGCAATTAGTGGAGAACCATTATCACTAGTTATAAAATGGTAAGGCAAATTAGGATAACGTTTATTTATCTCATTAAGTGAACAACCTATGATTCTTTTTACCGAAATAATAGTATTAATCGGATCAACTGATGCCTGTTCAAGGGCTTCCCAACCTACCTTTTTTCCTCTACATTGATAATGTACTACAGAAGGTAATAGATAGCGATTTTGTAAGTCGGGGATGATTTCAGCATTACCATTTCGTACCGTTGCTATCAAAGAATATGTAGTTCCCAAATCAATACCTGCAGCTAATACTTTATCTTTTTTGCTATTAGCTCTTACTTTAAGAAGATTTCTAGGTTCACTAATTTGCAATAATGCCATAATTTATTTCCATTTATAAATTTAATAATTTATTTTCTAAATCTTCAATTTTAAAACGTAATCTTGTAAACATCCGTATTTTAAGTAAGGTATGAACAGCTTTATCCCAATCTTGGGATTCAATTTCTTTTTCTATTTGGGAATTAATTTGGCTTATGGATAATTCAATTTGATTCATAAATTTACTTAATTCTTTTAAACATGCTCTTTGTTCAATATTTTGTAATTCTTCACGTAAATTAAACTGTAATTTTAAAAAATTAGTATCCATTAAATTATTATGTTGCTCGTTATTAACATCGAAACCATGAAGCAATAATAAATACTCTGCTCTTAAAAGAGGATTACTCAATACCTTCCAAGCTTGATTCACCAATGCGGATTTTGTTAAACTATCTAGTTTATTTTCAGAATCTAAAAGGCATCTATCAGGATGAAATTGTCGTTGTAAATTATG
Source organism: Candidatus Dasytiphilus stammeri (assembly GCA_045690005.1). Classification (GTDB taxonomy): domain Bacteria; phylum Pseudomonadota; class Gammaproteobacteria; order Enterobacterales; family Enterobacteriaceae; genus Dasytiphilus; species Dasytiphilus stammeri_P. Next base: position 516,181 of record CP145881.1, on the reverse strand, counting down.
AAAACGCGCTTCTAGTAGTTTATTATCAATGTTAAAATTAATAGGTAATCCAAAAATTTTAAAATAGTTCATAAAATACCTAATAATAGAAAACTACCAAACATCTATATATTAAAACTTTTACCACATCCACATTGATATTTTACATTAGGATTATTAAACTTAAAACCTTCATTCAGTCCTTCTTTTACAAAATCTAATTCAGTTCCATTGATATACAATAAGCTTTTTTTATCGATAAAAATTTTTATACCTTTATTTTCTATAAAATTATCTCCTGGCTGTAATTCATCAACAAATTCTAAAATATAAGCCATACCAGAACAACCTGAGGTAATTACTCCCAAACGTAAACCAAAACACTGGCTTCGTTCATTTAAAACTTTATGAAGATGTGCAGCAGCACTATCACTTAAAGTAATTGACATAATGTAGTACTACCTTATAAAGTGAAAAAAATCATTTATTATTTTTACCTTTATAATCAGCAATCGCGGCTTTGATAGCATCTTCTGCTAAAATAGAGCAATGAATTTTAACTGGTGGTAAGTCTAATTCTTCAGCAATCTGAAGGTTTTTAATAGATTCTGCTTCCTCTAATGATTTACCTTTTACCCATTCAGTTATTAGTGAACTAGATGCAATAGCAGAACCACATCCATATGTTTTAAAACGTGCATCTTCAATAATACCATCCTCATTAACTTTTATTTGTAATTTCATTACATCTCCGCATGCTGGCGCACCTACCATACCGCTACCAACAGAACCATCTGAGTTATCAAATGATCCTACATTACGAGGATTTTCATAATGATCTATCACTTTCTTACTATAAGCCATCTTTAATTCCCTTAAACTATCACTTTCATCACATAATGAACTTTATTGACATATCCAATTAATACTATTAAGATCTATACCATGTTTATACATTTCCCAAAGTGGAGAAAGTTCACGCAGTCTATTAATTGACTTACGTACTAATGAAATTGTATAATCTATTTCTTCAATTGTCGTAAAACGTCCTAGGGAAAATCTAATTGAGCTATGTGCTAATTCATCATTAATACCCAAGGAACGTAATACATAAGAAGGTTCTAAACTAGCCGAAGTACAAGCTGAACCTGAAGATACTGCTAAATCTTTCAAAGCCATCATCAATGATTCTCCTTCTACATAGTTAAAACTCACATTAATAATGTTTGGTGCACTATGTTCAAGTGAACCATTTAAGTAAACTTCTTCAATCTTTTGAATCCCATCCAAAAGATAGTTACGTAACTTACTTAATCTTTTAAATTCACTGTTTATCTCTTCATTTGCAATGCGACAAGCTTCACCCATTCCTACAATTTGATGGACTGGTAAAGTTCCTGAACGAATTCCTCGTTCATGACCACCACCGTGAATTTGTGCTTCTAGACGAACTCGTGGTTTTCGACGTACATATAAAACACCAATTCCTTTAGGACCGTATATTTTATGTGCAGAGAAAGACAGTAGATCAACCTTTATTTCTTTCAGATTTATTGGAAGTTTACCAACACTTTGGGTAGCATCAACATGATAAAAAATATTATGATGACGACATAATTCACCAATTGAAGCAATATCCTGTATTGTTCCGATCTCATTATTAACATGCATAATCGATACTAAAATAGTATTGTGACGGATTGCTTTCTCTAAAATTTTTAGATCTATGATACCTGATTTATCAGGAGACAAATAGGTAACTTCAAATCCTTCACTTTCTAACTGGCGACAAGTATCTAATACAGCTTTATGCTCTATTTTACTAGTAATAATATGTTTACCCTTATTTTGATAAAAACCGGCAGTTCCTTTAATTGCCAGATTATCTGATTCAGTAGCTCCTGAGGTAAAAATAATTTCTCGTGGATCGGCTCCGATTAGTTCTGCAATCTGATCACGTGCTATATCTACCGCTTCTTCTGCTTGCCATCCAAAACGATGTGATCTTGAAGCAGCATTACCAAAGATGCCATCATTAGTCATATAAAGCATCATTTTTTCAGCTACACGTTGGTCAATTGGTGTTGTTGCTGAATAATCTAAATAAATTGGTAATTTCATTAAAACTCCGTTAGCTACTTTTAAATTTATTAATTTTCGATACTTTTAAAGTAACTGATTCTCTTACTGCCTGTGAATTAGAGATACTAAACCTTAGATTATTTTTCACTAATTCCGCTAAAGTAATTTTGTTAAGAAATTCATTAATAAGCTCACTTAAATGATGCCATAAGGTATGAGTAAGACATCGCTTTCCATTATGGCAACTTTCTTTACCTTGACATTTAGTAGCATCTACTGACTCATCAACCGCTCTAATTATTGAACTCACCGCAATTTCATTTACTTCTTTTACTAAAAGATATCCACCACCTGGTCCACGAATGCTTGATACTAATCCTTTTTTTCGTAATCTCGCCAAGAGTTGCTGTAAATAAAAAATAGAAATTCCTTGACGTTTTGAAATGTCTGTAAGCGAGACGGGACCTCTATGTGAATTGAGTGCAATATCAAGTATTGCGGTAACAGCATAACGACCTTTAGATGTTAATTTCATATTTTACTAAATAAACTTCACTATTTTAGTGTCTTGCTACAATAAAAGTATGATACTCTAGATTAGTTATTTATAATATTTCATACTTGAGTAATTTAGTCAACTATATAATTAATCTTATGAATGGATAAGTAATGCTAACTGTGTAAATTTCATCCAATCAATCATTTTACTTCGGAATGTAAATATATTGATACTTACCGCAGGAGATAGTTATGCATCCAATCCTTAACATTGCTATACGAGCGGCGCGCCTTACAGGAGATTTAATATATAAAAATTCCGTAAATCTGGAAATAATTAAGCCTCAACAATCTGATCATCTTTTATATATGATCAAAAAAACTGAAGAATTAGTTATTAATATTATACATAAATGTTATCCTGAACATGTGATAACTTTTAAACTTCATTCTCAATTTAAATTTGAAATTAAAAATAACGAAGTGCAATGGATAATAAATCCATTAGATGGTATAACTAATTTTATCAAAAAAATCCCTCATTGGGCTGTTTCTATAGCTATCATTATAAAAAAACGTACCGAGATAGCAGTGATTTATGATTTTATTCGAAATGAATTATTTACTGCCGTTCGCGGTCAAGGTACCAAATTGAATGGTTATCGAATTAGAACAAGTAAAATCAGAAATATAAAGGGAATGATTATAGCAACCGATTTTTCTTTCATAAATAATCCTCAATATTATTCTCAGGAATATTTAAAACAAATGGCAGTAATATTTAGTAAATGTGCTGATTGTCGTGTTAGCGGTTCTACGGCATTAGATCTAGCATATATTGCTTCAGGTCGTCTGGATGGTTATTTGAAAATTGGTTTCAATCAATTATATTTGAGTGCTGGTGAATTGTTAATCCGTGAAGCCGGAGGGATGGTCACATATTTTAGTGGATGTTATCAGATGAGAATTTACCATAATATGGTTGCGGGAAATATTCAAGTAGTAAATCTTATCTTAAAATTACTTAGTAATTAAGAAATCATCTATATAAATTTTATGCTCGGAGAAAATTATTTATTTTTACGCAGTTGCTGAAAAAATTTTTTCAATAATCCAGTACATGCATGACCAAGGACGTCACCTTTGAATTGTATTCGAGAATTTAAGCCAAGTTTTTTTCTGAGTAATAAAAAAGTATCATGTTGGTGATCTCTAGCTCCAAAAACTACACGTTCAATTCTACTATGTATGATTGCTCCTGTACACATTATACAAGGTTCAAGTGTTACATAAAGTATTGTATTAAGTAAACGATAATTATTTAATACTTTTCCACCCATGCGTAAAGCTACTATTTCAGCATGAGCAGTAGGATCATTAATACTAATAGTACAATTCCAAGCTTTACTAATAATACGATCTGATTTTACTAAAATCGCACCAATAGGAACTTCTCCTAGTTGACTTGCATATTCAGCTAATACTAAAGCATGTTGCATCCAGTATTCATCATTATAAATTTTCACTATTCCTAATTCCTAAAAATATCCTCTATCTGAGATTATCGTATCTTGTATAGATAGTTAGTTCTATGGTGATTAAAAAAAACTATTATTTAACTATAGATTACCATATGATAAAATTAATAATTATATATATCATATAAAATGATTACCTCATTATATTATTTATAATAGTAAAAGCAAAAGATTAGGTAATCTAAAATAGAGGATTAATGGCTTAATGAGCAATCTTTCCAGTGAAATAATACCGATTAATATTGAAGAGGAACTTAAAAATTCATATTTGGATTATGCTATGTCGGTGATTGTAGGACGTGCATTACCTGATATTCGAGATGGGCTTAAACCAGTCCACCGTCGTGTACTTTACGCCATGCATATCCTAATGAATCATTGGAATAAATCTTATAAGAAATCAGCTCGGATAGTTGGAGATGTAATTGGTAAGTATCATCCTCATGGAGATATGGCAGTATACGATGCCATCGTGCGCATGGCACAACCTTTTTCTTTACGCTATATATTAATTGATGGTCAAGGTAATTTCGGATCTATTGATGGTGATTCGGCTGCTGCGATGCGTTATACCGAGATCCGCATGGCAAAAATTGCTCATGAATTATTGGCTGATTTAGAAAAAAATACAGTAAACTTTGTTCCAAACTACGATGGTAATGAACAAATTCCAGAAGTACTACCTACTAAAATACCTAATCTATTAATCAACGGTGTCTCTGGAATAGCCGTAGGTATGGCAACCAATATTCCACCACATAATTTAGCAGAAGTGATTCAGGGTTGTATTGCCTATATTAACAATGAAAATATTAGTGTCAAAGAATTGATGAACTATATTCCAGGTCCAGATTTTCCTACCGCAGCTATGATTAATGGTAATCTTGGTATTGAGGAGGCCTATAGTACTGGAAAAGGCAAAATTTTAATACGTGCTCGTTGTCTAATAGAAAAAAATTCTAAAACGGGACGTGAAACTATTATTATTAGTGAAATTCCTTATCAGGTCAATAAAACGCGTTTAATTGAAAAAATTGCTGAACTAGTAAAAGAGAAAAAGATCGAAGGAATAAATACATTACGCGATGAGTCCGATAAAGATGGAATGAGAATTGTTATTGAAATTAAACGGGATGGTGTTGGAAAAGTAGTTCTCAATCACCTTTATACAATAACACCATTACAAATATCCTTTAGTATTAATATGGTAGCATTACATCAGGGCAAACCGCAACTGCTTACCCTCAAAGAGATTATAGCAGCTTTTATTCATCATCGTAGAGAAGTTATCACCAGAAGAACCATTCATGATCTACATCATACACGGGAACGTGCTCATATACTAGAAGGTTTAGCCATTGCATTAGTAAATATTGATAAAGTGATGGAAATCATTCGCAAGGCAACTCATCCTAGAGAAGCACAAGAAAATCTTATAGCTAAGAATTGGGTTATCGAATCTATATCAACTCTATTAAAAATAAGTATTAAAGATCATTTAAACTCACAAAAATTTCCAAACATATATAAATTTACCAAATCACAAGCACAAGCAATATTGGAATTGCGTTTACAAAAACTTACTTCTCTTGAATATGAAAAGTTAATTCTGGAGTACCAAGTACTTAGGAATCAAATGATTGATTTCATTAAAATTTTAGAAAATCCAAAATTACTGATGGAGATTATTCGTGAAGAATTGATTCTAATTAGCGATCAATTTGGTGATTTGCGTAAGACAGAAATTCTGGTAAATAGTACTAATATTAACCTTGAAGATATTATTAATCAAATGACAGTGGTAGTTACTTTATCACATCAAGGATATATAAAGTATCAAAGATTATCAGAATATGAAGCACAGCGCCGTGGAGGAAAAGGTAAATCAGCTGCAAGTATAAAAGAAGAAGATTATATTGAACGTCTGTTAGTTACTAAAACTCATGATACTCTTTTATGTTTTTCAAGTATGGGCCGAATTTACTGGCTTAAAGTATACCAATTACCAGAAGCTACTCGTGGTTCTCGTGGACGTCCTATTATTAATCTTTTACCATTAGAATATAAGGAACGCATTACCGCAATTTTACCGGTTATAGAATATGCAGTCGGACGCCATATATTTATGGCAACGGCTAGTGGCATAGTTAAGAAAATGGCTATTACTGAATTTAATCGTCCGCGAAATAGAGGAATTATTGCTGTTCAATTAAATGAAGGAGATGAACTGATTGGGGTGGATATCACTGATGGTAATAATGAGGTCATGCTATTCTCGGCAGCAGGTAAAGTAGTTCGATTTAAGGAACAGGAAGTTAGATCAATGGGAAGAAATGCCATTGGAATACGTGGTATAAAATTAGCTAAAGGTGACAAAGTAGTTTCATTAATTATTCCACAAAGAAAAGGAGAGATACTAACAGTTACTAAAAATGGATATGGTAAAAGAACTGCGGTAAGTAAATATCCCACTAAATCACGAGCTACTAAAGGAGTAATTTCAATTAGGGTAACTCAACGCAACGGAACAGTTATCAGTGCCGTGCAAGTAGATAGTACTGATCAAATTATGATAATTACTAATGCTGGCACTCTTGTACGTACTAGAGTTTCCGAAGTTAGTGTTGTTGGACGCAATACTCAAGGGGTAGTTTTAATTCGTACATCTCCGAAAGAATGCGTAGTTGGATTACAACGAGTAACTGAACCTGTGATATAATTAAAATTATTATATGTTAAATAAATTAGGAAGTATTACTAATGAAAATTAGTAAATTGGTTATTATATTATGTACGGTTCCTAATGAGGATTGGGCACTAAAATTGTCAAAAAAATTCTTAGACGAACGATTAGCCGCTTGTATTACACAATTTAAAAATGCTACTTCTTTATATTATTGGAAAGGAGAAATTAAACAGACTCAAGAAGTTCAAATGCTAATAAAAACAGATTCTATCCACCAGTACAAACTCATGCGATTACTTAAAGATATGCATCCTTATGAAACTCCTGAGCTTTTAGCCTTAACAGTACAATATGTAGACAAACAGTACCACTCATGGCTCACGAATTTATTACAATAAGTAGGATTTATTATATATAATAGCCTAATTAACTTTATTGATTATTTACTATGTAATTCCTCCACTCCATTAATTAGTGCCCGGATAGCTCAGTTGGTAGAGCAGGGGACTGAAAATCCCTGTGTCGGTGGTTCAATTCCACCTCTGGGCACCATTCTGAAATGAAAGTTAAGATATTTATATAGATATTCTTAATCCATTCATTATTAGGATTATGCTGGTAAATTATATGTAAATTTTATAAAAATTATAGGATTAATATTGAATTTACATGGACGATAAATTTTATATGAAGAGAGCCCTTGAAATTGCTCGTCGAGGAAGATTCACTACCACACCTAATCCGAATGTAGGTTGTGTTATTGTACTTAATGGAACAATTGTAGGTGAAGGTTATCACTCTTGTGCTGGTAAGCCACATGCAGAAATATACGCTTTGCAAATGGCTGGGGAAAAAGCTAAAACTGCCACTGTTTATGTTACTCTGGAACCATGTAACCATTATGGTCGGACACCTCCTTGTTGTGAGGCATTAATATCTGCAGGAGTTCATCGGGTAGTTATTGCAATGCAAGATCCTAATCCGCTAGTAGCCGGACGAGGTCTTGCTAAACTTAAAGCCGCTGGTATTAAAGTTAATTATGGATTAATGGAAGTTGAAGCAGAGCGATTAAATAAGGGTTTTCTGAAACGAATGAGAACAGGATTACCTTTTTTACAACTTAAATTAGCGGCATCACTAGATGGTCGTACTGCCATGGCCAATGGTGAAAGTAAATGGATCACATCATTAGCTGCTAGACTTGATGTCCAAATATGGCGTGCACAAAGTTCTGCAATACTTAGTAGTAGTGCAACTGTACTTATAGATAATCCGGCTTTAACAGTGCGCTGGAATGAATTAGATTCAGCAACTAAAAAAATTTATCCTTTACAGCAATTACGTCAACCGGTACGTATTATTATTGATAGTAAGAATCGCATTAGACCACATCATCGATTAATGCTTGAAAGTGGAAAAATTTGGCTAATGCGAAAATCGGTAACTCGGCAACATTTTCCATCAAAAGTTGAACAAATAATCATTCCTTGTAATGGAGAATATATTGATTTAAATAGGATGATGTATATATTGGGTCAAAAGCAAATCAATACTATTTGGGTGGAAGCTGGAGCAAAATTATCTGGTGCATTATTACAATATGGTATGGTTGACGAATTCATTCTTTATCTTGCTCCTAAAATTTTAGGAAATAATGCTAGAAATCTTTGCTATCTTCCAGAATTAAATGAATTATCTAATATATTAAAATTTGATTTAAAAGAAATTTATCAAGTAGGACCAGATCTAAGACTACATCTTATTCCAAAAATTAATCTCGAATTTAATCTGGAAGGAAAATCATGAATAATATTGAAGGTACTATTATTGCTCCATATGCCAATATAGCTATTGCTATTGCTAGGTTTAATCGTTTCATTAATCAAAGTCTACTAAATGGTGCTATAGACACTTTAACACGTTTAGGACAGATAAAAGAGGATAAAATTACTGTAGTATGGGTACCGGGTGCTTATGAATTACCCTTAGTAGTAAAAAGGTTAGCAGAAATTAAAAAATATGATGCAATAATTGCACTTGGAAGCGTCATACGTGGTAATACACCAAATTTTCATTATATTAGTAGTATGGCTAGTTCTGGAATAGCTCAGATAGCTCTTAATAATAATATTCCAATTGCTTATGGTCTTCTTACTGTTAAAAATATTGAACAGGCAATTGAACGCTCTGGGACTAAAGCAGGGAACAAGGGTACTGAAGCGGCTATTTCTGCATTAGAAATGATCAATATACTACAAGCAATCATTTAAAAATTATAAGGTTATTTAGTGAATCCTCTTAAGAGGCGTCGCGCACGTGAATGTGCTATCCAAGCTATTTATAGCTGGCAGCTATCAGGTAATAAAATAGCTGAAGTGTATCAATTTATTAAAGAACAGAATCTTAATTTTAAAGAGGTCGATCAAATATATTTTAATGAATTAATAGGAGGTGTTACTGATAACTATATTGCTCTAGATAATTTAATGCAACCATGTTTGATGACTCGTAGAATCAATGAAATTGGAAATATAGAAAAAGCTATTTTACGCATTTCTATATATGAACTGAGTAAACGTCAAGATATTCCCTATAAAGTAGTAATTAATGAAGGAATAGAATTAGCCAAAATTTTTGGTGCTGAAGATAGTCATAAATTTGTTAACGGGGTATTAAATAATGCTGCCAAAAAAATTCGTTTGACACTACCTAAATTATCGTAAAATTTTATTATGAAATTTTATATAAAAAGGCATATTAAACTCTCTTATCTTCTGGCTACTGGTTTTGGAATAGGATTCATTAAATGGTTTCCTGGAACTTTAGGGTCAATTTTAATAATTCCATTATGGTGGATAATCAGCTTATTTTCTTGGTACATTTATTTCTTAACGATTTTAGTAGGTTGGATTTATGGTATTTATATTTGTAACGTAACAGAACAACATTTAGGATTACAACATGATCACAGTAGTATTGTATGGGATGAATTTATAGGTATAGGTATTACTTTTATTAGTTTAACTAATTATAAATGGCAGTTTTTAATCATTGGTTTTTTGATATTTCGTTTTTTTGATATATTAAAACCTTGGCCTATTTCTTGGGTAAATAATCATATTTACGGAGGTCTAGGTGTAATGTTAGATGATTTAATTGCAGGTTTAATATCAACTTTATGTTTATACAAGATTTGCCATTTTTTTAGTAATTAAAAGAATATATGAGATAATCAATGATTAGTTTAATTGTAGCTATAGCGAGTAATCATGTTATTGGTAATAATAATACCATACCTTGGTATTTACCCATAGATCGTGCATGGTTTAAAAAACATACGTTATATAAACCAGTAATTATGGGTCGTTATACATGGGAATCAATTAATCAAAAACCTCTCCCAGAAAGAGTAAATATTATTATCAGTAATGTTAATAATTCTTATTATTATAAGAGCTCTAATAATGTTATTTGGGTTAATTCTATTAATAAAGCTATTAGTTTTGCAGATTCTTTAAATCTTGCAGAAATTATGGTAATTGGTGGAGCTAGCATTTATAGCCAGATGCTAGATTATGCTCATTGTCTTTATATTACCTCTATAGATCTAAATATAGAGGGAAATGCATATTTTCCTAAAATCGACTCTAAGAAATGGGTATGTACATTTAGAGAATTCCATGAAGCAGATAAAATGAATACTCATAATTGTTATTTTAATATTTTTAAGCTAAGGAAATAAGTAAGCAGTAGTGGCTCCTCTGACTGGACTCGAACCAGTGACATGCGGATTAACAGTCCGCCGTTCTACCAACTGAACTACAGAGGATTTTACTCAATTTAATAAAACCAATATTAAGGTCCATTACTATAAGTGTCAATAGTAAAAACCCTACAATGTTCTTATTATAACTTCATAAAATGGCATTTTTAGGAGTTCTAGGAAATGGAATTAGATCTTTTATATTTTGTATTCCGGTAATATAGGCGATTAACCTTTCCAAACCTAAACCAAAACCTGAATGGGGAACCGTGCCATAACGTCGTAAATCACGATACCAACTGTACTCTTCTTTATTTAATCCCATATCATTAATCCGTTCATCTAGAAGATGAAGACGTTCTTCACGTTGTGAACCACCAATAATTTCCCCAATTCCAGGAAAAAGAATGTCCATAGATGCAACAGTTTTTGCATCATCATTTATACGCATATAAAATGCCTTAATATTTTTGGGATAGTTTTTAACTACAATAGGAACATTCAAATAATGTTGCACTAAGAAACGCTCATGTTCCGATGATAAATCTATACCCCAAAATACTGGATTTTCAAAATTTTCTTGGCTTAATAAAAGTATATTAATAGCTTCAGAGTAATCTAATATAATTAGACGACTACTTATAAATTTTTCTAAACGATAAATAATATCTTTATCTATACGCTCCGCAAAAAAATCCATATCATCGGCACGTTCGATTAATACTATTTTAAAAATAAACTTTAATAGATTTTCAGCTAGAATTATAATGTCATGTAATGTAGCAAATGCTACTTCTGGTTCAATCATCCAAAATTCTGCTAGATGGCGGCTAGTATTAGAAGGCTCGGCACGAAAAGTTGGACCAAAAGTGTAAACTTTTGTTAAGGCGCAAGCATAGCTTTCGGCATGTAACTGACCACTTCCAGTTAAGAATGTTTCTTTACCAAAAAAATCATTATGAAAATCAATATTTTTTATATTATTATGAGGTAATTTATTGAGATCGAAAGTTGAAATACGAAATCGATCTTTAATCCCTTCAGTATCATAAGCTGTAATTATAGGCGTTGGAATCCAAATATATCCATTTTCATGAAAAAAACTGTGAATTGCTTGCGCAATTGTATGACGTACACGTGATATTGCGCTTATTAAATAAGTACGAGGACGTAAATGAATTACTTCACGTAGAAATTCTAAAGAGTGCCTTTTAGCTGCTATTGGATAAGTATTCGCATCGTCAACCCATCCTATAACTTTTATATTAGTAGATGCGATTTCTATTTGTTGTTTTTTTCCTGAAGAGATAACAATCTTACCCGTAACTATTATAGAACATCCAGATGATAGTCTAAGTATCTCATTTTGATAATTATATAGGGAATTATTGGCAATAACTTGAAGATTATTTAAACAAGAACCATCATAGATTGAAATAAATGAAATACCTAATTTAGAATCTCTTCTCGTACGTACCCAACCTCTAACTGTTATTTGACTATTTAAATATAAATTACCATTAAGTATCTCAACAATAGAGAGGATTTTCATATATTATTCTCATTATTTATCTATATGATTCTATCATTAATAGAATATTATTCTATTACTATTATAATAATATCGTTATAATATTAATTCATCATAATATCATAATAGAGTATATATGTTATATCACCTAGTTAGAAATTTACTATTTAAATTTGAACCTGAATTTGTACATTATTTAGTATGTAATTATATTAAATTTCTAACTATTACTCCCTTAAAATATTTAATAAATTTACCCAATTTGGTAAAACCAACATATTGTATGGGAATGAATTTTAAAAATCCTATAGGAGTAGCAGCTGGCTTAGATAAAAATGGTGAATATATTGATGCTTTAGCGGCTTTAGGATTTGGTTATATTGAAATCGGTACAGTGACGCCTCAACCACAATTAGGCAATCCAAAACCACGTTTATTTCGTATAAATGAGGCCGAGGGATTTATTAATCGCATGGGAATGAATAATCATGGTATAGATCAGCTAATTAAAAATATTAATAAAATGAAATTTAAAGGAATTCTAGGTATCAATATTAGTAAAAATCTCTCTACACCAATAGAAAGAGCTAAAGAAGATTATTTAATATGTATGGATAAAATTTATCAATATGCTAGTTATATTGCTATGAATATTTCTTCTCCTAATACGTTAGATTTACGCACTTTACAATACGGAGAATTATTTGAAGACCTGCTTTCTTCAATAAAAAAAAAACAAGAAGATTTAAGAAATCAATATCAAAAATATGTACCAATAGTTATAAAAATCTCTCCAGATCTTTCAAAAGCAGAATTAATTAAAATTTCTGATAGTTTACTACGTTATAATATAGATGGGGTAATTGCTACTAATACTACAATAGATCGATCTTTAATCACTAATTTAAAATATAGTAATGAATATGGTGGTTTAAGTGGTTTACCACTCCATTCTCGCAGTACAGAAATTATACGCATTTTAGCACAGGAATTACAAGAACGTATTCCTATTATTGGTGTAGGTGGTATTAATTGCTTAATTTCTGCCAAAGAAAAGCTTTTAGCTGGAGCAAAACTATTACAAATATATTCCGGATTAATATATAAAGGACCAAAATTATTAGAAGATATCTTTAAGTATCTTTAGATACTATTGAAATTAAATCTAAGTAAATTACTTTTATTCTAATTCAATATTAGTTGCTGGAATAGAACAACACGAAAGAATCTTGTGATTGATAACCTTATTTGACTGTTTTATTTTACCTTTGATAAGACGCAATTGACAATAACCACATATTCCTATACGACAAGAATAGGGAATTTTAAATCCATTTTCTTCTAGTTGTTCAAGTAAGATTTGTTGATTATTTCCAAAAAATTTTTTACCTTGATAAATTACGGTAATAGTATTATTAGTTAATAGGGATTCTAATTTATTAATCATCTTAATTAATTTAAATTTTGCAGTTCATCTTATATGAAGAATCTATCTCTAATGAATTATTAAGCTTTGATTTGCTGATTAAAGCTTAATAATATTATTTTACAATATAACTCAATCATTATATGAAATATATAGGAGTTCATGTTAGTGCGGCGGGTGGTATAGCTCAAGCAGTATTACGTGCTTACAAACTTAATGCTACAGCATTTTCACTATTTTTAAAAAATCCACTACGATGGCATCATTCCATTCCATTTTCTAAAGAAACTATTAGGAGATTCCGTAAATTATGTAACAAATACAATTTTAGTGCTGAACAAATTATGCCACATAGTAGTTATTTGATTAACCTAGGACATCCAATAAAAACACAATTAGAAAAATATAGAGAAGCATTTATAGATGAAATTAAACTTTGTAATCAACTTGGCTTAAGATTACTTAATTTTCACCCAGGAAATCCTCTACGACAAATTGACGAAGAAACTTGCCTAAAACGTATTGCAGAATCTGTAAATATTGCGCTAGATAAAACACAAAATGTTACTCTTGTTATTGAAAATACTGCCGGTCAAGGAAGTAATTTAGGTTTTCTTTTTGAACATCTAGCTGCTATTATTAGTAATATAGAAGATAAATCACGTATTGGAGTCTGTATTGATACTTGTCATGCATTCGCTGCAGGATATAATTTATCTAATCAAATAGAATTTGAAAGAACTTTTATTAAATATGATAAAATAATTGGTTTTAATTATTTACGTGGAATGCATCTTAATGATGCTAAAAGTGGATTTAATAGTAGAATCGATCGACATCATAATTTAGGTTTAGGTAATATTGGTAAATCAGTTTTTAGCTGGATTATGCGTGATAACCGGTTCAATGGAATACCTCTAATTTTAGAAACAACAAATCAGATACTTTGGAAAGAGGAAATCACCTGGTTAAAGAATCAATAATATTAAATATTAGACACATTTTAAAATCTAATCTAGACTAGATTAATATTTAAATATTTTTATATAATGATAATATTGGAATCATATTAATAATGATAACTATTCATGCAGTTAAATATACTAATCATAGTAAGAGTGCTAACCGTAAATTACGGTTAGATAATCAATTACCTGCTGTTGTCTATGGAGGTAACAAAGATCCTATATCAATCATATTAGATCAAAATATTTTAATGAAATTAAAGAACCAAAAAGAATTTATTTATCAATCATTAATACTAATTATTGATGGCAATGATCACCAGGTAAAAGTGCAAGAAATACAATTTCATCCATTTAAGCCAATTATCCTTCACATAGATTTTATGCGTATTTAAATTTATTATATAAATGTACAAACTAACGGCACGTAGCGCAGTTTGGTAGCGCACTGTCATGGGGTGTCAGTGGTCAGAGGTTCAAATCCTCTCGTGCCGACCATTCATTATCAAAATTAATAGATATCTTACTTTAAAAGATTTATCATAATTTATTTAAAAGCGTAACTTTGAAATTATTAGTTGCGATGTTAAAATAACATTTTATTAAAAATTAATGATGTGGTTAAAAATGGGTAATAACATTGTCATATTAGGTACTCAATGGGGTGATGAAGGTAAAGGTAAAATTGTTGATTTCTTAACGAAACGTGCTAAATACGTAGTTCGATATCAAGGAGGAAATAATGCAGGTCACACTCTGGTAATTAAAGGAAAAAAAACCGTTCTACATCTTATTCCTTCAGGAATTTTACATGATCATATTATCAGCATAATTGCTAATGGAGTAGTCTTAGCTCCTGAAGCTCTGATTAAGGAAATAGAAATTCTGGAAAATATTGGTATTCCAGTACGTAATCGTTTGCTAATTTCAAAAGCATGTCCCTTAGTTCTACCTTCCCATATTGCTTTAGATAAAGCTCGGGAAAAATTTAGTGGCAATCAATCAATTGGTACTACATGTAGAGGTATTGGACCAACCTATGAAGATAAAGTTGCACGTCGGGGTTTACGTGTTAGTGATTTATTTAATATTAATAATTTTAGGTCTAAATTAGCCCAAGTTGTTGAATATCATAATTTTCAATTAATTAACTATTATAAAGAAAAACCAGTTAATTATCAACAAGTACTAGATAGCATTCTGAGAACGGCAGAAATACTCACAAGTATTTCTGCCGATGTAGCTCTATTACTATATAATGCCAATCAGCAAGGTGAAGTAATTATTTTTGAAGGAGCACAAGGAATGCTTTTAGATATTGATCATGGTACTTATCCTTATGTAACTTCTTCTAATACGACTGCTGGCGCTGCAGTAACAGGTTCAGGTATAGGTCCAGGTTGTATAGATACGGTTTTAGGTATTGTAAAAGCATATACTACTCGTGTAGGCTCTGGTCCATTTCCTACTGAATTAAATGATAATATTGGTGAATATATTTGTTTCAAAGGAAATGAGTTTGGTGCGACAACTGGTCGCCGAAGACGTGTTGGCTGGTTTGATGCTGTTGCTATGCGACGTGCTATACAAATTAATTCGCTATCAGGTTTATGTTTAACCAAATTAGATGTTCTAGATGGATTAAAAGAATTAAAAATTTGTGTAGCATATAGGAATGCAGATGGAAATAAATTAATAAATACACCATTCTCTGTAGAAGATTGGGAAGTTATTACTCCAATATATGAGATACTACCTGGATGGAGTGACACTACTTATGGAATAAAAAATTTCGATTCTTTAACACCTTATGCTCGTGAATATATTAAACGTATAGAAGTTTTAACGGGAACTCCTATTGATTTAATTTCTACAGGTCCTGATCGCAGTGAAATCATGATTTTAAATAATCCTTTTAAAGATTGAAAGTAATCATGATAATTAAAGTATTAATTATTAAATGATGATTAATTAATATGATAGAAATCATATTTGGTATTCATGCAGTAAAAGCATTTATCGAATCTAATCCTAAAAGATGTCAATTGGTATATATTATTAAGGGTCGGGAATTTAATTTAAGATTGAAAAATATCATTTGGTTATTAGAACAACATCGTATATTAATAAAACAAGTAAGTCGTAAATGGATGAATAGTAAAACTGGAGGATTAGTTCATCAAGGAATTATGGCTATAGTTAATTCTGCACCAATTTATTCAGAAAAAGATCTGAAAATTTTTATTAAAAACAAAACTAGCCCATTAATTTTAATTTTAGATAGGATTACAGATCCATATAATCTAGGATCGTGTTTAAGAAGTGCCAATGCGGCTGGAGTAGATGCAGTAATCATACCTAAAGATCGTTCAGTACAAGTCAATAGTCCTATAGTAAAAAAAGTAGCATGTGGTGCTACAGAAAACATAGCTTTGTTTAGTGTTACAAATATTAGTCGTATATTACGTATTATACAGGAACATCAAATTTGGATAATAGGTACAACTGAACACTCGAAACATAATTTATATCAAAGTAATATGATTGGAGCTACTGCATTAGTTATGGGATCGGAATTTAAAGGAATAAGAAATTTAATATGTAAATACTGTAATGAGTTGATTAGTATTCCTACTATGGGTAGGATATCATCACTCAATGTTTCCGTAGCAACCGGTATTTGTCTTTTTGAAGCGGTTCGTCAACGCCATTTTTAAGAAATAAAAGAATATTTTATAGATTTAGTGACTCTTGAATTTGATTTATATATAATTAAAAGATATCGTAATTCCTGTATTATTAAGATTTTAAATGCTAATGTATTAGGAATAAATTATCATGCATCATTATGAAATAATTTTTATGGTACATCCTGACCAGAGTGAAAAAATTCCTGAATTTATTAAAAATTACTCTAATATGGTAATTAATAATCAAGGTAAAATACATCGTTTAGAAGATTGGGGACGACGTCAATTAGCTTATCCAATTAAAAAATTACATAAAGCTCATTATATTCTGATGAATGTAGAAATTTCTAAATCAATTAGAAGTGAAATCGCAAATCATTTCCGCTATAATGATGCTATTATTAGAAATCTAATTATTAAAGTAAAAAATGCTATTAAAGAATCCTCTCCCTTAATCAGTACAGAAGAAAAACGTGATGGGGTCCCACCTAACAATAATAAAGATATTTCAATAAGTATTAAAGCTTAAATTATTGCTAGAAAATCATTTGATTATTATCATCAATAATTGATGATAATTTAGTTAAACAATATTATATTCCATATGAAATAGATTATATTTAAGGATAAAGATAAATGACACGTTATTTGCGACGACGCAAGTTCTGTCGTTTTACGGTAGAAGGTATTAAAGAAATTGATTATAAAGATATTGCTACACTTAAAAGTTATATCACTGAAAGTGGTAAAATTGTTCCAAGTCGCATTACAGGAACCTCTGCAAAATATCAAAGAAAATTAGCTAGAGCCATAAAAAGGGCACGTTATTTATCTTTATTACATTATTCTGATAAACAATGATTTTAATTTAAGGATTAATCTCATGGAGATTATTTTACTTAAAGAAGTAACAAATTTAGGTAATTTTGGTGAGAAAATTAATGTTAAAGCGGGTTATGCCCGAAATTTTTTAATTCCTCAAGGTATGGCAGTACTTGCTAATAAAAAAAATTTAGATTCTTTTGAAATGCGTTGCCGGGAAATAGAAAAACAAAAACTTGAAAGTTTCAATAATGCTCTTAAAATAGCTGATAAAATTAATTCTATAGGTGAAGTTGAGATTAAAGCTAAAGTTGGTAAAAGTGGTCGATTATTCGGATCTATTGGCACACGTGACATAGTTAATGCTCTTAACTTAAAGGATATTCAAATCACCCGAAATGCTATTCGTTTACCTGATGGGATTTTACGTAGTATAGGAAAACATGAAATATTTTTACATTTACATCATGATATAAATGTAAGATTAGTTATAAACCTAACATCTTCTTAAAAGATTATCTATTTCATATTATTATTTAGAGTACTACTAGATGGTTTTAATTTAATCGTTATTTTTCTATCCATAAATTCTAGATATGCTAATGGAGCATTATCTCCAGGTCGATAACCACATTTTAAGATACGAGTATATCCTCCAGGACGTTTAGTAAAACGCGGTCCAAGTTCATCAAATAACTTTTGTAGTACCTGATTATTACGAATCCGTGAAAATGCTAACCGCCGGTTAGCAGTATTATCTATTTTAGAGAGAGTGATTAATGGTTCAATAATACGTCGCAATTCTTTAGCTTTTATTAAAGTGGTTTTAATTCTTTCATGGCAAACTAAACTAGCTGTCATATTACGAAATATGGCACGGCGATGACTACCATTACAATTTAATCTACGTCCAATTTTACGATGACGCATAATTATTTCCTTTATTATTAATCATTAATCTTAGAGGGAGGCCAATTTTCTAAACGCATACCTAAAGAAAGTCCTCTAGAAGCTAAGACATCTTTAATTTCAGTAAGAGATTTTTTTCCTAAATTGGGTGTTTTAAGCAATTCCACTTCTGTACGTTGTACTAAATCACCAATATAATGTACGGCTTCTGCTTTTAAACAATTAGCAGATCTCACAGTTAATTCTAAATCATCAACCGGCCGTAATAAAATAGGATTAAGTTCTGGTTTTTCTTCTTTGACTTCCGGCTTACATACATCACGTAAATCAACAAATGCCTCTAATTGATCTGCTAAAATCGTAGCAGCACGTCTAATGGCTTCTTCAGGATCAATAGTACCATTAGTTTCCATTTCAATAATCAATTTATCTAAATCAGTGCGTTGCTCAACCCTAGCGGCTTCTACATTATAAACTATACGTTCTATAGGACTGTAACAAGCATCTAATAATAACCGACCAATAGTGCGACCATTATTACTAGTATTATATGTTCTAGCGGAAGCAGGGATATAACCGCGACCAAGTTCAACTTTAATACGCATATCAAGAATGGTATTTTCGTTTGTTAAATGACAAATTACATGTTGAGGATTTATAATTTCAACATTATTATCATGAATAATATCAGCTGCTATTACTGGACCCATTCCAGATTTATTTATAGAAATAATCGTCTTTTCTTTATTTTCAATTTTAATTGCTAATCCTTTAAGATTAAGTAATATTTCTAATATGTCTTCTTGTATTCCTTCTTTAGTACTATATTCATGCAATACCCCATCAATTTCGACCTCTGTTACTGCATATCCAGGTAAAGAAGATAGCAAAATTCGTCGCAATGCATTCCCCAGTGTATGTCCAAATCCTCTTTCTAATGGTTCAAGAGTGACTCTTGCATGTGTAGGACTCTTTTGCTCAATATTTACTAACTGAGGTTTTAAAAGATCTGTTACATATCCCTGCATTCTGTCCTCTCTTATATTTTATAAAAATTCGTTATTTAGAGTACAGCTCAACAATTAGGTGTTCATTAATATCTCTAGGTAAAGCCGTACGATCTGGTAAATATTTTAATATTCCTTCCATTTTAGACATATTCACATCTAACCAAGCAGTCTTTTCACGTTGCTCAGATAGTTCTAGTGCTGCATGGATCCTAGATTGTTGTTTGGCTTTATCACGTATTCTAATAATATCATTAGGATTAATTTGATAAGAAGCTATATTTACAACTAAGTTATTTACTAGTACTAATTTATGACTTACCAATTGTCGAGCTTCTGCACGAGTGGCTGCAAAACCCATACGATAAACAACATTATCTAAACGTCCTTCAAGCATAAGTAATAAGTTTTCCCCAGTATTACCTTTTTGGCGAGCCGCTCTTTTATAATAATTAAGAAACTGACGTTCTAGAACACCATATATGCGTCTTAGTTTTTGTTTTTCACGTAACTGTATTCCATAATCAGAAAGACGTGATTTACGTGTTCCATGCTGCCCGGGAATTCGATCAATTTTGCATTTAGAATCAATACTCCTAACACCGGTTTTTAAAAATAAATCAGTACCCTCACGGCGACTAATTTTTAGTTTAGGTCCTAAATATCTTGCCATTTTTATCTCCAGCAAATTGATAAGGTAATACTATATCGGCTAAAATAATAAATTTTAGTTTAGACACGTCTTTTTTTAGGTGGACGACAACCATTATGAGGGATAGGTGTCACATCAATAATATTGATAATGCGAAATCCAGCAGCATTTAAGGCACGAATGCTAGATTCACGTCCTGGACCAGGACCATTAATCATAACTTCTAGATTTTTAATTCCATAATCTTTTACTGCTTCTGCACAATGCTCAGCTGCTATCTGTGCTGCAAATGGAGTGGACTTTCTAGAACCTCTAAAACCTGATCCTCCAGAAGTAGCCCAAGCTAATGTATTACCTTGTCTGTCAGTAATAGTAACAATAGTATTATTAAATGAAGCATGAATATGAGCTACTGCATCGGAAATCTGTTTTTTTACTCGTTTACGTACTTTAGTTGATGTTTTTACCATATTATTCCTACACCATGAAAACAAACTATTTTTTTAGAGCTTTTCTAGGTCCCTTACGGGTACGAGCATTAGTTTTAGTACGCTGCCCACGTACTGGAAGTCCTTTGCGATGACGTAAACCACGGTAGCAACCAAGATCAATGAGCCTTTTAATACTTAAACTAATTTTACGACGCAAATCACCTTCAATAGTATATTGAGTAATCTTATTACGTAATTTTTCAATAGTTTCTTCCGATAATTGGTTGATTCTACTATATTCTGCAATACCTAATGATGCACAAATAGCTCTAGAATTGTTTTTTCCTATACCATAAATTGACATTAAAGCAACCACGGCAGGCTTATTATCCGGAATATTAACTCCTGCTATACGTGTCACTGTATACTCCTAAAATTATAAAAATACAAACCATTAAGATGTTCACCCCTGACGTTGTTTATGTTTAGGATGAATACAAATCACACGCAACACACCAGTGCGTTTAATAATTTTACAATGTCTACACAATTTTTTAATAGATGTTCGAACTTTCATTGTAACATTCCTTAATTCAAATATTAAAACCTTTTAATTTTGCTTTTCTTAAAACCGATTCATATTGTTTAGACATTATAATAGTTTGAATTTGAATCATAAAATCTATTACTACAACTACTACAATTAGTAGTGAGGTACCACCAAAATTAAATGGAACTTTAATGGAATATCGTAGAAATTCTGGTATTAAACATATAAATGCAATATATAAGGCGCCAATTAAGGTTAATCGTACCATAATCTTATCAAGATATTTAGCAGTTTGTTCACCTGGACGAATCCCTGGTATAAAAGCTCCAGATTTTTTTAAATTATCCGCAGTTTCACTGGGATCAAATACTAAAGCAGTATAAAAAAAACAGAAGAAAATTATAGCAGTTGCATAAACTATTATATAAACAAATTGCCCAGGTTGTAAATATATCACAATATTTGTTAACCATTTTAAACTAGTTCCATTAGCAAACCATGATAAAATTGTTGCAGGAAATAATATAACACTAGATGCAAAAATAGCTGGAATTACTCCAGCCATGTTAACTTTTAATGGTAAATGTGTATTAGTTTGTGATGTACTTAACATAAATTTACGTCCATAAGGACGAGTAGCATAATGTACTGTTATACGTCTTTGTCCACGTTCCATAAATACTACAAAGAAAATCACTATAAATGCGATAATACTAACTAGTATTAATAATATTAAATTTAATTCACCTTGACGTGCTTGTTCAAGAGTATTAGCTACGGTTGGAGGTAATCCTGCAACAATACCAGCATAAACTATAACAGAAATACCATTACCTATTCCTCGCTCAGTAATTTGTTCTCCTAACCACATTAGAAGAATAGTTCCCGTAACTAAACTAATAATTGCGGTAAAATAGAAAGAAATTCCTGATTCTAATACTAGTCCATGCATTCCTGACATATTAGGTAATGCAATTGCAATACCTATCGATTGAAATATTGCTAATATTAAAGTAGTATATCTAATATATTTATTAATTTTCCGGCGGCCAATTTCACCTTCTTTTTTTATTTCCGATAACTTTTTATTCATTACAGTTAATAACTGAATGATAATAGATGCTGAAATATATGGCATTATTCCAAGAGCAAAAATAGACGCATGATTTAATGCACCACCTGAAAACATATTAAACATTTCAATAAGAGTACCACGTTGTTTTTCAAGTAATGTATTAAGTATGGATACATCTATCCCAGGTATAGGAATAAAAGAACCAATCCTGAAAATTAGTAATGCAATTAAAACGAATAACAACCTCTGTTTAAGTTCAGTAAAACGGTTTTGAGTACTTAACAAATCCAATCCAGATGACAGATTTCTGATCTTGGTCATTTATTATTTATTCCTCAATAATATTACCACCAGCGGCTTTAATTCTAGTACTAGCACCTTTAGTTACTTTTAATCCACTAACAGTAATAGGAATATAAATCTTTCCAGCTAAAATTATTTTAGCTCTTTTAATATTAAGATTAATTAATTTAGCGGCTTTTAATATATTTAAATTTATAATTTTAATATTTAATTTTTGTAAATCTGAAAGACGAATTTCAGCATAGCGATTAATTTGAGGAGCATTAAATCCAAATTTAGGTAATCTCCGATACAAAGGAGTCTGTCCTCCTTCAAAACCACGTTTTACTCCTCCACCAGATCTTGAATTTTGTCCTTTATGACCATAACCTCCAGTTTTACCTAACCCACAACCCATACCACGTCCTCTACGTTTGGCTATATATTTAGATCCTACTGCTGGAAATAAAGTATTCAGATACATTTATATTACTCCTTAGTAGAAAGCATATAAGAGATTGATTTAATCATACCACGTATAGCAGGAGTATCTTCTCTTTCTACCGTATGTCCAATATGACGTAATCCTAAACCAAGTAAAGTCGCTTTATGTTTTTTTAATCTACCAATAGCACTACGATTTTGAGTAATTTTAATAGTTTTTTCATATTGATTATTAGAAAATTTCATTAAGGTTTTTTCCTCTTTTAGCAGCAATAATTTCTGGAGACTTCATATTAACAAGTCCTTGAATAGTAGCACGAACTACATTAATAGGATTAGTAGATCCATAGGATTTAGCTAAAACATCATGAACTCCAGCAACTTCTAATACTGCACGCATTGCGCCACCAGCAATAATACCCGTACCCTTAGAAGCAGGTTGCATAAAAACCCGGGATCCCGTATATATTCCTACAATCGGATATTGTAAAGTTCCCTCATTTAAAGCAATATTAATCATATTACGTCTTGCTTTTTCCATTGCTTTTTGTATAGCTACTGGAACTTCTCGTGACTTACCATATCCGAATCCTACTCGTCCATTATTATCACCAACTACAGTTAAAGCCGCAAAACTAAAAACCCTTCCGCCTTTCACAGTTTTTGAAACTCTATTAAGAGTTATCATTCTTTCTTGTAATTCGTGAATTGTTTTTTCCAAATTTGCCATGAATAATATTCATTCCTAAGTTAATATAAACTAACGAACTAAGAAATATTAAAAATTTAGACCTACTTCCCTAGCAGCATCAGCTAATGATTTTATGCGTCCATGATATAAAAATCCAGAACGATCTAAAGAAACAGTCTTAATCCCTTTATGAATTGCTCTTTCAGCTACTATTCTACCTACTATTGATGCTGCAGTTTTATTACCCGTATATTTACATTTTTTTTGGATGGATTTTTCTAAAGTAGAAGCAGTAACTAAAATATTACAATTTTGTGAAGTTATAATTTGTGCATATATATGACGTGGAGTACGATATATCACTAACCGAATAGCATTAAGTTTCTTTAATTTACATCTTGCGCGTGTAGCTCGACGAATTCTAGATAATTTTTTATTCATATTTTACTTTTTTTTCGCTTCTTTAGTACGGATGATTTTATCAGTATAACGAATTCCTTTTCCTTTGTAAGGTTCAGGCTTACGATATGCATAGATATCTGCGGCAACTTGTCCAATAAGCTGTTTATCGGCACCTTTCAATATAATTTCATTTGGAGAAGGACATTCAACCATAATTCCATCTGGTATTTTATGTTCAATTAAATGAGAAAAACCTAATGCTAATATTAATAAATTATCTTGAATTGAAGCACGATAACCTATTCCTATAAGTTGTAATTTTTTTATAAATCCTATAGTAACACCAATAATCATGTTTTTAATAAGAGCACGAGTAGTTCCGGCCTGAGCCCAACCATCTAAAAACCCTTTATGTGGAAAGAATTTTAGAGTATTATCAACATTTTCAACTTTAACTGCATCATGAATTTTCCTAGTTAATCTTCCATTTTTTCCTATAACTGAAATAAGTTTATTATGAATATTTATTTTTACGTCTAACGGAATTATAATAGGTGATTTTGCAACACGAGACATTTTTACTCCAATTTAAGCTACCCAGCATATAATTTCACCACCGATTCCCATTTTACGGGCCGATCGATCTACCATAACACCTTTAGAAGTAGAAACAATTGCAATTCCTAATCCGGCCATAACTTTTGGTAAATTATGCTTATTTTTATAGATTCTTAATCCAGGTCTACTAACACGATGAATACTTTCTATAACTGATTTCCCTAAATAATATTTTAGTTTTATTATTAATTGTAATTTAATTTCGCCTTCAATACTATATTGTTCAATATATCCTTCTTCTTTTAAAACTTGAGCAATAGCTTCTTTTATTTTAGATGAAGGCATAGTTACCATAATTTTTTTTGCTATTTGAGCATTACGAATACGGGTAATCATATCAGCGATTGGATCTTGCATACTCATAAAATTTCCTTTTTTTTGATTACCAACTAGCTTTTTTAAGACCAGGAATTTCTCCTCGCATGGCAGATTCCCTAAGTTTAATACGACTTAATCCAAATTTTCGCAAAAAAGCATGAGGACGACCAGTTTGACGACATCTATTACGCTGACGAGATGGGCTAGAATCCCTAGGAAAAGTTTGCAATTGTAAAACTGCTTTCCAACGATCTATTTTTGGTAAATGTATATTTGAAATAATAGATTTTAAAATAGTACGTTTTTTTAAAAATTTATTAGCTAATTTTACCCGTTTTATTTCACGTAATATCATCGATCTTTTAGCCATGTAATATTCTACCTTATTTCTTATTTACGAAATGGAAAATTAAAAGCCGCTAATAAAGAATAACCTTCCTTATCAGAAGGAGCGGTAGTAGTAATTGTAATATCTAAACCACGAAGGCAATCTATTTTATCATAAATGATTTCAGGAAAAATAATTTGTTCACGAATACCAATACTATAGTTACCGTATCCATCAAAAGATTTAAGAGATAATCCTCTAAAATCACGAATGCGTGGTAGAGCAATAGAAATTAAACGTTCAAAAAAATCCCACATTTTTTCATTCCGAAGAGTAACTTTACATCCAATAGGATATCCTTTTCTAATTTTGAAAGCTGCAATAGATTTACGTGCTTTAGTAATTAAGGGTTTCTGTCCTGAAATGGCTGCTAAATTAGCCATTGCATTTTCTAAGATCTTTTTGTCCGATTGTATTGCTCCTACTCCCATATTTAATGTAATTTTTTTTAATTTAGGAACCTGCATGATAGAATGATAATTAAATTCTTTCATAAGTTTTTTAACAACATGATTTTTATAATAATCATGTAGTCTTGTCATTTTGTCACTCCAAAATTTGATTATTAGATTTTAAAATTCTCAGTTTTTTTCCATCTTTAAATATGAATCCAATACGATCAGCTTTACCCATAGTTACATTATAAATTGCGACATTCGAAATATGAACTGCTGCTTCTGTTAAAATTATACCTCCCGATCTATTAATAGCAGGAACCGCTTTTTGATGTTTTTTTATTAAATTTACTCCTTCTACTACAATTTTACAATTTTTATCATTATATAATACTTTTTTAACTTTACCTCGTTTTCCTTTATCCTTTCCAGCAATAATAATAACTTGATCATTATAACGTATTTTAGCTGCCATAACTTTACCTTTATAAAACTTCCGGGGCTAAAGAAATAATTTTTATAAATTTTTCTATTCTTAATTCACGAGTAAGAGGTCCAAATATTCTTGTACCAATTAGTTGCTCATTATTATTTAGTAATACACAAGCATTATTATCAAAACGAATTAAAGATCCATCCTGACGACGGATTCCTTTCCTAGTTCTAACTACAAGAGCTTTAAGTACTTCACCTTTTTTAACTTTTCCACGAGGAATGGCATCTTTAACTGAAATTTTAATTAAATCACCTATATTAGCATAGTGACAACGTGATCCACCAAGTACCTTGATGCACATTACACTACGTGCACCAGAATTATCTGCAACGCCTAGTACAGTTTGTTCCTGGATCATAATTTACCCTTTTTAAATAAATTTATTAAAATATTAACTAGGAAAGCATCGATTTTTCTATAATACGAATTAAAATCCAAGATTTTGTTTTAGATAAAGGACGACATTCTT
Source organism: Candidatus Dasytiphilus stammeri (assembly GCA_045690005.1). Taxonomy (GTDB): domain Bacteria; phylum Pseudomonadota; class Gammaproteobacteria; order Enterobacterales; family Enterobacteriaceae; genus Dasytiphilus; species Dasytiphilus stammeri_P. The sequence goes on along the minus strand of CP145881.1, from coordinate 489,074 downwards.
TTATTTCTACAAGATCCCCAATTCTACAAATATTATTTTCATCATGTATATGTAATTTAGTAGTACGTTTAATAAATTTACCGTATAGAGGATGTTTGATAATGCGTTCAATAGCGACCGTAGCAGATTTATGCATAAGATTGCTAATAATTCTTCCTTTCAGAATCCGAATATTATTCGGCATTAATTTTCTCCTTATATTTTAGCAAAGTCTTAATTCTTGCTAGATTACGACGAACATTTCTTATCAAATGAGTTTGTCGTAATTGACGATTTTTTAATTGTAGACGTAAACTAAATTTCTCACGCTGTAAACTAAGTAATTCAAGATTTAATTCTTGAGAAGTTTTTTTACTTAATTCTAGATATTTCATGATATTAGTACCTTAGTAATAAAGATAGTTTTCACTGGAAGTTTAGCAGATGCTAATTTAAAGGCTTCACGAGCTAGATCTTCATTAACACCATCCATTTCATATATGATTTTACCAGGTTGAATAACTGCAACCCAATATTCAACATTTCCTTTTCCCTTACCCATGCGTACTTCTAATGGTTTTTTAGTTATTGGTTTATCTGGAAAAACTCGAATCCATATTTTACCCTGCCTTTTAATAGCACGATTCATAGCCCGACGAGCCGCTTCAATTTGACGTGAAGTTAATTGACCACGACTAATAGCTTTTAATCCAAAACTCCCAAATTCAATCTGGTTATTAGAAAATCCCCGATTTCTTCCTTTTTGCATTTTTCTAAATTTTGTCCGCTTTGGCTGTAACATCAATAATGTCCTATTTAGTTGCGGCTTCTACGTGATAACTTTTTCTTTTTTGTATAGTGTTTTTCTAAATTCATACTATCTTTTTGATTTAAGATTTCTCCCTTAAAAATCCACACTTTAACTCCGATTACTCCATATGTAGTATATGCTTCAGATACACTATAATCGATATCTGCTCTTAAAGTATGTAGAGGAACTCTACCTTCGCGATACCATTCAGTACGAGCTATCTCTGCTCCTCCTAACCTTCCACTAACTTCTACTTTTATACCTTTAGCACCTAATCGTATAGCATTTTGTACCGCACGTTTCATAGCACGTCTAAAAATAACACGACGTTCTAACTGTGTTTTAATACTATCCGCAACTAATTTGGCATCTAATTCAGGTTTACGTACTTCAGTAATATTAATTTGAGCTGGCACCCCAGCAATTTTAGCAATACATTGACGTAATTTCTCTATATCTTCACCTTTTTTACCAATTACAATTCCTGGTCTAGCAGTGTGAATATTCACCCGAATACTTTTAGATGGACGTTCAATAAGAATTTTAGAAATTGACGCTTTCAAAAGTTCCTTACTTAAAAATTGACGAACTTTATAATCACTTTCTAAATTTTTAGCAAAATCTTTAGTAGTAGCAAACCAAATAGATGTCCAATTTTTTATTATACCTAGTCGTATCCCATTGGGATTGACTTTTTGACCCATTATTAGTCTCCGAAGTAATCTCAAATGCTATCAGATATAACCACAGTAATGTGGCTAGTACGTTTTAAAATCCGATCGGCACGTCCTTTAGCACGTGGCATTAATCTTTTATGATTAGATCCTTTATTAACCATAATTCTCAAGATTTTTAAATTATCAATATCAATACCATTGTTATGTTCGGCGTTTGCAATCGCAGATTCTAAAACTTTTTTTACCAATTTAGCGGTTTTTTTTTGAGTATAATTTAGAACCTGTAAAGCTTGTGATACCGTTTTACCACGTACAAGATTAACAACCATACGCACTTTTTGCGCCGAAGAATGGGCATGACAATATTTAGCAAAACTTTCCATTTATTTTATCCTTTAATTTTTTCTTCCTTATTTATTATCGTTTTCTTTGTTTTTTTATCCGCTATATGATTTCGATAAGTACGTGTTGGTACAAATTCACCCAATTTATGACCAACCATTTCATCCGTAATAAAAATCGGAATATGTTTACGCCCATTGTGAATAGCAATTGTTAGTCCAATCATACTAGGAAAGATAGTTGAACGACGTGACCAAGTTTTTAATGGTCTTTTATCCCGGTTTTCTAATGCTTTTTCTACTTTTTTTAATAAATGTAAATCTATAAAAGGACCTTTTTTGAGAGAACGAGGCATAAATATAATTTCCTCTAAAATTACTTACTGCGTCTGCGTATAATAAATTTATTAGTAAGCTTATTGTGACGGGTTTTTTTTCCTTTAGTTTGAATTCCCCAAGGAGTCACTGGATGCTTGCCAAAATTTTTCCCCTCACCTCCTCCATGAGGATGATCAATAGGATTCATAGCCGTACCACGAACTGTCGGACGAATTCCTTGCCACCGTTTTACTCCGGCTTTACCTAAACTACGTAACATATGTTCAGTATTTCCAATTTCACCAATGGTTGCTCGACAAACGGATTTTATATAACGTACCTCTCCAGAACGTAATCTCAAAGTTACATAAGAACTATCTCTAGCAATAATTTGTACATATGATCCGGCCGAACGAGCCAATTGACCACCTTTTCCTGGTTTAATTTCTACATTATGCACTATACTTCCTACGGGAATATTACACATCGGTAAACTATTACCTCTTTTTATAGAAACATTTTTTCCCGAATCAATTTGATCTCCTATTTTCAAACCCTTTGGTGCTAAAATATAACGACGTTCACCATCACTATACAAAACCAGTGCAATATTAGCTGATCTATTAGGATCATATTCTAATCTTTCAACAATAGCACTTATACCATCCTTATTTCTTTTGAAATCAATATAACGATATTTTTTTTTATGACCTCCACCAATATGGCGCATTGTAATATGTCCATTATTGTTACGACCACCACTTTTAATTTTAGTCTCTAACAATGGATTAAAAGGTTTTCCCTTATGTAAATTACAGTTAACTACCTTGATTACATGACGACGTCCTGGAGAAGTAGGATTACATTTTATGATTTTCATTATCTATTTTGTATATTTATAATTAAACTATGATAATTTTTCGGTAGGATTTGAAATATTAATTTTATGATCCTGATGTAAGGTTATATAAGCTTTTTTCCAATTATTTTTTTTTCCAGGATATTTACCATAACGTTTCTTTTTTCCCTTAACTATTAGAGTATTAACTTTTATTACAGTAACATTGAATATTTTTTTTATAGCCAATTTAATTTCCAACTTAGAAGAATCCCTAGCTACTTTAAATACCATTGTATGATTTTTTTCACAAATTGAGGCTTTTTCAGAGAGGTGAGGAGTATGTAATATTTCCATTAACCGTTCATCCGAAATCATGTTAGCACCTCTTCAAGTTTTTGAATAGCTTCAATAGTCATAATAACTTTATCAAAAGCTATTAAACTGATAGGATCAATAGTAGTTATATCGCGTACATCAATACCATATAAATTACGAGCCGCGAAAATTAAGTTAGTATTGATACTACCAGTGTAAATCATTACATCATTAAATTGAAGATTTTTCAATTTTTGTACTAAAAATTTAGTTTTAGGTTCTGATATAAAAAAATTTTTAAATAGGTAAAGACGATTTTGTCTTATTAATTCAGAAATAATACTCTTTAAAGCGCCTTGATACATTTTTTTATTAATTTTAGGATTAAATTTTTTAGGTTTTGCAGCAAAGGTTACTCCTCCAGAACGCCAAATAGGACTTGCAACTGAGCCAGCACGTGCCCTACCAGTACCTTTTTGACGCCATGGTTTTTTTTTAGATGCTTGTACATCACCACGACTCTTTTGAGCTTTCGTACCCTGACGTATTTTAGCAGTATAACTAACTATTACTTGATGTACTAAAGAAGCATTAAATTTTTTTCCAAATTTACTATCCGAAACAGTAAGTAGGGTTGGTGAATCTTGAACAATTAATTCCATCCCTATCTATCTCCTATATTATAATAGTTTAATAGCTGGTTTAACAATAATATCACTACCAGTTGCTCCTGGTATTGAACCTTTTACTAATAAAAAATTATTTTCTATATCAACCCGAATAATATTTAAGTTTTGAAGTGTAACTTTTGAATAACCTAATCTTCCTGCCATTTTTTTACCTTTAAATACTCTACCAGGAGTTTGATTTTGACCAATCGAACCTGGAACACGATGAGATAAAGAATTACCATGAGTAGCATCTTGAGTTTTAAAATTCCATCGCTTTACCGTACCAGTAAATCCCTTACCTTTAGATATTCCAGTTATATCTACTTTAGGAATATTAGTAAATATTTCAACAGTTAAAATTTGACCAATACTAAAAATCGGATCAAGAGCGGATAATTTAAATTCCCATAAACCCCTACCAATTATTATTCCAGATTTAGCAAAGTGACCTATTTCGGGTTTAGAAATTTTATTTAATTTTTTTTTTCCAGTAGTCACTTGAATAGCACGATACCCTTCTTTTTCTATTTTTTTAATTTGTGTAATATAATTAACTTCAAATTTAATTAAAGTTACAGGTATAGATATCCCATCTTTAGTATAAATCCTAGTCATACCTATTTTTTTGCCAACTAAACCAACCAATTTTATCTCCTTCTTATCTTAAACTAATTTGCACATCTACTCCGGCCGCTAGATCAAGACGCATAAGGGCATCCACTGTTTTTTCGGTGGGTTGCACAATATCTACCAGACGCTTATGAGTACGTATTTCATATTGATCACGAGCATCTTTATTAACATGTGGAGAAATTAAAACTGTAAATCTTTCCTTATCAGTGGGTAGAGGAATTGGACCACGTACTTGTGCTCCAGTACGTTTTGCAGTTTCAACAATTTCAGAGGTTGATTGATCAATAAGACGGTGATCGAAAGCCTTCAGGCGAATACGGATTCTTTGGTTCTGCATGATACCGAAGCTCCATTTATTTTAATGAAAGAAAATACCCCAACTAATACATAATTGGGTTATATTATTGATTAGCGTATTATAATCTATAGCTAATAAAGCTACCAAAACCTTTGAATGATAAATTAAAAGTTTTAAAATTTCAAGTATAATATCTTAATAAGAGTCTTATCATTAAGATAAGATTATTTACAAACTTTAGTTACTATACCAGCTCCTACGGTATGTCCTCCTTCTCTAATAGCAAACCGTAGTCCCTCATCCATAGCAACTGGATAAATTAGCGTCACCGATATTTTAATATTATCTCCAGGCATAACCATTTCTACATTATTTGGTAAGATTACACTACCTGTCACATCAGTAGTCCGAAAATAAAACTGTGGTCGATAACCATTAAAGAATGGAGTATGTCTACCTCCTTCTTCTTTAGTAAGAACATATACTTCAGATTCAAACTTAGTATGGGGTTGGATTGAATTAGGTTTAGCTAACACTTGTCCTCGTTCAATATCTTCACGTTTAATTCCTCGCAAAAGAATACCAATATTTTCACCGGCTCTTCCTTCATCTAATAACTTACGGAACATTTCTACTCCAGTACAAGTAGATTTGACAGTATCCTTAATACCTACTATTTCTACTTCATCCCCGACTTTTATAATACCACTTTCTACACGTCCAGTTACTACCGTACCACGGCCCGATATAGAGAAGACATCTTCAATGGGTAATAGGAAAGGCTTATCAATTGCACGTTTGGGTTCAGGGATATAATTATCTAAATAATCGGCTAATTCAACAATTTTGGCTTCCCATTTGATATCACCTTCCAATGCTTTCAAAGCCGAGCCTCGGATTATTGGCGTATGTTCACCTGGAAAATCATACTGTGATAGTAACTCACGTACTTCCATTTCTACTAACTCTAGAAGCTCTTCATCATCGACCATATCACATTTATTTAAGAATACTATAATATAAGGAACACCTACCTGACGAGCTAATAAAATATGCTCACGCGTTTGTGGCATCGGACCATCAGTAGCTGCAACTACTAAAATCGCTCCGTCCATTTGAGCCGCTCCGCTGATCATATTTTTTACATAATCCGCATGACCTGGACAATCCACATGYGCATAATGACGATTTRGAGTATCATACTCTACATGAGATGTATTAATAGTAATACCACGAGCTTTCTCTTCTGGAGCATTATCAATTTGATCAAAAGCACAAGCYGTACCGCCGTACTTCTTTGCTAAGATAGTTGTAATAGCAGCTGTTAAAGTAGTTTTACCATGATCTACATGACCTATGGTACCTACGTTCACATGTGGTTTTTTACGTTCAAATTTTTCTTTAGACACTATAAAATTCCTTTACTAAAATAATTTGATTAAAATTCATTCTTTACGTGATTCAATAATATTATGTGCAATATGAGTAGGTACTTCATGATACTTAAGAAATTCCATAGAATAGGAAGCACGTCCTTGAGTTTGAGAACGTAGATCTGTAGCATATCCAAACATTTCAGATAAAGGTACTTGAGCACTAACTATTTGAATTGGAAAAGCATCTTGCATATTTTCAATAATTCCACGTCGACGATTTATGTCACCAATTACATCGCCCATATAATCTTTAGGCATTTCTATTTCAACTTTCATTATCGGTTCAAGTATAACTGGATTTGCTTTTCTAAATCCTTCTTTAAAGGCTAATGAAGCGGCTATTTTAAAAGCAATTTCTGAAGAATCAACTTCATGATAGGAACCATCAAAGAGAGTTACTTTAACATTAATTACGGGATATCCTGCTATAACACCATTATTAATCTGTTCTTGAATTCCCTTATCTACAGCAGGAATATACTCTTTAGGTACTACTCCACCAACAATAGCATTAACAAATTCATAAGTTTTTTTACTAGATTCTAAAGGTTCAATTTTTAACCATACATGACCAAATTGACCACGTCCACCTGATTGTCTAATATATTTACCTTCTTGCTTAATGGAGCCTCTAATGGTTTCACGATAAGCAACTTGAGGTTTTCCTATGTTAGATTGAATATTAAATTCACGACGCATTCTATCTATTAGAATTTCTAAATGTAATTCGCCCATTCCGGCCACAATAGTCTGTCCAGATTCCTCATCTGACCATACATGAAAAGAAGGATCTTCCTTAGCTAATTTATTTAAAGCTAAACTCATTTTTTCTTGATCTACTTTAGTTTTTGGTTCGACTGCTACTGAAATTACTGGTTCTGGAAAATCCATTTTTTCTAGAATAATTGGATTATTAGGATCACAAAGAGTATCACCTGTAGTTACATTTTTTAAACCAATCGCCGCAGCTATATCACCTGCTCGTACTTCTTTAATTTCTTCTCTTTTATTAGCATGCATTTGTACTATGCGACCAAAACGTTCCTTTTGTAATTTTACAGAATTAAGTACTACATCTCCTGAGTTAACAACTCCCGAATATACTCTAAAAAAAGTTAAATTACCTACAAATGGATCAGAGGCGATTTTAAATGCTAAAGCAGAAAAAGACTCTTTATCATCTGAATGACGAAGAATAACGGCATCATTAGCTAGGGGGACACCTTTAATTGCAGGAATATCTAACGGTGCTGGTAAATATTCTATAATTGCATCTAGTAAAGCCTGTACTCCTTTATTTTTAAAAGCTGAGCCACAAGTTATTAAGGTAATTTCATTATTTATAACTCTTTGACGTAAGGCATTTTTAATTTCTAATTCTGTAATTTCTTTTCCATCTAAATATTTATCCATTAATTTTTCTGAAGTTTCAACGGCTGATTCTACTAATTTAGTATGCCACTCTAAAGCTAATGGTTGCATTTGAGATGGAATCTCTTCATAGACAAAGCTTACTCCTTGATCGCTATCATTCCAATTTATAGCTTTCATTTTAATAAGATCAATAACACCCGTAAATTTTTCTTCAGCACCGATAGCTAATTGAATGGGTACAGTATTAGTAGCTAATTTATTTTTAATTTGATTAACCACTTTAAAAAAATTAGCTCCAATGCGATCCATTTTATTAATAAATGCAATTCTAGGAACATTATATTTATTAGCCTGTCTCCATACTGTTTCAGATTGAGGTTGAACACCTCCAACAGCACAATATACCATAACAACACCATCTAATACACGCAGAGATCGCTCTACTTCAATAGTAAAATCTACATGTCCAGGAGTATCAATAATATTGATTCTATGAGATGAAAATTGTTTAGCCATTCCACACCAAAATGCTGTAGTTGCTGCGGAAGTAATGGTAATACCACGTTCTTGTTCCTGTTCCATCCAATCCATTGTAGCAGCGCCATCATGAACTTCACCAATTTTATGATTAACTCCGGTATAGAATAAAATTCTTTCAGTAGTTGTAGTTTTTCCAGCATCAATATGTGCACTAATACCGATATTACGATAACATGTAATAGGTGTTGTTCGCGCCATTTTATTCCTCTAATATTTTGATCTAAATTAAACTAATTATAATTGATCGAGCTTACCAACGGTAATGTGCAAAAGCCTTATTAGCATCTGCCATCCGATGAACTTCTTCACGTTTTTTAACGGCCGTTCCTTTATTTTCGAGAGCATCAATGAGTTCTTTAGCTAAGCGTAATGCCATCGATTTATCATTTCTTTGACGAGCGGCTTCTATTATCCAACGCATTGCTAATGCATCACTACGAATAGGTCTAACTTCTACAGGGACTTGATAAGTAGACCCTCCTACTCTACGTGATTTAACTTCTACAATCGGACGTACATGATTTAAGGCAGTTTCAAATGCTTCTAAAGGAGCTTTTCCAGAATGTTGAATCAAGATATCTAAAGCTGTATAGACAATTTTTTCCGAAATAGATTTCTTCCCATTTTTCATTAAAACATTCATGAATTTTGCTAATAATTGCGAACCTAATTTAGGTTCAGGCATAATTACACGTTGACCAATAATACGACGACGCGCCATGATAATACTCCCATGATACAACTACAACATAACATATAAATTTAATTTTTTTGCTTCTTAACACCATATTTAGAACGTCCTCTTTGGCGATCTTTAACACCCGAACAATCTAACGTACCCCGTATTGTGTGGTAACGTACTCCAGGTAAATCTTTAACACGCCCCCCACGAATTAAAACTACAGAATGTTCTTGAAGATTATGTCCTTCCCCACCAATATATGAAGTAACTTCAAAACCATTAGTTAAACGAACCCTACAAACTTTTCGTAAAGCTGAATTAGGCTTTTTAGGAGTTGTTGTATATACACGAGTACATACTCCTCTTTTTTGAGGACAAGATTGTAGTGCTGGAACATTAGTCTTAGTAACCTTAGCCCTCCTTTTTTTTCTAACTAGTTGATTAATTGTTACCATTAAACTTTCCCTTATTTATAATAAAAACTGTAAGTTTAAATGGGAGATATCATTGTGTCAATTACACAGTGCTACTAATCACCAAGATATTAAATTAACATGGAGTACAGTTAACTTTACGAATTCATCATAACTCACTAATAAAATTGAAGAAGATATTTTTGATAATAAACCCCTAGCCATAACATCATCTCTTAATACAAAGAGATTAACAGAATATTTTTTTAGACTATTTAATTTCCGACTACCTTCCAAAGCTAAAATTACTCCATCCTGTACTAATAAGATTTCATCATCTGATGATAATATTCGCAGTAATGTAGAAAAATCACAATGATAAGGAGAATTAAATAATATGTGTAACACGTCTTATGATCAGAAATTGATAATTATCTTAAATTCTTTAATAAGAATACGTAATCTTTTTTCTGAAACTATCTGAACGGGAATAATTCGTTGATCTTCAATTTTTAATCCTCTTTCATTTAATGATGTAGAACATACATAAGAAGAAATTTTATATAAATCTAATAGTTTAAAAGTAGTAATATAATTACGGGATAATATAAGATCTGTCTCTTGATTAAGATTTAATTGAAATACTCCATCTCCAATAAAAAATAATCCAAGTTTTTTAGGAAAAAATAAATTTGCTAAAATTAAATCTAAACCTTCTCGTCCACTACTACTACCATGTGGTGAATGAGAAAAAATGATTGCAACACTATTCATTAAAATTGAACTAAACGATCACACTGTAAAATAGTTTGAGCTAATGTACTTAATCCAGTCATAACAAAACCAGATTGTAAATTACTAACAATGTTTGGCTTATAGCTAATGGTTTTAGGAAATGATTGGATATTAATTAATCCTCTACGCATGGCAGCTGAAGAGCACACATATAAATTAACTCCTTGTTCCATATGAAGTTTTTTCCAGGCTCTTACTAAGTCAAATTCATCACTAGCTGGGCTAGTTAATCTATTAGCATTAGAGATACCTTCACCATAAAAAAATACACATAATAATTGATGATTATTTGAAATTAGAGCTTTAGCAAATAAAAAAGCACTAGTAGCATTTTGAGTACCATATGCAGGTCCAGTAACTAATAAAACAAAACGCATAAAATTAACCTCTAAATTATACCTAGAAATTTTCTAATAAAATATCATTAAATAATTTTAATTAATACTAACTGCAAGATTAAATAATTTTAAAAAGTTAATTAAGCAAATTAGACTAGTTAGCATCACATAGTTCTAAAAATTTTATTTATATAAATGAATATCCATATTAACGTTTACCATAAATAATAATATTTTGTCCACGAGCCTTAATTAAATTTTTTATTTCTAGAAGTTTTAATATTCGGCCAACAGTTTCACGAGAGCATCCAACGATTTGACCAATTTCCTGCCTAGTAATTCTAATTTGTATTCCATGAGGATGAGTCATAGCATCAGGTTGTCTTGCTAAAAATAATAAGGTTTGTACAATTCGTGCTTTAACATTAAAAAAAGCTAAGTTAATAATTTTTTCGTAGCTACCATGAAGTTGATATGCGATTTGTGAAGAAATATACATTAAAATATTTGGATTAATTTGTATAATTTTTCTAAATTTTTCATAAGAAATTTCAGCAATTTCACACTTAGTTTTAGTTTTTACCCATGTACTAGTTAAAATACTATATTCAAAAAGACCTAATTTACCTATAAAATCACCTTTCTTAAAATAAGAAATTATAATTTCCTTACCTTCTTCATCTTTTAAAAATTTTATTAGAACTCCTTTAATAATATAATAAAGCGTCTCAGTTTTATTTCCTATATTAAATAATATTCTATGTGTGGGATATTTATAAATATGGCAATAAGATAAAAACCATTCAATTGTATAATTTATTTTAAGTATTCTTGCCATTTGAATAACCTATTGATTAGATCTCATCTAAAAATTTTTAGAAAATGCTTGTTAAGAATCAATTTTTATACAAATTTAATATTATTTTCTAACAAAATTAAGTTATAGAAATATTTTCTATAGGAAATATTTAATAAATGATATTATCTATTAATTTTAAATAAGCTAATTAGTCATGACTACTATCAAACTTTATTAACATTAGTAATATTAATGTTTAATAATGCACTAATTTTTATCTACAGATAACGAGATTAGTTTTATAACTGGAGAAAAATTAACTAGCCATGTTAAGAAATTCATTCAATGACTTAGATCCTGTAGAAACTCATGAATGGGAACAGGCAATTGAATCAGTAATTTTGAAAGAAGGAGTAGAACGTGCTCTATATTTAATAGAAAGAATCATAATAAAAGCACGTCAAAATGGTGTTAAAGTCCATCCTATAATTAATAATTATATTAATACTATATCTGTTGAAAATGAAGTACCCTATCCAGGAGATCAAAAATTAGAGCGAAGAATAAAATCTTTTATAAGATGGAATGCAATTATAATGGTTCTAAGAGCTTCGCAAAAACAATTAGATTTAGGTGGTCATATAGCTTCTTTTCAATCTTCAGCTGCACTTTATGAAGTGTGTTTTAATCATTTTTTCCGAGCTTCTAATAATTTAGATGGTGGCGATTTAGTATATTTCCAAGGTCATATAGCTCCAGGTATTTATGCTCGAGCTTTTCTTGAAGGTCGTTTAACAGAAGAACAACTCAATAATTTCCGTCAAGAAGTGAATGGAAATGGTCTACCTTCCTATCCTCATCCAAAATTAATGCCAGAATTTTGGCAATTTCCAACAGTTTCTATGGGATTAGGTGCCATTAGTGCAATTTATCAAGCTAAATTTTTAAAATACCTATATCATCGAGGTTTAAAAGATACCTCTGCACAAACTGTCTATGCTTTTCTAGGAGATGGTGAAATGGAAGAAGTAGAATCTAAAGGATTAATTAATGTAGCGAGTAGAGCCCAATTAGATAATCTCTGCTTCATTATCAACTGTAATCTTCAAGGTTTAGATGGACCAGTCACAGGAAATGGTAAAATTATTAATGAGTTATCGAATATTTTTGAAGGTGCTGGATGGAAAGTAATTAAAATTATTTGGGGTGGTAAATGGGATAAATTATTATCTAATGATACTAGTGGTAAATTAATTAAATTAATGAACGAAACACGAGACGGTGATTATCAAAATTTTAAGTCTAAAAATGGTGCTTATGTAAGAAAACATTTTTTTGGAAAATATACAGAAACTCAAGCACTGGTTAAAAATATGACAGATGATGAAATTTGGGAATTAAATAGAGGGGGTCATGATCCTCAAAAAATTTATAATGCTTTAAAAAAAGCTAGTGAAACTAAGAATCAACCAGTAGTTATTTTAGCTCATACTATAAAAGGTTATGGCATGGGTGACTTTGCTGAAGGTAAAAATATTGCTCACCAGATAAAAAATATTAACCTTGATGGATTACGATATATCCGTAATAGATTTAATCTACCGGTAGATGATAATGATCTTGAAAAATTACCATTTCTTACTTTGAAGAAAAATTCAAAAGAATACGTTTATCTGCACAGATGTCGTAAAAAGTTAGGTGGATATCTACCTATTCGCAAATTAAAATTTTCTGAAAAACTTAAAATACCTAAATTAAATGATTTCGATTCTTTATTAAAAGAACAAGTTAAACCTATATCTACTACTGTAGCATTTGTTAAAGCTTTTAATTTAATGTTAAGAAATACTTCATTGAGAAATCGTTTAGTGTTAATTATTGCAGATGAAGCTCGTACTTTTGGTATGGAGGGATTATTTCGTAAGATTGGAATTTATAATCCCAATGGTCAAAAATATATACCCCAAGATATAGAACACTTCTCTTATTATAGAGAAGATGAAAAAGGACAAATTTTACAAGAAGGTATTAATGAATTAGGTGCGATAGCATCTTGGTTAGCAGCGGCCACTTCTTATAGTACCAATGATCTTCCTATGATTCCATTTTATATTTATTACTCTATTTTTGGATTTCAACGTATTGGTGATTTATGTTGGGCAGCAGGAGATCAACAAGCACGGGGTTTTTTAATTGGAGCAACTTCTGGGAGAACTACACTTAATGGAGAAGGATTACAACATGAAGATGGACATAGTCATATTCAAGCTTTGACAATTCCTAATTGTATTTCTTATGATCCAGCTTATGCTTATGAATTAGCCATCATTATACATGACGGTTGTCAACGCATGTATGGGGAAAAACAAGAAAATATATATTATTATATAACAACTTTAAATGAAAACTATATCATGCCTAAGATTCCACATGGTGTGGAAGAAGGTATTCGCAAAGGAATTTATAAAATAGAACATTTTTATGGAAATCAAGCAAAAATACAACTTTTAGGTTCTGGTGCTATGTTAAGACATGTAAGATCTGCTGCAAAAATTCTAGCTAAAGATTATCATATAGCTAGTGATGTTTATAGCGTAACCTCTTTTACTGAAATCGCTCGTGATGGTCAAGATTGTGAACGTTGGAATATGCTCCATCCTACTGATGATCCTCATATTCCATATGTAGCTCAATTACTTAATGAAGCACCTGCAGTTGCTACAACAGATTATATGAAACTCTTTGCAGAGCAAATTAGTAATTATATACCCGCCAAAAGTTATCGAGTATTAGGAACAGATGGATTTGGCCGTTCTGATAGTCGTGATAATTTACGACATTATTTTGAAGTTGATGTTTATTATATAGTGGTTGCTGCTCTTAGTGAATTAAGTAAAAATGGTGATATTAGCCATAAATTAGTTTTAGAAGTCATTAATAAATTTAATCTTGATGTTGAAAAAATTAATCCTCGTTTAACTTAAGAGATTAAATATTTATGTTACTTGAAATTAAGGTACCTAATCTTGGTATAGAAGAATTACAAGTAACTGAAATTAGAATTAAATCTGGGGATATGATCGATAATGAACAACCGTTAATTACCCTTGAAGGCGATAAAGCTTTAATTGAAATACCTTCTACAGAAAAAGGAATAGTAAAAGAAGTAAAAGTGGCTCTAGGTGATAAAATTACCAGTGGTGATGTTATTATGATTATCGATTCAATTACTAATGAAATTTCTACTACCGTAGATAAAATTAATAAAACTTTTTTTTTCATAGAAAATAAAGAAATTATTAATGACAGATTAGTGATCCATGCAAGTCCTTTAATCCGCCGTCTGGCACGTAAATTATGTATAGATTTATCTAAAATTCAAGGATCTGGACCAAAAAATCGCATTTTAAAAGAAGATATTAATACCTATATTAGAAAGGTAATCCAATCTAAAGATAAGCCAATTTCAGAATGGCCTCAAGTAGAATTTAGTAAATACGGAAAAACTGAAATTCTCCAAATAGGACGAATTAATAGAATTTCTGCAAGAAATTTACTTCGTAATAGCATTAGTATTCCACATGTAACACAACATGATGAAGCAGATATTACTGAATTAGAAAAATTTCGCCAACAACAAAATGAAGATCTTCAACATAATGATATCAACATTACAACTTTAGTATTTGTAATTAAAGCTGTTACTAAAGCTTTAGAAATTTTCCCATATTTTAATAGTTCAATCTCCGAAAATGGAGAAGAATTAACTATTAAAAAATATATTAATATTGGTTTAGCAGTTGATACTCCAAATGGATTATTAGTTCCGGTAATTTATAACACTAATCAAAAAAATCTTATTGAATTATCACGTGAAATTAAATTAATTGCTAAAAAAGCGCGTAATGGTGAGCTAAAATTAGCTGAAATGCAAGGAAGTTGCTTTACTATATCTAATATTGGTAATATTGGTGGAAGTTTTTTCACTCCAATTATTAATGCTCCTGAAGTCGCTATTCTTGGTATTTCTAAAAGTTTAACTAAACCATTCTGGAATGGTAAAAAATTTATACCTAGAATAATATTACCACTTTCATTATCTTATGATCATCGAGTTATTGATGGTGCCGCAGGTGCGCGGTTTATTACTTATATAAGTAAAATAATGGCAGATATTAGACATCTGCTTATGTAAAATATTTAGGATAAATTATTTATTTGATATTTTAGAGGTTAAAGATGAACAAAGATCTTACTACTAACGTAGTAGTAATTGGAAGTGGACCAGCAGGTTATTCGGCCGCATTCCGTTGTGCTGATTTAGGATTATCGACAATTTTAGTTGAACGTTATAATACCTTAGGTGGTGTTTGTCTTAATGTAGGATGCATACCTTCAAAAACATTATTAAATATAGCTAATTTTATTGATGAATCAAAAAAACTTAATAATAATGGAATTATTAGCGAGATACCTTTTATTAATTTGGATAAAATATGTTCTTGGAAAGTAGGAGTAGTAAAGAAATTAACTGATGGTTTAGCTTTTATGGCCAAACGTCGTAAAGTACTTTTAGTTAATGGAATTGGCAAATTTTACAATAGAAATACCTTATTAGTCAATCAAAATAATTTAATCACTAAGATTAAATTTGAACATGCAATCATTGCTACAGGATCTCGTGCTACTAAAGTACCATTTATAGATTATAATGATTCTAGAGTATGGGATTCTACGGATGCTTTAGAATTAAAAACTATTCCATCTAGATTATTAATTATAGGTGGAGGTATTATTGGGTTAGAAATGGGTACTATTTATCATGCTCTAGGATCTAAAATTGATATAGTAGAAATACAAAATCAGTTAGTACCTGGTACTGATAAAGATATTATAGATATTTATACACGACAAATCCGAAAAAAATTTAATTTAATGCTAGAAACCAAGATTATTGCTACAGAATATAGTAGTACTGGCATATTAGTAAAAATGCAAGATGCTAAAAAAATCTATACCCCTCCTCAATATGATGCGATATTAATCGCAGTTGGTAGAATACCTAATTATCAATTACTTGATCTAACCTTAGCCGACATCAATTTAGATCCACATGGATTTATTATAGTTGATAAACAAATGCGTACTAATATTCCACATATTTATGCTATTGGCGATATTATTGGACAACCAATGTTAGCACATAAAGGGATACATGAAGGGCATATAGCAGCAGAAGTCATTGCTGGCAATAAGCATTACTTTGAGCCAAAAGTTATACCTTCAGTAATATATACTGAACCAGAATTGGCATGGACTGGAATTACAGAACAAGAAGCTAAAAAACTGGGAATTAATTATGATATAGCTGTATTTCCTTGGATTGCCTTAGGACGTGCTCTTGCTTCTGATTGTTCAGAAGGAGCAACTAAACTAATTTTTAATGCTGAAAATCGGATTATTGGTGGAGCTATTGTTGGTAAAAATGGAAGCGAATTATTAGGTGAAATTAACTTAGCTATTGAAATGGGATGTGATGTTGAAGATATTGCTCTTACGATTCATGCACATCCTACTTTACATGAATCCATTGGAAGGACTGCTGAAATGATTCAAGGAACTGTTACGGATTTACTAAATCTCAAACATAAAAATCATTTTAAGCTCTAAACAGAAGCGTTAATCTTTCTTTTAAAAACACTTAGATTTATGTCATTCATAATTTACTATAAAATCTGGGGGTTAAATATTGCAACCATAGTAAATTTCACGCATTTCTTTACATAAAAAACTGGAAATTTTTTGGCATTCTTCAATACTTAAATTTTCAGGTAAGGCATTAAATAAATAATGTTTTAAATCAAATTCTTTAAGAATCATTCTAGTATGAAAGAAATTTTCTTGATAAATATTTACATCTGTCATTTCATATTTTAATTGAATATCTTCAGTAATAAAATTTTGGATAGAATTGATATCATGATCAATAAAATGTTTAATACCATGTATATCTCTAGTAAAACCCCGTACGCGATAATCAATGGTAACAATATCAGATTCTAACTTATAAATTAAATAATTTAAAGCTTTTAAAGGTGAAATAACTCCACAAGTAGATACTTCAATATCTGCTCTAAAGGTACATAGTCCTGCTTCAGGATGGCTTTCTGGATAAGTATGAACACATATATGACTTTTATCTAGATGAAATACAATATCCTTTGGTAAGGGTCCTAGTTGCTCAGAATTATTAATTCGTATAATGTTAATGGGATCTTCACTAATGAGTAGCGTTACACTTGCTCCTTGAGGATTGTAATCTTGTCTAGCAATATTTAATACGTTAGCACCAATAATTGTAGATGTTTCGTTAAGAATTTCAGTTAGCCTTATAGCATTATATTGCTCATCAATATAGTTTATATATGCCTTACGATCATTCACTGTTTTTGCATAACAGATATCATAAATACAAAAACTTAGGCTTTTAGTAAGATTATTAAAGCCATGTAGTTTTAGCTTTTGCAATTTAGTCCATCCTTATTATATAATTATATTATTTTAATTAGATAATATTTTCAACATATATTGTGGTATGGCAAAACTACCAAGATGAATTTCTGGATTATAATACTTACAATATAAACTAGCATTACTTAGTTTGATTTGTAAAATTTGAGAATTAAATTGACGTAACTGTGGATTATGACTTGCCCACGAAAATAACATCATTCCACCATAATAACTTGGAATACTAGCTTGATAAAAAGTTACATCTTTAAAAAATTGACGTAAATTATAATAGCTGTTAATTATCTCTTTCTTTTGAAAAAGAGAAATGCCATTTTGTGCAACCCAAATACCATCTTTATGTAAACATTTACTACATTTTTCATAGAATTCTGTAGTAAATAGACTAGTTCCAGGTCCTATAGGATCTGTACGATCTACAATAATAATATCAAATATATCATTACAAGTATCAACAAAGTTCATACCATCATCAATTATTAATTTCAATCTAGGATCCAAAAAGGCATTAGCACTATGTTTAGGTAAATATTGGCGACAGAAATTTACTACATTTTCATCAATTTCTACCATAGTAATATTTTCAATTGATCTATATTTACTAACTTCTCTTAAGGTTGCCCCATCACCTCCTCCAATAATTAAAATATTTTTTGGATTATTGCAGCTTAATAATGGTATATGAGTCAGCATTTCATGATAAATAAATTCATCAAGTTCGGTAGTTTGTACTATACCATCAAGAGCTAGAATCCGTCCGAAAGTTTTATTCTCAAATATCATTAATTCTTGTAGTTTATTATTATAATAGACAATATTTTCTACATAAAAATATTGACCAAAATTTGGATAAAGTGTTTCAAACCATTTTTTATTCAATGCCATTGATTTTCCTTATTTATATCTATAAAATACCTAATTTCAAATTAGCATAATAAAAATTAATTATTTATAATTGACATAATTATTAAAATTTATAGAAAATAATTGATTGAATTTTTCACCAGTATTACCTTCATATTATATGATATCCAATATGGAACCAATATTATCCCAATAGATAATTAAAGATATAGTAATAAAAATTGGGATCAGATATATTCAGATATTATAAAACTAGTAATAGTGAACTATTATTATTAAGTCTTTTAATAGAATTATTAATAGCAGATTTCTGTAGAAAATTAACTATTTATTAATGAAATTAATTTCATGATTGTATCGAATTATGGAAATCAAAAACAATCCAATTCTGATGTCCCAATTCGTAAAAATTTAGATTATAATATCCATGATATGAAATTCGTCTCATAGCTAGCTTCTAGTACTTGATTAGATCAAACTAAACGTTGATAAGTACAGATTAATGCATATTAGGTAAGCTTTGAAATTTATGATTAATTCATGGTGGGATATGGAATTGATTATGTACAACGTTATAGATATTTTCCCGAGATTGGAAAATATTAAATTTAATCTAACATCTTATTAATTAATAATTATATTTATAATGTTCAACTTATGAGCTATGCACTAGAAATCCAAAAACTTGAAAAAATCTATCAAGATAATCTCAGAGCACTCAACGGTATTAATTTAAATGTAAGTTCAGGAGATTTTTATGCACTTTTAGGTCATAATGGAGCAGGTAAAACTACTTTATTAGGAATAATCAGTTCATTAATAAATAAAACTGCGGGTAAAATTAAAATTTTTGATTATGATTTACAAGATAATATGGTAAATGCTAAACGATTACTTGGTTTGGTACCACAAGAATTTAATTTTAATCCATTTGAAAGTGTTTTACAAATTATAGTTAATCAAGCGGGTTACTATGGTATAGAAAAACGCGAGGCTCTCATTAAAGCTAAAACATATTTAACGGAACTTGGATTATGGGAGAAACGTTATCAACGGGCACGTCTCCTTTCAGGAGGAATGAAACGTCGTTTAATGATTGCACGTGCTCTAATTCATAATCCAAAATTACTTATTTTAGATGAACCCACTGCTGGAGTTGATATGGAAATTCGTCATTTAATATGGAAATTTTTGGATAAAATGAACAAGTGTGGAACAACTATTATTCTAACTACACATTATTTAGAAGAAGCTGAAATATTATGTCGTAATATAGGCATTCTTCAACAAGGACTACTAGTTATAAATACTTCAATTAAAAAATTAATTTCAAAACTTAAAACCGAATATTTTATTCTCGATTTAGATAAGCAATATCAGATTCCTAAATTAAATGGATATCAATGTAAAGTTATTGATAATTATACTTTAGAAGTACAAGTCCAGCGAGAACAAGGATTAAATAGCATTTTTAATCAGCTAAGTACACAAGGAATACAGGTATTAAGTATGCGTAATCAAGCTAATAGGCTTGAAGCGTTATTATTAGAGTTTATGCAATATCCTAAAAAAATGTACAACTCAAATGAATAAATTCTATTGGATTGCTTTAAAAACGATATGGAGTAAAGAAATTAATCGTTTTACTCGTATATGGATTCAAACTCTTATGCCTCCTGTGATTACTATGTCTTTATATTTTATAATCTTTGGTAGTTTTATTGGAACCCAAATAGCTAACATTCAAGGTGTTAGTTATATGCAATTCATTGTTCCAGGCATAATTATGATGGCAGTTATTTCCAATGCTTATACGAATGTTGCTTCATCTTTTTTTACTGCTAGGTTCCAACGTAATATCGAAGAATTATTAGTAGCACCAGTTCCTACACATATAATTATTTTAGGATATATAGGTGGTGGCGTAGCAAGAGGTATTTGTGTAGGATTATTAGTTACAACTGTATCGTTATTTTTTATACAATTTCATGTTTACTCTTGGTTAATAATATTAACTACATTATTATTAACAGTAGTGATGTTTTCTTTAGCAGGATTATTAAATGCTCTATTTGCAAATAGCTTTGATGATATCAGTTTAATTCCTACCTTTATATTAACACCTTTGACTTATCTTGGAGGAGTATTTTACTCATTGAGTTTATTACCACCTTTATGGAAAAAAATATCAGCACTCAATCCTTTAGTTTATATGATTAGTGGATTTAGGTTGGGTTTTTTAGGAATTAGTGATATTTCTTTAATTTGGTCTTTGGTAGTTTTAATATCTCTAATAGTTATATTTTATATACTAGTATGGTATTTAATTCAGCAAGGTCATGGATTAAGATATTAAGATTTTTCATCACCATAAACTAATATTGCTATAGAATTTGTAATATTTTAATTAGGAGATTTTCATCAGCGAAAATTACTTCGGGTACTATTTAAAGTAAAGGTACCAACATAAAAACTCGCTTTTACATAGCATAATTATAAATAACTAAACTGTTATTGTTAATTTTTAAATTACCATATAACATTATATCTATAATTCTTGAAATTCAGCGTTCAATTGTTATTATACATCCTTACTTTAACTAAATTTAGTTAATTTTCTTTAATAATGCTTTATCAGTATCTATTGATACTATGACTATGGCATTAAGATAATATTTTAGATTTTACGATTCTAAGGGAAAAGTGCAATAAAATTAGATACCTTAATTACATTCTTATTAGAAATTTATGATAGAGCATCCAATACCATGTAAACTTGTTTTAAAGGATTATTAAGATTACTGCCTAATCCAAGATATACTCTCTTCATAAATCAGAGGGTTGTGTTTTTTTTTATTAAACCACTTATTTTATTATAATTAAATTAATAGATTCCTACTCTTTGTTTTTCACGAATTTCTGCTAAAGTTTTACAATCAATACAAAGATCAGCGGTAGGTCGAGCTTCTAAACGACGAATCCCAATTTCAACTCCACAGTAATCACAATATCCAAAATTTGATTTTTCCACTTTTTTTAAAGTCTGTTCTATTTTTTTTATCAGCTTACGTTCACGATCACGAGTTCTTAATTCTAAACTAAATTCCTCTTCTTGAACTGCTCTATCAACTGGATCTGGAAAATTAATGGCTTCTTCTGGTATGTTACGCAGAGTACAATCAGTTTCTCCTTTAAGTTGATTACACCAAGCCTTAAGAATTTTCTTAAAATGAATTAATTGTGCTTCATTCATATATTTTTCACTGGGTTGTTCTTGATAAGGTTCAACCCCTGCAATAGAAAGAATACTCAAAGAAGATACTTTTCTTATTTTACCTTCTGGCATATTGTTTCTCCTAGCATAATGAGGAATAAATATATTTTATATTTAACATAATAATATAGCAAAACTATTTGCTAATGGAGTAGATATTATCTAAATTTTTTTTTAGTCTAGTGTCATTGAATATCTTCAATTATTTTTAATTAAAATATTATGCTTAATAAAGCTATTCTGTTCACTAAAAAATATAAAACAAATATATTACTTATTTTAATAAGTATTTTGCTAGGAATTTCATTTATAATGTATGGTGTTAAGTTAGATACAAAAATTCGCCATAAAATTAATAGTAAGGTTTGGCAATTACCAATGGTAGTGTATGGTCGCATAATAACTCTTAGTAAAAATATTAGTAATAAAGAAACTATTATTAATATTCTTGCCCATAATCAGTATCGTAAGGTATTTAAAATTGCACTTCCTGGAGAATTTATTATTAATAATAACAGCATTGAAATATTTCGTAGACCATTTAGATTTCCTGATAATTGGGAAAAAGAAATTCATGCATGTTTAACATTTAAAAATGGTATCTTAAAAAGTATTCGTAATATAGATAATGGATATTATCTAACTAAAATCCGCATCGATCCAATATTAATTAATATGTGGAAATCCCCGCATGGTGAGCAACGGTTTTTTATTCCTAGAAAAAATTTTCCAGATTTATTAGTGGATATCTTACTGACTACCGAAGATAGTTCTTTCTATTATAATTCAGGTATTAGTATTTCTGCAATGGGTCGTGCTTTAATTGCCAACCTTATAGCAGGAAAAACCATACAGGGCGGTAGTACAATTACACAACAACTTGTTAGAAATTTATTTCTAAATAATAAACGTACTTTATGGCGGAAATTAAATGAAATTTATATGGCACTAATCATTAATGCACGTTATAGTAAAGATCGTATTCTAGAATTATATCTTAATAATGTTTATTTAGGACAAAGACGTGGAGAACAAATTCATGGATTTCCTTTGGCTAGTATTTATTATTTTGGACGTCCCCTAGATGAATTAACATTAGAACAACAGGCCTTATTAGTAGGTATGGTTAAAGGTGCATCTCTTTATAATCCATGGCATCAATCTAAATTAGCATTAGAACGACGTAATATTGTTTTACGTATTTTACATAAAAATCATATCATTGATCATTACTTATATGAAAAATTTGTCAAAATACCAATAAATATTAAATCTGAAATGGATTTTATTACTGCTCCTCCTGCTTTTATGCAGCAATTAAATCGAGAATTAAACTCTCAATTACAAAATAAAATTCATAAATTATCAGGATTAAAAATTTTTACTACTTTAGATCCATGGTCAGAGCTTTCTGCAGAAGAAGCGGTAAAGAAAGGGATTCCTTTTTTGAGAAAAAAATATCACTTACCTGATTTACAAACCGCTTTAGTAGTAGTAGATCGGTTTAGTGGAGAAATACGTACTCTAATTGGTGGAGCAAGTCCACAATTTGCAGGATATAATAGGGCTTTATATGCTAGACGTTCTATTGGATCATTAGTGAAACCAGCTATTTACCTTGCTGCATTAAGTTACCCTAATATATATCGATTAAATACTTGGATTAATGATAAACCAATAGAATTAGAAATATCTTCGAAGCAAATTTGGAAACCTCATAATAATGATTATTCAATAGGTAATCATGTAATGTTACTTGATGGATTAGTACATTCTTTAAATATTCCTACGGTAAATTTAGGTTTATCAATAGGAATTAATCGAGTTACCGAAATGTTAATTCGCTTAGGAGTACCAAAAGATAAAATAACTAAAGTTCCGTCTTTATTATTAGGTGCTATTAACCTTACTCCAATTGAGGTAACACAAATCTATCAAACTCTTGCTAATAATGGACGAAAATCTCCCTTATCTACTCTACGTTATGTACTTGATGAAAAAGATACCCTTTTATATCAAAAGATTTCACAATCTGAAAGCGTAGTATCTAGACAAGCAGATTATTTAATATTATATGCTATGCAACAGATTGTTATGAGGGGTACTGCCAGTGTTTTAGGTAAAGAGTTTATTAATGCTAACTTAGCGGCAAAGACTGGCACTACCAATGATTTACGTGATAGTTGGTTTGCTGGAATAGACGGTAAAGAAGTAGTAGTTATCTGGATTGGACGTGATCATAATGAATCTACTAAATTATATGGAGCAACGGGTGCTCTAACATTATATAGTCATTATTTAAAGATAAGAACAGCATTACCCTTAAGACTATTTCTACCAGATGAAATATCCATGATTAATATTACACTTAATGGAAATTTTTGTTGTGATATACGAGATAAATGGATTAATATTCCTATATGGAAGACTAATAATTCTTCATTAAATTATTTAAATTAAACTCACTAAGAATTTAGGTTGTGATTTTATGACAATGGCTACTTTTAATTTTCCTTTAAATTTTACTTCAGCAGCTACTAGTAAAATTAAAGATTTAATTTTTAAAGAAAATAAAGCTAATCTAAAGTTAAGAATATATATTCAAGGAGGTGGTTGTAGTGGATTTCAATATGGTTTTTTATTTGATGATCAATTTAAACCGGATGATTGTTTTATTGAAAAATCTGGATTTAGTGTGGTCATTGATTCTATGAGTTTACAATATTTAATTGGAAGTTCAGTAGATTATATTGAGCAATTACAGGGATCACATTTTAAAGTTGATAATCCTAATACCAAAAGTACGTGTAGTTGTGGATTATCTTTTAGTCCCTACTAAAATGATCTTAGAATATATAAATTAATTATTTATTAATTTATTTTAAATCTAAAGACATAATTTTATCATTACTTTATAATAAAATTCTTCTGCTTCTAAGCAGGTTTAATTAAATCATATTAAGTCAAAAAAAATGAAAAGAAATGGATTAACTATTAGTATGATTGCCTTAGGTTTAATTATGGCAAGTGCTACCTTTACTAAAATCTCAGCAAATGATTATCTAACGTCTTCTACAATTTACCACCAAATTCCCAGTTTAGCACCAATGTTAACTCAAGTTGTGCCTTCGGTAGTAAGTATTAATGTAGAAGGTACTACTATTACTCATTATCCAAAATTACCACCGCAATTTTACCATTTTTTTGGTTTTGGAAATAGCTATCCATTTTGTCAAGATGGATCACCATTTCAAGATTCTCCATTCTGCCAAACCGAAAGAAATGATGATGATATACAGCAACAAGAAAATTTTAGTGCCTTAGGCTCAGGAGTGATTATTAATGCGAATAAGGGCTATGTGGTAACCAATGATCATGTTATTAATAATGCCACAAAAATTAAGGTCCAACTATATGATGGGCGCCGATATCTAGCTACAGTTATTGGAAAAGATCCACGTACTGATATTGCTTTAATTCAACTTAAAGATTTTAAAGATTTAACTGAAATTAAATTTGCCGATTCTGATAATCTCCATGTAGGAGATTACTCAATAGCAATTGGTAACCCATATGGATTAGGAGAAACAGTAACGGCTGGAATTATTTCCGCATTAGGGCGCAGTGGACTGAATACTAACAATTATGAAGATTTTATTCAAACCGATGCGGCTATAAATCGTGGTAATTCGGGTGGAGCGTTAGTTAATTTAAAAGGTCAGTTAATTGGGATTAATACTGCGATATTAGCACCAGAGGGTGGTAATGTCGGTATTGGTTTTGCAATTCCTAGTAATATGGTAAAAAATCTTACCTTACAAATGTTAGATTTTGGCCACATTCAAAGAGGAGAAGTAGGTATTAGAGGAACAGAGTTGAATTCTGAATTAGCCAACGCCATGAACATAAGTGTTCATCGCGGCGCGTTTATTAGTGAAGTAATGCCTAAATCTTCTGCCTTTAAAGCAGGAGTTAAAGCTGGAGATGTAATTCTTTCAATCAATGGAAAAATGATTTCTAGTTTTGGTGAATTTCGTGCGAAAATTGCTACCTTTCCAATTGGAACAAAAATCTTGCTAGGATTATTAAGAGATGGAAAACAAATTCAAGTACAACTAAAATTAGAACAAAATGTACAAGCTCAATTATCTTCAGAAATGATTTATACTGGTATTCAAGGTGCAATCCTAAGTAATCTTGAAGGCGACAAAGGAATCAAAGTTAATAGTGTTAAACCACATACTTCGGCATCTGCCCTTGGTTTAAGGAAAGGAGATATTCTAATTAGCGTTAATCAACATCGTGTTGGAAATGTTACAGAATTACGTAAAATTATAGACTCTAAACCACCAATCTTAGTACTAAATATTTTACGTGGAGATACAACGATTTATTTAGTCATTAAATAATATTGGTAAAGTTGATAACAAAAACATCCCACTAGAGAAAAATTTTCTAATGGGATGTTTTATTATGATTTTTTATCAACATATAGCTGAGCTTTATAAATTGGGTGTCTTAAATTATTTATAGATAAGATATCATCTAATTCAGTTTCAGTTAATAAACCACGTTCTAATACAACTTCACGAACACTTTTTCCTGTTTCCGTACAAATTTTACCAATAAGATCGCCATTATGATGGCCTATATAAGGATTAAGATAAGTTATAATTCCAATAGAATTAAAAACATAACCTTCACATATTGATTTATTAGCAGTAATACCATTAATGCATTTTTCTAATAAAGTTGAGCAAGCCTTGGTAAGAATCTGTATAGATTCAAACATAGCCTGGCTAATAATTGGTTCCATAACGTTTAATTGTAGTTGTCCAGCTTCTGAAGCTAAAGTTATACAAACATCATTTCCAATTACCTTAAAACATATTTGATTTACTACTTCAGGTAGTACTGGATTAACTTTAGCAGGCATAATAGATGAACCAGCTTGCAATTGAGGTAAATTAATTTCATTTAATCCGGCTCTCGGTCCTGAAGATAAAAGTCGTAAATCATTACAAATTTTGGAAAGTTTTACAGCAAGACGTTTTAAGGTACTATGTACCATAACATAAGCACCACAATCAGAGGTAGCTTCAATAAGATCTTCAGCAGGAATAAAGGGAAATTGAGTAACTTCTACTAATTTACTTACAGCTAATTGCTGATAACCATGTGGTGTATTTAACCCAGTACCAATTGCGGTGGCTCCTAAATTAACTTCTAATAATAAAGCACTAGTTTGTAAAATATTTTTAATTTCCTCTTTTAAAAGAATTTGAAAAGCATTAAATTCCTGTCCTAATGACATGGGAACAGCATCTTGTAACTGTGTTCTTCCCATTTTCAAGATGCTTTGAAATTCGGTGGATTTTTTATTAAAACCTTTTTTCAAATTATTTATAGATTCTATCAATTTTAAAACTAAAGTATATACTGCAATCCTAAATCCAGTAGGGTAAGCATCATTAGTTGATTGACATTTATTAATATGATCATTAGGATGTAAATATTGATATTCTCCTTTATTATGACCCATTAATTCAAGGCCAATATTAGCTAATACTTCATTAGTATTCATATTTACTGAAGTACCTGCACCACCTTGATAAACATCAATTGGAAATTGATCCATATACTTACCATGATGAAGTATTTCATCACATGCTTTAATGATAATATGAGAAATATTTGGTGGTAAGGTATTTAATTGTTGATTTGCTAATGCGGCCGCTTTTTTTACCATTACCATCCCACGAACAAATTCAGGAATATCACTAATCTTATTATTACTTATACAGAAATTTTCTATGGCACGTACAGTATGTATTCCATAATATGCATTTAATGGAATTTCCTTTTGACCTAATAAATCTTCTTCGTGACGTATACATTTTACCATGGTAACCTTCTTACTAAATAATTATTACTTATGTAGAATCTAGCTATTTTTAATGTTATTATTTAAAAATCTAATAAATATTAATTGATGTTAATTTGATTAGAATGGATAATCAATAATAAAAGAACATAAGATTGATGATTATCATTCATTTTTTTTGAAATATAAACATTATTAATAAATCTGTAAGGGAATGAGAAAATTATTCTAATCTTGCCCCTTGAAGAGATAAAAATCACCCCCATTTCGATGACTGATGAGGCCGGAAGCCAAATGGTCCGGTATTTAACCTAAAAATTGGACTTCCTAAAGGAGATTTATTAATGAAAATTCGTCCATTACATGATCGGGTTATTGTTAAGCGCAAAGAAGTAGAATCAAAATCTGCCGGAGGCATCATGCTAACGGGTTCAGCCGCCGCTAAATCGACTCGTGGTGAAGTCTTAGCGGTAGGAAAGGGTCGCATTCTTGAAAGTGGTGAAACTAAGCCTTTAGATGTTAAGGTTGGTAATACTATTATTTTTAATGATGGTTATGGTGTAAAAACCGAAAAAATTGATAATGAAGAAGTGTTAATCATGTCAGAGAGCGACATATTGGCGATTGTTGAAGTTTAATCACTAATAAATGAATTGAAGGAAACATAACAATGGCAGCTAAAGATGTAAAATTTGGTAATGAAGCACGTGTAAAAATGATGCGAGGAGTTAATATATTAGCTGATGCAGTAAAAGTTACTTTAGGGCCAAAAGGACGGAATGTAGTGTTAGATAAATCATTTGGCTCACCTGCTATTACTAAAGATGGTGTTACTGTGGCACGCGAAATCGAACTAGAAGACAAGTTCGAAAATATGGGAGCACAGATGGTAAAAGAAGTAGCATCTAAAGCAAATGATGCTGCAGGTGATGGAACAACTACTGCAACTGTATTAGCTCAGTCTATTGTTAATGAAGGATTAAAAGCAGTTGCTGCAGGAATGAATCCTATGGATTTAAAAAGAGGAATTGATAAGGCAGTAATTGCAGCTGTTGAAGAACTTAAGAAAATTTCGGTTCCATGTTCAGATTATAAAGCTATCGCTCAAGTTGGTACGATTTCAGCTAATTCAGATGAGAGCGTAGGTAAACTTATTGCTGATGCGATGGAAAAGGTTGGAAAAGAAGGTGTTATTACTGTTGAAGAAGGTACTGGTTTACAAGATGAACTAGATGTTGTTGAAGGGATGCAATTTGACCGCGGTTATCTATCTCCTTACTTTATCAATAAACCAGAAAATGGTACTATAGAACTCGAAAATCCTTTGATTCTATTAGTTGATAAAAAGATTTCTAATATTAGAGAGATGCTACCCATATTAGAAGCTGTAGCAAAATCAAGTAAACCCTTACTACTTATAGCAGAAGATGTAGAAGGGGAAGCACTTGCTACATTAGTCGTTAATAATATGCGTGGTATTGTTAAAGTAGCTGCTGTCAAAGCACCAGGTTTTGGTGATCGTCGTAAAGCAATGATGCAAGACATTGGTATTTTAACTAAAGGTACCGTAATTTCTGAAGAAATTGGATTAGATCTAGAAAAAACTACTATAGAAGATTTGGGACAAGCTAAGCGGGTAGTTATTAATAAAGATACGACTACTATTATCGATGGAATTGGTCAGGAATCTGTTATCCAAGGACGCATTACTCAAATTCGTCAACAAATCGAAGAAGCTACTTCGGATTATGATCGTGAAAAACTCCAGGAACGTGTGGCAAAACTGGCTGGTGGCGTTGCTGTTATAAAAGTTGGTGCAGCAACTGAAGTTGAAATGAAAGAGAAGAAAGCTCGTGTTGAAGATGCATTACATGCTACACGTGCCGCGGTAGAAGAAGGCGTAGTTGCTGGTGGAGGTGTGGCATTAGTGCGGGCTGCTGGCAAAATTTTTTCTCTAAAAGGTGTAAATGAAGATCAAAATATGGGTATTCGTGTTGCACAACGTGCTATGGAAGCACCCCTTCGTCAGATAGTAGCTAACTCTGGAGAAGAACCCTCCGTAATTGCTAATAAAATAAAAGCTGGTGATGGTAATTTTGGTTATAATGCTTCATCAGAAGCTTATGGAGATATGTTAAAAATGGGAATCTTAGATCCAACTAAAGTAACTAGGTCAGCATTGCAATATGCTGCATCAGTAGCTGGATTAATGATTACTACAGAATGTATGGTCACTGAATTGCCTAAAGATGAGAAACCGGATATTAATCCTACCGCTGGTGGTATGGGTGGTATGGGTGGTATGGGTGGTATGATGTAAGATATTTAATAACATCCATATTATTTAATCAAACCTCTGTCAGTTATGACAGAGGTTTGACTTATTGATTGAATATAATGAGAGAATCTCCAGCTATTTCTTTTCAAGAAATCATTCGATTACTTCAAAATTATTGGAGTACCCAAGGTTGTCTTCTTATTCAACCAATAGACCTAGAAGTAGGTGCTGGAACGTCTCATCCAGTAACTTGCTTATGGGCAATTGGTCCTGAACCCTTGAGTGCAGCTTATGTTCAAGCTTCTAGACGTCCTAACGATGGCCGTTATGGTAAAAATCCTAATAAATTACAACACTTTTATCAATTTCAAGTTATTATAAAACCATCACCTAATAATATTCAAGATTTATATCTTAATTCACTATATTCATTAGGAATTGATCCACAAATTAATGACATACGCTTTATAGAAGATAATTGGGAAAATCCTACCTTAGGCGCTTGGGGTATTGGATGGGAAGTTTGGATAAATGGTATGGAAATTACTCAATTTACTTATTTTCAACAAGTAGCATGTATAGAATGTAAACCAGTTATGACTGAAATAACTTATGGATTGGAACGTTTAGCTATGTATCTTCAACATACAGATAACATTTATGATATTATTTGGGGAATAGATAAAAAAAATCATATTACTTATACTTATGGAGAATTATTTTATCAGAATGAATTAGAACAATCTGTTTATAATTTTGAACAAGCAGATATTAATCTTTTATTAACATCGTTTAATCAATATGAAAAAGAAGCAAAAAAATTATTAAAACTAGAAAATCCCTTACCAGTTCCTGCTTACGAACTCTTGCTAAAAGCCGCACATAACTTTAACTTACTAGAAGCGCGGAAAGTTATTTCTACTACTGAAAGACAACAATATATTCTAAGAATTAGAAAATTAACAAAGATGATAATGACAGTATATTATAATTATCGAAAAAAATTAGGTTTTCCGAGATGTAAAAATAATAAACATGAATAAACAAACCTTCTTAGTAGAAATTGGAACAGAGGAATTACCCTTTAAAGCTAAGGCACTTCGTAATATTGCCGAAAAATTTACTAATAGTATTATAAATGGATTAAAAGATGCTTTAGTATTATATGGAAATATAAAATGGTTTGCATCACCACGTCGCATAGCAATAACAATCGACCAATTAGATCCAATTATACAAGATATCGATTTACAGAAGAATCCTAATAAATCTTTACTGAGTACTATTCTTAGTAAAATAGTAGAAAAGGCATTAATCAAATTATCAGATCATAATTCTATGAGATGGGGTACTAATAATCTTACCTTTATCCGTCCTATTCATACAATTACTTTACTACTAGGTAAAGAACTAATTCAAACCAAAATATTGGGGATCTCATCTTCAAAAACTATTCTTGGCCATAGATTCATGGGAGATATCCAATTTGATATAGATTCGGCTGATCAATATCCGCAGTTACTGATAACTAAAGGAAAAGTTATCGTAGATTATGAATTACGTAAACAGAAAATTCTTAATGAAATACAGTTAGCAGCATTAAAAATTGGAGGAAAAGTTTATTTTAATGAAATTATGTTAGAAGAAGCAACCTCCTTAGTAGAATGGCCAGTTATCTTAACTTCATCTTTTGATGAGCACTTTCTAAGTATACCTAGCACAATATTATATACCATACAAATAAATCAACATTATTTTCCTATATATGATAAGAATGGTAAATTATTACCGAAATTTATTTTTGTTACTAATTTAGAATCAAAAGATCCTCAAAAGATTATTAATGGAAATCGAAAAGTTTTGCATGCTAAGTTAGTTGATGCAAAATTTTTTTTTAATATTGATAGAAAAAAACCACTAGAAGATTATCTTCCTTATTTAGAACAAGTTATCTTTCAAGATAAACTGGGAACTCTTCGTGATAAAACTAATCGTTTACAACAATTAATTTCTCTAATTTGTAGAAAAATTGATATACCTCCAAATCCTGCCATTCGTGCTGGACTATTAGCTAAATGTGATCTAGTTACTAAAATGGTTTTTGAATTTCCAACCTTACAAGGAATAGTAGGTATGCACTATGCACTTTTAGATGGTGAAGATGAACAGGTTGCCAGCGCATTAAAAGAACAGTATTTCCCAAGTTATCAAGTCGATCAGCTTCCTTCTAACATAATAGGTTGTATCCTAGCTATTGCCGATAAAATCGATAATTTAACGGGTCTAATTGGCATTGGAAAATCTCCCAAGGGTGACAGCGATCCTTTTGCATTACGTCGTAATGCACTTAGTTTACTTCGTATTCTTATTGAAAAAAAAATCTCTTTAGATTTAAAGTGGCTGATAGAAGTATCAGTAAGTCTTTATAATCAAAAGCTCAATAATAATAATGTGATAAATGATGTTATAAATTTTATTATGGGTAGATATCGAACCTGGTATCTTAAACAAGGGTATAACATTGATATAATTAAATCAGTATTAGTTTGTAATCCTACTTATCCAATAGATTTTCATGCTCGTATAGAAGCCATATCATCTATTAGTAAAAATTCTGAAAGTTATTCAACTCTAATAATTCTTCATAAAAGAATGACTAATATTTTAAAGAAATCTAAAGAAAAACTTACTGACCAGATTAATGTATCTTTATTAAAAGAAAATGAAGAAATAGAGCTTGTAAATGCAATTTACATAATAAATAAAAAAATACAACCTTATGTTATTGAATTGGATTATCAAAAAGCATTACTAGAATTAGTAAAAATTAGTGATTTGATTAATAATTTTTTTAATAAAGTTAAAATTAATACACCTGATAAAGAAATCCGAATTAATCGATTAATAATCTTAAATAAATTAAAAGACTTATTTATAATAATTGCAGATTTTTCTTTACTGCATTAAAGAAAATTCCTTATTTAATAGTACTAAAAAGAGTGTTACTTAAATTTAACGAGATCTTATCATTAAACAAGTAGTTGGGTTATTATATTTTGATATATAATACTTAAACGCTGTAGATCTTCTATTTTAACATGTTCATTAATTTTATGAATACTAAGATTAACCAATCCTAATTCAACTAATTGTGAACATATACGCTTAATAAAGCGACCATCCGAAGTACCTCCAGTGGTTGAAAGATTAGGTTGAATACCTGTGATTTTTTTTACTACATTAACTACAATATCTATTAATTTTCCAGATTTAGTTAAAAATGGTCTTCCCGATAATTGCCACTTTATCGTATAATTTAAATTGTAATGTTTTAATAACATTTCCGTATGTTGTCGAATAAGCTCATCATTTATTTCATTTCCAAAACGCCAATTAAATTGTACACCTAATTTAGCAGGTATTATATTGTTTACAGGATTATCAGTCTGAAGATTAGTAATCTGTAAATTAGTTGGAGAAAAAAATTGATTTCCATGATCCCATTCAATGTTTAATATATCTAAAAGCATAGGTATTATTCTATGTATTGGGTTATCTGCTAAATGTGGATATGCTACATGTCCTTGAATTCCATGAATAGTTAAGTTAGCAGTAATTGATCCTCGTCGTCCATATTTGATCGTATCACCTAGTATGTAGTTACTAGAAGGCTCACCAATGAGACAATAATTCAAGTGTTCTTTGCGACAAATTAAAGTGTCAACTACTTTAATAGTACCATCAGTAGCATTTGATTCCTCATCAGACGTAATCAAGTATGCGAGACGACCTTTATGATTAGGATAAGAGGTAATAAAACGTTCAGTAGCAACTATCATTGCTGCTAATGCTCCTTTCATATCCGCAGCTCCTCTACCAAATAACATGCCATCGCGAATAGTAGCTACAAAAGGAGGAGTAATCCAATCTTCTAATTTACCACTAGGAACCACATCCGTATGTCCAGCAAATACAAAAGTGTCGCCTTCTCTTTTTCCATGCCAAGCCCAAAAATTAGAGGTAGAATGAAAATTCATTCTTTCAATTTTAAATCCCATATTACTTAATCTTGACATTAAGATAACCATACAACCAGCGTCATCTGGACTTATAGATGGGCAATTAATTAGTTTTTTAGTAAGCTCAATAACTGGACAGTACATTTTACCTTAAATTCTAAATTTAGAATGAAATTAACTTCATCCTTTTTAAGAGATTTTCATAAATATCTTATCATGCTTAAAATTTCATTTATCTTTAATATCCTCAAGAAGTACCTATCTATTTACTTCTTATTAGATATCAATTATTAATAAAATCTCTAGTATTACTACTAGAGAATGATTATTAAGTTAATCAAAGTACTTATACTGTTTTTTCGATTAAATTAAGTATGCCTTATATGTGAAGATTATAGTATGATCCACAGGATTTAATAGTCGTAATTAAGTATTCTCTTATACCGTAAGAAGATTTCACTTATTATCAATGGATATCGGCTCCTTATGTAAGCAATAAAAGGAATTGCAAATATGTATGTATCTAATTGCGTAATGATTTTGTTGCTTCCATTATGAAGATTAGCTATAAAAGGTTTTTTTAGGCAAAAATTATATTAAAATTTATAATCTATCTTAAATATTTTAAGAATAAAGATTCTAATTGTTGTTGATCTTTAGCAAAGAGACGTATTCCTTCAGATAATTTTTCAACTGCCATAGCATCTTCATTATGCTCCCATCTAAAAAAAGATTCAGAAATATTTGCTGGAGGAGACTCACTTTTAGTAGGATATATTAATTTTGGTTTGATTTCTGTTTGATTTTTAGAAAGCTGTTGAAGTAATAATGGTGCAATAGTTAAATAGTCACAGCCGGTTAATGCAATAATCTGTTCAGTAGTACGAAAACTAGCGCCCATAATAACAGTAGGATAATGATATTTTTTATAGTAATTAAAAATTTTACGAACAAATTTAACACCAGGATCATTGTCTCCATTATAATTACAAATTAATTTACGTGACAGATACCAATCAGAAACACGACCTACAAAGGGAGAAATAAGAAAAACTCCCGCATCTGCACAAGCACGTGCCTGAGCAAAAGAGAATAAAAGGGTCATATTGCAATTAATACCTTCTTGTTCTAAAATTTCTGCAGCTCTAATTCCTTCCCATGTAGAAGCTAACTTAATAAGAACACGAGAAGCATCAATACCTTCTTCTTTATACATATGTATTAATTTAAACGCTTTTTCAATACATCTCTTAGTATTAAAAGAAAGCCGTACATCTATTTCAGTAGAAATTCTGCCAGATATATTCTTAAGTATCTCAATACCTATATTAATAGCAATTTTATCTATGGCATGAATTAATTGTTTTTCTGTAGTATGTTCATGATTTTTAGCATACCTAATAGAATCTATGACAAGATACTGATACTCTGGCATCATGGCAGCTTTTAAAATTAATGAAGGATTAGTAGTTACATCAACTGGATGATAGAGACGAATAGATTCAATATCACCACTATCTGCTACAATTTTAGTGTATTTTTTTAATGCATCTAATTGATTCATATCTTATATCCTGATAAATCGATAATTTTATCTAATTTTAATATACAATCTTGTTATTTAAGACATTTTGAATACTGTATTGATAATTGTGAAATTAAGTTGAGATAGCTAGATTGATTTATTGGTAAATTCATTCCTAATGGATCTAAAATACTCTTTCTTACTTTAATTCCGCGTGTAACCGTATTAACTACAGCAGGTTGAAATTGTGGTTCAGTAAAAATACCAATCGCTTTTTCTTTTCAATTAATTTTGCCTAATTTGATTTAAACGTTTTGCTCCAGGTTGTCTTTCAGAATTTACTGTAACATATCCTAATGGTGATAGATCATAATATTTTTCAAAGTAACGATAAGCGTCATGAAAAGTAAAATAACCTCTAATGGAATAATACCATCGGTAATAGCCACAGTTATAAATCCTATTGGTTTAATAGAAACTATTACCATTGCATTAACTTTAATAGATAATGTTAAAATTATCAAAATCATTATATTAAATATAACCAACAATATTTTTTGAGTATCAAGCATAGTCTTATGAAATCTCAGAAAGTGATTATGTTAATATAATCTAATAATTAGTTTATTCAATGTTTAATATTATGTCCACATTACTAAAAATGATAAAAATTTCACTAAAATTAGGAACTAGCCAGATTTTATCAGATATTTCATTTAATATTCAATCCAGACAAATATTAACATTAATTGGGCCTAATGGTGCAGGTAAAACTACTTTAATACGAGTACTTTTAAGAATAATCAAACCTAGTTCAGGAAAGATTGTAATCTCTCCACTATTACGGAGAGGTTATGTGCCACAAAAACTTTATCGTTAAATTACATTACCTCGGACCGTAAAAAGATTTATGCAATTAAAATTAGGGGTAAAACTAACTGAAATTATACCAGCATTAAAATATGTACAAGCTGATAAATTAATTATTCTATACAAAACCTTTCAGGTGGTGAAATACAAAGGGTATTACTGGCTCGTGCTTTATTAAATAAACCCCCATTACTAGTTCTTAATAAGCCTACTCTAGGATTAGATATTAACGGACAAATAGCATTATATGAGTTAATAAATAAATTTAGAGGCGATTTTCATGGTGGGATAATGATGGTATCACATGATTTAAATTTAGTAATGGCCAAAACTGATGAAGGATTATGTTTGAATCAGCATATTTGTTGCTCCAGAACACCTCATGATGTTTCTATACATCCAGAATTCATAGCTATATTCGGCAATAAGGCCGCTGACCAATTACAATTAGCTATTTATCATCATCACAACCATTCTCATAATTTTTAATGAACAAACTAACCTCATCATGATTAATTTACTATTTCCAGGATGGCTAGCTGGTATCATTAGTATGTTAGATGTAACAATTGGAATGTTTATTTCAGGTTATTATGATACGCCTGTAGGACCATCTATTGTAGTAACTGCAACTTTAATATTTTTCTTAGTTTGATAATCAAAAAAAATAAGCATGAAAAAATTCAATAGTGATTTTATTGACGACTCATTCTAAAGTGATTATAAGCGTACTGAGTTGCAATCCTACCACGAGGAGTACGCTGAATATAGCCCTGTTGAATTAAAAATGGCTCTACTACATACTCAATAGTATCTCTTTCTTCTCCAATAGCCGCCGCTAAATTATCGAGTCCAACAGGACCACCAGTAAATTTATCAATAATAGTCCATAATAATTTTCGATCCATATAATCAAAACCTTGTGCATCAACATTCAACATATCTAAAGCTTTTATAGCTATTTCACCAGTCAAATTTCCTGAGGCATGAACTTCTGCAAAATCCCGCACCCTACGTAGTAATCTATTAGCAATACGTGGTGTGCCTCGCGCACGTCGGGCAATTTCTTGCATGCCATCTTCAGTTAAATTTATTCCTAAACATATTGCACTACGACGTACAATTTGTTGTAAATCCGCTACTGGATAAAATTCCAAACGTTGTATTATACCAAACCGATCACGTAATGGAGAAGTTAGCGATCCTGCTTTAGTAGTTGCACCAATTAGAGTAAATGGAGGAAGATCTAATTTTATTGAACGAGCCGCTGGTCCTTCTCCTATCAGAATATCTAATTGATAATCTTCCATAGCTGGATAAAGTATCTCTTCTATTACTGGTGATAATCGATGAATCTCATCAATAAATAGTACATCATGTAAATCTAAATTAGTCAAGATAGCTGCTAAGTCACCAGCTTTTTCCAATATAGGACCAGAGGTAGTTCGCAAATTTACTTCCATTTCATTAGCGACAATATTAGCTAGCGTGGTTTTCCCTAGTCCAGGAGGACCTACAATTAACAAATGATCTAGTGCATCCTGCCGCATTTTAGCTGCCTTTATGAAGATTTCCATTTGATTTCTTACTTTTGGCTGACCTATGTATTCTAAAAGTAATTTAGGACGAATCGCACGATCTTTAAGTTTTTCCATTGAACCATTTATGGCTTCTGCTGACATTAGGCGTTCCATTTTCAGTCTTACCTCATAAAGTAGTTACTCGCAGCGCTTCGCGAATTAAAGTTTCACAATCAGCATCAGTATTATTTTTAATATTTCGAATCATTTTAGTTGCTTCTTGAGGCTTATAACCTAATGCTATTAAGGCAGAAGTTGCTTCTATTTCAGCTTTACTAATAATAAGATTCTTAGCAGATAATGGAAGGGTGGTTAGCTGTGAAAAATTTTTGGAAGTAAATAAATTACTTGGTATATCACTAAGACCATCTTTCATTTCAATAACTAATCGTTCCGCAGTTTTTTTACCTATGCCAGGAAGTTTAATAAGAGTATTAATTTCATTATTACTTATAGCTGAAATAAACTGTTGTGAAGACATGCTTGATAGAATAGATAATGCTAATTTTGGCCCTACTCCAGTTACCTTAATTAATTTACGAAATAATGTTCTTTCTTGTTTATTATTGAAACCAAATAATAACTGTGCATCCTCACGAACTAAAAAATGCGTAAAAATAACTACTTCACTATTAACTTGAGGAAGTAAATAAAAACAAGTCATAGGCATATTAATCTCATAACTTATACCATTTACCTCAATTAGAATTTGAGGTGGAATTTTTTCAATAATCATCCCTCTTATACGTCCTATCACTATAAATTCCTTAAAAATTAGTAATTATAAATTAATCACCTAATAATAGGTGATAGAGAAGATTTATCATTAAAACCGCTTAGATTGTTAATCATATGACAATGTGTAATAGCTATAGCTAAAGCATCAGCTGCATCATATTGAGGAGTTACTGAAAGTTTTAATAAAATTCTTAC
This sequence comes from Candidatus Dasytiphilus stammeri, assembly GCA_045690005.1. Classification (GTDB taxonomy): domain Bacteria; phylum Pseudomonadota; class Gammaproteobacteria; order Enterobacterales; family Enterobacteriaceae; genus Dasytiphilus; species Dasytiphilus stammeri_P. The sequence goes on along the minus strand of CP145881.1, from coordinate 450,055 downwards.
CATATGTTGCACTTGATCTTTACAAGCTCTACCATTTCCTACAACAGTTTGTTTTACCTTTTTAGCTGCATATTCAAATACTTGTAAATGATGATTCACTGCACAAACCATCGCTGCACCCCTAACTTCACCTAATTTTAATGCTGAACTAGCATTTTTAGCTATAAATACCTGCTCGATAGCTAATATCGCAGGATTAAATCTCGTAATAATAGTATTTATTCCCATATAAATTAATTTAAGACGCAAAGCTAAGCTTTCTCCTTTTGTACGGATAGATCCACTTCCTAAATAATGAATAATTTTATCTTGTTTATGAATAATACCATATCCGGTAATTATAGATCCTGGATCAATCCCTAAAACAATCACCATTAAGCATCCTTATCTTTTTGAGCTTACGATGTCGCTCCTAGTTAGTTCCAAATTATGATAAACTTCTTGTACATCATCAGAATCTTCTAAAAGATCGATCAACTTCATTGTTTGATGAGCTATAAATTCATTATCTATACTAATTTTCACTTTTGGAAACATAATGATTTGGGTATTTTCGCATTGAAACCCATTTTCTTTTAAAAAATCAATTACTATATTCAAAGCTGAAGGTGCTACCCGAATCTCAATCCTGCAATCATTTAGTAATACGATATCTTCAGCACCGGCTTCCAATGCAAGATTTATCATCAGATCTTCATTTAATCCTGGTGGATAATAGATTAATCCTTTTTCACTAAATAAATACGAAACCGAACCAACTACTCCAAGAATACCACCATATTTTACAAAAGCATTCCGTACCGTTGAAACCGTACGATTGCGATTGTCAGTAATACATTTAACTAGAAAAGCTGTCCCACTAGGCCCATAACCTTCATATATTATAGTTTCTAATTTATTAGTATCTTCAAAGGTACTTCTAAGAATGGCCCGATTTATAGTTTCACGATTCATGTTATTAGTTAATGCTTTATCTACAACTGTCCTTAAACGAGGATTATAAGTAGGATCTATACCACCCATTTTTGCCGCGATAACTAGTTCTCGAATAATTTTAGTAAAAATTTTACTACGTTTAGCATCTTGAATAGCTTTACGATATTTAGTATTAGCCCATTTACTATGACCTGACATATGTTCTCCACTACAAAATCTAATTTTCTAACTAAATTACATCTTCAAAATCTATTATATAATCAAGCATTTTAAATTATTTTACTAGGAGCATTTGTCATTAGACAAGCCGCTGCGGTACTCTTAGGAAAAGCAATCACATCTCTAATATTATTAGTATCAGTAAGTAACATGACGAGACGATCTAATCCGCATGCTATTCCGGCATGTGGAGGTGTTCCATATTGAAGAGCTTCCAAAATAAATCCAAATTTTTCTTTTTGCTCTTGCTGGTTCATTCCAAGAATAAAAAAAACAGCTTGTTGCATCTTAATATTATCAATTCTTACCGATCCACTACCTATTTCATAACCGTTTATAACCAAATCATAAGCATCTGCTATAACCTTTTCGGGGGCTAACGATAACTCCTCCAGGGTACAACAAGGAGCTGTAAAAGGATGATGCATGGTAGTTAATGTACCTGTAGTATCTTTTATGAACATAGGACAATCTACTATCCACAAAGGAGCCCACAGATTTTCATCAATTAGTTTTAAGTCATAACCTGCTTTTAAACGTATACTTCCTAGCTTATTTGAAACCTCGCGAGCTCTACCGGCACAAACAAATAAAATATCTCCTTGTTCAGCTTTTGTTATTAACAAAAGTTTATCTATAAAATCTTTAGATAAAAAATTTTTTATTGGCCCAAAAACATGTAATTTACCTTGATCAATCTTAACCTTGATCCAATTTATTTCTATTCCACAAGATTCTTGAATCATACTATATTCTTCAAGTTGTTGATTACTAAGTATCATTCCTCCGGGGATTCTAAGTACGGTAAATCTTTCTACTACCAGATTCTGATTTTGGTAACTATAATCCTTTTCTAGCGCTTTAATATCTGTTAGTTCTAGAGGATTACGTAGATCTGGTTTATCTGAACCATAGCGTTCTATTGCTTCTTTAAAAGTTAGAATGGGAAACCTGCCTAAATCCATTTTTTTAAAGTATTTCCATAATTCTCTTAACATGTCTTCTAATATATTACGTACTTCAACGGCGGAGACAAAAGACATTTCTATATCTAGTTGAGTAAATTCAGGTTGGCGATCAATTCGTAAATCTTCATCACGAAAACATTTAACAATTTGATAATAACGATCGAATCCAGCAATCATTAATAATTGCTTAAAAAGTTGTGGTGATTGAGGAAGTGCATAGAATTTATCTTTATGCACTCTACTTGGAACTAAATAATCACGGGCTCCTTCTGGAGTTGCCTTAGTAAGCATAGGCGTTTCAATATCTATAAACCCCTTATTTTCCAGAAAATGGCGTAAAAAACTAGTAATTTTAGCTCTACTTTTTAAGTTTTGTGCCATATTAAAACGACGTAAATCTAGGTAACGATATTTTAAACGGACTTCTTCACTATTATTTTTTTTGATATCTATAGGTAATGGAACAGCACTATTAAGAATTTTCATTGCTAGTGCATGAACTTCTATTAATCCGCTTGCCCTGGTGTTATTAATGTTTTGTTGACTTCGTACACAAACAATTCCTTTTACTTGAATACAAAATTCATTTCGCAATTTAGTAGCTTGTTTAAATAATTTATGATCTTTAGATAGAAAAAAAATCTGAATAATACCTTCACAATCCCGTAAATCTACAAAAAGTAATTTTCCTAAATTACGACAACTATTAACCCAGCCACACAGAGTTACTTCTTCACCAAGATTAGCCATTTTAAGATGTCCGCAATATCTAGTTCGCATCACAATTTCCTTAATAAATATATATAATAGTGTATAACAATTAGCTTATTATGCTAAGATAATAAATTTATATTATGTATAATGCATTTTATAAGAATATTACTTCGATCAATAGTATCAATTAATTCTATGTTATACCGTGATACCCTATTTTCTTCAATTATACTGAATCCTATTGATTGGGAATTTAACTATCAAGTTGCACAAGTTTTTCCTGATATGATTAAGCGATCATTGCCAGGATATTCAACTATAGTTTCCATGATTGGAAAACTTGCGAAACAATTTGTGCAAGAGAATACATGTATTTATGATTTAGGTTGTTCTCTTGGAGCGGTAACTTTTTCAATAATTAATAATTTGCGTGTAGCAGATTATAAAATAATTGCTATTGATAATTCACCAGCTATGATTGCTAGATGTAAAAAAAAACTGAAGAAATGTAAATTAAAAACCTCTATTGAAATTGTCGAAGCTAATATATGTCATATAAGCATTAAAAATGCTTCATTGGTAGTATTAAATTTTACTTTACAGTTTATTCATCCAAATGAACGAAAAAATATTTTAGCTAAAATTTATAATGGTCTTAATACTGGAGGTGCACTAATTCTATCAGAGAAATTTAATTTTACTGATAATAAAATAGACCAACTAATGTTGAGCTTGCATGAAGATTTTAAAAAGAGTAATGGTTACAGTGAATTAGAAATTAGTCAGAAACGCACGATGCTAAAAAATATTATGCTAACGGATACTATCGAAAATTACCGCCAAAAACTATCGGATACTGGATTTACACATGCTGAAATTTGGTATCAGTATTTGAACTTTGGTTCTTTTATTGCGATAAAAACATGATTAACTTTGCACATTTTTATCAATTAATTATTATACATAGTCGACTAATTCATTGGTTAGAAATATTACCTAGACAGCTTAGTAATTTTCAAAAAAATGCTTTTCACAGTTATTTAAAAAAATGGTTCAAAATACTTGAATCGCTACCAACTATAGTTCCCGAATATTTAGATTTAGAAAATAGTATAACTGCTCTTACCAAGAGTCAGAAATTATCTGATTCTAAGTGGCCTACTACTAGAATTGAAAAACTGTTGCGCGAATTTATGCCTTGGCATAAAGGTCCATTTTATTTATATGGCATTCATATTGAAAGCTCATGGCGTTCTGATTGGAAATGGCAACGAGTGTTAAAACATATTTCTTCACTTTCAGAACGTCTCGTACTAGATGTAGGTTGTGGAAATGGTTATTATCTGTGGCGCATGCTTGGAGCCGGTGCCAAATTGGCTGTAGGTATTGATCCACAACCCTTATTTTTATTTCAGTTTGAAGTTATCAGAAAACTATTAGGCAATGAACCGCGAGCCAATTTATTACCGCTTAGTATTGAACAATTACCTCCTATCAAAGCTTTTGATACCGTATTTTCTATGGGTGTACTCTATCATCTAAAATCTCCTATAGATCATTTATTACAATTGAAAAATCAACTGATTTATGGTGGTGAATTAGTATTGGAAACTCTCATTATAAATGGTAATGATAATCAAGTACTTATGCCAAAGCGAAATTATGCAAAAATGCGGAACGTTTGGTTTATACCTTCGGCTAAAGCACTTAATATTTGGTTAACCAGATGTGGTTTTAAAGAAATTATTTTAGTCAATACTACTAAAATTACTGATAAGGAACAACATAGTACTAGTTGGGCTAATTCAGTATCGTTATCTGAATATCTAGATACTCAAGATTACAGTAAAACTATAGAAGGTTATCCAGCACCCGTACGTGCTATAATAATTGCCAAAAATAAATAATAGATAAGATGTCTCTTTTAATATGTATGTAAAATTAGTTAAATTTTATTTAATATCCATTATGGCTTAATTAACTTAGCTGATAATATCGAAAATGAATCTTAAAAAACTTATTTCTAACCGAATTCACAAGGCAATGATCACCTCTGGGATTACTTATAAACAATGTAAAATTAAGGTATCCCAATCACTTAAAGATCAATTTGGTCATTACCAAGTAAATGGTATTTTTGCGATAGCCAAAGATTTAAAAATTCAACCACAAAAATTGGCGAATCAGATTATTAGAAATTTAAAAATCAGTGATATAGCAAGCCAAGTAAGTATTGTAAATTCTGGATATATAAATATATATATTGATCGTATATGGATGGCACATCAATTAAATACTATATTGATTTTACCTAATTTAGGTATTGAAAAAGTCAAACCTAAAATTGTAGTAATAGATTATTCCGCACCTAATGTAGCTAAAGAAATGCATGTTGGTCATCTACGTTCTACCATCATAGGAGATGCTAGTGCTAGAACTTTAACATTATTAGGATATAATGTAATTAGAGCTAATCATATAGGTGATTGGGGTATGCAATTTGGCATGCTAATAGCAATTTTAGATCAATATGGTTCCAACCACTATCATAATTTATCATTGAAAGATTTAGAAGAATTATATCGCCAAGCTAAATATAAATATGAAACTGATAAAAACTTCGCGGAAACCGCTCGAAATAATGTTGTCCAATTACAGCAGGGTGATGCTCACTGTCTCAAGTTATGGAAAAGGATTGTAGATCTTTCTATGAGACATAATCAGGTTTTATATCAACGTCTCAATGTATCTTTAACTAGTAAAGATATAATGGGAGAAAGTATATATAATGAAATGTTACCTATAATTGTGGCTGATTTAAAAGAAAAAGGCATCGCCGTAGAAGATAAAGGAGCTATTGTAGTTTTTTTAGATGAATTTAAAAATAAACAAGGTAACCCCATGGGAGTTATCATACAAAAAAAAGATGGTGGTTACCTATATACAACTACCGATATAGCATGTGCAAAATATCGATACGAAACATTACATGCAGATCGAATTATTTATTATATTGATTCTCGTCAACATCAACATTTAAAGCAAGTTTGGACTATTGTCCGCAAAGCGGGTTATGTTCCTGAATCTATATCACTAGAACACCATATGTTCGGAATGATGTTAGGTAAAGACCATAAGCCATTTAAAACACGCACTGGAAATAATATTAAGTTAGCGGATATATTAGATGAGGCGATTGCTCGTGCTAAAAATATCCTATCCTCAAAAAAACCATCTCTTTCTTCAGAAGAACAGCAAAGATTAGCTAATATTATTGGAATTGGTGCTCTAAAATATGCAGATCTATCTAAAAATCGGATGACTGATTATGTCTTTGATTGGGATCAAATGCTCTCTTTTGATGGTAATACCGCTCTTTATATTCAGTATGCTTATACTCGTGCTATGTCAATCTTTCGTAGATCTGCAATTAATGAATCTAATCTCATCCATACCATAAAAATTAATAATGATTGTGAAACCAGGTTAGCAATACGTCTATTACAATTTCATGAGACCATAGTACAAGTTGCCAATAATGGAACTCCACATCTTATGTGTGCCTATCTATATAATTTAGCTAGTTTATTCTCTATGTTTTATGAAAATTATTCCATACTTTCAATATCTAATGAAAAAATACAACAAAGTCGTTTAAAACTAGTATTGCTAACAGCTAAAATCCTGAAACAAGGATTAGAAATCTTGGGTATTCAGACTGTTGAACATATGTGATATTCATCTGTTTAATTAATATAATCTATAATCATCTACGGTGAGGTGTCCGAGTGGCTTAAGGAGCATGCTTGGAAAGCGTGTATACGGTAACGTGTCGAGGGTTCGAATCCCTCTCTCACCGCCAGATTGATTTAGATACTTAAAATCAACCTTATAAACAGCTGAAACATCAAGTGTAATAATTTAAACCACTATTTTAAATCATATTCAGCTTTTGCTTTATTAAAGCGCTGTATAATCTTATTGGATGGTGGAGAATCAAATAGACTAACAACTATTATAGAAATAGCCGCAAATAAAAATCCAGGAATTATTTCATAAATAGTTAACCATGCATATTGTTTCCATATTAATACTGTAAATGTACCTATTAACATACCTGCGAGAGCACCATTCCGTGTCATGCGAGGCCATATTAAGGATAGCAAAATTACTGGTCCAAAAGCGGCTCCAAAACCAGCCCAAGCATAACTTACCAGACCCAGGACCCGATTTTCAGGATTAACAGCCATTTTAATAGAAACTAATGCTACTATTAAGACCATCATTCTCCCAATCCAAACCATTTCTAGCTGAGTGGCTTGTTTTCTAAAAAAAGCTCGATAGATATCTTCTGTTAATGCACTTGAAGATACTAATAATTGACAGCTAAGAGTAGACATAATAGTAGCTAAAATCGCAGAAAATAGTACACCTGCTATCCATGAATTAAATAATAAACGTGTTAATTCAATAAATACTCGTTCACTATTTTCTAATACCCTAATTGATTGCTCAGGATGAATTTGAAAGTAAGCAATACTAAAAAAACCAATTGCTACCGCTCCTGATAAACATAGGGTCATCCAAATCATACTAATAATACGTGCATTACGAATCGTATGATGAGAATCGGCGGCCATAAAACGTGCTAAAATATGTGGCTGACCAAAATAACCTAATCCCCAACTAAGCAGGGAAATAATGGCTATCAAGTTAAGACCACTTAACATATTGATATATTCAAGGTTTTTTATAGCAATTGCTTGTATTGAATTACTTATGCCTCCATTATTTATGACAACCATAATCGGTGTAAAAATCAAAGCAAAAATCATTAAAGTAGCCTGTATGGTATCTGTCCAACTAACTGCTAAGAAACCACCCATAAAAGTATAAATAATGGTAGCGGCCGCTCCTAACCAAAGTGCTACATTATAACTGAAACCAAAGGTACTTTCAAAAAGTCGTGCACCCGCAACAATACCGGACGCACAATAAATTGTAAAAAAGATCAGAATGATTAATGCAGATATGAGTCGCAAGGTTTTACTATGATCTTCAAAACGATTAGTAAAATAATCTGGTAAAGTTAGAGCATTACCATAAGCCTCAGTATGAATACGTAATCTAGCAGCTACTAATTTCCAATTAAAATATGCACCAATTGCTAAGCCAATAGCGATCCAACTTTGAGAAATACCTAATAGGAAAACTGCTCCAGGTAGTCCCATTAATAACCAGCCACTCATATCAGATGCTCCCGCAGATAATGCGGTAACTAAACTACCTAGTCGACGTCCTCCTAAAATATAGTCGTCAAAGTTCTTTGTTGACCTCCACGCCAAGAATCCGATAGATAACATGACAAAAATATAAATAAAAAAAGTAACTAACATTGGTATACTTATGACCATTTATACTCTCCATTATAAGTGTTTATAATCTATTTCACCCTATAAATTACTACTATTATTATAATAATGTCATATGATGATTTTAAGTACCATATGGTATGAAGATATAATATGGCTTATTATATCTTTTTATCTGAAAATCCTCTCTAATTTTAGAGAGATTGCTATTGATCACACCATTAAAAGCAAATAAAATAATTTAAACTTAGCAAATCAAAATATTAAATTATCTCAAGATTTTTTACTATTAATGAGTCATTATCAAGTAATAATTTGATTTTCATAAAGATAATTCAAATAATTTTTATGTTAGTTAATAAATTTTAGAAATTTACGGGGTAGGAGATAATATAAATAGGATTGTCAGTGAATTTTTAGTTGGTGTGTTGTGTAAGGAGCGTGGAGTATGAATATCATTAATATATGCATTAAATTAGAAGAAACTATGCATAATAAAATAAATAATGCAGCGCAACATATTAATCGCACTCCACATTGGTTAATTAAACAGGCTATTATCACTTATTTAGAGAATATAGAAAAAGGAAATATCTCATTAGATTTAACTTTACATAGGAATTTCAATAACATTGAAATTCAAGAGTTAATTTTGCAAGAAGATTCCTATCAACCTTTTAGAGATTTTTCTGAAAAGATCTTACCACAGACAAATACTAGATCTGCTATTACCTCAGCATGGCGAATTTCTGAAACCAAAGCAGTACCGAGATTGTTAGAAAACGCTCGTTTAGAGCCTAATATCAAAAATAATACACAACAACTTGCTTTGGATTTAGCAAAAAAATTACGCCATAGAAAACCTCGAGCGGCTCGTTTAGAGATTGTACAGAATCTCTTACAAGAATATTCCCTTTCTTCACAAGAAGGAATTGCTTTAATGTGTTTAGCCGAGGCTATTTTACGCATTCCGGATCGAGCAACACGTAATGCCTTAATCAAAGATAAGATAATTAAAGGAAATTGGCAATCCCATATTGGTAATAGTTCATCCTTTTTTGTGAATGCTACTAGTTGGGGTTTATTAATTACCGGACGTTTAGTAGCTATTGATAACCGAGCGAATTTATATAATTTATTAAATCGTATGATCATTAAAAGTGGAGAACCTTTAATCCGCAAAGGTATCGAGATTGCTATACGCCTTATGGGTAAGCAATTTGTAAAGGGTGAAAATATTTTACAAGCATTAACAAATTCCCATGATTTAGAAGCCCAGGGTTTTAGTTATTCTTACGATATGCTTGGAGAAGCCGCCTTAACCTCACAAGATGCTAAAGCATATTTTATTTCCTATGAACAAGCCATTGAAGCTATTGGAAAAGCTTCTAATGGGAGAGGAATTTATGAGGGTCCAGGAATATCTATCAAGCTTTCAGCATTGCATCCACGTTATAATCGGACACAATATGATCGGGTACAAGATGAACTTTATCCCAGATTAAAATCTTTAACACTATTAGCGCAGCAATATGATATAGGTCTAAATATAGATGCCGAAGAAGCAGATCGCTTAGAATTATCACTAGATTTACTAGAAAAACTATGTTTAGAGCCTAATTTATCCGGTTGGAATGGTATTGGTTTTGTTATCCAAGCTTATCAAAAAAGATGTCCTTTTGTGATTGATGCTCTCATTGAACTTGCTAAACGTAGTAAGCATCGTTTGATGGTGCGCTTGGTAAAAGGTGCTTACTGGGATACTGAAATTAAACGTACTCAGGTAGAAGGATTAGAGGATTATCCAGTATACACAAGGAAAGTATATACGGATATTTCTTATATAGCATGTGCTCGAAAACTGCTTAGCGTCCCTCAATTCATATATCCACAATTTGCAACACATAATGCACATACACTGGCCGCCGTCTACTATCTGGCTGGAAAAAATTATTATCCAGGACAATATGAATTTCAATGTTTGCATGGAATGGGTGAAATTTTATATGATCAAGTTGTCGGATCAGTCTCAAATGGCAAACTTAATCGTCCTTGTCGAATTTATGCCCCGGTAGGTAGCTATGAAACCCTACTGGCTTATTTAGTAAGACGCCTCTTAGAAAATGGTGCTAATACTTCATTTGTCAATAAAATTGCTAATAATTCACTCTCAATAGATGAACTCATTGCTGATCCGGTTGATATAGTGGATAAACTAGCTAAAGTAGAAGGTATCATAGGATTATCTAATCCTAAAATTCCACTTCCAAGAAATTTATATGGTCATGAACGACTAAATTCAGTTGGTATAGATTTAAATAATGAACAAAATCTTGCAGATTTATCTAAAGAATTGCTAAATAATGCTCTACAACCATGGCATGCTGGCCCTATGATTCATGAAAATTTAAATCAATCAGGACAATCTAAAAAACGACCTATCATAAATCCTGCAGAATCTACAGATATTGTTGGCTATGTTCGTGAAACTACCGAAATAGAAGTTACTTTAGCACTACAACAAGCCGAAAAAGCTTACCATAGTTGGCGTTATATGCCCATAATCCAACGTGCATACATATTAGAATCTGCTGCCACACTCATGGAAAATAAGATGCATATGTTAATTGGTCTTCTAGTACGTGAAGCTGGTAAAACATTTAATAATGCCATTTCTGAAGTACGAGAAGCAGTCGATTTTCTACGCTATTACTCAAGTCAGATAAAAAATTTTAATCCTAATATGTATGTTCCACTTGGTCCAGTAGTTTGTATTAGTCCTTGGAATTTTCCTTTAGCAATTTTTACAGGACAAATCGCGGCGGCCGTAGCTGTAGGGAATAGTGTGCTAGCAAAACCATCGGAGCAAACTCCATTAATAGCAGCTCAAGTAATTCAAATTATGCATGATGCCGGTATTCCTAATGGAGTTCTACAACTTATTACTGGTAGTGGTAAACATTTGGGATCAATGTTAATTAGGGATGATCGTATTAGTGGTATTATTTTTACTGGATCTACAACTGTTGCGAATTTAATTCAGCAAACTATTGCTGGAAGAATTAATACTCAGCAGAGTAAATCAAAACCAATACCACTAATTGCGGAAACTGGTGGTATAAATACTATGATTGTGGATTCTTCGGCACTTACAGAACAAGCCGTAATGGATATTATGACTTCTGCTTTTGATAGTGCAGGACAACGTTGTTCGGCTTTACGTCTACTTTGTATTCAAGAAGAAGTTGCTGAAAATACGTTAAAAATGTTACGTGGTGCTATGGCAGAATATCGCATTGGCAATCCTGATAGACTTAATACTGATATCGGTCCGGTTATTAATGCTGATGCTAAGAATCATATTGAAACACATATAAAAAAGATGTTAGCTAAAGGATTTAAAATTTATCAACCTACTTTAACAGTATCACCTAATATAAATCGACCCAATTTAATTAATAAAACTGGAAACTTTCTTATCCCTACTTTAATTGAAATTAATAGAATTGATGAATTAAACTGTGAAATTTTTGGTCCAGTCTTACACATTGTAAGATTTGCTAAAAAAAACTTACCGTTAATTATTGATCAAATTAACGCTTCTGGTTATGGTTTAACACTAGGTGTTCATACCCGTATCGATACAACTATTAATCAATTTATTGATCGAGCTAATATTGGCAATTTATATGTTAATCGTAATATTGTCGGTGCTGTAGTTGGAGTTCAGCCTTTTGGGGGAGAAGGATTATCAGGTACTGGACCGAAAGCTGGTGGACCTCTTTACTTATATCGTTTACTATCTAGTTATCCTGAAGAAGCATTTAAAATATCCTTAGAGCAATATATTAACTGCTCAACTAATAATACCACATTAGATCGTAATTTACTAGAATACCATCAAGTTTTTACCTCATGGATAAACTCTCGTACGGAGCTTGAGTTAGCTAAGGTTTTTAGAATATTTAAGGATAGATCCGCAGTGGGAACTACAATTCTGCTAACTGGACCAACCGGAGAATATAATAGTTATTCTTTGCTACCGCGAAGACGTATATTATGTTTATCAGATAATGAAAATGATATACTAATTCAATTAGCTCTTGTAATAAGTACGGGAAGTAAAGCACTCTGGAAAGAAAATGAAATTCATCGTAAAATCTACCAAAGTCTTCCAGTACCAGTTCAAACTATCATTAGTTTTGCCGTAGATGTGTTTAGTACAGATATAAAATTTGATACCGTTATTTATCATGGGGATGAGACTATATTACGTGCGATTTGTATTAAATTAGCTAATCTTGAAGGACCGATAATACCAGTATACAGTTTTGCCAATGGAGAAACTAATATTTTATTAGATCAATTTTTACTTGAACGATCTTTAAGTATTAATACCACGGCTGCTGGAGGTAATACCAGTTTAATGAGTATGGATTAATTAATTTAATTCTAAAATAATATTAATAACCAATAACAATTATTTATGAATTAAAGGTTTATATATTTATGGGGCTTCTTAGCGGAAAACGCATTTTAATTACCGGTATAGTCAATCAACGATCTATAGCTTTTGGTATTGCTAGAACTATGTATCATCAAGGAGCAGAACTAGCTTTTACTTACCAAAATAATAAAATTAAAAATAGAGTAGAAAAAATTGCTCATCAGCTCGGATCTAAAATATTTTTACCTTGTGATGTTGCGCAAGATCAAGATATAGAGCGTCTATTTCAGATTTTAAAAAAATCCTGGACCAACTTTGATGGATTAATACATTCGATTAGTTATGCGCCTCGTGATCAACTAAATGGTGACTATATGAATACAATTACACGTGATGGTTTTAAAATCGCCCATGATATTAGTTCTTATAGTTTTGTAGCCTTAGCTAAAGCTTGTCGTAAAATGTTAAATAAAAATGCAGCTCTTTTGACACTATCTTATTTAGGTTCAAAACGTGTTATACCGAATTATAATGTTATGGGACTAGCCAAAGCTTCATTAGAAGCTAATGTACGTTATATGGCAAGCTCCATGGGACCTGATGGTATACGAGTAAATGCTATTTCAGCAGGGCCTATTCGTACTCTAGCTGCATCTGGAATAAAAAATTTCCGTAAAATGCTATCCTATTGTGAATTAATCACTCCTCTTCGTCGTGGTCTTACTATAGAAGATATTGGAAATGCGGCGGTTTTTCTTTGTTCAAATCTTGCCGCAGGTATTACTGGTGAAATTCTTAATGTTGATGGAGGATTTAATATTTGTGCTATTAATGAAATTATATCTACTGAATAATCCAATAATCATCATGAAATTTAGCTCATTTGAATTATGTTAGAAAATAATCAGCCGCTACTGCAGCTAAAAAATCAAATTTATTCTAAATTAACACGAATTGAAGGAGTAGTTCGGGGAACAGAAAAGGGATTTGGTTTTTTAGAAACTAATCAACAAAAAAGTTATTTTATTCCTCCTAGATATATGAAACAAGTTATGCATGGTGATCGTATTATTGCCATATTAAAAATTGATAACCAGCGTGAAATTGCTAAACCTGAAAAATTGTTAGAACCATTTCTAACACGTTTTATAGGACGTATTCAAATAAAATATAAACAGTTATCGATATTTATCGAACATCCTTCTATTAAATATATCTATCTCATCTCATGTAGTCCTGCTAATAATCTGAAACATCAGTTACAAACTGGAGATTGGGTGGTAGCAGAAATGCGTCATCATCCATTGATAGCAGATCATCAATCTTTTGACGCAGAAATCACACAATTTATTACGAGTGATCAAGATCATTTAAAACCTTGGTTAGTTACCTTAGCACGTCACAATCTTGAAAAAGATACCCCAATCCCAATAAATATATTGCTATCTAAAAGACAAGATGAAGGGTTACAACGTCGGGATCTAACTAAGTTACCTTTTATTACTATTGATAGTTCTAGTACTACTGATATGGATGATGCACTCTATGCAGAGGAGAGATCCGATGGTAATTTATGTCTTATAATTGCTATTGCCGATCCCACCGCATGGGTTAAACCTGGGAGTGAATTAGATAATCTAGCATCTAATCGCGCTTTCACTACTTATTTACCTAATTTTAATGTTCCAATGTTACCAAGGTTTCTTTCTGAAGATTTGTGCTCACTACGTTATGGAGTACGTCGTCCAGTACTAGTATGTAAAATTATTCTTAGTAAAGATGGAACTATCTTAGATGATGAAGTAGAATTTTTTACGGCATGGATAATTTCAAAAGCCAGATTAATTTATGAAAATGTTTCTGATTGGTTAGAGTTAGATCATATTATTGGTAAATGGCAACCCGAAACGGAGATTATAGCACAGCAATTACGCCTGTTATATTTCATTGGTAAGTTACGTCATCGTTGGCGAAAAAAACATGCGTTAGTACTCAAGCATCAAAAAAAATATTATTTTAAATTTGATAAATTAGGTAACGTATTAGAAATAATTTTCGAACCTCGAAGAATTGCAAACTTGATGATTGAAGAAGCAATGATTGCTGCGAATATTTGTGCAGGTAAATTTCTCCATGAAAAACTTGGATTTGGTATATATAATGTGCATATAGGTTTTGATAGCGTGCATGCATCGCAAGTAGCTACACTCATAACGAACTATGGACTAATCATCGATCCAAAATCCATCACTACTTTAGAAGGATTTTGTAATTTACATCGTACTCTTGAAGTATTATCCGTACCTTATCTTGATAATTGCATTAGAAGACATCAAGCGGGTGCTGAAATAGCTACTACTCCTGGTCCACATTTTGGATTAGGAGTAAAATACTATGCAACATGGACATCTCCAATTAGAAAATACGGAGACCTAATCAATCATCGTCTAATTAAGGCTATTATTAAAGAAAATCATATTGACTGTCCTAGCAAATCAATAATACAGATCCTTAAAGAACGTCGTCGTTTAAATCGTTCTGCAGAACGTGACCTTAAATATTGGTTATATGCCAAAATTTTAAAAAAATATGTAGGTACTGATATTAAATTTACTGCTGAGATAATGAGTATTAGTAAAGGTGGTTTAAAGATACAGTTACTAGAAAATGGTGCACCTGCATTTATTCCAATAACGTATCTTTATTCAGTACGTAAAAATATTATTTTTAATATTGAAGTAGGCATGCTACAAATCCAAGAAACCGATATTTGGCATGTATCTGATATTATCATGGTAAAAATTTTAGAAATTAAAGTTGAACATCATAAGATTATTGCCTGTCCAGTAATAAATAATTATTACCATTAATTTTAATTATACCATATTTTCTGGTTTCAACCATTGATCCAATTGTTCTTCACTAAGAAATCCTAATTGTAATGCGGATTCTTTAATAGATAGTCCATCTTTGTACGCTTTTTGTGCAATTTTCGCAGCCTTATCATAACCTATATGAGTATTCAGTGCCGTAACTAACATTAAAGATTCTTGTAACATTTTTTTAAGACGTTCATAATTAGGTCGTATTCCAGTGATACAATACTTATTAAAACTTGCTATACCATCTGCAAGCAAGCGTACGGATTGTAGGAAATTATATATAATCATTGGTCTATAAACATTTAGTTGAAAATTACCTGAAGCACCACCAATATTAATAGCAACATCATTCCCCATAACTTGACAGCACAACATAGTAAGAGCTTCACATTGTGTAGGATTTACCTTACCTGGCATAATGGAACTACCTGGTTCATTTTCTGGTATAAAGATTTCCGCAAGACCACATTTTGGTCCAGATGATAACCAACGTACATCATTAGCAATTTTCATAAGTGAAGCTGCTAAGCTTTTTAATGTACCATGCGCATGTACTAATGCATCACAAGTAGCTAAGGCTTCAAATTTATTTGGAGCCGTAATAAATGGCTGTTGTGTTAAATGGGCTAATTCTTTTGCAACTAGCATGGCATATTGAGGAGGTGTATTGATACCAGTACCTACTGCCGTACCACCTAACGCTATTTCTTGAAGATGTCGTAAGCTTTGCTCAATATGTATCTTATGATGATCCATCATGGCCATCCATCCAGATATCTCCTGACCTAAGGTAATGGGAGTAGCATCTTGCAAGTGAGTCCGACCAATCTTAATCACATTGTGATAGTTTTCCGACTTTTGACTGAAAGTATTAATTAATAATTGGATTTGAGGAATTAAATTTTTTCGGATGGTAATAACGGCTGCAACATGCATAGCAGTTGAAAAAACATCATTAGAACTCTGACTTTTATTAACATCATCATTAGGATGAATTATACGATCTAGGCCTCGGGTTCCTCCTAGAATTTCGCTGGCACGATTAGCTAAAACTTCATTCATATTCATATTAGTTTGTGTTCCAGATCCAGTTTGCCAAACTGATAAAGGAAACTCCTGCTTGTGCTTATTCATTAGAATTTCATCTATTGCAATTATTATTGCTTTAGCACGTTCTGGCAATATAAGTCCTAAATTACTATTTACTTGTACCGCTGCCCGTTTGGTTAATGCAAGAGCATGAATAAGTTCAAAAGGTATAGTTTCATTTGAAATATCAAAGTATTTTAATGAACGTTGTGTTTGAGCTCCCCAAAGCTTATCTATAGGTACCTCAATATTTCCTATAGAATCTCTTTCCATACGACTTTTCATCATTGAAGTTTCCTTATTTACTTAAATAAGTCATAACTATATAATTAATTTATAGTGTAAGCGTTAAATCATTTTTATCACTAAATATATACCTCTATTAAGATCATAATTTTAATTATCTAATTACTGACGTAAATAACGATATAATGCTAAACTATATAAATAATATTGTAAGTTATAACGATTGATTTTCCAGAGCTTCATTAGCTTATTATCCGCAAGCTAATTGGTTTTATATGAATTAATACGGTTATTTTACAACAAGTTTAATTAATGGGATCATAGAAGAAGTATTATTCTAAACTGGTAGAACTTCAATTGCTTCATTTTGCATTTTCTTTAAAAGAATCTCTAATTCTTGTGCATTATTTTCTTTTCCTTTTTGTAATAAGTAACCTAAGGCGCTAAGATGTAATTCACTATTACCTTTTTTATTACGATGGCCTTTGATTAAAGGTGCAATACCTATGTTACACTGCCAAATAGCTCTGGTTAAGGCAACATAAAGTAATCGTAAATCTTCAGCAAGACGTTCTTCATCGGCTAATTTTTGGCTTTCTTCATCATTATGTAAATCTAAAATTTTTATAAAATCTTTTCGATCATGGTAGATACTATACGTTGCCTTTCGAAAATTTATTATGAATGGAAGCCAGACTATTGGATACTCTAATCCTTTAGCCTTATGAATAGATACTATTTGTACAACATCTCTATCTTCTTCTAGAGGAACTGGATGACTTTTTATTTGATGATAAGATTGAGCAATCTGCTGTTCTAACCAACGTACTAATGCATATTCACTCTTTAATTTAAAAGATGCCTCTTGCAAAAGATCACTAATATGCGAGATATAAATTAGCCTTTGTTTTCCATTATCAGATATTAACATATTTTCCGGAAGGTGATTTACCATCACTTGCCGAAGTACAGTTAACACCCCATATTTTGACCAAATTTTTCTAAAATTAAGAAATTGTTTTAAAAAAAAATTTAAATAATAGTTATTATTACTAATATTTTCTAATACCTTATGCTCTAATCCAAAAATACTGGTAGCTAAGGCACTTCGTAAAAGAGTTAAGGATTTTGGGTTTAAGATGGCTTTTAATAAAAATAAAATATCATGAGCTTCTGGTGTATTATAAATACTTTGTTGATTGGAAAGATAAACTGAATTAATATTTAAAGTATTTAGAGCATTGCGCATGATAAGTGCTTCATTTCTATTACGCACTAATATTACAATATCTTCGGTTTTTAGTCTACGTGTAGTCTTACTATTAATTAATAATGCTGATTCATTTTTTACGGCACTAATCAATCTATTGATATCATTAGCACACTGAATAGCCATAATTTTATAATATTCACTGGTATCAATACATTGTGCGGAGTGTAAAAAAACTCGTAATGCAGTTTGCGGTTTATCATTTATAGTAAAAATAAATGCTCTATCTGAAGGAGCTGGTTTTACTGGTAAAAAAGGTATCTCAGGAAATAAAAATGGATATTTAAGTGTTGAAAAAATTTTATTAACACTTGATATTAGATGAGGAGAAGATCGCCAATTAATATTTAATGTATAATGTCTAATGATATTAGCTCGAACCGACATATAATTAAAAATATCTGCACCACGAAAAGAATAAATCGCCTGTTTTGGATCACCAATTAATAATAGTGCAGTTTCTTCAAAATCTCTAAAGTAGATATTTTTAAAGATGCTATATTGTTTGGAATCAGTATCTTGAAATTCATCAATTAATGTTACGGGATAACGCGAACGTATTTCATTAGATAATCCTGCTCCAGCGGATTGCCGTAAGATTTCTTCGAGAGAATTTAATAAATCATCAAAACCTAGTATACAATGTAATTTTTTTTCATCAATTATAGCCTTGGTACTTTCCTGTAGAGCACGTACAATCACCCATTCTCTTAATAAGATGGAGGGTGGCTTAGAAATAAAATTATCAATATCTTCAAAAATTGGGTGATGAGGTGCTTGCCCATTCTTAGTTTTATGTAATAATTTTGTCTTTCTAAAATACTGAAGATCTTTAGGAAAAGTGTAACTTTCGGTATTTTCTTGAGCCCACATGGTAATATTTTTTATCCAGATAGATAACCTATGCATATTATAAGTACGTCTATCAATATTAGAATTGATAATTAATTTAGGTAAATCAGAAACAAATAATAACCATTTTTCTTTTAATAAAGAAATCTGATGAATAATATTTTGATGCTGTTCTTCTAAAGTTAGATTGGTAACTAATGGATATTTTAAAACTGGTTTTTCACCTTGTAGTAAAGGTAATACAGTTTTAAATAGGGCATCAGGACCTGACCATTCATTTAAAATTTCACGAGCCATATGGATGGGTAATGGATAAAAGTAACGACGCCAGAAATCGCTAATCATTTGTTTCCAAAGTTTAGAATCATCTTCAATAAACTGTGGTTCAAATAATATTTGAGATTCCCTAGCATTTAAATACAACATTCTCTGACAGAAACTATGGATAGTAAAAATCGCGGCGGATTCCATATGTAGTTCAGCATTTAATAATATGGCACTAGCTTTAACTAAATCATCAATGTGAACGAGTAATTTATTAATTTGATTATTTTTACTGATCCCAAGTACACATGCAATCCTGAGTTCATAAATATGAGAACAAATTCGTTTACGTAATTCAGTAGTAGCAGCTTCAGTAAAAGTTACTACCAAAATCTCCTCTACCGAAAGTGCTCTTGATTTTTTTCGGTTACAGCGCAAACCAAGTAACAAACGTAAGTAAAGTATACTAATAGTAGAGGTTTTTCCAGTTCCTGCAGATGCTTCAATTAAAACTTCTCCATATAAAGGTAATGTTAAAGGGTCAAGTAGTTCTGGCTTCCAATTAATATCACTTGTATACATTACTATTTGAATCCTAGTTTATAACCTTTAAATATTTAAGCTTATATTAATTTGCGATAATCATCAAACAACATTATGCTAATACTAAACATAACAGGAGATAAATAATGCGATATTCACTACCCAACTTACCTTATGATTATGATGCGCTAGAGCCATATATTGATAAATATACAATGGAAATTCATTATACTAAACATCATCAATCTTATATTAATAATGCTAATGCTGCACTAGAAAACTTACCAGAATATGCTAATTTTTCTATAGAAAAATTAATCCTGCAATTACAATATCTTCCTAATAAAAATCAACAAACTACATTGCGTAATAATGCTGGAGGACATTTTAACCATAGTCTTTTTTGGAAAGGTCTACAAAAAAATACTGTTCTCCAAGGAGAATTGAAAACTGCTATAGAACTTAATTTTGGTAGCTTAAACCAATTTAAAGAATATTTTGAGAAATCCGCGATGGATCGTTTTGGATCAGGATGGATATGGTTAGTACTACAGTCAAACAATAAACTTAGTATCGTTTCTACAGCTAATCAGGATAATCCTTTAATGGGTAAAAACCTTATAGGGATTTCTGGTTATCCAATTATTGGATTAGATATATGGGAACATGCTTATTATTTAAAATATCAGAATAGACGTCTAGATTATGTACGCGCTTTTTGGAAAATAGTAAATTGGAATGAAGCTTCACTACGTTATTTGAATCATAATAAATAAGATTACAGTTTCGTTATTTAAAATACCACTGTTGATATTTTAATTATCATTTATGGAGTGATAGTTTGAATGAAAACATTAAAAGAATTTATCGTTGAAAAAAAAGAATTTCCTCTGACAACCTTAGAATTAATTGCATTATTTTCTGCTATTAAGCAAAGTGCCGAAATGATACAACAATATCTTAGTAAAACAGTTGGATTCAATCTTATTGATATGATAACAACTCAAAACATGATTACTAGAAATATTCATGGCGAGCAACAGATGAAACTAGACTTATTAGCCAATGAAAAAATTAAAAGTGCGCTGAGAGCATATGGGGTAGTTGCTGGTATAGCTTCAGAAGAGGATGATGATATCGTAATCTTCAAAGGAAGAGAATCTGCTAAATATATAGTAATTGTAGATCCTTTAGATGGATCTTCCAATATCGATATTAATATTGCAGTTGGTACGATTTTCTCCGTATATCGTCGTCTGACGCCAATTGGAAGTAAGGTAATTACAGAAGATTTTTTACAACCCGGAAATCAACAAGTAGCTGCTGGATATATTTTGTATGGTTCTTCTACTATTTTAGTTTTTACTGTAGGTTGTGGAGTACATGTTTTTACTTATGATAAATCTAAAGGCATTTTTTATTTAATTAAGGAACGAATCTCTTTTCCTAGCCATGGAAAGATTTATTCAATTAATATGGGAAATTATATTAATTTTAGTTTAGGTATCCAAAGATATCTTGAATTTTGTCATAAAGAAACTCAAAATCAACGTCCTTATACTTTAAGATATAGTGGTTCACTAGTAGCTGATTTTCATAGAAATTTACTTAAAGGTGGAATTTATCTCTATCCTCATACGGCAAATTATCCTCAAGGCAAACTTCGGCTAATGTATGAATGTAATCCTATGGCATTGATTGCCGAACAATCAGGTGGTAAAGCTAGCAATGGTACTAATCGGATTCTCGATCTTAATCCGATTAGAATTCACCAGAGATCTCCATTATTTATAGGAAATAATCATATGGTAAATGAGGTAGAAAAATGTTTACGAGAGACTTAAATAAAATATGATTAATTTCATTTATTTATAGATAATAAAAAGTTACGGAGTTTTTCATAATCTGCGGGAATTTTATGTGAAAAATTGGTTAAATTCGCACGTTCTGCTATAGCTTTAGGTAACGGTACTGTTTGTTTTATAATAAGTTCAACACAATCTTGAAATTTAGCTGGATGTGCTGTGCTTAAAAATAAGCCATATTCATTTTGATTTAAATTATTTTTTAATGCTTGCCAAGCAATTGCGGTATGAGGTTCTGAAATATAACCTAATTCTGCTAGATTACACATAGCTTTTTTGATCGTTTCATCATCTACTGCATAACCAGTTAAAGTATCCCAAGACCAATTTTTATATTTAAATAATGCTTCTATTCTTGGCCAGTTATTTGGTTTACTAATATCCATAGCTGTGGCAAGCGTCGTTACTGTGACATTTGGTGACCATTTTTTATCTTGTAAAAATCGCGCGATTGTATCATTTGAATTAGTTGCTGCAATAAATCTCTTGATATTTAATCCCATTGATTTAGCAATGAGACCAGCAGTAAGATTACCAAAATTACCACTAGGTACAGAAATTACTAATTGTGATCGCTGCTCAGGTAGTAATTGAGCTAATGCTTCAAAATAGTAACAAATCTGTGCTAGTAAACGACTAATATTAATAGAGTTGGCTGAGTTTAATCTAATTTTTCTTTTTAGTAAATCATCATTAAACGCTGTTTTTACTAATTTTTGACATATATCAAAATCACCATCTACAGAAATTGTTTGAATATTATTCCCCAGAGTACAAAAAAGTTGTTCCTGTAACCTACTAAGTCTACCATATGGATATAGTATAACTACGCGAACTTTTTTCATTCCATAAAATGCATGTGCAACTGCGGCTCCAGTATCTCCAGAAGTTGCTGTAAGGATAGTGATTGGTTCTTGATGATGAATATCTGCTAGAATTTCCGCCATAAAACGAACCCCAAAATCTTTAAATGCTAAAGTAGGACCATAGAATAATTCTAATACTGCTATATTAGTAGTAATAGATTTCACAGGTATCGGAAAATTGAAAGCAGTTTTAACCAAGGTGTTAATTTTACTTACTGGAATTTCATTCCCAATCAGTTTAGAAAGTATTATACTACTGCGTGTTATAAAATCCATCTTCAATATAGTATTGAGATCTTTAAATGTAAATTCAGGAATAATTTTCGGAAAATACAATCCTTGGTCACGGCCTAAACCATATTTCACGGCTTGATAAAAATTTACTTGTTCGTTATGGTATTGAAGATTATATAATTTCATCTTTTATAATAAATATCTTTATGATAAATAACGTGCCCCTGAGATATCTAAACGACAAATCTGAACGAAACCATCTTTGGTCTTGAGATAATACTTACTCAGCCAATTGGCTAATTTATGAGCAATTTTAAGATTATCACAAATCGCAAACATGGTTGGCCCAGAGCCAGAAATACCACATACTAAAGCACCTAACATTTTAGCAGTTTCACTAGCGGCCTGAAATCCAGGCATTAATGAGCTACGATATGGTTCAGCAATGACATCACGCATTAAGTGAGCTGCCAGCTTAGCTTGTTTAGTATAACAAGCATGCATAAACCCCGCTAGATAACGTCCCTGATTGATGCAGATTTCACGACGATATTCTGTTGGGAGAATTGCTCGAGCTTCTGCTGTCGATAATTTAACACCAGGCCATGCCATTACCCATAGCCATTCAGAAAAAAAGGGAATTGGCTGACTGATAATTTGATTTTCTTTTATAATCAGTTGCATTCCACCAAGAAAACAAGGAGCCACATTATCATAATGTATGCTACCTGAAACATAACCTTCTAGATCTGCCATTAAATGTAATAACTGATTTTTGTTCAGTGGTCTGCCACAAAATTCATTAAGAGCTATTAAACTTGCTACAACTGAGCAAGCACTCGAACCTAATCCAGAACTAATAGGCAGATTTTTTTCTAAACGTAATATAATAGGAATGGTTTTTCCAATAAGATTACAAAATCGATACCAACACTGATATACTAAATTTTCCTTATTGGAGGAAGGAAGTTCACTAGCAAAACGCCCTTCAATTTGAATTGAGAAATTTTCGGCTTCTTCAACTATAACACAATCTCCTAATAATGAACCATCTACTGGAGTTACTGCTGCTCCCAATATGTCAAAACCGACACTAACGTTGCCAATAGAAGCCGGAGCATAAATTTTTATCATTTTATATCCCTTTTCTTTCTTAGATCTCTCTTCCTTGGGTTCCAGTTAAGATGCGTAATAAATCTGCAAATACTCCAGCTGCTGTAACATCATTTCCCGCACCATATCCACGTAATACTAGAGGAATTGGTTGATAGTAATGAGTATAAAATGCTAAGGCATTTTCACCATTTTTTACTTCATATAATGGATCATGGTTTGTAACGGCTTGAATTTGAACGGTGCATAAGCCCTGTTTATCGATCCTTCCAACAAAACGTAATACTTTATTTTCATTACGTGCTGTAGCAACGCGTGTAATAAAATTATCATCTAGTTCCTTTAACCGTTGCATAAAGTCATCAACCTTTTCAATCTTAAATAAGTTATCTGGTAGTAATTTTTCAACAATAATATCACTTAATTCTAGCTGGTATCCTGCTTCTCTGGCTAATATAAGTAATTTACGTGCGACGTCTATTCCAGATAGATCATCTCTGGGATTAGGTTCTGTAAATCCCATATCTCTTGCAAGATAGGTTGCTTTAGAAAAAGTCATACCTTCTTCTAATTTACCAAAAATGAAAGATAACGAACCAGAAAGAATTCCAGAAAACTGAATCAATTGATCTCCTGCATTTAGTAAATTTTGAAAATTTTCTATTACGGGCAAACCAGCCCCAACATTAGTCTCATAGAGAAATTTACGTTTAGATTTAATAGCTAATTTTCTTAAATATTGATAATAATTATAACTACAGGTATTAGCCTTTTTATTAGGTGTAACTATATGAAATCCATGATTTAGAAATTTATCATACTGTTCTGCAATCTCTTGACTAGAAGTACAGTCAACAATTACGGGATTAATAAGCGAATAATCTTTCAATAACTTCAATAATTTTTGAAAATTAAATGATTCTCTAGCTTCAAGTAATTTATGATGCCAATTATCTAATGATATACCATCTAGTTTAAATAAGGAGTTTTTTGAATTAGCAATATAGCATACTTTTAGATCAAATTTTTTATTTTTGAGCCAGGCCTGCTGACGATGTATTTGATTAAGTAGCGCCTTACCAACACCACCAACACCAATTAAAAATATTTCAATAATATGATCCTCATTAAACAGCATGTGATGTACTGCTTGTATGCCAATAATAGCATGTTGATTACTGATAACTGCAGAAATTGCACGTTCTGATGAACCTTGAGATATAGCAATAATATTAATATTAGCACGTGCTAATGCCAAAAAAATTCTAGCGGCGATTCCTCGATTAGTGCGCATTCCATCTCCAACTACAGTAAGAATGGCTAGGTTTTGTATGATATCAATTGGTTCTAGTAAACCATCTTTAAGTTCTAAACTAAAGGCTTCCTCTAACGCATTCTGTGCTTGCGTTTGTTCATTTTGTGGTATACAGAAGCTAATGCTATATTCAGATGAAGCTTGTGTAATGAGTACTACGGATATACCTGTATGTGACATGACGGCGAATACTCGAGCCGCCATTCCAATCATACCTTTCATTCCTGGTCCAGATAGATTAAACATAGCCATTTCATTGAGTTGAGTTATTCCCTTAACTTGATGATTCATCCCAGAATTCCCAATTATCGTACCCATGGCGTTAGGATTATTAGTATTTCTAATTCTGCAAGGAATTTGAAATTGAGCAATAGGTTTTATCGTACGAGGATGGAGTACTTTGGCTCCGAAATAAGATAACTCCATAGCTTCTTGGTAAGACAGAGATTGTAATAATTTAGCATTAGGAACTTGACGTGGATCGCAAGTATAAACGCCATCAACGTCCGTCCAGATTTCACAAGAATCTGCTTTTAAGCACACTGCTAAAACCGTTGCAGAATAGTCCGAACCATTCCGACCTAAAATTACTGGTTCTCCATATTTATTACCAGCAGTAAAACCTGCCATGAGGATTATGCTATGCTTAGGAATATGATTTGCTATAATTCTTTTAGCAGAGATGGTAATATCGATCTCAGAATCCAGATAGGAACCATGAGCAAGGAACTGTTCTACAGGATTTATTATCTTCACGACATGTCCCCTTGCATGTAATAATTCAGTCATCAAAACCACCGAAAAGTGTTCTCCTCTGCAATAAACCGCAGCTTTGATGCTATCTGGACATTGTCCTAGTAAACTAATTCCATGCAATATTTTATTTAAAATCAATAGTTCTTTTTTTATTATTTGCCGAATTTTTTCACTATCAAAGTTAGGTTGTCTATTTGTAATTCCGATTAGTAAATTGGAGAAAAAATTTTCCATCATGATTAAATCAGCTTTTATATTCTTATAAAGAACTATTTTTGAAATTAAACCTATAAGATGATTAGTAATATTTGCTGGAGCAGATAATACAGTAGCAACTTGTCCATATCTAAGATTACTTTCAATAATATCTGCAACGCCTATAAATTTTTCAGCATTAGCTATGGAAGTACCACCAAATTTCAAAACACGCATATTATTCATCCAAACTTTTATTTATATAACTTCATATTGTGATAGTAGTAATTACTTTTAAAATATTTTAAACATCACTTTCTTTAAGAAGACCAATTACCATGATTTTAATTTCTAGAACGTGGGGCCTGTAGCTGCTGGCGAATAGATGCAGATAACTCATCTAGAGTTGGTTGATCAGGATGCTCATTTTTAGTTTCAGATGTAAGTTGTACCTCTGCAAGATAAGTATGAATAGGCTGTCCATTATCATCTTCCATTACTACATGATACCAAGGAGCCATATATAACGATTCATTATCTACAATGATATCAATTTTAGGATCTTCAAGAGAATATCCAACATCAACATCTATAATAACACCTAAAAATCCTAATAGTTTGTGTCGTACTTGTTGACCTATATCAAATTTACTGATTACTATCATGCTTTATACATCCCGTGATTGAAACAACTTCATAGGGTTAGTTACATTTTAGCAAAATAGAGTTAAAATTATTGGGTAGTTTTCGGATGATTACTATTTTCCATATAGTATATCAATATACTATATTTCAGTAATAAGTAGAAGTTAAATACATATTCCAGGATTAGGTAATCCCGCAATTTTAGAGATTTGTTTTACTGGACTTTTAGAAAATAAACTAAATAAATAACGGCTATTACCTTTTTTTACTCCATGCGTATCTGCTATCATTTTTACTAAAATTCGCATGTTAGGTACCGTATTAAAGTGTATATAAAAATTCCTTACTAAATGTATGATTTCCCAATGAGCTTGATTCATATTTACTCCCTCATTTTGAGCTAAATTCATTGCGATTGATTCATTCCAATCATAAATGTTTTTTAAAAATCCCTCTTCATCTTGAAGAAATTCTATTTTTTCTACTAACATATATTCCTCATTTTAAAACTTTACAAATTTCAACTATATGTTATTATTTAGCAATTTTAATTTTATAATTATTAGCTACAGCAGATATGGAGGAGTGGCCGAGAGGCTGAAGGCACCGGTCTTGAAAACCGGAAATGGGAAACCATTCGAGAGTTCGAATCTCTCCTCCTCCGCCAGAGATATTTTATGATGATTATCAAATAACTCATTCTTACTTATTCAAGATCCAAAGATTTTATTAATCTAACATTGTACGGTTTATGTTTCTTATGAATTAATCAGTTATTTTTTTGAGATTTATTAAATTTACGACTATCATTATAAAATAAGTATTACTACTATTGATAAAATTAATCAATAGGCTTTACTTAAAAAATTTTTAAGGAGTTCTTTATGTCCATATCAAATGATAACCAACTTAGCCAATTGCGAACTAAATTGAAAAATTTAGTAACTACTTTAGAAGATATCCTCAATCATGCAAATTTTGATAATCCGTTAGAAATTGAAAATTGGCGTAATAAGGCTAAAAATATTTTAGATGAAGCTAGAGAATGTCTGGGAGATTCTAGTGAACATATTATACAACAAACTCGTGAAGTTGCTGGTGTAGCAAATGATTTTTTACATGAAAAACCCTGGGCAGGCGTTGGTATTGGTGCAACTCTTGGTCTAATTTTAGGTTTAATTTTAATGCGTCGTTGATATGAAAAAATATCGATTTATTAATAGAAATGGTGACGGAATAATTAGTATTGTTAAAAGTATTATTCGTACTTTAATTGATATCGTAGAAACTCGCATCAGCCTAATAATAACGGAGTTAGATGAAGTCAAAAGTCAATTTTTATTATTAACCATGTTAATCGGGTTCACTATACTTTTAGTTACTTTTGGGTTAATGAGTTTACTATTGATACTTATTTTGGCTATTAATCCGGAATATCGTTTATTAATAATGACTGGTATTACTAGTATTTTATTTTTATCGGCCATTATTTTAGGATTATGGACCAACCATAAGTTAAAAAAACTTAAGTTATTTTATTTGACCTGCAAAGAGTTTAAAATTGATAGAAAGTTCATTAAGGAATAACCAAGTATGAATCAACCAAAGGAGGAATTATTCCGTACTATTAAACAACAAAGAATAGATTTGGTTACGGAAAGAGATAAATTGATAGCTATCATAGCAACATATGAACAAAATTGGAAAAGATTAATTACATTAAAAAATGCCGTAATTTTTTTTTATAGTATAATAAAAATTATTTCATTACGCCATCCAAGATTTATCGTACGTTGGTCAAAACGTGGCATAGCTCTTTGGAAGATCTGGAAATTAATGCGGCATTAGATTAGAATCAAAATAAGTTTTCTTATATTAAACTCTTTAATTATATGCTGCTAATTAGCAGCATATAATTTTCATGAAGACATTTAGGCATAATATGACGGGAATCATATATATTATTCCTACTCCTATAGGAAATCTTGGTGATATTACTTATCGAGCGATTGACGTATTAAAAAAAGTTAATTTGATTGCTACAGAAAATACCAAATATACTACAGTTTTATTAAATAAATTTAATATAAAAAATCACTTATTTTTGCTACACTCTCACAATGAACATCAAAAAACTAAATTGCTTTTAGCTTATTTACAAAAGGGACTAAATATTGCATTAGTTTGTAGGGCAGGAACTCCATTAATTAATGATCCTGGTTATCCTCTAATAAGTAGTTGTCATAGAATGAATATTAAAGTAGTACCATTACCTGGGGCTTGTGCTGCTATTACCGCACTAACTGCTTCGGGATTATCAACTAACCGTTTTTGTTATGAAGGATTTCTTCCTTCCAAAATAAAATCCCGTCTAAATATCTTACATAAGTTAATACATGAACCACGTACTATGATTTTTTATGAATCAAAATATAGATTATTAGCTACATTACGAGATATAATTAATACGTTCGGTAGTGAACGCTATGTAGTTTTAGCACGTGAAATCACCAAAATCTGGGAATCTATTCATGGTGCCTCAGCGAGTAATTTACTCAATTGGCTACAGGAAAATAAACAGCGAATCAAAGGAGAAATGGTACTTGTTATAGAAGGATTTCAAGCTGAAAATATTGAAATTACTTATGATAAGGCACTTGATACTTTGAAATTATTAACTCCAGAGTTATCTCTTAAAAAAGCAGTAGAAATAACTTCAAAAATACATGGTATAACTAAAAATAGGCTATACAGTTATGCACTGAATGAATATAAATAATTTATCTTAAAATTAAGCTGACTAGACAGTCGCCCCATTAATAAATAGGATAGGGAGGAAAGTCCGGGCTCCAAAGGGTTGAGTGCCAGGTAACACCTGGGAGGGAAACCTACGAACAGTACCACAGAAAATAAACCGCCGATGAGCTAATAGCACGCATGGGTAAGGGTGAAATGGTGTGGTAAGAGCACACCGCACAACTTGGTAACAAGTTATGGCAAGGTAAACTCCACTCGGAGCAAGGCCAAATATGGTTCATTAGTATGACCCGTACTGAACCAGGGTAGGCCGCTTGAGCTAGTAAGTAATTGCTGGTCTAGATTAATGACTGTCCACGACAGAACCCGGCTTATCGGTCAGCTTATCTTATTTATTACACTGATCCGGCAATTTTCATGTCTTGGAGTAAAGCGGAACCACATATAATCTTACTACGTCTTTCAAGATCGTCACTAAATGCTACAATATTCTTCCACATTTCAAGCAAATTACCAGCAATAGTTATTTCACTCACAGGATACTGAATTTCACCATTTTCTACCCAAAATCCGGCAGCACCGCGTGAATAATCTCCAGTAAGATTATTTACACCTTGTCCTATTAGTTCATGTACTACTAATCCTCTTCCCATTTGTTTTAGTAAATTAAAAAACGATAAATTATGACTACCAATAATCCGCCAGTTATGAATACCACTAGCGTGACCGGTACTCTTTAAATTGAGCTTCTTTGCTGCATAACTGTTTAATAGCCAATTTTGTAATACCCCATTTTTAACTATCGTACATTCTTGTGTGCGTACACCTTCATTATCAAAAGGTGCTGAAGCAATACTTTGTAGTAGGTGTGGATGTTCTTCAATTGATAGCCATTCTGGAAAAATTTTTTCTCCTAAGGCATTAAGTAAAAAAGTAGTTTTTCGATAAACATTACTACCATGAATAGCTTCTACTAAATGGTAAAAGAGTTCTATAGCTATTTCTGATATGAAAATAACTGGGGCTATCATTGTTGGATGTTTACGGGGACTTAAACGTGAAATTGTGCGTCTAGCACATTCTAAACCTACTACTTCTGGAGAATCTAATTTTTTGAAAACTCGACTCATTGTCCATGCATAATCCCGTTCCATTTTATTATTTTGTTCTGCTACTACACAAGTAGATATTGAATAACGGCTGAAACAATAGCTTTGTAACATTCCGTGACTATTACCAAATACCTTAATTCCAGCAGAACTATTAAAATAGCCTCCTTCAGTATTTTTAATGCGTTTATCAGCTTCTAGTGCCGTACATTCTGCTCTCGCAGCAAGTTCGATGGCGCGTGTAGTATCTAGCTCAATGGGATGAAATAAATCTAAATCTAATTCTTCTAATGCTAATAAATCATAATCTGCTAATCCTCTATCTAGATCAGTAGAAATATAACGTACCCGATTTACTGCAGTTAACACTGCTTGTTTTATAGTTTTATAATTCAAGTCATTTGAGGAACTACTCGCTGTCCGGTTTTTAGAATAAATAGTAATATAGAGTGCATCATCGTTATTAAATTCAATATGCTCCAATTTACCATAGCTTGTCCTAATATTATAACCTAGAGTTCTTAAAATTGTTACTTCCACACCATCTATACCACATTTTTTAGCCATATCCAGTGATTGATTAACCCTATTTTCCAAAAAATTACGTTGTTCTACAATCTGAAATAATAATCTTTTCATGAATTTATAATTCTCTAGTGATTAGATAAAATAGAATTATTATAAGACTTTATGAGCTGCTAAGCTCTAAATTATGAGAAATTATCATTAGCTCATTGATTATTAGTAATCACCAGCTTCCAACTTATAAATAGCAGTTTTGAGGGGTATTTTCTAGATGGATGATAAGATTTAAAACAATGTTTTGCCGTAGTATTTAAACTAAGTTGGAGTGTAGCAACTGCTATATTTAGCAGTTGCACCAAACAGTTCTAGTATTACAAATTATCAAAATTGTCTACTAAAAAATTAACTACGCCTTCTGGAGAAGCTTTCATGCCAGGTTTTCCTAGATGCCACTGTGCTGGACATACTTCTCCATGCTCTTCATGAAACTGTAAAGCATCAATCATACGTAGCATTTCATCAATATTACGACCTAGAGGTAGATCATTAACAACTTGATGTCTAATTATACTTTTTTTATCTATTAAGAAAGATCCACGTTGTGCCACCCCAGCTTCTGGATGCTCAATACCATAAGCTTTTTGAATTTCACGTTTAACATCCGCTACCATAGGATATTTTACTTGTCCTATTCCACCATGATTAATTGGAGTTTGACGCCATGCATTATGTACAAATACGGTATCAATAGATACTCCTAAAATTTTTACATTACGTTTCTGAAATTTACTATAACGTTTATCAAATGCAATTAATTCTGATGGACATACAAACGTAAAATCCATAGGCCAAAAGAAAAGCACTGAGATGTAACCATCAATGTATTCTTTAAATTTAAAATTATCAACGATTTCACCGTTACCTAAAATAGCACTAGCGGTAAAATCAGGAGCTTCTTGTGATACCAATACCATATTGACTCCTGTTTGTTATAAATAATAATAATTATACTTAAAATCAACTAATAATCTTTATTAGATTATATCATAAATTTTTCTATAATCTGAATTTAAATTATTAATTACATGTGTAATTTGAGGTTTTAATTGGTCATTAGTATATGTTGTATATCTTCCAAACTTAGAAACCCGCTATGCGAAAAAACAATATCGTTATCAATTTTTATTGAGCTCTAGCTATTATGTATGCATAATTTGCGTTACTATCAGCGTTTAATGTTAGATTCACGCATCGCTATAGAACATGGAAATTTAAATCAATTTGTCACTAATTTTTATAATACTTATAGATGAGGATAAGTTATGAATATTTGGATGATACCTTCTGCTATAGCCGCCGCCGATAATACAGCATATGGAAATCCTTATTCGTTGATAATAATGTTATTCATTTTTGGATTAATCTTTTATACGATGATTTGGCGTCCACAAAAACAACGTATTACAGAACATAAAAAAATGATAGAATCCCTTGCTAAGGGTGACGAAATTTTGACAACAGGAGGTCTAATAGGAATTGTTACTAAAATAACCGCAATAGGTTATATTGCTATCGCACTGAATGATAATACTGAAATAGTAATTAAACGTGATTTTGTAGCCGCTTTACTGCCTAAAGGTACAATCAAATCCTTAGATCTTTAGTAACAAGATCAGATTTTTAGGAAAATTAATTTTGTTAAATCATTATCCTTTATGGAAATATCTAATTTTGATTATGTTAATTTTAGTTGGAATATTATATGCTCTTCCTAATTTTTATGGTGAGGATCCAGCGGTGCAAGTTACTGGGCTTCCAGGTTTTGGAGTTAATAAACAAATCTTAATTAAAATCAATAATTTGCTAGCCAAAGAACATCTTGATATTAGATCAATGGATTTAAAGAATAATTCGATTTTAATCCGTATAAGTAATACCGATATACAAATGAAAGTACGAGAAATAATAGAAAAATACCTAGGCAATCAGTATATAATTGCACTTAATATGTTACCAGCAACCCCTCAATGGCTAGCTAAATTACATGCTGAACCCATGAAGCTGGGATTAGATTTACGCGGTGGAGTTCATTTTTTGATAGAGGTTGATGTAGATACTGCTTTGACTAAGTTACAAAAAAAAAATCTGAGTATTTTAATAAGCAAGCTACATAATAAAAATATCCATAATATTAAGATAACTAAAATTGCATCGTCTGGTATAAAAATATCTTTTAAAAATAGTAAACAAAGATATGATGGAATTAATTATCTATCAAAATTTAATAAGGATTTTATATTTACAAAAATTAATAATAATGAATTAGAGGTAGATCTAAATCTTAATAGATTAAATGAAATGCGTACTTCTGTTATTAATCAGAATATGACTATCCTACGCAATAGGGTTAATCAACTTGGTATTGCTGATGCATTAGTTCAGCGTGAAGGCAGGAATTATATTATTGTTGAATTACCAGGTATCCAAGATGCTGCTCTAGCTAAGGAAATTTTAGGTAGTACAGCAACGTTAGAATTTCACTTAGTAAATCAACGTATAGATTATATAAATGCAAATATCCCCAGTGATACTGAAATCAAGTATACTCGCGATGGTAATCGTGTACCAATTTATAAAGAAGTGATTCTAACGGGAGATCATATTACTAATTCTAATGCTGCTATAGATGAATTTAATCAACCAGAAGTTAATATTTCTTTAGATGATGATGGTGGTGTTATTATGTCTCAATTCACTAGAGATAAGATTGGTCAAGCTTTAGCAACGCTTTTTATAGAATATAAAGACAAAAATAAAGATATGAATATTCATTCAAGACTAATGAAAAAAGAAGCTATAATCAATATAGCAACTATTCAATCCCCTTTAGGTAATCATTTTCGTATCACTGGTCTTGCTAATCTCAAAGAAGCACATCATTTGGCATTATTATTGCGTGCTGGATCATTGATCGCTCCAATTAGTATTATAGAAGAATCAACTATTGGACCAACATTAGGTTTACAAAATATTAAGCGGGGAATCTATGCCTGTGTATGTGCTTTAATAATCTCTATCATATTTATGATAGTTTTTTATCGTCAATTTGGTGTAATTGCTACTTTGGCATTGTTAATCAATTTAGTATTAATTATTGGGATAATGTCTATTCTACCAGGTGCTACACTTACCATGCCAGGAATTGCTGGTATCATACTGACAATTGCTGTAGCAGTTGATGCTAACGTGCTTATTAATGAGCGTATTAAAGAAGAATTAAATAGTGGTCGTAGTATTCAATTAGCAATTCATAAAGGTTATCAAGGAGCATATTCTAGTATTATAGATGCTAATTTAACTAATATTATGACAACTATAATTTTATATTATTTTGGAAGAGGTGAGATCAAAGGTTTTGCTATAACTACCATGATAGGTATATTAACGTCTATGTTAACTGCTATAGTTGGTACTCGCGCTATTGTAAATCTGTTATATGGTGGTAAACGTTTGAATAAATTATCTATTTAAATAAGATGGTCAAATCACAAAATAGACAACTAAAATTATGTACAAAAATCCATAATTTTATGCGTTGGAAAACAATAGCATTTACATTATCTAGTATCTTATTAACATTATCAGTAACTAGTATTACTATACGTGGTTTAAACTGGGGTCTAGATTTTACTGGTGGTTCAATAATGGAAATTATGCTTGAAAAACCAACTAATTTAGATGCTATACGTATTTCTTTGCAGCAGGCGGGATTCTCTAAAGTTCAAGTAAAAAATTTTGGGATGAGTCGCGATATAATAATAAGAATAGCTATTTCTAAATCTTTAGAATCTCATAATTTAAGTAATAAAATAATTCATATTATTACTCAGAGTACGAAACAACATGCCAATCTTAAGCATTTTGAATTTATAGGACCTAGTGTAGGTGAAGAATTAATTCAATCAGGTATTTTAGCATTAATAGTGGCGCTGATATTAATTTTCATTTATGTTAGTTTTCGCTTTGAATGGCGATTAGCTTTAGGAACCGTAGTAGCTTTATTACATGATGTTATGATTACTATCGGTATGTTATCTTTATTGAAGATTGAGATAAACTTAACAATTTTGGCATCACTAATGTCAGTAATTGGTTATTCATTAAATGATAGTATTGTAATATCTGACCGTATTCGGGAAAATTTTCGTTCAAGATATAATGTAATGAATACTCAAGAAATTGTTAATATTTCATTAACTCAAGTAGTGAATCGCACAATTATAACTTCTCTAACAACATTGGCAGTAGTAACAACCTTACTTATTTTTGGAGGGGAAATGCTTAAAGGATTTTCAATTACCATGTTAATGGGAATTATATTCGGAACAATATCATCGATCTATGTAGTTTCTGCATTAGCACTTGAATTAGGTATGAAACGTGAACATCTCAATAATATAGTAAACAGCGGATAATAACAATATTAAATTAGCCAGATTTATATTGAGCACGTTGCTTAATTTAGTATTTCCAAAAAAAATTGGATATCAAAATTAAATACCATGAGGTATGAATTTAATGAAACGTGCAGTTATTACTGGACTGGGTATTGTTTCCAGTATTGGAAATAACCAACAAGAAGTTTTGACATCTTTACGTGATGGTAGGTCAGGAATTACCTTTTCCCACGAATTAAAAAATTCCGGCATGCGGAGTCACGTTTGGGGTAATGTTAAAATGGAAACGACTGGTATTATTGATCGTAAAATTAGACGTTTTATGAGTGATGCTTCAATTTATGCTTATATCTCTATGAAAGAGGCAATTGCAGATGCTAATTTAACTCCAGTAATGATCTCTAATGAACGTACTGGATTAATAGTTGGTTCGGGCGGTGGATCACCTCATTTTCAAGTTTTCGGCGCTGATGCAATGCGCAGTTCACGTGGTTTGAAAGCAGTAGGACCTTATATAGTTACTAAAGCTATGGCATCAGGAATATCCGCATGTCTTGCAACTCCATTTAAAATTAAGGGAGTTAATTACTCAATAAGTTCAGCATGTGCTACTTCAGCGCATTGTATTGGAAATGCGGTTGAACAAATTAAACTTGACAAACAGGATATTGTTTTTGCTGGTGGAGGAGAAGAACTAAGTTGGGAAATGGCATGTGAATTTGATGCGATGGGAGCTCTATCAACTAAATATAACGAATATCCATATAAAGCTTCCCGTGCTTATGATATTAATCGGGATGGATTTGTTATTGCCGGTGGAGCAGGTATAGTTGTAGTTGAGGAATTAGAACACGCTTTAGCACGTCAAGCACACATTTATGCTGAAGTAATTGGATATGGTGCTAATTCAGATGGTGAAGACATGGTAGTTCCTTCTGGAGAAGGAGCTACTCGCTGCATGAATTTGGCGCTTCAAGATGTGGAGTATCCGGTCGACTATTTAAATGTTCATGGAACCTCAACACGAGTTGGTGATATTAAAGAATTAAATGCTATACGAGATGTATTTGGTAACAAGGCTCCAGCTATTTCAGCTACTAAATCAATGACAGGTCATTCTTTGGGAGCCGCTGGCGTTCATGAAACCATTTATACCTTACTAATGCTCGAACAAGGGTTCATTGCTCCAAGCATTAATGTGGAAATTAAAGATCCAGCAGCAGAAGGAATGAATCTTATAACTAAATTAACTAGGCGTTCATTGACCACGGTTATGTCAAATAGTTTTGGTTTTGGAGGTACTAATGCGACACTAGTTATGCGCAAGTATAAATACTAGTTTCAAATAAGATATATAGTTATTTAAATAAAATTTAGATATCAATATTACGTAATAGCTCATTAATACTAGTTTTTTGACGAGTTTTAGCATCTACGGTTTTTATAATTACAACACAATACAGACTGTAATCATTTCTCGGTAGACTACCAGGAACTATTACAGATCCTGCAGGAACATGTCCATAGTTGATTGTTTTGCTTTGAGGGTTATAAATTTTAGTACTTTGACCTATATACACTCCCATGGAAATTACTGAACCTTCCCCAATTATAACACCTTCTACAATTTCAGAACGCGCACCAATGAAACAATTATCTTCAATAATAGTTGGATTAAGTTGAAGTGGTTCTAATACTCCACCAATCCCAACACCACCTGATAAATGAACATTTTTTCCAATTTGTGCACAAGAACCAACAGTTGCCCATGTATCTACCATAGTGCCTTCATCAATAAAAGCGCCAATATTGACATAAGACGGCATTAAAACGGTATTTTTAGCTATAAAAGCACCTTCTCGTACTGTAGCCGGGGGTACTACACGGATTCCTGCATGATGGAAAAGTCTTCTATCATAATTAGCAAACTTTAACGCAATTTTATCATAGTATTGACTTTCTGCACCATAAATAATATGATTTTTATTGAGATAAAAATATAATA
Organism: Candidatus Dasytiphilus stammeri; assembly: GCA_045690005.1. GTDB lineage: Bacteria > Pseudomonadota > Gammaproteobacteria > Enterobacterales > Enterobacteriaceae > Dasytiphilus > Dasytiphilus stammeri_P. The sequence goes on along the minus strand of CP145881.1, from coordinate 412,411 downwards.
AGATAGCTTTTTTTAGCCACTGATGTGTTACCCAGATATCATTAATTTTTTCAGCTACTCGAACTTTTCCCAGATCAAGTAATTTGATTACTTGATTCACTGCTTCACGTACCGTACAATCATTATTATTAGCCATGGTGATTTGTGATTTATATTCAAAAGCTTCTTCAATAATATTTTTTAAATACTGCATTTAAGATTCTCTTATTGAATTTAAGAATAGTTAGTCATTAAAGGGAACCTAAAAACTAAAACATCTTATTCCCATCTACTTAATTTATTATATTAAGTAAAGTAATATAAACAATAATACTTAGCAATATAAATTAAGAATGCATAATTGTGCGAGGTATTGTCTCATCTTGACGTAAGGTGAGAATTTCACAACCCGTTTCAGTTACTACAATGGTATGTTCATACTGTGCAGATAAACTACGATCTTTCGTTTTTACAGTCCAACCATCTTTCATAATGCGTACCTGATAATTACCGGCGTTTACCATGGGTTCAATAGTAAATGTCATACCCGGTTTAATACAGAAACCATAATCATCTGCATCATAGTGTAATATTTGCGGAGCTTCATGAAATGATTTACCAATACCATGTCCACAATATTCTCGTACAATAGAAAAATCACATGATTCAACGTATTGTTGGATGATTTTACCTAAAGTTCTTAAGCTAATTCCAGGTCTAATCATGCGTAAAGCTAGGTAAAGACTTTCCTGTGCCACCATACATAACCTTTTTGCTTGAATAGATGGTGTTCCTATTAAAAACATTTTAGAAGTATCACCATAATACTCATCTTTGATAATGGTAACATCAATATTAACAATATCTCCATTTCTAAGGAATTTTTCATAATTTGGAATACCGTGACAGACTACATCATTAACTGAAATGCAAACGGATTTGGGAAAACCACGATAACCCAGACATGCTGATATAGCATGTTGTTTATTTAAAATATAATTATGACAAATACTATCTAACTCTCCAGTAGTTATCCCAGGTTTTACATATGGGGCAATCATTTCTAATACTTCAGCAGCCAATTTACTAGCTAGACGTATTTTTTCTATCTGTTCTGTAGTTTTTATTAAATTTTCCATTTATAGACTTATATATGCTTTTAGAAAAATAAGAAATTTCATAGACGATATAAATAAAGTAGCTATTATTGGTGTGTTATAATAATTTATGTTATAACACAGCACAGTCGGTCAATTTTTACTATAAAAAAAACTGTAACGCAAACATATCTTAAATCGGCAATATTGAACATATAATTGCTTAATTCCACACCTGTAAATGTAGAGGTAAATTTATGGTAACTCTTTCTATGCGCGAGATGCTTAATGCTGGCGTGCATTTTGGCCATCAGACAAGATACTGGAATCCAAAAATGAAACCATACATTTTTGGAGTTCGCAACAAGATTCATATTATTAATCTAGAACAAACTTTACTTTTATTTAAAAAAGCATTAATTGAGATGCAAAAAATTGCTTCTCGTAAAGGGAGGATATTATTTGTTGGAACTAAACGGGCGGCAACTCAAGTAATACAAGATGCTGCCAAAAACTGTGATCAATACTTTGTAAATCATCGATGGTTAGGTGGAATGTTAACTAATTGGAAAACTGTTAGACAATCTATAAAAAGATTAAAAAATCTTGAAGTTCAATTTCAGGATGGAACCTTAGAAAAATTAACTAAAAAAGAAGCCTTAATACGTAGTCGTGAATTAAATAAATTAGAAAATAGTCTTGGTGGAATTAAAAATATAGGTGGTCTACCTGATGCTCTATTTATAATAGATGCTGATTATGAACAAATAGCTATTAATGAAGCTAAAAAATTAGGTATTCCTATTTTTGCTATTGTTGATACAAATTCGGATCCTGATGGAATTGATTTTATTATTCCAGGCAATGATGATGCCATCCGAGCTATCAGTCTCTATTTAAATTATGTAGTTACCGCTATTATTCAAAGTAATTCTCATGATGATTCTACGAAACATTTCAGTCAAAGTAGTTTAAACAATAGTCTAATAACTAATATTGATCATTAGGAGAAAAAATACAAAATGGTTGAAATTACGGTTCATCAAATAAAGCAATTAAGAGAACTTACAGGTGCCGGTGTTATGGCTTGTAAACATGCCTTAATTGCTACCCATGGCCACATTGAAAGAGCAATTGATTATATGCGTCAAATTGGTGAAACACAAGCGGTAAATAAAGCTTCGCGTGTTATAGGTGAAGGTATCATAATAATAAAAATTGAAAGTAATTACGGAGCTATGATTGAAATTAATTGTGAGACTGATTTTGTTGCTAAAGCAACTAGCTTGAAATTGTTTGGTAACAATGTTATGAGTACTGCAATTGTTGAACGCCTTAATGATATCTCAATGCTGAAAGCTAAATTTGAAATTCAAAGATTAGAATTAATGAATAAGATTGCTGAAAATATTCAGATTAGTCGTCTAGCAGTACTAGAAGGAGATCAACTTACAGCTTATTTACATAATCATCGTATTGGTGTCATAGTTTCTACCTCACCATCAAGTAATAAACAATTATGTAAACATCTTGCTATGCATATTGCTGCTAGTAAACCAAAATATGTTAACCCCGAACAAATTCCGGTAGAAACTATAGAACATGAGCGTCAAATTCAGCAGCAAATTGCCAAAAAATCTCTGAAATCTTCTAATTTATTAAATCAAATGATTGAAGGACGTCTTAGGAAATTTATTGAGGAAATAACCTTGACTAGTCAGAAGTTTATTTTAGAACCTAATAAAACTGTAGGACAGGTTTTAAAAGAACATCATCTTAAGGTGATCAGTTTTATACGTTTTGAAATTGGTGAAAATATATCAAATATAACCTGAGCTTTTGATAATTAACCTAATGTCTGATATTACTAAAACTATTTACCAACGGGTCTTGCTTAAGCTTAGTGGAGAAGCCCTACTAGGTACTAAATTGTTTGGAATAGATACTAATGTGCTATATCGTATAGCAAAAGAAGTTAAAGAATTAGTAGAATTAGCAGTGCAAGTTGGCATTGTTATTGGTGGTGGTAATATAATTAGGGGTGCTGCTTTAGCTAAGTCTTCTGGTATCAATCGAGTTGTAGGAGATCATATGGGTATGTTGGCAACCGTTATAAACGGCTTAGCAATGCTCGACGTCTTACATCGTAACTATATCAATGCTAACCTTATGTCAGCCATTCCACTTAATGGCGTCTGCGATACTTATAGCTGGGCAGAAGCTATAAGTCTTCTTAAGACTCAACGAGTAGTAATTTTCTGTGCTGGTATAGGTAATCCATTTTTTACTACGGATTCAGCAGCTTGTTTACGTGGGATTGAAATTGAAGCTAATATAGTACTTAAAGCTACCAAGGTTGATGGTGTTTTTTCTGCAGATCCATTCGAATACCCTAATGCCATATTATATGAAAAACTTACTTACCAAGAAGTGCTCGAACAAGGATTGAAAATCATGGATCTAGCTGCTTTTACATTAGCACGTGATCATAATCTTCCCATTAAGGTTTTTAATATTAATAAACCAGGTGCCTTACGCCGGGTAGTAATTGGAGCAAAAGAAGGAACCTTGATTACCTAAATTAAATACACAATTAATATTAATTATGCTAGGCTAATCTAATAGATTATAAAGGTTATAACGTGATTACACAAATAAAAACAAATACAGAAATGCAGATGGAAAAATGTGTCAGTACCTTTAACTATCACATCAATAAAATTAGAACTGGAAGGGTAACACCTAGTCTAATTGATAATATTACAATTGAATATTATGGAGTAGTTACTCCATTACGTAATATTTCGAATATTATAGTTGAAGATTACCGAACTCTTGTTATTACGGTTTTTGATCGAGATTTAATTTCGTCAATTGAAAAATCTATTCGAGCTTCTGATTTAGGACTGAATCCTAATACAGCAGGAACTGTGATTAGAATTATTTTACCTTCTTTAACCGAAGAACGACGTAATCAATTAAGTAAATTAGTACGTAGTGAAGCTGAGCAATCTAAGGTATGTATACGTAATGTACGTCGTGATGCTAATCTTAAAATTAAATCGCTACTAAAATCTAAGAAAATTAGTCAAGATGAAGAGCATCGTACACAAGATAAAATTCAAAAAATAACCGATGATTACATAGAAAAAATTGATGAAATTATGAATATAAAAATTAAAGATTTGAGAGATTTTTAAAAAAAAAGTATCATGAAACGACTAACCATTCTTGGATCAACTGGTTCGGTAGGTACTACTACACTTCATATAGTGGATGAAAATCCACATTTGTTTACAGTCCAAGCTCTTGTGGCCGGTTATAATGTTGATCTTATGATAGAACAGTGTTACAAGTATCAGCCCGTTTGGGCAGCCATGTTTGATAAATCTTCAGCAAAACGGTTACATAATAGTTTACAATCATTGAATTTACCAACAAAAGTTTTAGCAGGAGAACAAGCGGCTTGCGAATTAGCAACGTTAGATGAAGTAGATCAGGTAATGGCTGCTATAGTTGGGACTGCAGGACTTCTTCCTACAATAGCTGCCATTCGTGCTGGTAAAAAAGTTTTATTAGCTAATAAAGAAGCTTTAGTAATATGCGGAAATTTATTTATGGAAGCCGTATGTAATGCCAAAGCACAATTATTACCGGTGGATAGTGAGCATAATGCAATTTTTCAGAGTTTACCTACTACTATTCAACAACATTTAGGTTATGCATCTTTAATTGATAATGGAGTTAAAAGCATTATTATTACAGGATCTGGAGGTCCTTTTCTTAATATTCCTTTATCGAATTTAGAACATGTAACTCCTGAACAAGCTTGCAATCACCCAAATTGGAAGATGGGAAGAAAAATATCTGTAGACTCTGCTACTTTGATGAATAAAGGATTAGAATATATTGAGGCCCATTGGTTATTTAATGCTACAGTTATGCAAATAGAAGTATTGATACACCCTCAATCAGTGATTCATTCTATGGTACGTTATCTAGATGGCAGTGTTTTAGCACAACTTGGTTTGCCAGATATGAAAATTCCTATTGCACATGCTATGGCATGGCCGAAACGTCTTATTAATAAGGTTAATCAAATAGATTTTAAACAATTTAATCATTTGACTTTTCAGGAACCTAATTTAGAACGTTATCCTTGTCTGAAGCTAGCGATAGATTGCTGTAAAAAAGGCTTAGTTGCGACAATTACATTGAATGCAGCTAATGAAATCGCAGTGAACGCTTTTCTGAATTTTAAAATTTCTTTTCCTGCTATTCCAGCGATTACTATCGCCGCATTAGAATCTTTTTCTTGTCAAGAACCACAAAGTGTGGAGGAAGTAATTCTAATTGATAGATTAGCACGTATTCATATAGCAGAATTATTAAATTCTTATCTTTAGTATAATTATTGATAAATTGGTTTATATTAAGGTTAGTGAATACTTTTTATGGAGGCAGATTTTTATGAAGGAGGAATAAAATATTTTATATGTTGATTAATAATCCTAGAACAACCCTAGATTTAAAAAATCAAAGCATTCGTCATGTAGCTATTATTATGGATGGTAATGGTCGATGGGCAACTCTTAAGGGTAAATTACGTGTTATGGGTCATAAGGCTGGAGTAAATTCAGTACGTCGAGCAGTGCGCTTTGCAGTAAAACATAAAATAGAAGTACTCACCCTTTATGCATTTAGTAGCGAAAATTGGAAACGACCCGCACAAGAAGTAGTATCCTTAATGAAATTATTTGTATGGACATTGGAGAATGAATTAATAAGATTACATCAGCATAATATACGACTATGTATTATTGGGGATATAAGTAATTTTAATACTCTATTACAAGATCGTATTCGTCAGGCTGAAGGACTTACTAAAAAAAATACTGGATTAATACTTAATATAGCTGCTAATTATGGAGGCCGTTGGGATATCATTCATGGAATTAGAAAAATTGCTACATTAGTACAAAAAGGAATTATTCAACCAGATCAAATAGATGAGTCGGTATTTTCCAAATATCTTTGTCTTAATGATTTAGCTCCAGTAGATCTCGTAATTCGAACCGGAGGTGAATACAGAATTAGCAATTTTTTACTATGGCAAATTGCATATACTGAGCTTTATTTTACTGAGGTACTATGGCCAGATTTTGATGAACAAGTTTTTGAAGGGGCCTTGAATGCTTTTTCACAAAGAGAGCGACGTTTCGGTAATATAGCAGCACTACACCACTATAATAGTACTGAATGAATTTCCCAGAATTTAGGAAGGAAATAGCTATTTTTATTAAGCAACGTATGCTCACTGCATTAGTACTAATTACAGTTTTAATTGGAGTATTATTCTACCTTCCCATAGCTACATTTTATTTTTTAATGATGCTTATTTGTCTATTAGCAGCTTGGGAATGGTGTCAATTAGCAGAATTTAATAAAATCTATCAAAAACTCATGATATCATCTTTATTTGGGATGATTTTGTTACTTTTAGCTATGAATTACTGGAAAAATAACATTTTCATTATTTCAACACTGATCCAATTCTCACTTTTATTATCACTGGTTTGGTGGATTTTGGCATTTTTTTTGATTATTGCTTATCCAGATTTTACAGTATTTTGGCGTCATTCTAAAATGTTACGGTTAATATTTGGTATGCTTACTATAGTACCTTTTGGTGCTGGAATTTTAGTATTACGTCAATTTAACTATGAAGTTAATCATTATACTGGAGCTATATATTTATTATATATAATATCTTTAGTGGTTGCAGCAGATTCTGGATCTTATTTATTTGGTAAATTATTTGGTAAACATCCCTTAATACCAAAAATCTCACCAGGTAAAACCTGGGAAGGTCTGGTGGGTGGATTGTTCAGTTCGGCTTTAATTTATTACTTATTTTCAAGTAGGTTAACAACTTTAGAATTACCATTAAAAGGGTTGTCCATTATCATATTAATCGTCTCAATAATTTCAGTGTTCGCTTCAATCTTAGGTGATCTCACTGAGAGTATGTTCAAACGTGAAGCTGGAATTAAAGAAAGTAGTAATTTAGTTCCGGGTCATGGGGGAGTACTTGATAGAATAGATAGTTTGACCGCAGCTATACCTATATTTGCATGCTTGTTACTACTATTGGGTAAGCTCAGATAGAGGAAATTATGTTAGATACACTATTGAGTAGTGCTGCTTTTATAATTGCACTAGGCATATTAATTACTATTCATGAATTTGGACATTTTTTAGTAGCAAGATACTGTGGAGTACATATTGAATGTTTTGCCATTGGCTTTGGTAAACCATTGTACTCGTGGTACGATAGTAAAGGTACACAGTATAGGATATCAATTATTCCATTAGGTGGATTTATAAAAATGCTTGACGATCAAGATCTTTGTAAACAAGCTTTTAATAATAAACCTATCTTGCAGCGCGCGGCTATTATTATAGCTGGTTCTCTTGCTAATATCTTATTTGCGATGATGATCTACTGGGTAGTATTTTTGATTGGAATTCCTATTAGCAGACCTCTTATTAGTGAAGTCCAATCAGGATCTATAGCTTTTCAAGCTGGCTTGGGACCAAAAATGGAATTTCAATCAATTGGGAATATAAGAATTTTTGATTGGAATGATGTGCGTATGGCATTAATAGCTAAAAGGGGTCTAGTTAGTACCAGAGTAAAATTGATAGATTGGCGATCTTCACAACCCATCATTAAATACCTTAATTTAAGTCATTGTCATTTTGATCCAGAAAAACAAGATCCCCTGTTATCTATAGGAATCAAGCCTTATGGTTTACATATTGAACCAATTTTATCCGCTGTTAAGTCTGAGTCTGCGGCTAGTAGAGCAGGATTAAAAATAGGAGATCAAATCATTAAATTTGATGGAAATCATTTAACACAATGGCAAGATTTTGTTAATTATATTCGTCACCATGCAGAAAAAACTATTCACCTGGTAGTTAAGCGACAAAATAAAATCTTGAATTTTTCCGTTATTTCAATAAAAAAATCTGATAAAGATCACAGCGGATTTATTGGGGTTATTCCAAAAATTGTTTATGGATCTGAAAATTATAAAATTTTAATGAAATATGATCCAGTTACGGCCTTGGTTATTGCTGCTAAAAAGACTTGGCAGTTAATTAATGTAACTGTCAGTATGCTTAAAAACTTGATACTTAGTAAAGCAAACTTAACACATCTTAGTGGACCACTTTCTATGGCTCAAGGTGCTGCAATATCCGCAAGACATGGTTTTATTTATTATTTAATGTTCTTAGCTTTCATAAGTATTAATCTGGGAATTATTAATATGTTTCCTTTACCAGTATTAGATGGAGGTCATTTTTTATTTCTTATTATAGAAACCTTTCAAGGAAAATCCTTATCTAATAACATTAAAGAACTTAGTTATCGTATTGGAACAATTATATTGATCATCCTTATGGGAATTGCATTATTTAATGATTTTTCACGTATCTTCTTGTAGTGTATCGTTAATGTTTATTTTAAACTAATATAAATACGGATTTTATAAGGAAATTCTATACTCGATGGTAATCAAATTTTGGCTTTTTATAATTTTGCTCATTTTTAATAGTAAAATGGTTATATCTGGTACAAATCAATTTGTAGTCCAAAATATATATTTTAAAGGTTTACAGCGTATTAGCAGAGAGACAGTATTACTTACTATTCCTATACGTATTGGTGATACAGTTTCTAAAGAAGATATTAGTAATACTATTCGAGCATTATTTTTCACTAAAAATTTTGATGATGTACAAGTCTTACGCAACCGCCATATCTTAATTTTTAATTTAAAAGAACGTCCTTTTATCAAGAGAATAATAATTTCTGGTAATAAATTATTAGGGATAAATCAAATTAAAAAATTTTTGGAAGATTATGGTATTAAAGTAGGAAATTTCTTAGATTTATCCCAAATTAATCTTTTTGAAAGAAAAATTGAAAACTTTTATTACATAAAGGGTAATTATACTGCTCAAGTAAAATTAATTATTAAATCATTATCAGATCAGGATGTTCAACTCCAAATAATATTGGAAGAAGGTAAGTTAGCTAATATTAATAAAATTATGATCGTTGGTAATAAAAATTTTTCTGATAAAACATTAAGAAAAATTTTTGATACAGTTTCAGAATTTAATTTATTGAATCACCATAAATATCCTCTATCAAAATTATCCATTAATTTAGAAAAATTACGTAATTTTTATATGGATCATGGTTATGTACGTTTTAAAGTAAATTCTACGAAGATTGTTTTAAATCCAGATAAACAGGTAATTGATGTCACTATCTATATTACTGAAGGAGCTCGATATAAAATACAAAAAATAATTTTTCATAATGAATTATTTAGTAATGATATCAAAATAAAAAATCTAGCCATGATTCATAATGGAGAATGGTATAATAGAAACCAAATTAAAAATACCGAACATCTTATTAAAGATTTTCTAGAAAATTCCGGCTATACTTGGCCTTATATAGTTACTAGGATAATAATTAAAGATGCTGATAAAGCATTACAATTAATTATTAATATTTATCCAGGTCAACGATATTATGTACATAGGATTTATTTTAAAGGAAATAATTTAACTAAAGACTATATCTTACGTCGAGAAATACGTCAAATAGAAGGAGCCTTACTTAATAAAAGTCTAGTTTCTCAAGATCAAGAACGTCTCAATAATCTAGGTTACTTTGAAACAGTTAATTTAGAGATTCTACCTCTCCTAGGTACACATAATGTAGATGTCATATACCAAGTAAAAGAACGTAATATAGGATCCATTAATTTTGGTATAGACTTTAATTCTAAATCTAGTATAAATTACCAAACCGATTTTTCACATAACAACTGGTTAGGTACAGGTTATAAAGTTAGTTTAAGTGGTAAAAAAAATATTTTTAAAAATTCTATGGAATTAATAGTCACTAATCCCTATTTCACGGTAAAAGGTGTGAGTATTGGAGAACATATATTTTATAAATATTTAACTAATCCTGATATAGATGCTTATAAATATAGTTATAAAAATTATGGCATTAGTGAAAATTTAGATGTTAAAATTAGTGAACATAATTTAATTAATATTGGAATAGGATATCTTACTCATACTCTATCACATATGCCACCCCAATTAGCTATGTGGCGTTCTTTAAATATAGGATCCATTAATAATGGAAACTATCAAGATAATGCTTTTACATTTCAATTAGGATGGAGATATAATAACCTTTTTAGGAAAAAGTTTTATATATATGGAAATCACAGTCAACTCTATGGAACATTATATCTTAATAAAATTAAGAATATCTACTATAGAGTAATTTTTGATTCTGGACAATATTTACCAATTAATAATAAAAATCAATGGATTATCTTCATACATGGACAGATCGGTTTTACTGGAGGAATGAATAGAAAAGAAAGTCCTTTATTTGAAAATTTTTATGCTGGTGGTATACAATCAGTACGGGGTTTTACTATGAAAAGTATTGGTCCCAAAGCAGTTTATTATCATTCAATAATGCATTCATGTAATCAAAAACCACTTTGCATTTCTAATGATACGATCGGCGGAAATGTCATGACTATCGCTGGTCTAGAACTAATATCACCAACATCTCATATAGTAAATATAGGAGCAATGCGAGCATCCCTATTCGTAGATTTGGGATCAGTATGGGATAGTAATTGGGTAAATAACTATCAACTTAGAAATTACGAAATTCATGATTATAGGAATCCTATAAATAATATGCGAGTTTCTAGCGGAGTTAGTCTACAATGGATGTCTCCCTTAGGTCCAATTACCTTATCTTATTCAAAGCCAGTAACACACTATAAAGGCGATCAAATAGAATCATTCCAATTTAGAATAGGAACCACCGATTATTGATTATATCAATATACCAAACTATGTAACAGAGGTTTAATAAAGTAAATATTTTTAGGCTTATTAAGGAGTATTCTATTGACTAGATGGTTATGTGCTTTTGTAATTATGATCAGTATGGCTTTTTTAGCTAGTGCTCAAATTATAAATAGGTTTGCAATAGTTAATATAGTAAGTATTTTTCAGCGATTACCAAAAATTGAATCAATTTCCAAACAGCTTGAACAAGAATTCCAAGGTCGTGCTCATACCTTACAGATTATGGAGGATAATCTTGAAAACAAAATCCAACATTTACAACTTGATGGTTCAATAATGAAGATAAGTGAACATAATAAATTAGAACAAGACATTATTTTACAACGTCAAGTACTAGCAAGTAAAGTACAGGAGTTTGAAACTGACAAGCATGAACGTCAAATTGAAGAACAAAACAAAATATTAAGTCTGATTAGAGAAGGTATTAAAACGGTAGCTAGTGGAAAATATGATATAGTGTTTAATGCTGATGCTATCATGTATACAAGTCAATTTGATGATATTACTGAAGAAGTCTTAAATAAGATTAAATAAAATAAAGATTACCATATTAGAAATTAATTTATTTAGTTAATTGCCGTAATCGCACTAATTCGATATGCAGATCATAAAATGATTTATGGTATGATTATCTTTTCCCACCAATAAGTTGTGGTTAGAAAATTATCATAATATGGTTGTGCGTACGTTAAGGTGTTCTATAAAACCAACGTGAATCTTACTCTTCAGAGATCCCTAAAAATCCAATAAATCTAGCGAAGGCCTCTTAGATTAATAATCTTAAATCTACAATCTAAATTAAATGGTATTCAGATAATCCAAAATAGATTTGCGATTGGTGTATGATATTTCTTCAAATTTTATGATAGGAAGATTAATTTTGGCTAATAAAAATCAAATTTGGCAAGTAGAAGAAATTTTAGAAAGATTGCCACATAGGTTTCCTTTTTTACTAATTGATCGCGTACTTTCTTTCGAAAATGGACATTTTATACGAGCTGTCAAAAATGTTTCTTTTAATGAGCCATTTTTTCAAGGACATTTTCCTAATAAACCAATTTTTCCTGGAGTATTAATTATTGAGGCTATGGCACAAGCTACTGGAATCCTAGCTTTTAAGAGTTGGGGAAACTTGGAGCAAGGTGAGCTCTATTATCTTGCTAGTATTGATAAAGCTCGATTTAAACGTCCGGTATTACCAGGGGATCAAATGATATTAGAAGTAGAATTTATTAAAAAACGAAGTAATATGGCACGTTTTGGAGGAATAGCTAAAGTAACTAATGAATTAGTTTGTGAAGCATCAATCATGTGTGCTCGTTGTCTAGAAACGTAAATTAATTGATGAAATGTTTATAACTTAAGATGGTTCGGTTCATAAGAATTAACCACCTTAGTTTAGTAACCTATTGGATGAAGTAATATAGAAATTGTTAATATTATTAACTTAGACTAAAAGATATAAAATATGATTCAACCTCTTTTTATTCACCTACGTGTTCATAGTGATTATTCTATACGATATGGATTAGCTAAACCAAAGGATTTGGTAAAAAAAATAGCAGAACTAAATATGCCATCCATGGCTTTAACTGATTTTTCAAATTTTTTTGGATTATTGAAATTTTATATTTCCGCACATAATACAGGTATTAAACCTATTATCGGAAGTAAATTTAATTTAATTAATAATCTCATGGACAATGATCTTAATCAAATTATTGCCTTAGCCTCAAACAATCAAGGATATAAAAATTTGACTTTGCTAATGTCACGTTCTTATCAATGTGGTTATGGTTTAGAAGGTCCAACAATTCTAAAAGAATGGCTAGCGGAATTTGCTGAAGGTCTCATCTTACTTTCTGGTGGTCGTCTAGGAGATATTGGAAAAAATTTATTACGTGGTAATTCTACGTTAGTTTTACAACATTTAAATTTTTATCGTAAATATTTTCCAGAACGCTATTATTTAGAGTTAATTCGCACTGGTCGACAAGATGAAGAAAATTATTTACAGGCTGCTGTTGCACTTAGTAATACTGAAAATATACCGGTAGTTGCTACTAATGATGTTTGTTTTATTCACGCATCGGATTTCGATGCACACGAGATTAGAGTAGCTATTCATGAAGGTTGTATTCTCAATAACTCTAAACGTTTAATCAAATATAGCCCTCAGCAATATTTACGTAGTGAACAAGAAATGTGCAGTTTGTTTAAAGATCTTCCTTCGGCACTTGAAAATAGTGTAGAAATTGCCAAACGTTGTAATGTTACTCTTACTCTAGGAAAGTATTTTCTTCCACAATTTTCTACTGGGGCGGTAAATATAAAAGATTATCTAATTAAACATGCACGTAAAGGGCTTGAAAAACGGTTAGAATTGTGGTTTACGAATAAAAATTCCCTTGAAAAAAACCGGATCGTATATGAGGATCGTTTGCAAAGGGAACTTCAAATTATTAATCAAATGGGGTTTCCAGGGTATTTTCTTATTGTAATGGAATTTATTCAATGGGCAAAACAGAACGGTGTACCAGTAGGTCCAGGTAGAGGCTCTGGTGCTGGATCTCTTGTAGCTTATGCGTTAAATATTACTGATTTAGATCCAATACGATTTAACTTAATTTTTGAGCGATTTCTTAATCCACAGAGAATTTCTCTACCTGATTTTGACATTGATTTTTGTATGGAAAAAAGAGATCAAGTAATTGATCATGTTACAGAAACATATGGGAGAGATGCGGTTTCACAAATCATTACTTTTGGTACTATGACAGCTAAATCAGTTATCAGAGATGTTGGAAGAGTGCTGGATTATTCTTATAGTTTTGTTGATCGCATTGCCAAACTCATTCCATCTAATATAGGAATAACATTAAATCAAGCTTTGAATAAAGTACCTAAATTAGCTGAAATTTATAATTCAAATGAAGAAGTTAAAGTATTAATTGATATGGCACAACGGCTGGAAGGAGTCATACGCAATGCTAGTAAACATGCTGGTGGTGTAGTGATTGCTCCAACCAAAATTACTGATTTTGCACCACTTTACTGTGATGAAAAGGGCAATCATCCAGTTACACAATTTGATAAAAATGATGTTGAATATGTCGGATTAGTCAAATTTGATTTTCTAGGTTTAAAAACCTTAACTATTATTAATTGGACACTAGAAATGATTAATCTAAGGTGTCATCAACAAGGAAAACCACCGCTCGATATTACTAGAATTCCACTGGATGATTCCAAAAGTTTTAGTATGTTACAGCAAGCCGAAACTACCGCAATCTTTCAACTTGAATCGATGGGAATCAAAAAATTAATAAGAAAACTACGACCTGATTGTTTCGAAGATATAATTGCACTAATAGCCTTATTCAGACCAGGACCATTGCAATCCGGTATGGTAGCAAATTTTATTAATCGTAAACATGGAAAAGAGAAAATTTCATATCCAGATAGTAACTGGCAACATTCATTATTAAAACCAGTTTTAGAACCTACTTACGGTATTATTCTATATCAGGAACAAGTTATGCAAATTGCTCAAATTTTAGCAGGTTATACACTAGGTGAAGCCGATATACTTAGACGTGCTATGGGCAAGAAAAATCTCGAAGATATGATTCAACAACGTTCTGTATTTCGTCTAGGCGCGGAAAAAAAGGGAATTGACAGTAAACTTGCAATGAAAATCTTTGATTTATTAGAAAAATTTGCGGGATATGGTTTTAATAAATCTCATTCAGCAGCTTATGCATTGCTTTCTTATCAAACTTTATGGTTAAAAACACACTATCCGGCACAATTTCTTGCAGCTGCTATGAGTGCCGATCTTGATAATCAAGAGAAAATTATTACCTTATTAGAAGTAAGTAAGCATTTAGGTATTAAGATCTTACCACCTAATATCAATACCGGAAGGTATAAATTTTATGTAAATGATGATAATAAAATAGTTTATGGACTTGGAGCTATTAAAGGAATAGGTAAGGCACAAATAGAAACTATTCTAAATATTAGACAAAAAGGAGGTAATTTTATTGATATATTTGATTTTTGTGCACGTACTAAAATGAAAAAAATTCACCGTAAAGTGATAGAAAAATTAATTTTTTCAGGAGCTTGTGATGCCTTAGGTCCACATAGAGCGGCAATGATAGAAGTATTAGAAGAAGCTTTAAGAGTCGCTAATCAATCTAAAGAAACCTATAATGGCCAACGTGAACTCTTAGGTATAATTTCCGAAAAATCTAAAAGACTTGAACAGTTATATGCTATAACTACTCCATGGCAACCGTTAGTGATTTTAGCAAAAGAACGCGAAACCTTAGGCTGGTATTTGACTGGTCATCCTATTAATCAATACCTTAAAGAGATTAAACACTATACTAGTAGCGGTATGCGAATCAAAGATATTAAATTTTATAAAATCGGCCAAATAATTCAAATAGCAGGATTAGTAGTTAACACCCGTATCGTCAGAACTAAAAATGGTCAACGTGAAATTGGAATTTGTCGATTAGATGATGATACATGTTATATAGATGTAATATTATTAAATAACATTTTTGAAAGATATAAAAATTTATTAGAAATCAATAAAATTATCATTGTGACTGGAAAAGTGAATATAGATAATTTTAGTAATAATTTTCAAATTATAGCTAATAAGTTAATAGATATTAATGAAGTACGCACAAAATTGGTACGTAGTATTGCTATTACACTAACTACTAAACATATTAGTACACAGCTTTTAAGGAAATTACATAACTGTTTAGAACAGTATAATTCTGGGTTAATTCCAGTACATATCTACTATCAAAATGAAGTTGCTCAGGTTATGCTAGAAAGCCGCTCTGAGATTCACTGGCGAATCTCACTAAATGATTCATTACTGAATGATCTTAGGGCATTGTTAGGACCAGAGTATGTTAATTTAGAGTTTGATTAATATAGGAATGCTATGAGTATTAATTATTTAGATTTCGAACAACCAATTGTTGAATTAGAAGAAAAAATTAATTCTTTAGTAATTATAGCTAAAAAACAAGATGAAAACATTTCGATTAATTTAGATGAAGAAATTTCTAGATTACGTGAAAAAAATCTTGAATTAACTAGAAAAATCTTTGCTAATTTAGGCACTTGGCAAATTGTACAATTAGCACGTCACCCACTGCGACCTTATACTCTAGACTATCTACAAAAAATATTTACAGATTTTGATGAACTAGCAGGTGATCGTATTTATGCAGATGATAAAGCTATTGTAGGTGGTATGGCTCGTCTTGCAGATCGGCCCGTAATGATCATTGGTCATCAAAAGGGTCGTCAAACTAAAGATAAAATTAAACGTAATTTTGGAATGCCAGCTCCTGAAGGCAACCGTAAAGCATTACGTTTAATGCAAATGGCTGAACGTTTTAATATGCCAATCATTACATTTATTGATACTCCTGGAGCATATCCTGGAGTAGAAGCAGAAGAACGCGGACAAGCAGAAGCTATTGCTCATAACCTTCGTGAAATGTCTGTATTAAAAGTTCCTATAATCTGTACTGTTATAGGAGAAGGTGGTTCGGGTGGGGCTTTAGCTATTGGAGTAGGTGATCTAGTTAATATGCTACAATATAGCACGTATTCAGTAATTTCACCTGAAGGTTGCGCATCAATATTATGGAAAAATGTAAAAAAAGCACCGCTAGCAGCCGAAGCTATGGGAATTATAGCTCCAAAATTAAAAGAACTTAATTTAATTGATACGGTAATACCAGAACCACTTGGTGGTGCACACCGAAATCCAGTAGCCATGGCGGTATTATTAAAATCACAGTTACTTGAAGATTTACATTATTTAGATCTTCTAAAGACTGAAGAACTATTAAAACGTAGATATCAAAGATTAATGAATTACGGATATGTCTAATATTATTGATAAAATTGAAAAAAACCTTCAGGGTAATTTAAAATTTCTCATTGCATATAGTGGTGGTTTAGATTCTACAGTATTATTACATCAATTACTACAATTGCGTAATCGTCGTCCAGAATTAAAACTGCGCGCCATTCATATTAATCATGGAATTAGTCCAGCTGCAGATAGCTGGGTACAACACTGTTATCAACAATGTAGAATATGGCAAATCCCTTTAAAAATAATTATAATTAATCAGCTAGATAAAAAACAAGGAATTGAAGCAGCTGCACGTGTAGCACGTTATAATGCTTTTAAGAATGTACTTTTAAAAGGGGAAATTTTATTAACTGCACAACATCTTGATGATCAATGTGAAACTTTTCTACTAGCGCTTAAAAGGGGAAGTGGTCCTGCCGGTTTAGCAGCTATGCCTTCAGAAATAAAAATTGGTAATAATATTCTTATACGGCCCATGTTATATCAAAGTCGCCAAGAAATTGAGGAATGGGCGCTTCTACATAATCTTCGATGGGTTATAGATCACAGTAATTTTAATACTCGTTTTGACAGGAATTTTTTACGTCTTAAAATCTTACCCTTACTTAGGAAGAGGTGGCCCAGTTTTCCTAAAGCAGTAGTACGTAGTTCTGAGCTATGTGCTGAACAGGAACAATTACTAGAAGAGTTATTAGCAGAATCAATTAATAAGTTAACACAGCCCGATAAATCTTTAAAAATAGATCTATTACATAATTATAGCAAATTTCATCGTTCTGGCATATTAAGAAAATGGCTTGCTAAGAAAAATCTTATACCATCGCGTAAGATTCTACAGTGTATTTGGCATCAAGTAGTATGTAGTCGTAAAGACGCATGCCCCTGTTTAAAAATAGGTCAATATGAAATTAGACGCTATCGTAATGCTATTTACTTACTTAAGATAATGCCTACTATACGTGATTATGTACTACATTGGTCATCTCCTTGGCAACCCTTAAAACTACCTGAAGGGTTAGGTACAATTACTTTCAAATCAAATAATGGTATTACTATGCGTTCACCTCTTAAGGAAGAACAAGTAACCATACGTTTTAAAACTAAAGGTAAATTTTACATTTTAGGACGTGTGCATAGTAAATCAATCAAAAAATTATGGCAAGAATATTCTGTTCCTCCGTGGCGGAGAGAGCGTACTCCTCTTATCTTTTATAATAATAAATTAATAGCTGCATTAGGTGTTTTTATAACTAATGATGGAAAAAGTAACTTTCAAGATAATTGGTGTATAAGCTGGGAAAATAAAATAGATTATTAAGTAAGTTTTTTCAGTATAAAATCTATAATATCTTTAGTTTTAATCATATATTTTTCTTTTTTAGATCGAGCTTGATACTCAATTTCATCATTATTTAAATTTCGTTCACTAATAATAATTAGATGCGGAACACCTATTAATTCCATATCAGCAAACATTACACCTAGGTGATATTCTTTTCTATCATCAATAATACTTTCAATATTATGTATACATAGTACTGAATAAATATTTTCTGCAATTACTTTAACTTTAGTAGATTTATAGAGATTTACTGGTAAAATTGCTACTTTAAAAGGAGCTATAAATTTTGGCCATATAATACCACGATCATCAGAATTTTGTTCAATTATAGTAGCAATTAGACGAGATATCCCTATTCCATAACAGCCCATATATAGTGGATGTCGTCCGTAATTGTCATGGATCTGGACTTTTATCTTTTCCGAATATCTTGTTCCAAGCTGAAAAATATGTCCAACTTCGATACTCGAATGAAGTTTTAAGAATCCCTGTCCATCAGGACTAGGATCTCCAGATTGTACATTCCGAAGATCTGCAACTTGTGGTAATGGTAAGTCTCTTATCCAGTTTATACCAATATAATATTGACCATTAATATTTGCTCCTGCACAAAAATCATTGAGCACCATAACACTTCTATCTGCGATTATGGGAATCGGAAGATCAATTGGACCCAAATAATTAGATCCTGCTTCACCAATAAGACTCCGAATTTCTTCTTCATTAGCAAATGTTAATGGTTTAGCTATAATATTGATTGTTTCTGATTTTACCCTATTTAATTCATGATCTCCACGAATTAATAGGGCTACGAGTTTGTGTCCGCTTTTTTTTTTAGCCTTAACTACTAATGTTTTAATGGTTTTTTCTATTGGAATTTGATATTTTTCCATTAAATTAGTAAGATTTTTATTCTGGTTACTATCTATTTTTAGCATTGGTTGAGTAGCATCCGGACATTGATTAGGGTATGGAAATGCTTCAGCTAAATCAATATTTGCAGCATAATCTGACATAGTGGAATAAACAATTTTATTTTCACCGCTTGGCGTTAATACCTGAAATTCATGAGAAAATTTACCACCCATACAACCAGTATCTGCCTGTATTATGCGATAATTTAGGTCTAATTTATTAAAAATTCTACTATAAGCATTATACATTTTCATATAAGTTTCTTGCAGTGAATGGCTATTCTGATGAAAAGAATAAGCATCTTTCATCAGAAATTCTCTGGAACGAATAGTACCAAAACGCGGTCGGGCTTCATCACGGAATTTTGTCTGTATCTGATAAAAAATTATAGGCAATTGCTTATAGGAATTAAGGAGATTACGCATTAAATCTGTAATAACTTCTTCATGTGTAGGACCTAATACAAAATTACGTCCACTTCGATTCAAAAACCTTAATAACTCTGGCCCATACTCATACCAACGTCCGCTATCTTGCCAAAGTTCAGCTGGTTGAAGGATCGGCATAAAAACTTCTAAAGCACCCATGTTATTCATTTCTTCGCGTATGATATTTTCTAGTTTTCTTAGAACACGTATACCAAGAGGTAACCAGGTATATAAACCAGATGCCAGTTTACGAATTAAACCCGCACGCACCATTAACTGATAACTAATCAGTTCCGTTTCATCTGAAACTTGTTTCAGGGTAAATATGGGATATTGAGTAGTACGCATATTAAAAGTAGATTATTTTAATGACTCTCCATCTCCGAATTTAGTAAAGCTGCTAAGTTGGCAGTAGCTTCTTCAGTGCTGGATTTTTTCTTATCACCATCGTTTTGATGACTGCGCAATTTCTCTCTATGGTAGGCATATCCAGTTCCTGCTGGAATAAGTCTTCCAACAATTACATTTTCTTTAAGACCACGTAATTCATCGATTTTTCCAGCAACCGCTGCCTCTGTTAATACACGAGTAGTCTCTTGAAATGAGGCAGCTGAGATAAATGATTCAGTGGCTAATGATGCCTTAGTAATACCTAATAAATCACGTACATAACTTGCACCTAATTTTCCATGAATTTGTAATTTACGATTTTCAATTTTAACACGAGAGTGTTCGATTTGTTCCCCAGGAAGAAAATAGCTATGACCGGATGTTTTAATTGTTACTTTACGTAACATTTGGCGTACAATTACTTCTATATGCTTATCATTAATTTTTACACCTTGCAAGCGATATACTTCCTGTACTTCATCAGTAATATATCGTGTGACTGCATTAATGCCACGCAAGCGCAAAATATCATGTGGTGACTCTGGTCCATCAGATATTACATCACCACATTCTACATGTTCACCTTCAAAAACATTTAGATGTCGCCATTTAGGAATCATTTCTTCATATGGATCACTATCATCAAGTGGTGTAATTACTAAACGTCTTTTACCTTTAGTATCTTTCCCAAAAGATATAATACCACTAATTTCTGCAAGAATTGCGGGGTCTTTGGGACGACGAGCTTCAAAGAGATCTGCTACTCGCGGTAATCCCCCAGTTATATCTTTAGTACCCCCATATTCCAGAGGTACTCTAGCTATTGTATCACCTGCATTAACCCATATATTATCTTCCAGTTGAACAATAGCTTTTCCTGGTAAAAAATATTGTACTGGGGTATTAGTACCAGCAACTAATATTTCATTGCCATTACCATCCATAATTTTTAAAGCTGGTCGTAATTCTTTACCTCCATGAGTACGCTCGGCTGTATCCAATAATACAATAGAAGTTAAACCTGTTAACTCATCTGTTTGACGGATAATAGTTTGTCCCTCAATCATATCTGTAAAACGAAGCCAACCACTTACTTCAGTAACTACTGGCATAATATGAGGATCCCAGTTAGCTAAAATTTCTCCTGAATTTACCATTTCATTATCTTCTTTTTCTAAAATTGCTCCATAAGGGATTTTATAGCTTTCTTTAGCACGACCTAATTCATCTACTATTTGCATTTCAACATGACGTGAAGTAATTACTAACTTTCCATTAGAATTAATAACTAATTTAGCATTAAGTAATTTTATGCGTCCACTATTCATTACCTGAATACTGGATTCTGCTACAGAACGTGATGCGGCACCTCCGATATGAAATGTACGCATAGTAAGCTGTGTTCCAGGTTCTCCAATAGATTGAGCGGCAATTACACCAACTGCTTCACCTTTATTAATTAAATTTCCACGAGCCAGATCACGCCCATAACAGTGAGCACAAACTCCAAAATCAGTTTGGCAGCTTACTACCGAACGAACTTTGACACTATCAACCGAACTTTTCTCGAGTAAATTACATAAATTTTCATTCAATAAAGTATTATTGGTTATCAAAATCTCATTAGTACCAGGTTTGAATATATTTTCTGCAGTGACACGACCTAATACTCTTTCTCTTAGAGAATTCTTAATATCTCCACCTTCAATTACTGATGTCATTATCATTCCATCATTTGTACCACAATCATCCTCAATAACTACTAGATCTTGTGCAACATCTACTAATCTTCGAGTTAAGTATCCTGAATTAGCAGTTTTTAATGCAGTATCAGCTAAACCTTTTCTAGCACCATGTGTAGATATAAAGTATTGAAGTACATTGAGGCCTTCTCGAAAATTTGCAGTAATAGGTGTTTCAATGATAGAACCATCTGGTTTTGCCATCAAACCACGCATTCCAGCTAACTGACGAATTTGGGCTGCCGAACCGCGAGCACCAGAATCAGCCATCATAAAAATACTGTTAAAAGATATTTGTTTTTCTTCTTTACCATTATTGCTATGGTTAATGATTTCAGTGGATAAATTTTCCATCATGGCTTTAGCAACCCGTTCATTAGCTGCTGCCCAAATATCAATTACCTTATTATATCGCTCCCCGGCAGTTACTAAACCAGATTGAAATTGTTCTTGAATTTCGGCTACTTCTGCTTCGGCATCTGTAATAATTTCTATTTTATTATTTGGAATAACCATATCATCAATACCTACAGATGAACCGGAACGAGCGGCATATGCGAAACCAGCATACATAATTTGATCTGCAAAGATAACTGTTTGTTTGATACCTAAAATGCGGTAACATATATTTAACATTTGCGATATGGTTTTCTTACCTAAAGGTTGATTAACAATAGAAAAAGGTAGTCCTTTAGGTACCATCATCCATAAAATTGCCCTACCAATAGTAGTATTAATTAGGCTAGTTTTTGAAATAAAATCTCCATGAGGATTGAGACTATATTCTGTAATGCGAACAATTACTCTGGCATGTAATTCTACCAATCCAGTACGATAAATATGCTCAGCTTCTTTAGGTCCCGTTAAGATCATACCTTCACCTTTAGCATTGATTTTATCTCTAGTCATATAATATAAACCTAAAACTACATCCTGAGATGGAACAATAATTGGCTCTCCATTAGCTGGAGAAAGTATGTTATTTGTCGACATCATTAAAGCACGAGCTTCTAATTGTGCTTCCATTGTAAGAGGAACATGAACCGCCATTTGATCTCCATCAAAGTCGGCGTTATATGCAGCACATACTAAAGGATGTAATTGAATAGCTTTTCCTTCAATCATAACTGGTTCAAATGCTTGAATACCTAATCGATGTAAAGTAGGAGCACGATTTAATAAAACTGGATGTTCACGAATTACTTCTTCTAAAATATCCCATACTTCGGCTTCTTCACGTTCAACCATTTTCTTTGCAGCCTTAATAGTACTAACTATACCTCGAGATTCTAACTTACCATAAATAAAAGGTTTAAATAATTCTAACGCCATTTTTTTAGGTAAACCACATTGATGTAAACGTAAATATGGACCTACGGTGATAACCGAACGACCAGAGTAATCTACGCGTTTTCCTAAAAGATTTTGACGGAATCTACCTTGTTTTCCTTTAATCATATCAGCGAGAGATTTTAGAGGTCTTTTATTACCACCTGTGATGGCACGGCCTCGCCGCCCATTATCTAGCAGTGCATCAACTGCTTCTTGTAGCATCCTTTTTTCATTACGCACAATAATATCTGGAGCAGATAAATCTAGCAGTCTCTTCAATCGGTTATTACGATTAATTACTCTGCGATAAAGATCATTTAGATCAGAAGTTGCAAAACGCCCACCATCTAGTGGAACTAATGGGCGAAGATCTGGTGGTAGAACGGGTAATACTGTTAGAATCATCCATTCTGGTTTATTCCCAGAATAGATAAAAGCTTCTAAAAGTTTAATCCGCTTAGTCAATTTTTTGCGTTTAGTTTCAGAATGTGCCATACTAAGTTCTTCACGTAATTGCTCGCATTCTTCTTCTAAATTCATATTGGTTAGGAGATCTTTAATAGCTTCAGCACCCATTTTGGCTTCAAATTCATCTCCAAACTCTTCTAGTGCATCTAAATATTGTTCTTCTGTTAAAATTTGACCACGTTCAAGATTGGTTATTCCACCTTCTACAATTACATAAGATTCAAAATAAAGAATGCGTTCTATATCAGTTAATGCAATATCTAGTAATAAACCAATGCGTGAAGGTAAAGATTTAAGAAACCAAATATGTGCGGTTGGAGATGCAAGTTCTATATGTCCCATACGTTCACGACGTACTTTAGTTTGAGTGACTTCAACTCCACACTTTTCACAGATTACTCCTCGATGCTTAAGGCGCTTATATTTGCCACATAAACATTCATAATCTTTGATCGGACCAAAAATTTTTGCACAAAACAGTCCATCACGTTCAGGTTTAAATGTGCGATAATTAATGGTTTCTGGTTTTTTCACTTCTCCAAAAGACCAGGAACGAATAATCTCGGGTGATGCGAGAGAAATTTTTATTGCATCAAACTCTTCGGTTTTAGTTTGGGCTTTCAAAAATTTAAGTAAATCTTTCACAAATTAGCTCCTGTCTGGTAGTATTAATATTGATTCAACTAGTAGCTACGATTACTTATTCATCTTCTAATTCAATATTAATACCCAGCGACCTTATCTCCTTTAATAAGACGTTAAAAGACTCTGGCATACCTGGTTCCATCTGATTATTGCCATCTACAATATTTTTATAAATATTAGTTCTTCCATTTACATCATCAGATTTTACAGTTAGCATTTCTTGTAAGGTATAGGCTGCACCATAAGCTTCTAATGCCCAAACTTCCATTTCACCAAAACGTTGTCCACCAAACTGGGCTTTTCCACCTAGTGGCTGTTGTGTTACAAGACTATAAGAACCAGTAGAACGTGCATGCATCTTATCATCAACTAAGTGATTCAATTTTAACATATACATATATCCAACCGTAACTGGCCGCTCAAACTGCTCACCAGTACGTCCATCAAATAAAACAATTTGACCAGAAGTGGGTAAATCAACTAACTTTAGCATTTCCTTGATTTCTAATTCTTTGGCACCATCAAAAACCGGTGTTGCTATTGGCATGCCTTTTTTAAGATTATCTGCTAACACTAAAAATTCTTCATCAGAAAATTTGGATAAATCTACTGTATTACGAATATTTCTTCCTAAATCATATGCTTTTTGGATAAAATTACGTAATAATGTAATTGGCAACTGCTGTTTCAGCATAGTATTAATTTGTTCTCCAATACCATTAGCTGCCATACCTAAATGAGTTTCTAAAATTTGGCCAATATTCATGCGGGATGGTACTCCTAAAGGGTTCAGCACAATATCCACTGGGATTCCATTTTCATCATAAGGCATATCTTCTACTGGATTGATTTTAGAAATAACACCTTTATTACCATGTCTACCAGCCATTTTATCCCCAGGTTGTATTTGACGTTTCACAGCTAAATATACTTTAACTATTTTTAGAATTCCTGGAGCTAAATCATCTCCTTGAGTAATTTTACGACGCTTTTCCTCAAATTTTTCCTCAAATTCCTTTCGAATATCATCAAACTGTTTCACCCATTGTTTTAATTCTTTATTTTTTTCCAAATCTTCTAAAATGATATCTAACCAGTTGGTTCGATCTAATTTTGATAAATTTTTAGTTGGAATTCCACAGGCTATCAATAATTCGTTAATTCTTCTTGAAATCCCAGATTCTAAAATCTGTAATTCTTCAATTAAATCTTTCTGTGCTTTTTTTAACAATATTTCCTCTATCTCTAAAGCACGTTTATCTTTGGTGACACCATCTCGAGTAAATACTTGAACATCAATCACTGTTCCGGATACTCCATTTGGTACACGTAAAGAAGAATCTTTTACATCAGATGCTTTTTCTCCAAAAATCGCCCGTAATAATTTTTCTTCAGGGGTGAGTTGTGTTTCGCCTTTAGGTGTTACTTTACCTACTAAAATATCACCTCCATACACTTCCGCACCAATATAGACAATTCCAGCTTCATCCAATTTAGATAGTGCTGCTTCGCCTACATTAGGAATATCTGCAGTAATTTCTTCAGCACCTAATTTAGTATCTCTAGATACACAAGAAAGTTCCTGGATATGAATGGTGGTAAATCGATCATCTTGTACAACCCGCTCAGAAATCAGAATAGAATCTTCAAAATTATAACCGTGCCATGGCATAAAGGCTACTCGCATATTCTGACCTAATGCGAGTTCTCCCATATCTGTAGCTGGCCCATCGGCTAGTACATCACCTCGTTCAATTTCATCTCCTAATGAAACACATGGGGTTTGGTTAATACAAGTATTTTGATTAGAACGAGTATATTTAGTTAAATTATAAATATCAATTCCAGTTTCACCATGATATATTTCGTGTTCTTTTACTTTAATTACAATTCTAGAAGCATCAACATATTGAACTATTCCACTACGCTTGGCTATAGCAGTAACACCCGAATCAATTGCTACAGTACGTTCCATTCCTGTACCTACCAAAGGTTTCTCAGCTCGTAAGGTTGGTACTGCCTGTCGTTGCATATTAGCTCCCATTAAAGCTCGATTAGCATCATCATGTTCTAAAAATGGAATAAGAGATGCACCAACCGAAACTATCTGTTGAGTAGCAACATCCATGTAATCAATTTTATCACAACTAAATAAACTAGATTCACCTCTGTTACGACAAATCACTAATTCATCTGCAAATCTTCCATTACTATCTAAATTAGTATTAGCTTGTGCAATAACGTAACTTCCTTCTTCAATTGCCGATAAATAATTAATTTCATCTGTAACCACACCATTATTTACTTTACGATACGGAGTTTCTAGAAAACCATATTCATTTATCTGTGCGTAAACAGCTAAAGAATTAATTAAACCAATATTAGGTCCTTCAGGGGTCTCTATGGGACATACTCGGCCATAATGAGTTGGATGAACATCCCTAACTTCAAAACCAGCACGTTCACGAGTTAAACCTCCAGGACCTAATGCTGAAATGCGACGCTTATGTGTTATCTCGGACAGAGGATTATTTTGATCCATAAATTGGGATAATTGACTTGAGCAAAAAAAATCTTTTAATGCTGCAGAAATCGGTTTAGCATTAATCATATCTTGCGGCATTATGTTGTCTATATCACCAAGTGATAAGCGTTCCTTAACTGCACGTTCTACACGCATTAAGCCACTGCGAAATTGATTATCAACCATTTCACCTACAGAACGAATGCGCCGATTACCTAAATGATCTATATCATCTATTTCTCCTTTACCATTGCGAATACTGATAAGTTTTTGCAGTACCTCAATAATATCATCTTTGCTGATAATACCTAATCCTTCAACGGATTCTTTATTCAACGAACGATTTAATTTCATGCGGCCTACTGCAGATAGATCATAACGTTCTTCGGAAAAGAATAAATTTGTAAATAACATTTCAGCGCTTTCACGTGTTGGGGGTTCACCAGGACGCATCATTCGATAAATTTCTAAAATGGCACTAATACGATCAATACTTGGATCTATGCGTAAAGTTTCAGAAATATATGCTCCGTGATCTAAATCATTTGTAAAAATAGTTTCGATGGATTGAATTCCTGAAGTAGTCAATTTTTGTAGTAAATCTAATGAAATTTCAGTATTTGCCATGCAAATCATTTCACCAGTATTTTCATTTATATAATTTCTAGCTATAACTTTACCGATAAGATATTCATATGGAACTTTAATATTTTTTAAACCTGATTTTTCTAAAAGGCGAATATGACGAGATGTAATGCGTCTCCCTTTTTCAATATAAACAGTACCATTAAAATCAATATCAAAGGAAGCCATTTCCCCAAGTAATCTTTGGGGAACTAATTCCATCTCTAATTGGTTATTATTTTTTATTTTAAAGACTACTTTTTCAAAAAAGATATCTAAAATTTCTTCAGTAGTAGAATTCATAGCTCGTAGTAGTATAGTAGCTGGTAACTTTCTTCGACGATCTATACGAACAAAAAGATGATCTCTCTGATCAAATTCAAAATCTAACCATGAACCACGGTAAGGTATAATCCGTGCATTATATAATATTTTACCTGATGAGTTATTTTTTCCCTTATCACTATCAAAAAAGACTCCTGGACTACGATGGAGCTGAGATACAACCACTCTCTCGGTACCATTTATTACAAATGTACCATTTTCTGTCATTAACGGAAGATCACCCATGTAAACTTCTTGTTCTTCAACATGCTTTATAAAATTTTCTGGATCTTCACGATTAAAAATTATTAGACGCAGCTTCACTCGTAAAGAAGCCGAATAAGTTAAGCCACGCATCTGACATTCTTGAACATTAAATGTAGGATTAGCTAGTCGGTAGCTAATATATTGTAGTTCCGAATTACCTGTATAATTTTTTATAGGAAATACCGAACGAAAAGCTGATTCCAGACCATATTGACCATCAGGATCTCTTTCGATAAATTTCTGAAATGACTCAAGCTGTATAGAAAGAAGATAAGGAACATCTAATACTTTTGGACGTTTACCAAAATACTTACGAATGCGTTTTTTTTCTGTATAGGAGTAAACCATAGGTTTCCTCAGTGCGCTGAAAATAGAACCACTCTGTCATTGAAGGACAGTTCGTAAAATTGACACTTTTGTTATTTTAAAAATCATTCTGCTCTAGTTATTTTAATGTAAATAGAAATTATTATGAGAAATAATCATTTCTAGAATTTTCTTGAAATTATTTCCAGTAGAAAAGTGCTAAATTACATTAACCACTAATATTGCTTGGTTACTGATTATTAATCAGCAACCGGTTTTGGTGTCTAACAAAACCGTATAAGAATAATTTACTTATTTAAGTTCAACAGAGGCACCAACATCTTCCAAGGATTTTTTTAATGCATCAGCATCACCTTTGCTAATACCTTCTTTGATAACCGTTGGTGCAGATTCAACCAAATCCTTTGCTTCTTTTAGTCCTAAACCAGTTATACCACGTACCGCTTTAATTACCGCAATTTTATTACTACCAATGGCAGATAGAACCACATCAAACTCAGTTTTTTCTTCAATTTCTTGATTGGATGGTATAGTGGTGTTAATATTATTAACAGCTGCAGAAACGCCAAATTTTTTCTCCATAGCCGAAACAAGCTCCGTAATTTCCATAACAGACATACTTGCTACAGCTTCAATAATTTTTTCTTTAGTAAGAGACATAATGATTTTCCTAAGAATCGATAATAATTTTCATCAAATATGAAAGTAACATGAACTATTTACTTCACTTAGATTTTAGATAGACTAAAGTTATGCCAATGCATCGCGTAATGCAGCTAGAGTACGAATTAGCTTACCAATAGCAGCTTCTTGTAGAGTTCTTATAAACTGCGATAATGCTTCTTTATAAGTGGGTAACATTGCTAAACTATCTATTTGTTCAACTGATATAAGTTTTCCTTCCAAGGTCGCAGCTTTAACTTTGAATCTCATATTTTCTTTAGTAAATTCCTTAAATAAACGAGCGGCCGCTCCAGGATGATTCTGGGAAAATGCAATCAACGTCGGACCGAAAAAAAAATCTTTAAGACATTCAAAATTGCTAATTTTAGCTATGATACGTAATAGGGTATTAGGTACTACACGCATATAAACACCAACTTCACGACCATCTTTACGTAATTTATTCATTTTATCTACCGATATACCACAGTTATCTGCCACAACTATGGACAATGCTTTTTGAGCCCTTTCACTCACTTCCGTAACGATTGCTTGTTTTTCTTTAAAATTTAAGGCCATTAATTATCATTTACTCCTTAATTTATAATCAAACCAACTTACTTAAATATCAGATTTTAAATATTTTAATCTAAAATTTAGCTAACGTAAAGTGATGCTTAAGTCACTCACAAATTTAAACTACTTTGATCTATGACTAGACCTCTTCCCATTGTCGTAGTTAAGCTAATTTTTTTTAAATATACACCTTTTGACTGAATGGGTTTAGCTTTTATTAATGCAATTATTAATGCTTCTAAGTTTTCCTTTAAGTCATTCAAAGAAAAATTAACTTTACCTATTGTAGTATGAATAATACCGTTTTTATCGTTGCGATAACAAATTTGACCTGATTTAGCATTTATTACAGCTTCCCTAATATTAGTAGTTATCGTGCCAAATTTAGAATTTGGCATTAATCCTCGTGGTCCTAATATATGTCCTAATTGGCTAACAAATCGCATTACATCTGGCGACGCAATAACTAGATCAAATGGCATTTCACCTTTTCTTATCAATTCTGCTAAATCATGCATACCAACTCTATCGGCACCAGCTTCTATAGCATCTGTAACATTTGCACCCTGAGCAAATACAGCAACCCTTGGAGATCTTCCAGTACCATGTGGTAAAACTATCGCACCTCTAACAGCTTGATCCGTCTTACGTGCATCAATTCCCAAATTGACAGCAACATCTATACTTTCCACAAATTTAGCCGCGGCTAAATTTGTTAATAAAATAAGAGCATCTTGGATTGCATATATTTTATTATTAACTTTATCAGTAATAAAACGCTGGTTTTTAGACAATTTAACCATTTTTACCTCTTATTCTATTACTATTAAACCCATAGAACGAGCCGTACCTTCTATAGAACGAGTCATAGCTTGAAGAGTTGCACCAGTCATATCCATAGCTTTAAGTTTGGCAATTTCTAATACCTGTACTTTCGTAACTTTACCTACTTTTTCCTGATTTGGTTTACTAGAGCCTGAGTTAATACCAGCGGCTTTCTTCAACAAGGCCACCGCCGGGGGTGTTTTCAGTATAAAAGTAAAAGAACGATCTGAATAAACTGTTACAATAACTGGAATGGGCAAGCCTTTTTCTAAATGATCGGTAGCGGCATTGAATAATTTACAGAATTCCATAATATTTACACCTTGTTGTCCTAACGCTGGACCAACTGGTGGGCTAGGATTAGCAATTCCCGCAGCAATTTGTAGTTTAACGTAAGATTGTATTTTTTTAGCCATTACAATAATCTAATCCTTTTATTTAAATTATATTTAATAAATCTATATATATAAACTCAGCATTTTTCTACTTGGCTGAAATCTAATTCTACTGGAGTAGCACGTCCAAATATAGAAACCGAAACCTTAATTCTATTTTTTTCGTAGTCGACTTCTTCAACTACACCATTAAAATCTGCAAAAGGACCTTCATTAACTCGTATCATTTCCCCGGGTTCAAATAATGTTTTTGGTCTTGGCTTATTTTCAGCTTGTTTAATACGATTAATAATCGTATAAACTTCTTTATCGCTTATAGGCGAAGGATGATCTGATGGACCGCCAATAAATCCCATTATACGTGGTACACTGCGTACTAAATGCCAACTTCGATCATTCATTATCATTTTTACTAATATATATCCCGGAAAAAACTTTCGCTCACTTTGGCGTCGCTGTCCCCCTCGCATTTCAACTACTTCTTCCGATGGAACCATCACCTCTCCAAAAAATTTCTCTAGTTGATTTAACTTGATATGTTCACGTAATGATTGTGCTATCCGACTCTCAAAACCGGAATAAGCTTGAACTACATACCAGCGCATCTTGGATGCTTCAAACATTTCAGAACCTCAAGCGAATTATTAATGATACCAAATGAAATAAAAGGCTATCTAAACCCCATAATATCAAGGATATAACTACCGTTACTGCAGTAACGATTAAAGCAGTGTGTAAGGTTTCTTGAGTTGTAGGCCAACTAATTTTATAAATTTCATTTTTGGTTTCCTTAAAAAATCTTAATATTAATTTACCATGATTAGTTAAGCTCGCAATCCCGCCAGCTGTAAAGATTATAAAAATGATAGTCAAAACACGTATTAATAATATTGTATGATGGTAATAAGAGTTGCCTATAATTGCTATCATTAATAAAGCAATAACCGTTAACCATTTTATAATCTCTAATCGATTAGATTTATTATTGGACAATTCTGGATTAGCCATAAATCACATTCATAAGCTAGCTATAAAGTAATAACTTTAGTTACTATACCAGCTCCTACGGTATGTCCTCCTTCTCTAATAGCAAACCGTAGTCCCTCATCCATAGCAACTGGATAAATTAGCGTCACCGATATTTTAATATTATCTCCAGGCATAACCATTTCTACATTATTTGGTAAGATTACACTACCTGTCACATCAGTAGTCCGAAAATAAAACTGTGGTCGATAACCATTAAAGAATGGAGTATGTCTACCTCCTTCTTCTTTAGTAAGAACATATACTTCAGATTCAAACTTAGTATGGGGTTGGATTGAATTAGGTTTAGCTAACACTTGTCCTCGTTCAATATCTTCACGTTTAATTCCTCGTAAAAGAATACCAATATTTTCACCGGCTCTTCCTTCATCTAATAACTTACGAAACATTTCTACTCCAGTACAAGTAGATTTGACGGTATCCTTAATACCTACTATTTCTACTTCATCCCCAACTTTTATAATACCACTTTCTACACGTCCAGTTACTACCGTACCACGGCCCGATATAGAGAAGACATCTTCAATGGGTAATAGGAAAGGCTTATCAATTGCACGTTTGGGTTCAGGGATATAATTATCTAAATAATCGGCTAATTCAACAATTTTGGCTTCCCATTTGATATCACCTTCCAATGCTTTCAAAGCCGAGCCTCGGATTATTGGCGTATGTTCACCTGGAAAATCATACTGTGATAGTAACTCACGTACTTCCATTTCTACTAACTCTAGAAGCTCTTCATCATCGACCATATCACATTTATTTAAGAATACTATAATATAAGGAACACCTACCTGACGAGCTAATAAAATATGCTCACGCGTTTGTGGCATCGGACCATCAGTAGCTGCAACTACTAAAATCGCTCCGTCCATTTGAGCCGCTCCGCTGATCATATTTTTTACATAATCCGCATGACCTGGACAATCCACATGTGCATAATGACGATTTGGAGTATCATACTCTACATGAGATGTATTAATAGTAATACCACGAGCTTTCTCTTCTGGAGCATTATCAATTTGATCAAAAGCACAAGCCGTACCGCCGTACTTCTTTGCTAAGATAGTTGTAATAGCAGCTGTTAAAGTAGTTTTACCATGATCTACATGACCTATGGTACCTACGTTCACATGTGGTTTCTTGCGTTTAAATTTTTCTTTAGACATCTCTCATGTACCTTTAAATTTAGATATCCCAATCCTAAAAGATGATATGGAAAAAGCCAAAACTGATGCTGATAGGCAGAATCGAACCGCCGACCTCACCCTTACCAAGGATGTGCTCTACCAACTGAGCTATATCAGCCTAATTTGGAGCGGATAGCGGGAATTGAACCCGCATCTTCAGCTTGGAAGGCTGAGGTAATAGCCATTATACGATATCCGCATGTTTGTCGTTTTAACTATTTGAATATAAATCAATTAACTGCCTTATTTAAACAATAAACACCAAAATTGGTGGTGGGGGAAGGATTCGAACCTTCGAAGTCTATGACGGCAAATTTACAGTCTGCTCCCTTTAACCACTCGGGAACCCCACCAACCTTTTTATTAATAAGTTATTAAAATGGTGCCGGCTGCCGGAATCGAACTGGCGACCTACTGATTACAAGTCAGTTGCTCTACCTGCTGAGCTAAGCCGGCATATAAATAATATGCATCTTAGGTAGAGAACTAGTATCATGCAACAAAAAACCACGATACTAGAAATAATTATTTGATAAATTATCAGTATTTTATATAAGATCCACTTATACTACTTAATATTTACATCGATTATCAATAAATAATCCGTTAATTATAGTGATTTAATCAAAATATAACAATTTGAGCAAAACCAATGGTTAATATTATTCCAACGAATATAACTGATAATGATATCATAATTAATAAAATTATTTCATTTGAAGTATCGGAAATTTATTTACCATTATCACAATTAATCAATTTTTATATCAATGTGAATAGTAAATCATTAATAAAAGCTCCTATAAAATACTATTTTTCGGATACTTCTATTGGATTAGAAGTATAGCAGATCGTGTAGCATTGGAAAATAGCACTTCAGCAAAAATTTAAGTTACTGTGTGCACGAGTAGTCGTTAGCTTGAATTATATTGATAGTTTTGACATTCTAATCCAAATAACGCGAATAAAAATATTGCTACAAAAAATTTCTAAATTGATAAATTTTGTCAACGCACTAAAATCGCGAAACTAAAATATGATGGTTGTACCTATCAATTATGATCTACTTCTATTATTTTATCGGATTTATTTGCTATATTAAGATTTTTAAAAGGAATGTTTTATTTTACAAAATTACTCTCATTTATGCTATTTGAATACTAAGAACTAAATTACATTAGTTATTTAACTCAGTAATTGAAAACTAATTTAATTGTAAAGAAATGTCTCCTAAAAACCAAGATCTAATGGTGTGATTAGTTTCTAATAATAAACCTCCTTGATAATTTATACCACGTGCAATTCCCAGGATTTCTTGATGTCCAACCAGAAGTTTTACAGGTCGATTAAGATAACAATCTAGATTAAACCAACGTTTGATAAAAGGTGCGAAACCATATTTTTCAAAATCCCTAAGCGCTATCAACAATTTATTGATTAATTTTGCTGTTAAATGGTTTCTATCAATATTAATTCCTAGGGTATGTAAGTCAATCCACTTAGTATTAATAGGAACTATCTGCGAAAGACTCATTCTAATATTTATTCCAATTCCAATTATGATTGGTAATTCAATACTAGCATACTTAGGAATATCAATTAAAATTCCGGCTAATTTGCGATCTTTAAGATAGATATCATTAGGCCATTTTACACCAACTCCTTGGATTCCAAGTTCCAACAATACTTCAGCTATGATAATAGCTACTACTACAGTTAATCCCATAATCCTAGGTTTGTGAAGTTGATGTTTTAAACACCAGTATAAAGATAAATAAATATTATATCCAAAAGGAGAATACCAAGTACGACCATAACGTCCTCTACCCGTTTGCTGATATTCCCCAATACAAGCATCTCCAGATTTTAATTGATTAATTTTCTCTAATAAATACTGGTTTGTAGAATTAATAAGAGGTACTACTTCAATAGTTCCTTCGTTAAGCTGAGCCGTAATGATATCTCTATCAAGTAATTGTATTGATGAGGATAAACTATATCCATGGGGATTTTTGTAAATTATTTCTAAACCTAAGTATTCAATAAATTTTACATACTTATAAAGTGTCCTAATATTAATACCGATTTTTTCCATTATTTCATTATTACTATGAAATTTGCCATCGGCCATTAATCGAATCAACATTAAAATATAATATCTCACGCTATGACCTCCAGAGCGTTTACTTCGCCATTCATACTAATAAAACGTACTTCTGGTTCAAGCCAAATATTAAATTTATCACCTACTTGTTGTCTCACTTGACGGGCAAGTCTAGCTATATCCCACCCGGTAGCATGCTTTTCATTAATTAAAACCATCGCGTTTTGTCTATGAACAGCGGCACCACCTTTTCTGTATCCTTTAAGATTACATTGTTCAATGAGCCAACCCGCCGCCATTTTTACTTTACCGTGGGATTCGATATAGTAAGGAATCCTAGGAAACTTTCCTAGTAAATTAGAGGCCTGCTCAACATCAATAATTGGGTTTTTAAAAAAACTCCCGGCATTTCCTATGAATCTGGGATTAGGTAATTTATTACGTCGTATGTGACACACGGTATCGAAAATTTGCTGGGCGGTAACAGTTTGAGGATTTAAATTAGATAAACAACTATAAGTGAGATTTGGAGACCAATTTTTATTTATTGATAATCCAACTGCTGTAATAAAATAGTAATTTTTGCGATAATCATGTTTAAATATACTGTCTCGATATTTAAATTGACATTCCTTAGCAAACAAGCGAAACTGCCGATGATTTGCGAGATCAAATAGTTCGACATATTCACAAAAATTATCAAATTCTACACCATATGCTCCTATATTTTGAATAGGAGCGGAACCTACACAACCAGGTATCATAGCAAGATTTTCTAAACCTAAAATACCTTTTTTCAGAGTATCTTCAACTAATAAATGCCAGATTTCTCCTGAACTAACATGCAAATGCCAGCTATCTATATGTTCTGTAATGTTAATTCCTCTTAAACGATTAATAATAACTGTACCTTGATAATCTTCAAGAAATAAAATATTACTCCCCTCTCCCAGTAGTAAGATAGGTAAATTATTAACTTGAGATTCCTTCCATGCCTTAATAAGTTGCTTAAGAGTATTAATAATAACAATTTTTGCTGCCTTAACATTAATTCGTAAGGTGTTAAAATACATGAGATTATTTTTATTGATCAAGATATCGGAGTTCATCATAATGATCACCTTATAAAATTAATCATCCGATAATTTCTCTAATATAATTTTGGGGTGCTAGCTAATTCTATTAGATAACACGCTGATAAAATCGCTCTTAACCATATAACAAATTTATCTAAAATAGATATAATAATTAAATGTTGGGTTAATTAAAGGTAATTGATTATGTTTAGTTCAAAATACTATGATGTTATCGTCATTGGTGGAGGGCATGCTGGAACCGAAGCAGCTTTAGCATCTGCGAGAATCGGACAGCAAACTTTATTAATATCCCATAATATTGATACAATAGGACAAATGTCATGTAATCCATCAATAGGTGGGATTGGAAAAGGACATCTTGTTAAAGAAATTGATGCTTTAGGTGGATTAATGGCTAAAGCTATTGATCATGCTGGAATTCAATTTAAAATTTTAAATTCCACTAAAGGACCTGCAGTACGTGCTACACGTGCACAAGCCGATCGCATCATTTATAAACAAATGGTACGTACTACCTTAGAAAATCAACCAAATCTTACGCTATTTCAGCAAAATGTCGATAAATTACTGATAAAAAATAGTCAAGCAGTAGGAGTAATTACTAAAATCGGATTTATATTCCATACGAAAGCTTTAGTAATCACCGTAGGTACTTTTCTTAATGGTAGAATTTATGTAGGTAGTGAATATTATTCAGGAGGGCGGGCAAGTGATCCAGCCTCATTTTCCTTAGCTAATCAATTAAGAGATTTACCTTTCCGAGTCCAAAGATTAAAAACTGGCACACCCCCACGTCTTGATGCACGCTCGATTAATTTTCATGATTTAAACTGTCAACATAGTGACTCTCCTATACCCATATTTTCATTTATGGGCGATTCATCGAATCATCCAACACAAATTCCTTGCTATATAACGCATACTAATGAAACTACCCACGATATTATTCGCAATAATATTACTAATAGTCCAATAAAAATTGGATTAATTAAAGGGATTGGTCCACGATATTGCCCTTCAATAGAAGAAAAACTTATCCGTTTTGCGGAACGACAATCACATCAAGTTTTTCTTGAACCTGAAGGTCTTACAAGTAAAGAAATTTATCCTAATGGGATTTCAACTAGCCTACCTTTTGATGTACAGTTGAAAATTGTACATTCTATTAAAGGGTTGGAAAAAGCCCATATTATCCGACCGGGTTATGCGATAGAATATGACTATTTTAATCCTCTAGATTTAAAACCCACGCTGGAAAGTAAGCATATTCATGGTCTCTTTCTAGCAGGACAAATTAATGGAACTACCGGATATGAAGAAGCGGCCGCACAAGGATTACTTGCTGGTATCAAT
Source organism: Candidatus Dasytiphilus stammeri (assembly GCA_045690005.1). Classification (GTDB taxonomy): domain Bacteria; phylum Pseudomonadota; class Gammaproteobacteria; order Enterobacterales; family Enterobacteriaceae; genus Dasytiphilus; species Dasytiphilus stammeri_P. The sequence continues at coordinate 374,838 of CP145881.1, read as the reverse complement.
GCTAGTAGATTTGCTATTGATAAAGAAGGTTGGATACCTCATAGAAATCAAGCATATATAGGAGTACTGGTAGATGATCTTTGTACTAAAGGAATACAAGAACCATATCGTATGTTAACCTCACGTGCAGAATATCGATTGTTATTACGAGAAGATAATGCTGATATAAGATTGACAGAAATCGGCAGAAAACTAGGTTTAGTAGATAATGCGCGTTGGATCAGTTTTCAGAAGAAAATGGATAATATTGATAAAGAACGTCAACGTTTACGTAATACGTGGATCTATCCACATTCAATTGGTATAGATCAAATTAACTATATACTAAAACATAACATAGTCACTAAAATTAGTGGGGAAGAATTATTACGTCGTCCAGAAATAACATATGAGAACTTGATAAAGATAGATCCTTTTGCTCCTGGAATTGCTGATATTTTTGCTTCGAGACAAGTTGAAATACAGATAAAATATGAAGGTTATCTAGCTCGCCAGCAAGAAGAAATTATAAAACAACAGATTTATGAAAATATACAACTTCCTTTAAATTTAAAATATCAAAAAGTAATTGGTCTTTCTAATGAAGTTATGGCTAGATTAAATGAACATAGACCATTATCAATTGGCCAAGCCTCGAGAATTCCAGGTGTAACACCATCTGCTATTTCAATATTATTAATTTGGTTAAAAAAACAAGGATTACTTAAAATTTTGGAAAATAAATCTTAATACTTTTATTCTTTATTGAAAATTAAGAGATATACAAAGTATAATTTTCTGTTTAAATTGAAAATAGTAGAGTTTTTTAAAAAAAAGACAAATATTGATAAAAATTTATGTAAATACATAGGAACTAATAACTTAGTTTATCAAAGATCGAAAGGTAAAAATCATGTTTATAGGAGAAAGTTATAATTCGCAAGAATACATAGGACAGCATCTGAAACATCTTCAATTAGATCTCCGCACTTTATCCTTAGTAAAAGAAACAGAGATTCCTAGTAATTTTTGGATATTAAATTTAGACTCTATGTTATTTTCTATTTTACTAGGATTATTTTTCTTAACTTTTTTTTACCAAGTAGCTAAAAAAGCAACTATTAGTATACCAGGTAAAAGTCAGACTATAGTTGAAATGATAGTATCTTTTACAGAAAAGACCGTAAAAGATATGTATCCTCAACATGACCCGCTTATTGCTCCTTTAGCTTTAACGATTTTTATATGGACATTACTTATGAACTTCATGGACCTATTGCCTATCGATTTACTCCCTTATATTGGTGAACATATGCTACATTTACCGGCACTAAGAGTTGTTCCTTCTGCGGATGTCAATATTACAATTTCTATGTCTTTAGCAGTATTTATTATCATTTTATTTTATAGTATTAAAAATAAAGGTATAAATGGATTTATTAAAGAGTTAATGTTTCAACCATTTAATCATATAGTATTTATTCCATTTAACATTGTTTTGGAAAGCGTGAGTCTGTTATCTAAACCAATTTCACTTGCTTTGCGTTTATTTGGAAATATATATGCTGGAGAACTGATTTTTATATTGATTACTGGCTTATTGCCTTGGTGGTTACAATGGTTATTCAATGTACCTTGGGCTATTCTTCACATTTTAATAATTATTTTGCAAGCTTTTATTTTTATGGTTCTGACAATTGTTTATTTGTCAATGACCTCTGAAAATGAGTATTAATTATAAATACTATTATTACTAAAAAAGTGGAGATTATCAATGGAGAACCTAAATATGGATCTTATATATGTAGCAGCAGCGATAATGATGGGACTAGCAGCAATTGGTGCTGCTATTGGTATTGGTATTCTAGGAGGAAAATTTCTGGAAGGTGCCGCACGTCAACCTGAACTAATTTCCCTGTTACGTGCTCAATTTTTTGTAGTCATGGGTTTAGTAGATGCTATTCCTATGATTGCAGTAGGACTTGGTTTATATATAATGTTTGCAGTTGGCAAACATTAATAATTTCTCCGAAGATTCTATTATTCTATGAATACTAGAATAGTAGGGAACACTATACAGATAGCGAAGATTAAATTAATTCAGAGACATTGTACTATGAACTTAAATGTAACAATAATAGGTCAGGGATTAGCATTTATAATCTTTGTTTTATTTTGTATGAAGTATATTTGGCCTCCAATTATTAATATAATTGAACATCGTCAGAAGGAAATTGCAGATGGCATTACTTTTGCTGAGCAAGCCAAAAAAAAATTAGAATTAGCACAAGCTCAAGCTGATGAGCAATTAATTCAAGCACAAAATAAAGCCTTAAGTATTATTAAACAGGCTGAGCAGCAACGTTTTCAAATAATAGAAGCCGCCAAAATTCAAGCTGAAAAAGAACGCCTAAAAATTTTAACCTTAACTAAAGGAGAAATTGAGGTTCAATATAAAAATTTAAGTTATGAGTTACGTCAAAAACTCGCTAAAATGATTATAGCAGGTGTAGAGAAAATTCTTGAACATTCGGTGAATCAAGAGATTGATAACAATATTATTGAAAAATTTATTTCGAAATTATAATAAAAATTAACATCATGTCACAATTCATAACTTTAGCTCGTCCTTATGCGAGAGCAACTTTCGATTTGGCTCGTGCTCAAAATAAAATTGAACACTGGCAAACTATGCTAACAGTGTGCGCCGAAGTTTCATCTAATAAGCAATTTAAAAAGTTTCTTTCAGATGCATTAGGACCAAAAATTTTATCCCAGCTATTTATCGATATTTGTGGTAATGAACTTGATATATGGTGTAAAAATTTAATTAAGGTTATGGCACATAATTATAGATTAAGGTTACTTCCAGAAGTTTTAGAACAATTTATTAAGCTAAGAATGATTTATTATGACATGATATATAAAATTGAAATCACTTCAGCGAATCCCTTAACTGACAAACAGCATTCACAAATAAAAACCGCCATGGAGAAATATTTATCAAGTAAGGTTAATTTCAATTTTAAAATTGATCAAACCATATTGGCGGGTCTTATTATACGCATAAATGATACGGTGATTGATGGTAGTATACGTAATCGCCTTAATAATCTAGCTATGCTGTTACAATCTTAAAGATACCGTAAGATATTGGAGTCAGATATGCAATTAACTTCTACAGAAATAAGCGAAATAATAAAAAAGCGAATCGAAAAATTTAATTTTACGAGTCAAACTTATAATGAAGGAACAATTTTTTCTGTAAGTGATGGTATTATTCGCATTTATGGATTGAGTAATATCATGCAGGGAGAAATGATCTATTTATATGAAGTGAACCGTTATGCTCTTGCTCTCAATTTAGAAAGAGACTGTGTAGGTGCCGTGGTAATGGGTTGCTACAGCGATCTAGTAGAAGGAATGAAAGTTCAATGCACCGGTCGGATTCTTGAAGTACCAGTAGGTAGTGGATTACTAGGTAGGATAGTAAATTCTTTAGGGGAACCGGTAGACGGCAAAGGTTCCCTAACTTATGAATGTTTTTCTGCAGTAGAAGCTATAGCTCCAGGAGTTATTGATCGGCAATCTATTAATCAACCAATTCAAACGGGTTATAAAGCGGTTGACAGTATGATTCCAATTGGACGTGGACAAAGAGAACTAATAATTGGTGACCGTCAAACGGGTAAAACAGCACTAGCAATTGATACAATTATTAATCAACGGGAATCTGATGTAAAATGTATATATGTTGCCATTGGTCAAAAAGCTTCTACAGTTGCTAATGTAGTACGCAATTTAGAAGAACATAGTGCTCTGGATCATACTATTCTTGTAGTAGCATTTGCTTCAGATTCTGCAGTATTACAGTATCTAGCACCTTATGCCGGTTGTGCTATGGGTGAATATTTTCGGGATCGTGGAGAAGATGCGTTAATAGTTTATGATGATTTATCTAAACACGCGGTTGCTTATCGACAAATGTCTTTATTACTTCGAAGACCACCGGGACGTGAAGCTTTTCCAGGAGATATCTTTTATCTTCATTCAAGATTACTAGAACGTGCATCGCGTGTAAATGCGGATTATGTAAAAGCCTTTACTAAAGGAAAAGTAAAAGATAGAACCGGATCATTGACAGCACTACCTATTATTGAAACTCAAGCTGGAGATATATCGGCATTTGTTCCGACAAATGTAATTTCTATTACTGATGGGCAAATTTTCTTAGAATCTAATTTATTTAATATAGGTATTCGCCCGGCTGTGAATCCAGGAATTTCGGTTTCCCGTGTAGGAAGTGCTGCACAATCTAGAATTATTAAAAATTTATCTAGTAGTATCCGTACTGCATTAGCTCAATATCGTGAGCTTGAATCATTTTCACAATTTTCATCTGATTTAGATGATGCTACACGTAAACAATTAAACTATGGTAAAAAACTAACTGAATTATTGAAACAAAAACAATATACTCCAATGAGTATTGCACAGCAGGCTTTAGTTTTATTTGCTGCCGAATATGGTTATATAGAAGATATTGAATTAGATAGACTTAAAATTTTTGAAGATCGTTTAATTGCTTATGTGGAACGCGAATATCCTCAATTAATACAGAAAATTAATCAAACTGGAAATTTTAACACTGAAATTATTACTGCTATGAAAAATAGCATTGAAAAATTTAAAATAATCCAGGTTTGGTAGTCTTTTTAAGAAAATCTATCAAAATCCACGAATGGTTTTAAGGAGACGCAAATGGTGGCGACACAAGAGATCAGAAATCAAATATCGAGTATCCAAAAAATGCAAAAAATTACTAAAGCTATGGAACTAGTTGCCGCCTCTAAAATGCGTAAAACACAGAATCGCATGATTGCAAGTGATCCATATGCTAAGAATATGCGTAAAGTTATTAGCAATATGGCTAGTGGTAATCTAGAATATAAGCATGCATATTTTAAAGTACGTGATGTCAAAAAAATTGGTTATCTAGTCATTACTACAGATCGTGGACTTTGTGGAGGTATTAATAATAATCTTTTAAAAAAATTACTCATAGATATTAAAATTTGGTCTAGTAAAAGTGTTTCATGTGATTTAGCAATTATTGGTTCTAAGGGTTTATCATTTTTAAATTATTTCGGTAATCGTATTGTAGCACAAACTACTGGTCTAACGCATACTCCATCTATTTTAGAAATTATTGGTCCATTACAAGTATTATTGTACTCTTACCAAAACCAACAATTAGATAGAATCTATGTAATTTATAATAAATTTATTAATATCATTTACCAGATTCCTAAGATAGTTCTACTGTTACCACTAAGTCTTAAAGAAGAAAGAGTAGAAAAAAAATGGGATTATTTATATGAACCAGATTCAAATTTTTTGTTAGATACTTTACTGCAACGCTATATAGAATCTCAAGTTTATCAACTGGTTATAGAAAACTTAGCTAGTGAACAAGCATCGCGAATAGTAGCTATGAAATCTGCAACTGATAATGGGGGTAGTCTTATTAAGAAATTGCAACGAATATATAATAAAAAACGTCAGGCTAGCATTACTCAGGAAATTACTGAGATTGTATCAGGAGCCGCCGCCATATAAAACTAAAATAAAAATTTTATGTCTTATGTATAAGGAATCAGAATGGTTACTGGACAAATTATCCAAGTAATAGGCGCAGTAGTTGACGTCGAATTTTCTCAAAATGCGGTACCTAAAATATATAGTGCACTTGAGGTTAAAAGAGATGATAGTCTCATAGTACTTGAGGTTCAACAACAGTTAGGAGCTGGAGTAGTAAGAACTCTTGCTATGGGATCATCTGATGGCCTAAGACGTGGATTAGAAGTAATCGACCTTAAACATCCTATTAAGGTACCAGTAGGTAAAGCTACTCTTGGTAGAATTATGAATGTACTGGGAAAATCAATCGATATGAAAGGCCATATTGATGCTGAAGAACAGTGGGTAATTCATCGCCAACCACCATCTTATGAAGAGCTTTCTAGTTCTTGTGATTTACTAGAAACTGGAATAAAAGTGATTGATCTTATTTGTCCCTTTGCTAAAGGTGGAAAAGTAGGGTTATTTGGAGGAGCCGGAGTAGGTAAAACTGTAAATATGATGGAATTAATTCGTAATATTGCTGTAGAACATTCCGGGTATTCAGTATTTACTGGAGTAGGTGAACGAACTCGTGAAGGTAACGATTTTTATGAAGAAATGAAAGCTTCTAATGTTCTAGATAAAGTAGCATTAGTTTATGGACAAATGAATGAACCTCCAGGTAATAGATTACGTGTAGCATTTACTGGTTTAACTCTAGCTGAAAAATTTCGTGATGAAGGTAGTGATGTTTTACTATTTATAGATAATATTTACCGATATACCCTAGCTGGTACAGAAGTATCTGCTTTACTTGGTCGTATACCTTCGGCGGTAGGTTATCAACCAACCCTAGCTGAAGAAATGGGAATTTTACAGGAACGCATTACTTCTACAAAAAAGGGCTCTATTACTTCTGTTCAGGCAGTATACGTGCCTGCTGATGATTTAACAGATCCATCACCAGCTACTACTTTTTCTCATCTTGATGCAACCGTAGTACTCAGCAGGCAAATTGCGGCACTAGGAATTTATCCATCTGTAGATCCACTATCTTCTACTAGCAGGCAATTAGATCCCTTAATAATTGGTGATGAACATTATGAAACGGCTCGCCAAGTACAAGCATTGCTCCAACGTTACCAGGAATTAAAAGATATTATTGCAATCCTTGGGATGGATGAAATTTCAGAAGAAGATAAGCTAATTGTAGCTCGAGCACGTAAAATCCAGCGATTTTTGTCACAACCCTTTTTTGTAGCAGAGGTTTTTACTGGTTACCCAGGTAAATATGTCACATTAAAAGATACTATCAGTGGATTCAAAGGCATTTTGTCAGGAGATTATGATCATTTACCGGAACAATCTTTCTATATGATTGGAAAAATTGAAGAAGCAATAATACGTTCTAAAAAAATTTCATAAAATATATTATAGGAGTAATATGAGTGTTTGTTGTACTTTAGAAGTAGTAAGTGTAGAAGGTTCATTTTTTTCTGGAAAAATCGAAAAAATCCGAATTACTGGAATTGAAGGGGAATTAGGAATTTACCCAGGTCACGTTCCGTTATTAACTTTTATTAAACCAGGTATGATTCATATTGTTAAGATTAATGGTTATCAAGAGATTATTTATCTTTCCGGAGGAGTGTTAGAAGTTCAGCCACGTGCGATAATTGTATTAGCAGACACTGCAATTCGTGGTAAAGATCTAGATGAAGATTTAGTTTTAAAAGCAAAAAATAAAGCAGAAACTGATCTACGTAATACCAATAGTAAAATTGATTATTTAAATCTCACATCAAAAATAGCTATGGAACTTGCCAAATTACGTGTTATTGAGTTACTAGCTAAAATTAAGTCAAATCATCTTACTTAATGAAATATTATAACTGTTTGAAAAACTAGAACTTACTCCCTACCTAATAATGAAAAATAATAAAATCTCTTGGTAAATTAAAAAGTATTAAAGTAAAATCATCCAAATGAATTTTTCATCTTATTTATTTAATAAAATATTAATAATTTATAAAGGATGATATGCAACTTTCTCCAAGAGAAATCGAAAAACTTCTTGTATATATGTTAGCTAATGTAGCAATGGATAGAAAATCTAGAGGAATCAAACTAAATTATCCTGAATCAGTTGCTATTCTAACTTCTGCTGCATTAGAAGGTGCTAGGGAAGGTAAAACCTTAGATGAAGTAATAAATCATACCCGTAAGGTACTTACTAAAAATGATGTAATGGATGGAGTAATAGATCTTATTGATGATATTCAAGTTGAAGCGATTTTTACTGATGGAAGTCGTTTAATTACTATTCATAATCCTATTCAATGAATCTTAAAGTAAATTTTATGGAATCTAAAAAAGAACAATCTTTAAAATTAAAAGTTCCTATTGGTGGTTATATTCTATCTAAAGAATTAATTCATTTTAATGAAAATAAACCATCTGTTAAATTAAGCGTAATAAATTCGGGAGATAGGTCGATTCAAGTAGGATCCCATTATCATTTTTTTGAAGTGAATAAAATGTTAAAATTTGACCGAACAATTGCCTATGGTCAAAGACTTAACATTATTGCAGGTACAGCTATACGTTTTGAGCCTGGAGAAGAAATTGAAGTATCTTTAATCCCTATTGAAGGAAAAAAACTGATTTATGGTTTTAATAATTTAGTAGATGGATGGGTAGGAAAATTTTAAATATGTGGATATAAATATGCCTTTTATTTCTAGAAATGAGTATAGTAAGATTTTTGGTCCAACAAGTGGAGATCAAATCCGTTTAGGAAATACCAATTTATTTATTGAGATTGAAGAAGATCTGTGTGGTTATGGAGATGAATCCATCTACGGTGGTGGTAAAACCTTACGTGATGGAATGGGAGCAAATAATCGTTTAAATAGTGATAATGTATTAGATTTAGTAATTACTAATGTCATAATAGTAGATGCTAAAAAAGGGGTAATTAAAGCAGATCTTGGAATCAAGAATGGCTTAATTCATGGGATAGGTAAAAGTGGTAATCCAGATACGATGAACGGCATTACTTCCGGAATGATAGTAGGCGTTAGTACTGATGTAATTTCTGGTGAACATTTTATCTTAACAGCCGCCGGAATTGATACACATATTCATTTAATTTCACCACAACAAGTAGAGCATGCTTTATCAAATGGGATTACAACATTTTTTGGAGGTGGAATCGGTCCTACTGATGGTTCTAATGGTACTACAGTAACCGCTGGTCCTTGGCACATTAGTAACATGTTACGTGCATTTGAAAATTTACCTGTTAATATCGGAATCTTAGGTAAAGGTCACGCATCACAATTAGCCCCTTTAAGAGAACAAATTCAAGCCGGAGCAGTTGGATTAAAAGTACATGAAGACTGGGGTGCTACTGCATCAGCATTACGTCAGGCATTGAAAATAGCAGATGAGATGGATATACAAGTAGCAGTACATACTGATAGTTTAAATGAAGGAGGTTATGTTGAAGATACCATTAATTCATTTGAAGGGCGTACTATCCATACTTTTCATACAGAAGGAGCTGGTGGAGGACATTCACCAGATATTATTAAAGTAGCTAGTCAATTAAATGTGTTACCTAGTTCCACTAATCCTACTTTACCTTATGGTATTAATAGTCAAGCAGAACTATTTGATATGATTATGATCTGTCATAATCTTAATCCAAATGTTCCTGAAGATGTAGCATTTTCTGAAAGTCGTATTCGTCCAGAAACTATTGCTGCAGAAAATGTACTACATGATATGGGTGTAATATCAATGTTTTCAAGTGATTCTCAAGCCATGGGGCGAGTTGGAGAAAATTGGTTAAGAGTTATGCAAACGGCTCATGCTATGAAAGAATCTAGGGGAAAACTTCCAGAAGATGCTTCAAATAATGATAATTTTCGTGTATTACGTTATGTAGCTAAAATTACTATTAATCCAGCCATTGCACAGGGTATAAGTCATATACTAGGTTCAATTGAAGTTGGAAAACTTGCTGATTTAGTATTATGGGATCCACGTTTTTTTGGAGCCAAACCTAAATTAATTATTAAGGGTGGCGTAATAAATTGGGCAAGTACCGGAGATCCTAATGCTTCATTATCCACCCCACAACCAAATTTTTACCGGCCTATGTTTGGAACGGCGAGTAAACTTTTAAAAGAAACATGTATTACTTTTACTTCTAAAGCCGCTATAGATAATAATATTAAAATAAAATTGGGATTAGAACGTTCCATTATGGCGGTAATGAATTGTAGAACAATTTCTAAAAAAGACATGGTTCGAAATTCAGAAACACCATCTATTGAAGTAGATCCTGAAACTTTCTCGGTAAAAGTTAATGGTGAATATGCCACTACTCATCCTATAAGAACCGCTGCACTTAATCAATTATATTTTTTTAGTTAAAATGGATGTTACTCGTCTAATTAGATTGATACAATTTGCGGATTCTTTTTTACCAGTAGGATCTTTTTCTTTCTCGAATGGTATAGAAACCGCTATACAATATGGTGTAGTTAATGATATTAAAACTTTAAAAGATTTTACTTATACAACACTATTACAGAATGCACGTGGTGATTGCCGAGCGATAAGAGCTTCTTGTATAGCTTTTCAAGAAAAGAACTATAATCTTCTCATTGATTGCGACTTAGCAGTGTTTAATCGCAAAATTAATGAAGAAAATAGAACCATGATAGTTCGCATGGGTAAAAAATTTATTGAAATGGCAGTACAAATAATAGAAGAACCATTACTTATCTGGTGGTTAGATTTAATAAAAAAACGTCAAACGGTAGGAACGTATCCTGTAACACAATCAATAATAATGAGTATACTAGGGATAAATATACGTGAAATAATAGTAATGTATCAATATGGTATAGCAATCATGATGCTTAGTGCCGCATTACGTTTAATGCGAATTACACATATTACTATTCAAAAAATTTTATATGAAATCAGTAATCATATAGAGGAATTTTGCCATGAAGCCGAACAAGGTAGTATTGAAAATATGAATAATTATGCTCCCATAACAGATATATTAGCTTCTCTTCATATTAATGCTTTTACTCGTTTGTTTAGTACTTAATTAAATAAGGTAATGTTGATGAAAAATATTAGTATTGGAATAGGAGGTCCGGTTGGATCTGGAAAAACGGCAATTATTGAAGTCATTACTCCATTATTAATCAAACACAATCTTAAACCTTTGATTATTACCAATGATCTCGTTACAATTGAAGATGCTAAACAAATTCAATATACCTTAAAAGGTATCGTAGATAAAAATAAAATTCGTGGAGTAGAAACTGGCACTTGTCCTCATACTGCCGTTCGTGAAGATCCTAGCATGAATCTTGCAGTAGTTGAAGAAATGGAAGAAGAATTTCCAGATTGTAATTTAGTTTTAATTGAAAGTGGTGGAGATAATTTGACCCTAACTTTTAGTCCAGCATTAGCAAATTTTTACATTTGTGTGATCGATGTTGCAGCTGGTGAAAAAATTCCAAGAAAAAATGGTCCTAGTTTAATACATGCAGATATTTTAGTAATTAATAAGATTGATTTAGCACCATATGTTAATAGTAGATTAAATATCATGGAGAATGATATAAAAAAAATAAGAAGCAGAAAACCATATGTATTTACTAATTGTAAAACTGGTGAAGGTATAGAAACCTTAGTTAATATAATTATAAACAATTTTATTAATTCTAAACCAGATTATTAAAAAGTATTAATGAGATATATATGGATAATCCATCTGTTTATCAAATTGGTCTTAAGGCGTTAGAGTTTGCTAATTATCAAGACAAAACTCCTTATATGATTAAGGATCACATTAATAATTATGGATATTTAAAATTAAAATTTATTAATGATAATAAAAGAAGTATTTTATCTGGAATAGAAAGAAATGTACCATTAATGGTACAACGTCCATTCTATTGGGATGAATCTTTACCTAAGATGCCATATGTACTAATAATCTCTACTTCTGGATGTATATCTCAAGGTGATAGATTAAATTTATTAATTGAATCTTCTCCAGAAACATATGCTCATATTAGTACTCCTACTGCAACCAAAATTCATGCTATGAGTAATAATTATGCGGCTTTATTACAAATATTAGATATTGGAAAACAGAGTTATATAGAATATATGCCAAATCAAATTATTCCATATAATAATTCAAGATTTATTTCTAATACTCATATTACTATTCATCCAACAGCAACACTTTTATATTCTGAAATATTAATGTCAGGACGTAAATATCATTTAAGTGATGGTGGTTTTAAATTTGATATCTACTCCACCAGTACCATTGTAAAAAATTCATTTAATAAAATATTATTCGCGGAAACTTCAATTTTACAACCTAAAAAATATTCATTAAATGGAATAGGAACTATGGGTTTTTTTGAGGTTTTTGGTAATGTTATCTTATTAACTCCTAAAATTTATCATAAAAGAATTTTAGCATCTTTAAGTAATTATGAAAAATTCGATAATATTTTGGCTTGTGGTGTAAGTCAATTACCTAATAATTGTGGATTAATTATAAAAATTTTAGGTAGAAAATCTTCGGAAGTAAAAAATCAAATAAAAATTTTTTGGAAGATTGTTCGTCAAGAAATTCTAGGTGTTAACTCCACAAAAATTTTTGCTTGGAATTAAATTCTTTGTAGAATTATGTTATAATCTTATTATCTCTTTGTTTAGGTAAACATATTAACTTTTCGGGGAGGTAGAATGAAGATTATTTCGGCGCCAAGAGAACCTTTAGTATATGCTAATTTTGCATATAATGCAGTTATGGAAGTTAGAATGAAACTTGGAATGTCTCATATTACATTAAATTACCTACCAATAGCTAATTGTTTAGCACCTGCTCTTATTATCGATTTTTATAATTCTAAAAATAAATTATATACGGTAAGATATAATTTACCTGCAGATACTACAGATCGCACTGAACGTAGAGTTTCCTTACTATTATATTTTATTAGAAAAAAATTAAATCATTCGGAAAAAACTTTCGCGGCATGAATCTTAAAAATTAAAATTAATGATGGTATCAATAAAATTGATATTATTATTTTAGAGTTGGTTAAATACCTACTGATATTTACTTATGCTTGAATTAATTTATTTAATGGCATTAAATTTGGATACTTCAATATTTAATTCTTGGATTTTTTTTTCCATAAGTTCATGACAATATTTCGCAAGCACACGAACTTGAGATTTATTAAATGGTGTTGTGCAAATTGGAGATAGCATTTCAATAATAACTAAACCATTATCTAACCGATTAAGATTAATTTTATTATGTAAATTGGAAATACATATGGGTATTATTGGAACTCCTACAGTAATAGCCGCATAAAATGCTCCATTTTTAAATGGAAGTAATCCTCTTCCATGACTGCGTGTCCCTTCTGGAAATATCCAAATAGAAACTTTTTGCTGCTGACACTGTCTTACTAAGACAGTAAGAGTCTTACATGCTGCTCTATCACTACGATCAATAAGCATATTACCAGTTAACCAGTATAAAGTACCAAAAAAGGGAATCCATAATAAACTTTTTTTACCTAATATTACGGTACGATCTGGTACAATATTAGCCACAGTAATCATATCATAATTATTTTGATGATTTGCAATATAAATGGCACTTTCTATTTTTTTTAGACCTTTAGGTTGACGAATTTCTAAATTAATGCCAAATAAAATTGAAAGATAGCCAAAAATATGACTAAAGGTGGCTACATGACGAGGATTACGTGGTGAAAATAAGCACCATATACTACCAAATAGACAAACTATAATAGAATAAATAATTACTATTATTACCCTTAATATTAATAACATTATATTCCCATTAGGACCACTAATACTGATTATTATCAGATTAGATAAGTTTTATGATTCAAATAGTTCTAGATACATGAATTTTAAAAATCACAAAGCATGTTAACAATTAATAGTCCACTATTTACTTGAAGGTTAATAATTAATGCTACATTTTTATTAAAATCCCTTATAATTTCTAGCATGGTAACTCTTAACTTCAATAATTATTAATACTAGCAGTACATTCTAAGTAGTAAGGTGAATGATCATATTATGTTAAAAATTTTCAGAACTCTTCAAATAATTAATGATATCTTTAATTGTTACGATCGGCATAGCATAATGGTTTGAAAATACAATAATTTCATTAGAGCGTGCCAAAGTTCCATCATCATTGGTTATTTCACATAACACTCCAGCGGGTTTAAAACCAGCCATTTTAACTAAATCAATTGTTGCTTCCGTATGACCATTTCGTTCCATTACACCACCATCACGAGCTACAAGCGGGAAAACATGTCCAGGACGATGTAAATCTTCTGGTTTGCTAGAATCGGCAATAGCGGTCCTAATCGTAGTAATGCGATCCTGTGCAGAAACTCCAGTAGTTACTCCTGTGGCTGCCTCAATAGAAACAGTAAAACTAGTACCATAAGTACTAGTATTATTTTTAACCATCATTGGTAAGGCTAATTGTTGGCGACGCTCCTCGGTAATACATAAACAAACAATACCACTTCCATGACGAATAGCTAGTGCCATTTGCTTAATAGTCATGGTATCAGCTACAAAAATCATATCCCCTTCATTTTCACGATTTTCATCATCTAAAACTATCGCTCCATAACCGGAACGCAATGCAGCGATAACCCGTTCTACTCTAACTTTTGGGGTGTTAAAATTATAAATAATCTTTTGATTCATAAGATATCATAAGCCTTATTATTAATAATACTAATAATTACCCTAATCATATATTTACTACTATTTTATAATTTATATAAGATAATTGCTATTTTAGCCATAATTAATATTATTTAGCATTTATTAAAAAATTTTATAAATTATATACAGCTTTAAAGGTACTTAGTACATCACAGCGCGATATTGACGTACTTGGTTAAGTTTTTAATGAATCCTATAAAGTAAATTATCTAACTATCATCTATTTTACCTGCATGCCCTAAATAGTAAAACTAATCTTTATTGGGTTTTTATAAAACTATTTTTAATTTACACTAATTTTAGTAAATAATATTCTAGGAGGACATTGAGAGGATATGAATGATGAAAACCTATTTAGTAGGAGGAGCAATACGTGATAGTTTGCTAAATCTACCGGTTAAAGATAAAGATTGGTTAATAGTAGGTGCCACACCTGAAGAAATGCTACAAAATGGATTTAAACCAGTAGGAAAAGATTTTCCTGTGTTTTTACATCCGGTTAGTGGTGAACAATATGCATTAGCACGTACGGAACGAAAATCCGGTGGTGGTTATACCGGTTTTATCTGTGATACAACTGGCGTAACTTTGGAACAAGATCTAAGCCGTCGTGATTTAACTATAAATGCTATAGCATGTGATGAAAATGGGAAGGTTTATGATCCATTTAAAGGTCGTGAAGATATTAATAAACGCCAGCTTCGCCATATTTCAAGTGCTTTTCATGAAGATCCATTGCGTATATTACGTGTAGCACGTTTCGCAGCATGTTATGCTCATCTTAATTTTAGTATCGCACCAGAAACTCTCGCTTTAATGCGTTCTATGTCAGAAAATGGTGAATTAACACAACTTTCGGCCGAAAGAATATGGAAAGAAACTGAACGAGCTTTACAATCTCGTAATCCACAACTCTATTTCCAGATTCTAAAAGAATGTAATGCCTTAGCAGTACTTTTTCCAGAATTAAATAATTTATATGGAATACGGAATCATCAAGCATGGCCCGCAGAGATGGATATTGCCATTCATACATTGATGTCATTATCTATTGCTGCACAACTTAGTAATCAAATAGAAGTTCGTTTTGCAACATTATGTCATGATTTTGGTAAAGCTTTAACACATAAGAAAAATTATTTGAATAATCATATATATACCACTGAATTAATAGATAACTTATGTAAAAGATTACGCATTCCTAAAAATCTTCGAGATTTTGCTGTATTAGCAGCTAGATTTCATAATCTAGTTCATAATATCGATCAATTAGAAATTAATACGGTAGTAACCTTATTTAATAAACTTGATGCGTGGCGTAAAATTTATCGTATCGAACAAATAGCAATTATCAGTGAAGCAGATGCACGTGGTTGTAGAGGATTTGAAAAAATCTCTTATCATCAAACGAATAAACTACGTACCATATTTAATATCGCATCTCAAGTTTCAGTTAGAGATATAATTAACATGGGATTTCATGGTGCAGAAATTAACAAAGAATTATATCAGCGCCGATGCCAAGCAATAAAAGATTGGCAAATTTATAAAAATTAGGGTATTGTTTAATTGATCTTTTCGCTCGATTATTACACTAACTTAGACAAGCCTGTGCGACCGTATAAGGTTTACTACGTAATTTTCATACGTACCCCTTGATAAGCAAAAAAGTATTAATAATCATGTTGCAATCTATTAGGTAACCAGCTCAACTAATAGAAAGTCACTATTAGTAATATGGTCAATTACTATGGCCGAAATTTATTAATAATTTAAACAGTTTTTAACATTATTACTCTATCCTGCTTTATTATTATCACATCCCATTTCAATATCTAATATTAAGTTTTGCAGAATTTTCCATGGGTAAACTTCAATAGTAGTGATAATGCAAAGTTGTTCAATAAATATAATATTCATAAATTAAATTCTATATTTATTAAGTTGTTAAATATCTGCCAGTGACCAGCGGGGGTAAACCTTAATACTTAAGGTAGGGATTTTATTAATCATAGTACTCATTCTAATGATTCCTGTATATGCAATCATTGCCCCATTATCTGTACAAAATTCTGGACGCGCATAAAATACACGTCCTCCCAATTGATTCATCATTTGTTTCAATTTATAACGCAATGTAAAATTGGCACTGACACCACCAACTACAACCAGACGATTCAGTTTAGTATGTTCTAAAGCTAGTTTGCATTTAATTATTAGTGTATCAATTACAGCTTCCTCAAAGGCATGTGCGATATCGGCTTTGGTTTGTTCATCATTATGATTTTGATCATATTTACGAATAATTTTCGCGGCATAAGTTTTTAATCCAGAAAAACTAAAATCTAGACCGGATTTTTCAATCATTGGTCGAGGAAAATAAAAGCGTCCTCTGGAACCCCGCTGGGCTAAACTAGAAAGCTTGGAACCACCAGGATAATCAAAACCCAATAATTTAGCAGTTTTATCGAAAGCTTCCCCTACTGCATCATCACGAGTTTCACCTAGCAAATGATAGATTCCTATATCAATAACATTAACTAGTTGTGTATGGCTTCCTGAAATAAGTAAACCAATAAAAGGAAAAGTAGGGGGTGGATTTTCTAATAATGAAGATAAAAGATGTGCTTCTAGATGGTTAATCTCCAATGCGGGAATTTTCAAAGAAAATGCCAAAGCTTTACCAAAACTTGCTCCTACAAGTAATGCACCTACTAATCCTGGACCTGCTGTATAAGCTATACCATCAATATCTCGTGTATTTAATTTCGCTTCTTTTAACGCGGCATTAACTAATGGTATAATTTTCATTATATGATCGCGGGCCGCTAGTTCAGGAACTACACCACCGTAATCGGCATGCAGATGAATCTGACTATAAAGCTGATTAGATAGTAATCCGTTCTTATCATCATAAATAGCAACACCGGTTTCATCACAGGATGTTTCAATTCCTAGTACGCGCATATTATCTTCTCCTCACCGCTAAAGAAGCTAATTAATAAACAATTATTATAATAAGATCTCACTATACCATATATACTTTATAATCTAGCTTGTATAATATAGTTTTAAAATAAATTTAGAATAGTAAAAGGTTAAAATAGATGCCAGTAATTAAAGTACGTGATAATGAGCCATTCGACGTTGCTCTTCGGCGGTTTAAACGTTCATGCGAGAAAGCAGGTATCTTAGCTGAAGTTCGACGTCGTGAATTTTATGAAAAACCAACCACCGAACGTAAGCGTGCTAAAGCTTCTGCAGTAAAGCGTCATTCTAAGAAGCTCGCACGTGAAAATGCCCGTCGGATGCGTCTCTTTTAGAGACATTAGTTTGGTCAAAGCTCATAATATTTAATAGAAGTTTCTTGAATAAAAATCCATAAATCCTATGGCGGGACGACTAATTTCAAGGCAATTTCTTCATAAACTACTAGCTTATATAGATGTTGTAGAACTTATTAATTCACGTATTACCCTAAAAAAATCTGGAAATAATTATAAAGCATGTTGTCCTTTTCATCAAGAAAACACTCCATCTTTCACGGTGAATAGAGAAAAGCAATTTTATTATTGTTTTGGTTGTGGTAAACATGGAAATGCTATTGATTTTATAATGAATTTTGATCGTTTAGAGTTTATTGAAAGTATTGAAGAATTAGCTGCTATATCGGGATTAAAAATTCCATATGTCAATAGTCATCGATCAAAATTTAATTTTTATTATCGTAGAAAATTATATTCTCTGATGAAAGAAATTAGTATTTTATATCAAAAATATCTTTTACATGACAATGCCATCTTAGCTCGTCAATATTTAGCTAAAAGAGGATTAACTATGGCTAGTATAGAATATTTTTCTATAGGTTTTGCTCCCTATGGAAGTAATATTCTTCAAAATAATCTGAAATTTCATAATGAATATCGTCAGCTATTATATGATACTGGTATGTTGGTGATTACTAATCATCAATATAGTTATGAACGTTTTCGTTATCGCATTATATTTCCAA
This sequence comes from Candidatus Dasytiphilus stammeri, assembly GCA_045690005.1. Lineage (GTDB taxonomy): Bacteria > Pseudomonadota > Gammaproteobacteria > Enterobacterales > Enterobacteriaceae > Dasytiphilus > Dasytiphilus stammeri_P. Next base: position 356,372 of record CP145881.1, on the reverse strand, counting down.
TTAGAGATAAACGTGGGCGAGTAATGGGATTTGGAGGACGTATACTTGGGAATATTAAGCCAAAATATTTGAATTCACCTAATACTATTCTTTTTAACAAAAGACGCCAACTTTATGGTTTGTATGAAGTATATCAGAAACATTCACGTCCCATGCGTCTTCTAGTAGTGGAAGGTTATATGGATGTAGTCACTTTGACACAAGCTGGGATTGATTATGTTGTAGCTTCACTAGGCACATCAATCACTATTGACCATATTCAACTTTTATTTCGCAATACAGATCATGTAATTTATTGTTATGACGGTGATGATGCAGGAAGAGCCGCTGCTTGGCGTGCTCTGAAAATTTCATTACCATACATGTTTGACGGGCGTCAATTAAGTTTTATGTTTCTTCCCCAGGGTGAAGATCCTGATACGTTAATTCGCAAAGAAGGTAAAGTAGCATTTGAAAATAGAATTAATCAAGTACAACCTCTTTCTACTTTTCTATTGGAAAATTTAATTCAACAAGTTGATCTATCTCATCCTGATGGTAGAGCTCGTTTAAGTGCACTAGCATTACCACTTATTAAATTGATTCCTGGTGAAACCTTGCGTATTTATTTACGTCAAGCATTAGGTAAAAAAATAGGGATTTTAGAAGATAACTACCTTGAAAGGTTATTGCCGATTCTATCTAAAACTAGTACTTCTAGATTACCATTCAAACATACAACTATGCGTATACTTATTAGCTTATTAGTACAAAATCCTCATTTAGCAGTATTAGTACCTGAATTACAATCTTTAACTACAATTAAACTAGCAGGATTACCAATATTTATCGAATTATTAAAAATATGTATAGCTTATCCAAATATTACTACGGGACAAATTTTAGAAATTTATAGAAATTCTCCTTTAATCAATCATATCGAAAAATTAGCCAGTTGGAATCACATGATTATAGAGAAAGAAGTTGAAAAAATGTTCAAAGATGCACTAACTAGTATATATAATTTAGCTTTAGAACAACGTCAAGAAATGCTTATAGCAATGGAACGTACTACCGGATTAAGCTTAAAAGGACGTCAGGAGTTATGGTGCTTAAATCAAGTTTTAGCAAAAAAATAGTTAATTTAGAGTGGTATACTCTTGGGTATATCATGTAATAATGATAACATTAATCTATAACTATCAATTTATAATTAGTATGGATTATACATGATACATAGGGAGGTAACACTTATCTTATAGATATCTGTATTAATTTTCAATACCTAAAATTATTCGTATGTAGCTGTTAAAGTACGGCAAAATAAACTGCATCATCTTATTGTAGGTATTAAATCTACAATAAATTAACAAATTTATTAAGTATGGATATAGTATTATGGAGCAAAATCCACAGTCACAACTGAAACTTCTTGTTAATCGTGGTAAAGAACAAGGATATTTAACCTATGCTGAAGTACATGATCATCTGCCGGATGATATCGTAGATTCAGATCAGATTGAAGATATTATTCAGATGATAAATAATATGGGAATTCAAGTTATGGAAGAAGCACCCGATGCTGATGATCTGATGCTCAATGAAAATAGTACTGATACTGATGAAGACGCAGTAGAAGCAGCTGCTCAGGTATTATCTAATGTTGAAAATGAAATGGGTAGAACTACTGATCCAGTGCGTATGTATATGCGTGAAATGGGAACGGTAGAATTATTAACTCGTGAAGGAGAAATTGATATTGCTAAACGTATTGAAGAGGGTATTAATCAAGTACAATGTTCTGTTGCTGAATATCCAGAAGCAATTACTTATCTTCTAGATCAATATGATAAAGTGGAAGCAGATGAATCACGATTAGCCGATATTATTACCGGTTTTGTTGATCCTAATCTTAATGAAGAAATGACATTCACTACATCTGCACAACAGCCGATTGACTCTGAAATTTCTCATTCTAATGATGAACATGAATTAATTGAAAATGATACAGATGAAGATGATCATCATATTGATCCAATAATAGCCCAAGAAAAATTTTCGGCATTGCGTATGCAGTACGAATCTACACGTGCCATTATTAAAAGTAAGGGACGTAGTCATAATGATGCAGCTATAGAAATTAAAAAACTTTCGGAAATATTTAAACAATTCCGTTTAGTACCTAAACAATTTGATTATCTGGTTAATAACATGCGTTCCATGATGGAACTAGTGCGTACTCAGGAACGTATAATTACTAAAATATGTGTAGAACAGTGTAAAATGCCAAAGAGAAAGTTTTTTTTACTTTTCAATGGCAATGAAACTAATGAATTATGGATTAATAATGCACTAATAATGAATCAACCATGGAGTAAAAATTTAAATGAAGTAGCTGGTAATCTCCGCAAAAACTTGCAAAAATTAGCTACTCTTGAAGAAGAAACTGGATTAACTATTGAAAAGATAAAAGATATTAATCGGCGCATGTCTATAGGTGAAGCTAAAGCGCGGCGGGCTAAAAAAGATATGGTAGAAGCTAATTTACGTTTAGTTATTTCTATAGCCAAAAAATATACTAACCGGGGATTACAATTTCTAGATCTTATTCAAGAAGGTAATATTGGACTGATGAAAGCAGTAGATAAATTTGAGTATCGTCGCGGATATAAATTTTCAACTTATGCTACCTGGTGGATTCGTCAAGCTATTACCCGTTCGATTGCAGATCAGGCACGTACTATTCGTATTCCAGTACATATGATTGAAACCATTAATAAAATTAATCGGATTTCTCGCAAGATGTTACAAGAAATTGGACGAGAACCCACTCCCGAAGAACTAGCAGAACGAATGTTAATACCAGAATATAAAATACGTAAGATATTAAAAATAGCTAAAGAACCCATATCAATGGAAACTCCAATTGGAGATGAGGAAGATTCACATTTAGGAGATTTTATTGAAGATACTATGTTGCAAATGCCTTTGGATTCTGCTACTTCAGAAAGTCTAAAGATTGCTACCAATAAAGTCCTATCAGGTTTAACTGCACGTGAAGCTAAAGTTTTACGTATGCGTTTTGGTATAGACATGAACACAGATCATACATTAGAAGAAGTAGGTAAACAGTTTGATGTAACACGTGAACGTATCCGTCAAATTGAAGCCAAAGCATTAAGAAAATTACGTCATCCTAGTAGATCAGAAGTACTACGCAGTTTTCTAGATGATTAAAATTCTTGGTTTGTCAAACCCTAGTTGATTACATTTACAATCCGGCCCTTTAGCTCAGTGGTAAGAGCAGGCGACTCATAATCGCTTGGTCGCAGGTTCAAATCCTGCAAGGGCCACCACCATAATAGTTCAATATGATCAAATTAATTATAGAAGTAATTAAAAAAACAAACCTGGTGCCGAAGGCCGGATTTGAACCGGCATGCCTTGCGGCGGTTGATTTTGAATCAACTGCGTTTACCGATTTCGCCACTTCGGCAAATCAGGAATTATATCTAAAAATAATCACTATGCCAATCAAAATAAAATTATTAGACCATTATTGAATTGAGAGGAGTAATAATTTAAACAAAATCGCTAAGTTAATTACTAAATATATATATCATGATTAGTTTAATCTTCAGGAGAAGGCATGGAGTTTATTGTAAAAAATGGTAGTATCGAAAAACAGCATAGTGCTTGTATTATTGTAGGTGTATTTGAAACCCGTAGATTATCATACATAGCTGAACAACTTGATAAAATCAGTAATGGTTATATTAGTACACTTCTTCAGCATGGAGAATTAGAAGGTAAAATTGGTCAAACTTTAACATTGTATCATGTTCCTAATATTATTTCAGAACGCATTTTATTAATTGGTTGTGGTAAAGAACGTCAATTAGATGAACAACAGTTTGAGAAAATTATTTATAAAACTATTATTGCTCTTAATGATACTGCTTCCATGGAAGCAATATGCTTTCTTTCTGAATTACATGTTAAAAATCGCAATATATATTGGAAAATACGTCAAGCTGTTGAAACAACCTCTAAAGTATTGTATTGCTTTAATCAATTAAAAAGCAATCCTAAACTGGATAAACGCTATCTTCGTAAAATAATATTTTATGTACCCAACAGGCGCGATATAACTTTAGGTGAGCTTGCTATTCAACATAGTTTAGCTATAGCCAAGGGAATTAAGATTGCCAAAGATTTAAGTAATCTGCCCGCTAATATCTGTAATGCCGCCTATATGGTTTCACAGGCTTCTAAGTTAGCGTCTCAATATGAAAATATGAGTGCATTTGTAATTAATGAGCTCCAAATGATAGAATTAGGCATGAATGCTTATCTTGCAGTAGGTCAAGGTTCGCATAATGAATCCATGATGTCAGTAATGGAATATAAAGCTCATCCAAATCCAGATAGTAAACCTATTATATTAGTAGGAAAAGGCTTAACTTTTGATTCGGGTGGAATTGATATTAAACCCGCTAATGCTATGAATGATATGAAATATGATATGTGTGGTGCAGCTTCTGTATATGGTGTAATGAGTGTTATCGCTAATCTTCAATTACCATTGAATGTGATTGGAATTCTGGCAGGTTGTGAAAATATGCCAGGAGGACGAGCATTACATCCAGGTGATATTTTAACTACTATGTCAGGAAAAACAGTTGAAGTATTAAATACTGACGCGGAAGGTAGGTTAGTTCTATGTGATATATTAACATATGTGGAAAGATTTAATCCTGATACTGTTATTGATATAGCTACCTTAACCGGTGCCTGTGTTATTGCTCTAGGTCACCACTTCAGTGGCTTGATGTCTAACAATAATCAATTAGCTAAAGAGTTATTAAAGGCTTCAGAACAATCTAGAGATCGCGCATGGCTCTTTCCTCTTACCGAAGAGTATCAAGAACAACTAAACTCTAATTTTGCTGATATAGCAAATATAGGTTGCGACGGTTCTTCGGGTGGCGCAATTACGGCGGCGGGATTTTTAGCACAATTTACCAATAAATATCATTGGGCACATTTAGATATTGCTGGAACTGCTTGGCTCGCTTCTGGTAAAAATAAAGGAGCTACCGGACGTCCGGTAGCTTTATTATCACAATTTATGTTAAATAAAGCTGGTGAAATGAAAAAAATAAATATGAGTTGATAAATAATCTAATTCCACACCATATACTTTAATGCAATATAATCATAAAATTTATTCAACGCATTAAGCATTAATCTTATTTTTAACCTAAATACAGTTAACATAAAATAACAATGAAACCACAATATCAACCAAAAGATTTTGAACAACCGCTTTATGAATACTGGGAAAAACAAGGTTTTTTCAAACCTCATGGTGATACTACTAAGAAGAGTTTTTGTATTATGCTTCCACCACCTAATATTACTGGTAGTTTGCATATGGGTCATGCTTTCCAGCAAACTCTCATGGATATAATGATTCGTTATCATAGAATGCAGGGAGATAATACCTTATGGCAAGTAGGAACTGATCATGCTGGAATTGCAACACAAATAGTAGTAGAACGTAAATTAGCCTTAGAAATTGGTCAAACTAGACAGGCCTTAGGCCGAGAAAAATTTGTTGATCAAATTTGGCAATGGAAAAAAGAATCGGGTACAAAAATTACCCATCAAATGAAGCGGCTTGGAAATTCGGTAGATTGGGAACGAGAGCGATTTACAATGGATCAAGGTTTCTCATGTGCGGTTAGAGATATCTTTATCCGTTTATATAGAGAAGGTTTAATTTATCGGGGTAAAAGATTAGTAAATTGGGATCCAATGTTAGGTACGGCAATTTCGGATATAGAAGTAGAAAATAAAGAATCTAGAGGATTTCTATGGCATATCCGTTATCCATTAACTGATCAGGTTCAAACTAAAGAAGGAAAAAATTATTTAGTAGTAGCCACTACACGTCCTGAAACCTTAATAGGAGATACTGCGATAGCAATTAATCCTAAAGATGATCGTTATCAAACATTAGTTGGTAAATTTGTATCATTACCAATAATAAAACGACGAATTCCTATTATTGCGGATGAAAACATCGAGATGTCTAAAGGAACGGGTTGTATGAAAATTACTCCAGCTCACGATTTTAAGGATTATGAAATAGGTCAACGTCATAAGCTACCAATGATTAATATTTTAAATTTTGATGGAACCATGAGAACTTCGTGTGAAGTTTTTGATTGTAAAGGAAATCCCTCAAATATTTATTCTTCAAAATTACCAATAACATTTCATAATTTAGAACGCGATGATGCGCGAAAAGCAATATTATCCTCCCTTATAGCATTAAATCTGCTTGAATCAAAATATCCGCATGATTTAGTTATACCATATGGTGATCGTAGTGGTGTAATAATTGAACCAATGTTAACCGATCAATGGTATATACGTACTCAACCATTAGTAATTAAAGCTTTAGAAGCAGTTCAATATGGTGAATTAAAATTCATACCTAAAAAATATGAAAAGATATATTTATCTTGGATGCATAATATCCAAGACTGGTGTATATCTCGTCAATTATGGTGGGGACATCGTATTCCAGCTTGGTATGATAAAGATGGCAAGGTTTATGTCGGTAAAGATGAACATGAAGTTCGTTATGCAAATAAATTAAATACCAATATGATTTTACATCAAGATAATGATGTACTAGATACCTGGTTTTCTTCAGGATTATGGACTTTTTCTGCATTAGGATGGCCAGAAAATACTGAATTATTGCGGATATTTCATCCAACTAGCGTACTCGTAAGTGGATTTGATATTATTTTTTTCTGGATAGCACGTATGATCATGCTTACAATGCATTTCATAAAAGATGAAACTGGTAGGTCACAAGTACCTTTTAATAAGGTCTATATAACTGGTCTAATTTTAGACGAAGAAGGACAAAAAATGTCCAAATCTAAAGGTAATGTTATAGATCCATTAGATATAATAGATGGAATTTCTTTAGAAGCTTTAATAAAAAAGCGCACTGAAAATATGATCAAACCAAAATTTTTGAATACTATTCGTAAAAGAACAGAAATTAAATTTCCACATGGTATCAAAGCTTATGGCACTGATGCTTTGCGTTTTACTTTAGCTGCCTTATCTTATCCGGCTCGTAATATTCATTGGGATATGAAGCGATTAGAAGGATATCGTAAGTTTTGTAATAAATTATGGAATGCTAGTAGATTTGTAGTAATAAATACACAACAAAAAGATTGTGGTTACAATACAGATCATAAAGTACTATCATTAGCTGATAGATGGATCCGATCTAAATTAAATAATAGCATAAAAGATTATATTGAAGCTCTAAATAATTATCGTTTTGATATAGCATCAAATATAATTTATGAGTTTATCTGGCATCAATTTTGTGATTGGTATTTAGAATTTACCAAACCAGTAATTAATCGGGATTCAGAAGAGGCACAACGTGGTACAAGATATACAATGATTGAGATCTTAGAAACAATTTTACGATTATCACATCCGATTATACCATTTATCACCGAACATATCTGGCAACGCATAAAGTTATTAAAAGGAATTAATGATCCTACTATAATGTTACAACCAATTCCAAAGTATGATATCTCACTTGCAGATGAAGTAGCTGAAAATCATATAGATTGGATAAAAAAGCTGATTATCGCAATACGTAATATTAGTTATGAAATGAATCTTACTATGCCTATTAAGAATATCTTGCTAAAAAATTTACCAAATTTTAGGTTAAATGTTTTAAGCATCGTCAATAATAATAATTATCTTATTTGTAAACTTGCGAGAGTACAAAAACTCGCAGTCTGTAATACTCTAGTAGAAACTAATCCTAATACAACAGTAATCAAGCTTATTGAAGGAGCTGAAATAATTCTCCCCTTAGGGATTGATATAAATAAACAAGTAAAAGTTAAGCAACTTTCTAATAAAATCTCAAAATTAAATATTGAAATTACACGTATACAAAAAATGTTATCTAATGAATTATTTATGTCAGGCGCCCCTGAAGCTATTATATTAAAAAATCGTCAGAAATTGAATCGTTATTTAGATGAAAAAGCAATAATCATGCAAAACAACAAATCATTACTAAATTATAAATAGGCTAAGTGTGATTGCCATATGGATTTTCCATCCAGCAACAACTAAATCTTAATACCACACTAGTTTTTAGCATTTTAAATAAAATTTAGCAGTTATTAACCTTAACGATATGATTATATTTTGCAATATATGTTATCAAATCGATAACTTTATGGGAATATCCAGTTTCATTATCATACCAGGAGATTAGCTTAAAAAAATTATTATTAAGTGCCAGTCCAGCTTTAGCATCAAATACTGATGTTAATTTTTCTCCATTAAAATCAGCAGATACTACTAAATCGTTACAATAACCTATAATCCCTTTGTATTCTGCTTCTGACGCAGTTTTTATGACCTTACATATATCTGGATAAGTTACCGATTTTCTTAATCTTACAGTAAGATCGATTACAGAAACATTTGAAACAGGTACCCGGAAAGCAATTCCAGTTAATTTCCCCTTTAGTTGCGGTATGACTTTTCCTACAGCAATCGCCGCTCCAGTAGTAGATGGAATAATATTTGTTAAAGCACTTCTTCCTCCACGCCAATCTTTAGAAGACATACTATCTACCGTTTTTTGAGTTGCCGTAGTAGCATGTATTGTAGTCATTAAACCTTCTATAATACCGAAATTATCATTAATAACTTTAGCTAATGGAGCGAGACAATTAGTAGTACAAGAAGAATTAGAAACGATATTTTCTCCTAAATATGACGTATGATTAACACCCATTACTAACATAGGTATATTATCTTTTGGAGGCCCAGTAATCACTACCTTATTTGCACCCGCTTGAATATGTTTAATAGCAGCTATATAAGTAAGAAAAATACCAGTTGCTTCCGCAACAATATCTACTTTATCCCATTTTAATTTAGCTGGATCACGTTCGGCAGTAATGCGAATATGGTTACCATTCACAATGAGATGACTATTTGAAACTTCGATTTTTCCATTAAATCGACCATGAGTTGAATCATATTTCAACATATAAGCTATATATTCAATATCTAGTAAATCATTAATAGCAGTAATTTTAATATCATGGCGTTCTTGTGCAGCTCTGAATATCATACGTCCGATGCGACCAAACCCGTTAATTCCTATTCTAATTGTCATCATCTTCCTCTCTTTTATTTATGTACCATTTTATCAATTTTAAAATTGACTTATATTAAGTTCAATGATATTGAGACTAGATAATTTATCACTTCGTATAAATCGGTATTTCATTTAATATCACTACACATTAAACATTGTGCATAAATATTTTTAGGATCATTAAAGATAAATTTTCTTTTTAAGATGGTAAAAAGATCTTGGTTAACTGATAACCAAGTATAGAGACTCTGGTTTACCGAAATTTTTATTGAACTAACTAATTGTTCAAATATTGTTGAATCATTTTGGATCCATGCTAATTGCCATTCTTTAAGTTTAGCAAGTTTAGCCGCTTGAAATACAGCATCATCAAAATCACCAAGCTTATCAATTAGTCCTACTTTCTTAGCATCAAGACCAGACCAAACTCGTCCTTGAGCTATTTGATCAATTTTTTCAGGAGTACTATGACGTGCATGTGCTACCAAATTAATGAATTTGTTATATTCATGTTGAACGTTAATTTGCATCAATTTTTCAAATTCAATAGGTAGATTTTTAGTATGAGTAATATTACTTAAGGGTGAAATTTCTATACTATCATTATAGATTCCCATTTTAGCTAGGGTATTTTCAAATGTAAACAGAATCCCAAAAACACCTATTGATCCAGTTAATGTATGAGGACTAGCTATAATATAATTACTTGGTGTGGAAATCATATACCCACCAGAGGCGGCCATGCCTCCCATTGAAACCACAATAGGCTTTCCAAGCTTGCGTACTTCAGCCAGCTGCTGGCGTATTATTTCTGAGGCTGTAACACTACCACCAGGACTATTAATATATAATACAATTGCCTTTATATCAGGATCAACAGATGCATGACTAATCTGGCTAACAGCGTCACTGCTACTAATAGCATCTATAGATTCATCATCTGTAATAGTTCCATTCATAACAATTACCGCAATCTTATTTTTATTTTTAATTAATGAAGGTTGATTAAGATGATAATCATAAATACTAACTTGGTTAGATCCCAAAATTTGAATCATTTTTTGCTTAAAGTTGGACCTTGAAATAATTTCATCAACTAATTTAGTTTCATAAGCATAATGTGCAGTATCTCCACTTAGTTTTTTCAATTTTAATACTATATCATTAGCTACTGGAAAATTCGGAGGAATTACGATATGACGATTATTTGATATTGTTCTGAGATAATCTTGCCATGATTGTTTTATTAAACGAGTATCTGCTTCACGTGAAAATTGCGACATATTATTGCGCATAAGAGGTTCTACGGCAGCTTTATATTTTCCTACTCTAAAAATATGTGCATTTATCTGTAAATAATCTAGTAATTGTTTATAATAAAGGTTATTAATAGCAAAACCATTTAACTCTACTTCTCCTTGTGGAGTTAGATAAATTCTATTGGCGTAACTCGCTAGATAATATTGTTGTTGACTATAGTTATCTCCTATTGAATAAATAGATTTACCACTATTGCGAAATTCTTGCAATGCTTTACCTAGGTAATGTAAAGATACTTGGTTAGTACCTAAAAATTTTTCAAGATCTAATATAATTCCAGTAATATTTTTATCATTTTTAGCTTGTCTAATAAGTTGAACAATATTAAATAATGAATTTTGTTGTTGATGATTATTACTGCTGATAATTTGATTGATAAATTTATTAAGTTTGTTATTTACTGATGGTATCGGAGTATCAACTATAATGCCCTTAATATCTAAAAGCAAAGCTCTAGGTTGATTTTTATTAAATAACCATGTACCATCATTTACTAATAAATTAGTAGTAATAATAATAACAAAAATAATTAAAAGATTAAAAATACATTCTCTAATAAAATTTAGTAATTTCCATATTGCTCTAGAAATTTTTAAGATCCACTGCCAAATTTTATACATATTATCTCCAAACTATATTTAAATCAATTTAAAAATTACTTGTGAAATTTGTCGTTTTTTTATAAAGACCGTATAATAGCATGATTCTAAATTTTCTAATTTTTAGTTATCAATATATAAAAACTAAAATTTAATTTTATTGAGAATAAATTAACTTATTTTATAATAAGTATGAACAGATTATATCTAATCAAGAGAGTTATTATCAATACTTAATTTACCTCAAACTAGATATCATTTAAAATAGATAATTAAAGTCAACTGAATTTGAATCGATCAAGATTTTTTGTTAATCATCCATCTGATGAAGCTAGTTTAATGAAATGTGCCGAATTACTAGCTGGTTATACCTTAGGTGAATTAGCCATCAATGCTAACTTAACTATTCCTTCGTCTTTAAAATATGATAAAGGTTGGATTGGTATCCTAATTGAAAAACATTTAGGAATACCTGCTAATAATAAACCCGAGCCAGACTTTGCTTCACTTGGTATTGAACTTAAAACAATACCTATTAATAGCGGCGGACATCCCTTGGAAACCACCTTTATTTGTATGCTCTCGTTTAATCAACATAGAAATATAGGAACTACTTGGGAAACTAGCTATGTACGTAAAAAATTATCAAGAGTATTATGGATTCCTATAGAAGGATATCGACAGATTCCGTTAAAATTAAGAAAAGTTGGTACCCCTTTTTTATGGAGTCCTAATCCACAAGAGGAGGAATTGTTACGCAGAGACTGGGAAGAATTAATGGAATTAATTATATTAGGGGAAATTGATTACCTAACTTCACGTTATGGTGAAGTTATGCAAATTCGTCCTAAAGCCGCACATGGAAAAATATTAACTAAAGCTACTGGTAGATATGGTCAGCAGATTTTCACATTACCCCGGGGTTTTTATTTAAAAAAACATTTTACGGCAGCTATTATTACACGTTATTTTTATAATAATGGTTACATATAATTAAGCTTCAAAAAAAGCTTTTTGCTATCCGTTAATTTTTACTTTGAGTATCATAAATGTTTGATTGGTTGATTGTTCCGAGTACTTGGATATCTCTAGCGACCTTACTTATAATTGAAATTATCCTTGGTATTGACAATATCGTTTTTCTTTCATTAATAGTATCTAAACTTCCAGCATCTCAACAAAATTTAGCTCGTTGTCTTGGATTAAGTGGAGCAATGATAATACGTTTAGTATTATTAACTTTTATTGCTTGGCTTATTAGGTTAACTCAGCCATTATTGATTCTAAAAAATCACGTTTTCTCGGTTCGAGATATTATTATGTTACTTAGTGGCATATTTTTAATATGGAAATCTATAATAGAAATACATTATTCAATTTACCCTTATAATAAAAAAAATTGGAATAAATATCAAACATCCGTTCATTCATTTACCGGATCTATTATTAAGATTATTTTATTAGATATTATTTTTAGTCTGGATTCGGTGATTACAGCCGTTGGTTTATCAGATCATCTTTTTATAATGTTTACAGCTGTAATGATAGCATTTATTGTTATGATGTTCTTGGCAAAAAAATTGGGGGAATTGATTTCCAATCATCCTCCTGTAAAAATATTAGCATTATCATTTCTATTTTTAGTGGGATTTACATTAATTATAGAAAGTTTTTCGATCCATATTCACAAAGAATACCTTTATTTTTCAATAATCTTTTCTATAATAGTAGAAATTCTAAATTTTTTATACTTAAAAAATTCATTAAAAAATAAATAATTTTAACTAGAATTCCAATGCGATTAGATCATATATAGTTTGACGCCTGCGGATTTGACGTGCTACTCCGTTTTCGAATAGTACTTCTGGTAAAAGAGGTCTACTATTATAAGTAGAAGACATTGAAGCTCCATATGCACCAGTATCATGAAAAACTACATAATCACCTACTTTCAAGCGAGGTAAAGTACGTGTTAATATCTTACCATCGAATTGCTGGGTAAAGACATCTCCTGACTCACATAATGGACCAGCAATTACACTTTCTATAAGATCACTTTCATTTATATAACGACCATCACCTGGTAACACTGAAATTTGATGATAACTTCCATACATTACCGGTCGCATTAAATCATTGAAACCAGCATCTACTAGTATAAAATTGCGATTTCCCATTTTTTTAATCGACCTAACTTGAGATAATAATAAGCCTGATTCTGCTACTAGAAATCTTCCAGGTTCAATTTCTAGCTTAACCGCATGTTTTAAGTGTGCGGCAATTTGCTGGCGAGCGCTATTCCACAAATTATAATATTGGCGAGTATCTAGGGGTTTTTCATCTGGATAATATGGAATTGATAATCCTCCACCTGCTGATATTGCAGTAATATCTTGATTAAAATTAATTACCTGATTAACCATAGCATCACATACTAGTTGTAAATGGCGATAATTTACTCCAGAACCAATATGCATATGCATTCCAACTAACTGTAATTCATATTTCTTAATAATAGATAAAGCCGATGGTAAATCAGTATACCAAATTCCATGTTTACTATTTTCACCACCTGTATTAGTTTTTTTACTATGACCATGACCGAATCCAGGATTAACACGTAACCAAACACGATGTCCAGGAGAGTGATTTCCTAGTTGTTGCAACATATCTACTGAGCCTGCATTAACTGGAATATGCAGTTGCTTAACACGATTAATGATATCTTGATTAATAAGATCTGCGGTAAATATAATCTCATCGTTATCATTTCCAGGTTGATAACCTGCAACGATAGCTCTTTCTATTTCACCTAGAGATACTGCATCAACTTTTATGCCAGCAGTGAGCATAAGTCGTAAAATGTGAATATTTGAACATGATTTTTGTGCAAATCTAATAACATCGAATAATCTAAGTTGTTGAATTCTTTCATAAATAATTTTTGAATCATAAATCCAAATAGGACAACCATATTTATTAGCTGAATCTAAAATATTATTAGTAGTTATTGCCATATTTTTAGTATTTAACCAAGATGACATAATACTACATCTCCTGAAGTAAGTATAAAATTAAAATATTACCTCCTTTTAAGAAGTCAATATTCAACAACTATAGAAATAGTATCTGAATAATTTCCAGAATGAAGTTCGGTTTGTTTCTTATTCACTGACGTTTTATAACGTAGCGATTGATGCTTACCTGTACCAACTAATTCCTTTTTATTTTTATAATTCCAGATAATGTTGGTATCAGGATGATAAATATTATACATGATATAATGTTGTTTACCATCACTCATACGACGCCATCTATCTGTAGCATGAAGACCTTCATTAAACCACACCTTATAGTGTTCTTGTTTTGTACATCTTAATGTCATTCGTTGTGTTAATGTCTGAAACTGATCTATTAGGGCATGACTACCAAAGTCAACATTTTGATAATCATTAATCATACAATCTTTATTAACAATGACCTGGACTTTTATTGAAGTGGAACCATGACCGTCCCATGCAGATAAACAAAAAAACAGACTACCTAAATTACAAATATGGTATTTCCAATGAAGATTAATAATATCTTGATAAACTCCAGCTCTAACGTTGGCGGTACGTGGTATAATCTTGATATATAAAGGAACTTGAGATTTTTTAGATGAAAAAATAATAGATATAAGATTTAATTGACCATAGTCAATTAGTTGACCAACTTGATAAGCATATTGAAATTCTTTATCAGCATATATTATATAAGGAATATAATCACCTGAACCATCAATATTTATCATTTTCATATTATTCCGAGTAGAATTTATCTGAGCTTGAACTATATGATGTGTTAGTACTGTTAAACTCAAGCCAGAACATGCTAGTCCAGAACTTCCTTTATTTTTAATATTACCATTTAATATATCGAATGAACTTTGTATTCCTAAGTTAACTTCACCATTAGCTAACATGCAATTAGCTAAGGTAATTTTTGAAAAAAAAAATACTATCATGGTTACGACTAACTTTTCTTTAAGCATCATATCAATATACCCTATTGACAAATTTGCGGACCTAGTGTTGATATACCATGATATTGGGTAATATTTAATATCACCTTACAAGTAGATCTAGTGTCTGCTCTAGTGATATTCAATATATTGTGATGTTTGATGTCTTCAAGCCATAATTCACCATTCCCGCCTAACCAAGTTACTATAGAACTACCTTCTAATTTTACCATACTACCCATTGGTAAATTTTTACCATGTTTATCAATTACACGAAATGATGTAGCATTTAATCTATGTATGTCAAAATTTATTTGATCACCACTAAGTTCACGAATAGAAAAATTATGTATAATTGTGGGAATTTTAACATCCATTGGTAAATTAATTGGATCAATTTCTATTTGAGACTGATACCAGGAAGTAACTGATGGTACTAGTAAATATCCATATTTATTAGTTCGACCTATAAATTGGTTTTCATAACGTACAGGGATATTAGGATATCCATTACTATAAACTAGCGCAAATGCATCTGGAATACTATTAGTAGTATATATATGTCCGGCCATAGCAACTAGTGAACCGTTCATCTCTGCCCAATAACTTTCATCATAATGATCTCCATACATTCCGGCTCCAATATCAAAAGATTGGTTTTTAATAAATATCTCAGCTTGATGAGAATGATGATGAAAATCATCATTCTCATAAGCTAGATTCCATCCTATACCACTAGATGTAGGTACTGTTCTACTAAAATTTGTACGAATATGATGATTAATATCCCATATATATGAATATGAGGCATTGCCCCATACACTTAAAGGGAGTGTTAATATTAATTGTGCATTATAGCCACCTTGATTACCTATGATTCTGTTTATTGAAGTCCATAAGTTCATAGTTTGCCATAATGTTGTACTATATGATAAATTCATTAACTGCGTCTTATTAATCCAATTATTTCCATTATTAAACCATCCTAAACTTAAGGTACCATATTTTCCTAATGCAAAACTTCCAATCATTTGACTATTATGATAACTTAAACTCTTATTAGTTTGATAATTAGAGAGATCACTATATTCAGCACTACGAAAAATATTTTGTGCGGTTATATTAAAGCTCATATTATTATATGTATAACCTATTAAAATTTGCTGACCTTGATATGAATTAAGTTTCATACTAGTCATGTTTCTATTACTAATAATTAAATTATTATTTTTTATAATACTACTGCCACTCCATGAAATCTTCATTAATCCTAATGTAAATATTTTGATACTAGCTCCTAAACCACTATTTAGAATATGAGGTGTACCTTCTATTTTTCCTTCTAAAGTAAGCCAAGGATTTAATCCATAACGTAGAAAACTACTAGTTGCCAAATCACCATAATTTGTCGAATTGATACCATAATTTTTGCGTAAGAATCCTAATGATATACTAAAATCTGTTAATCCTCTTTTTAGCTGCTCATTAGTAATATAAAAAGGCATCATTTTACTTTGCTTATTTCCTAAGGCATCTTTTAGTACTATAATAGCTTTGCCTGCACCAGGTAAATCAGGTAAACTCTCTATTGTAAACGGTCCAGGATTAATTTTCATTGATGAATGATTATTGTTAATATAAAGATCTAGAGTACTTGGTAATACTGCATGACCATAAAAATGAGGTAATGGATATGTGATTAGATCGGGACACATTGAGAAGTGGCGTGAAATTTTTATGCCACCTAATCGTATGGTATTAGACCAAGATAATTTATCTGAATCAAAATCTCCTAGTATATAAAGTAACATATGTCTTTGATCACTAAAATGTAATTGGGTATTATATCGTATATAATGATAATTATCATTAATTCCATGATTCCATGTGCCAGTATTTGAAAATACCCCAAATTTATTAAAAAATCTTACCTCAGTCCAATTTGAGCATTGCGAATGATGGTTATATATATTATTTGGAAAATTACAATATAAATCATAATTAAATACTAATCCAAAACTACTTTTAGCAGGAAGAACTTGGTGAAGCTTACTCATTATGATATACTGACGAGGTAGCCAATGAGGCGGAACATTTATTAAAAATCGTTGCATTGCACTATCATAGTAGGTGAAGATATTTTTTAAACTATCTATAGCAACAGGATTTTGAATCTTTTCGGATAACGGAATTAAGATTCCTAAAGATTTTAACTGTTCCAGCCTCATATAATAATGATTATGATCATAATAAATCGGTAAGATTTTTTTAGTTGGTATTCCATTTAGAATAACTTCTAGATAAAGTGTACTAGGAGATGTAATAACTATATCTAGATGTTTAGAAAAGGTGTTCTTAGTAGATAAGAGTAGCAAAATTAATAAAAATCTAGAAAAAATTACCGATCTATCCATTTAAGGATCACCTATTCAAATGTTTTAATTTCAAATTTTTATAAATGGTTCAGAAGTTGAAACTGTGGATTATAATTTACTTGAGCGATCAGTCTCCATTTTGAGATTGGTAATACCGTTATTGGCAAATGTATTTCCGCTCCTGGAAGAATATATTCTAATAATCCTTTTCGTCCCCACATTTCTAGATTACCATCACAAAATTTTAATTGAAGAAGTTTAGCATGTACTGGTCCATGATTTTTAATGAATAACCAGCGTTGATTTGATCTCTCTTGGATGATGTGATAACTTAATTGTGGTTTTGTGGCTTTGGTGATATCATATTGCAATTGATAATTAGGTTTAGTCCATATATTCCAACCATTGGAAAATAATGGTATTGAATAGCGCATTTGAAATTGTAAGCCCATTTCAGACTTTAAATTTTTAGGATTATTTTCTATGATCCTAGGTATTTCATCAATAATAAGGCGATAAGCCCACTCTTTTTCTGGTGGAGGATTAACTATTTTAACTAATCTTATTAATTGTTTTTGTCTAAAAAATATTTTAGCAACTGGCGGACTAGCAACTAACTCATTTTGTTTCAGTAGAAGATTTTTACTTTTAATTTGCTGCCATCTCAAGATTCTAATTTGTATTATTACGGGATTATTTTGATCACGATTTTCTACCCATAATTGTGTTGAATTTTGACCAAATTCGATTACTGGATCGATAGGCCAAATTAATAATGAAGTTGCTTTAACAGAACCATGAAAAATTAAAATAATCAAAAAACCGATAAAAATATTTTTTAGAAACATAAATTATTATCTCAATTAATAGCTGATTATTACTTTAAATTTAACTATATTTCTCTTTATACATAGAGGATACAATCTTACTCTTACCATTGTATGGTTACCCTGATAAAATCAGTATATTCCCCAAATAATGGGGTATTCTGTGCTGGTATTAATCCATAAATTGGAATAATTTGTTCTTTACCGTTACTTACCAAAGTCAATCCTTTAATATCATCCCATATCGTTTGATATTGAGCATCAGTATAAATATTATATTTTATTTTTTCACCTGATATGTTATTGCTTAAGTAACGTTGCATACTATAACCACTTTTACCAGGTCCTAATAAAATTTGGTAGTTAATTCCAGGATCACAGGTAATTCTTAATGCTCCATTACTTTTTATTTTATATAGATTAATGAAATAATGTAAACCAAAATCAAGTTTTCCAACCATATTACCAACAGTGTGACAACTAGATATTATCTGTGCATGAACAGATAAGTTTGCCATTCTAGTTATAGAATCAGCTAAAGTTGATTTAGTTACTAAAAGTAAAATGAAACTCATATAATATATATATGACATATATATTTTAAAATTAAATTACCATGATACTATTACCGTAACAGTATCATGATATGCTCCAGAGCTTGGAGTTGATTGTGGTGGAACCCGGCCGTAAATAATTATAGGTGTTTCTTTTCCATTTCCTATTCCTTTAAGAAGATTATGAGTATCCCATAGTGTAGTGCGGGCCGAATCTTGATAAAGATCATATTTAATGAATTCTCTTGCTTCGGTTTCTACTTTCATCATACGTCGTTTAGTTCCATCTGGTTGTAGTCCATTATTCAATGCAATGCTATAATTAACTCCTTTCGTGCAATTGATTCCTAATTTACCAGCACTCCCGTTTGAATGAGCATCAATTTTATTTTTAATGTTAGGATGCTCTCCAAAATCTAGATTACCTAAATTTAATAATGATCCTCCGGTTATTTCACACCCATTACCAATTATCATCTGTACATTTAAATTATTTTCTAATTGACCTTTAACTGTTAAAGCATAAACCGATGTAGATAATAATATGGCTAATATTACTGATAATATTTTTTTCATAGTAGTACCTACTAACTTAATATAATACTGTACTATCTATTGTAAAATAGATCTCTATCTTGTCAAAGATAAAACAAGATTATTTAATAGGAGTTGGATTAACCATATATTTTAAAAAATGATGATCGGGATTTAAAATTATAAGATCTTTATTATTAAAACTATTTTCGTATGCACGTAAGCTTCGTTGAAAAAAATAAAAATCTGAATTTTTAGTAAATGTAGTAGCAAATAATTTTAACACCGTGGCATCACCTTCTCCACGTATAACTCGTGCTATTTTTTCGGCTTCTGCTAAAGTTTTAGTTACTATATAATCGGCGGATGCACGGATTTTTTCAGCGGCTTCCTTACCCTGTGATCGATGATGACGAGCTACGGCTTCACGTTCGGCACGCATTCTATTATAGATTGCATCCGATACTTCTAAGGGCAAATTAATTTGCTTAATACGTACATCAACAACCTTAATACCTAATGATGCCATACTATTAGTTTGAATCATTTGATCATTATATGAGGTATGATTTTTGCTGGATAACAAAAAATTTTTAACACTATCATTAATAGTAATTTTAGAAGTTCCTTCATTTAAGGCTTTAATTAAAATAGAAGTTAAACGTCCACGGGAATCGGTTACAATATCTTTTACATTTAGACGACCTAATTCGGAACGAAGGCGATCAATGAATTTACGTTTGAGTAAAATTTCTGCCTGAGTAACCTCTCCTCCACCGGTGGTTAAATAATAATTACTAAAATCACTGATACACCATTTTATATAAGAGTCTATTATTAAATCTTTTTTTTCTTTAGTAACAAACCGATCTGCCTGATTTGCTATAGTTTGAATTCTGGAATCAAAATATTTAACTGTTTCAAATAATGGAATCTTTAGATGTAATCCCGGAAAAAAAACTCGAGTTTGGTAATGGTTATCACGTAAAATTTTGCCAAAGCGAAGCAAAATCCCTCGTTCTCCTTCATGAACTATAAACATTGAATGAGGTAGTACTACTAATAAGATAATAATAAATAAAATCATTAATGAATTACGCATTCTTAGCTCTCTTATATTCTGTATATCCTATATCTCTAGGACTATTGCGCAGTACATCCACTTGTCTCTGACTAAAATCAGAATCGGGGTGAGGAGGAGAGGAAGTACGCTCTTTTCCTGACAGCGAAGCCGAAGGATTCTCTTTTTCTGACAGCGAAGCCGAAGGATTCTCTTTTTCTAACAGCGAAGCCGAAGGACTCTCTTTTCCTGACAGCGAAGCCGAAGGATTCTCTTTTTCTGACAGCGAAGCCGAAGGATTCTCTTTTTCTAACAGCGAGGCCGAAGGACTCTCTTTTTCTGACAGTGAAGCCGAAGGATTCTCTTTTTCTAACAGCGAAGTCGAAGGATTCTCTTTTTCTGACAGTAAAGCCGAAGGACTCTCTTTTCCTGATAGCGAAGGTATTAATTTTTGTGATAATTTCTGATTATTATCATTATTTTGAATTGAACTAATAGTTTGATCAGATTGGTTCAAAACATACGGTAACACAAAAATATTATTACCTTTATCATTAATTAGTACATTCTTAGTATTACTAAAAATATGTTCCATAGTTTCAATGTATAACCTTTCTCTAGCTATTTTAGGAGCAAATTTATATTCTGGTAAAATTTTGTTAAATCCTGTTACTTCCCCTTGAGCTTCTAAGATAATACGTATCTTATAAGCCCTAGCATCAGCTAGAATTCTTTGTGCTTTACCTTGGGCTTGGGGTTGCACTTCGTTAGCATAAGCCTCGGCCTCACGAATATATTGTTGCTCATTTTCAAGAGCGGCAATCGCATCATCAAACGCGGCTTTTACTTCTTCGGGTGGACGTGCTGCTTGAAAATTAACGTCAACTAGTGTAATTCCCATATGATATGGATTAAGAGTTTTTTCAAGATCGCGCTGAGTTTCACTACGAATAATAGTCCGACCTTCAGTAAGAATCTCATCCATAGAGTATTTACCAATGACACCACGTAACACACTGTCAGTAGCTTGACTTAAACTATCATCCGGATTATTTACTGAAAATAAGTAAAGCTTTGGGTTGCTAACACGATATTGCACGTTCATTTCAACATGCACAACATTTTCATCAGAAGTTAACATTATACCCTCTGTTGCAACATCACGTACAGTTGATACATTTACAGTTTGTACAGTATCAATGAAATTTAATTTCCAATTTAAACCTGGATTGACAAGATGATTAAATTTTCCAAAACGAGTTACGACCCCTCGATCTAATTCTTGGATCGTATATAAACCACTGATAAGCCAAATAATGATAGTAATTATTACTAGCCAGTATAATATATTAATCAATGATATTGGATTACTTGGTCTATTACTATTATTTCTACCAATATTTAATCTCCATAATTTTTTATGAAGGGTATTTAATAGTTTTAAGAAATCAGGATATTTTAGAGTGTTATTACCTTTATTTCTGCTAGGATGATTTCCCCATGGATTGTTATTAGTTTGATACCCCACAATTATTACTCCATTTTAAATACTAAGTAGATTTAGTTGTTGGTTGTACTTATTATCTTTAAAATCTTATCACAAGCTAATTTAGGTTGTGTGCTATCAATCCATATGGTATCTTTCCAGTTACGTAACCAAGTTAGCTGATGTTTAGCTAAATGACGAGTAGCGAAAATTACTTGATTAATCATTTCCTTATAGCTAATTTTATGATCTAAATAAGACCACATTTGACGATAACCAACGCAACGAATTGATGGCAGATTAGGATGTAAATCACCTCTAGTAAAAAGTTTTTTAACCTCATTTTCAAAACCTGCAGTTATCATATTTACAAATCGTTGTTCAATGCGTTCGTGTAATTGTTGACGAGAACCTGGAACTATGACAAATTGATATATCTTATATGGTAAAGATTTCCCTGGAATTTTGGTAAGTGCTGTTAAAGTTTTTCCTGAAATAAAAAAAACCTCAAGTGCTCTTAATATTCGTTGTTGATCATTGGGATGAATTCGATTTCCAGCCAGAGGATCTATTAGACATAACTTTTCATGAAGTTTATTCCAACCTATTTTAGCAGCTTCTTGATTAAGATAATTGCGTATACATTGATTAGCCATAGGTAATGGTGATAGGCCTTTAATTAAAGTTTTATAATAAAGCATTGAACCACCTACAAGTAACGGTAAATGTCCTTTATTGGTGATTTGTTTCATTTCTTGCCAAGCATCCTGACAAAATTCTGCAGCTGAATAGCTTTCAGCAGGATCCCGGATATCAAGTAGTCGATGTGGAGTCTGTTCTAGTTCTAAAATCGAAGGTTTAGAAGTGCCTATATTCATACCGCGATAAATTAAAGCTGAATCTACACTAATTAATTCTACAGGTAAAAGATGATGTAATGTTATGGCTAATGCTGTTTTACCAGAAGCAGTAGGACCCATTAAGAAAATAGCTTTAGGATAATTTTTTAAACTAGTCATTGTCATTAATCTCAACTCTTATTCTATCAGTTCATTTTTAAAAGCACTCAAGACTTTTTCTATACTAACACGTTGTAATAAGGTAGGTGGTGGAGTGCACAATAATTGCGGACAAAATTTAGTGATCTCTGATAATAAATCTATTGCTTGATTAATATCCCAACTTGGAAGTTGGTTGACTAGATAGTTCGCTAACCATTGTACAATTTTTTTAATGGATTTTTCTTCATCTGGATTTTGTGAAAGATAGCGTAATAGTTGATAAATCAAATCTTGTAAATTTTGATTATTTAATTTATATAATGGTAAAGGTATAACATGTAATATTGCATAGTCATTATGGGTTACTAATTTAATTCCAATTTTTTTAAGCAGAACCCCATAACTTTTAATAAGTTGACATTCGTTTTTTTCTATTTTAAAACGCAAAGGAATAATTAACTGCCGAGGTTTCCAATATTTTGAATCAGCATCTAATTGTAGTATTTTTAAATAACGCATAGTAGCAGGTAATGCTATTAGTATTAATTCTACATCATTATGTATGAGAGCAATATTGTTGATTATAATACTGATTACGCGACCCCAATGACAATTGGGACTCAAATTCGATTGAGAATTCAAAGACCGATTTTTTGGATTATAGAAAATATCTGAAGATTCAAGGATATTTATATCATTTTTATGATAACTCATAGATGTAGGAATGCTGAGATTCTTAATAACTGTTTCTTTATTTTGTAGTAAATTAACAATTACTTGATAAATAAAATCATGAAGTAATCTAGATTGATGAAATCGTACATCATGTTTAGTAGGATGTACATTAACATCTATTTTTTGTGGATCGATATCTAGATAAAGAATAAATTTTGGATTACCTTCATATTGCTTTCCTAGTGTATTATGGCAAGCTTGACGAATGGCATTATTAATGAATCGATTCTTTATGATTCTTCCATTTACATAAAAATATTGTAAATCATTAGGAATTCTTAATCCTTGAGAGATCACTAACCATCCATGTAACTTTAAGCCTTTTTCTTGACATTCAAGAGTTAGTCCATCAGATATAAATCCCTTTCCACAAATTGCTGCAATACGACGTTCGAATTGACAATTTGAGTCAGAATTTCGATATTGTTGAATTAATTTACCATTATGCTTAAGTGTAATGGTTACATCAAAACGTGCTAAAGCAATACGACGTACTACATCTTCAATATGTATAAATTCCGTTTTATCAGTTTTTAAAAATTTACGACGTGCTGGAATATTATAGAATAAATCCCATACTTCCAATGTAGTACCAACGGGATGCGCTGTGGGTTTTATTCTATCTGGCATAGCATGTCCTTCTGTATATACTTGCCAAGCTTCAGATTGCCTTTTAGTACGTGAAGTAAGTTTTAAACGCGATACTGAGCAAATACTAGCGAGGGCTTCACCACGAAATCCTAAGGTAGTAATAGCATTTAGATCATCTAAAGTTGAAATTTTACTTGTAGCATGATTAGCTAATGCTAAGGTTAATTCTTCTTTTTCAATACCACAGCCATTATCGCGAATGCCGATTAATTGGGTACCTCCTTTATTTATAAAAATATCAATACGATTAGCACCGGCATCTAAGCTGTTTTCTAACAATTCTTTAACTACCGAAGCCGGTCGATTCACAACTTCACCTGCGGCAATTTGATTAGTAAGCTGTTGTGATAGAATTTTGATTGGCATAAAATTAATATTCCAATTGGTTACTTAATCACAAAAATCTCTAAGAGAAATTGGTAATATTCTTAACAAATAATTAATCATTTGTAGTATATATATTTATTTAAATATCTGGCTATCATTAGTTTGATTTATCTATCAATTAAAATTAATATTTACATTAAAGATAATAAATTTCTTCTAATTTTTGAAGAAGCCGTAATTTCTGCGATTCTATATTCTTCTTTATGATAAGCTAACCAAAGATGAATATCCATAGAAGGAAACATTTCATAGGATTTATTTGCCCATTCTAGCAAATAAAAAGCATTTATTGAAAAATAATCTCTTAAACCAATAAATTCTAATTCTTCTAACTTAGATATACGATAAAAATCAAAATGATGAACGATACATGATGATAAGTAATAAGATTCTACTAAGGAATAACTTGGACTTTTAATTGGATCTTGATAACCGAGAGCTTGTAAAAAACCACGGCATAAAGTAGTTTTACCAGTACCTAAATCACCAGATAGCCCAATCTTGATGGTTTTTTTATTTTTAGATAAGATTGCTATCTTCTTTCCAAGATTGAGAGTTGCTGTTTCATTAGGTAATAGAGTTTTAAAAGAATTTGTATTCATGTCATGCTATTGGATTTTTATTAAATTCAGGATTCATTAATAAATGAATTAGCGGAAAGATATCACTGGCTAACATTCCGCGGATACCTAATTTATTTGCTAATAAGTCAGCGGCGGCACCATGTATTATGCAACCCGCGCAGGCAGCCTGATAATAAGATAGTTGTTGCCCTACAAGACTTCCAATAATTCCTGATAATACATCTCCCATACCCCCAGAAGCCATACCGGCATTACCTACATCTGCAATTGCTAAATGACCCTGATCACTAGCTATAATAGTACCCGCTCCCTTTAATACCACTATTCCGCCATATTTGTTAGCTAAGCTTTTAGCAGCATATAATCTGTTACTCTCAATTTCAGCAATGCTTATCTTCAGTAATTTGGCGGCTTCTCCTGGGTGTGGAGTAATAATTCTATTATGGCGTTGATCTGGTTTCTCCGAAAGCATTATCAGAGCATCGGCATCCCAAAGCATTGGTTTAGTTGATTTTTGAATAATAGTCAGTGCATTTTTACCCCAATTTCTTTGTCCTAAACCTGGTCCAACTACTATAATATCTGCCCAATTTAAATAATCATCTAGCGTATCTATCCTTAATTCATCTACCATTAATTCGGGACGTGTTGATAAAATTGGTATAAGATTAAATTTCTTAGTAAGAATTTTTACTAATCCAGAGCCAGTTCGTAACGCAGCTTCACCAGCCAATCGCACTGCTCCAGCAGTACCAATATCACCTCCAATAATCAATAATCTTCCATGTTCTCTTTTATGAGAAATGGGACATCGTGGAGGTAATAAAATTGGTAAACAATCTGCATCCAATCTCTTGAGTAAGACATCCTTTTTTTTTAAATATTCATCACTGCCTAATGAATGGTAGTGAAGTCTTCCAACATATTTACGTGCTTTTCCGGTTAATAATCCTGGTTTTAAAGTAATAAAAGTTATAGTATGTGCGGCCTTAATAACATCTCCTGGTGTTGCGCCAGTTTCCGCTGATAAACCGGAAGGAATATCCAATGAAAATATAGGTATATAACTTTTATTAGCTTTTTTAATAAGCATGTTATATGGATAAGTAGGTGCCCGATTTAATCTATTTCCAAATAAACCATCTACAATAAGATCTATATTTTTCGGCCAATTTATATCATGCGGATAAATTTTACCTCCACACTTTAACCATTGATGGCGTGCCTTCTTAGCTTCTGTGGGCAGCGAATCTGTTTTACAAGATAATAAAGTTATCTCAATACCAGCGGCATGCGCTAAACATGCAACTAGATAAGCATCTCCACCATTATTTCCGGGACCACATAAAACTAGCCATTTTCTAGCATGATAAAATAAATGATAAATACAGTCAAACGCAGCCTTACCAGCTCTTTCCATCAGGTTGAATTTAGTTATACCATTATTATCTATGTATTCATTTTCTATTTGTTGTGTATCTCTTACCGTCCATATACTATATGGTAAACGGTTACCTATTTTATCATGATTAATCATATTATATTAAGTATATAGACACGCCTTACCGAAAAACTATGGAGCGGGAAACGAGATTTGAACTCGCGACCCCAACCTTGGCAAGGTTGTGCTCTACCAACTGAGCTATTCCCGCGAATTTTAATTGGTTGATTGTATACTTAAAGATTTTTTAAGCAAGTTTATATATTATAATTGAATAAAATGTTCCCTATAATATGCTAATTCGGCTACTGATTCACGAATATCTTCCAAAGCTTGATGTACTCCACGTTTTTTAAATCCTTGTAAGATCTTGGGTTTCCAACGGCGTACTAGTTCTTTTAATGTACTTACATCTAAATAACGATAATTAAAATATGCCTCTAATTGTGGCATATATTGAATAAGAAAACGACGATCTTGACCAATACTATTCCCGCATATTGGGGAAGTATTTTCGGGAACCCACTTCTTTAAAAAATTTAGAGTTTCCTGTTCTGCCAATCGCTCATTATATGGACTAGCTATTACTCTTTGAATTAACCCACTAGCTGTATGTGTGCGCATATTCCATTCATCCATTTCTGCTAATTTTATAGAAGATTGGTGTACAGCTAATACTGGTCCTTCAGCTAATATATTCAGACTTACATCAGTAACTAATGTTGCTATTTCGATAATACTATTACATATTGGATCGAGACCAGTCATTTCAAGATCAATCCAAATCAGATTATTTGTATTTTGACTCATTAAAAATGAGGCCTTATTTATTTTTATCATATGCGTAGAATCTCTTCTGAGATTCGTTTTATAATATTTGGCGCAATTTTATAAAAAACATAATTTATAATAAGACAATTAATAAAATTAAAATAGGGGGGAGATTGTGTTAGAAAATCTTAAAATAAGATTAACTCATTTTTTACCAACAGTTGCTATTACCCAGCTTATTGGGTGGTTTGCTAACCTACCATCACGCATGATAACGAAAATTATTATTTATCTCTTTATTAAATATTACCATATAGATATGGATGATGCAAGCCATAAAGATACTTATTATTATAAGAATTTTAATCAATTTTTTACAAGACCACTCCGTGATGAAATACATTCTATTAACCTAGATCCTAATATTTTAGTTTGTCCTGCCGATGGAAGAATTAGTCAATTAGGCTCTATTGAAAATGACCAAATTTTTCAAGCGAAAGGTCATTATTATACCCTTGACGCACTTTTAGCTGGAAATCGCAATCTAACAAAATTATTTCGTCATGGAAATTTTGTTACTATTTATCTTTCTCCCAAAGACTATCATCGTGTACATATGCCATGTAATGGAGTTCTTAGAGAGATGATTTACGTTCCTGGAACACTTTTTCCTGTTAATTCATTTGCAACACATCATATTCCTAATTTATTCGCACGTAATGAAAGAATTATTTGTTTATTTGATACTAAATTTGGTCCAATCTTACAAATTATGGTAGGAGCTACTATTGTGGGAAGTATCGAAACCATTTGGCATGGTACTATTACTCCACCACGTGACGGTATTATTAAATATTGGAGTTGGCCTGCTTTTTCAAATCAAAAAAATCAAGATAATCAATCTATACTCTTATTAAAAGGACAAGAGATGGGTCAATTTAAGTTAGGTTCAACCGTAATTAATTTATTTGCACCAAAGAGAGTTAGATTAGTAGAACATCTTAGTAGTAAATCAATAACGCGTATTGGACAACCTCTAGCTCTCTCAAAAATATTTTTTAATTAATAAATTAGGAGAATTTACAAAAGCCATAATTAATGAGGATCATCTGTAATGATATGGGAGTTAAAATAAATAAATTTAACTAACTTTTGATACGTGATACATATTCCCCAGACCGCGTATCAACCTTAATGAAATCTCCAATCTGAATAAATAAGGGAACTTTAACTATGGCACCTGTGCTTAATAGGGCCTGCTTACTAGTAGTAATAACTGAATCTCCTTTGATTCCAGGACCAGTATCCGTAATTTTTAATTCAACAAAATTCGGCGGTGTTACGACTATAGGTTGATTGTTCCATATAGTTAACATACATTCTGTTTGTGCAATAAGCCATCTTCTATTAGAACCTACTGCTTTTTTAGTTGCTATAATTTGTTCAAAATTTTTATTATTCATAAAATACCATAACTTACCATCATTGTACAAGTAAACTACCTTAATATTTAAGACATTGGCAGCTTCTACCGTATCAGTAGATTTAAATGTTTTTTCAATCAATTTTCCGGTAAATAATCTCCGCATCTTAACCCGTACAAAAGCCTGACCTTTACCAGGTTTTATAAAATCACTTGATTCGATGACATATGGTTCACTATTCAAGATAATTTTAATACCATAATGAAAATTATTAGCAGAATAGCTAGTCATAATAATACCTTGATTATTTTATCATATATGAAAATAGTCTCACTAAAAGTGAGACATTAATAAAAAGATCTTTAGTTATGGCAATTGTCTGAGATTGTAACTGAACCTTAAGAATAGTCATCTTAAGTTTACATCAATATATCAATCACTACTAATATTATTTTATAATACGCATACAAAAACTCGCAACGTCTCAAATCCTCGTTTATTGCAAATTTTAACCACCAGAATTAATAAACTATCAGAATTATTTTAGTAACCAATATTAATCATTCTTAATTTATTGAGAATATTTTACGTTATTTATAATGAGGTGAATACTATTATTTGAAATAGATTCCTCATCATTCCTCATGATTTGGTGTAAAAGGTGATAACGTAGAATCTGTATCATTACTCATTAAAATTTGCACTCGTTGTTCGGCTTGCTGCAATTTTTTTTGGCTTAATTTAGCTAATTGTACTCCTTGTTCAAAAGCTTTAAGAGCTTCTTCCAAAGGTAAGTCCCCTTTTTCTAAAGAATTTACTATTTCTTCTAAATTTTTTAAAGATAATTCGAAACTTATTGGTTGATTTTCATCCATAATTAATATTTGATCATATTTTAAGTAAAAAAACTGATTTTCTCTAAAATTTAATAGAATTATTTACCAATACAAAAATTAGAGAAAATTTTTTCTAATAAATCTTCGGAAACAAATTTACCTATTATTTCATTAAGTAACTGTTGAGCCATTCGTAATTCTTCAGCTAATAAATCCCAACAGTTAGCTTTTATAAACTGTGTTTTTCCATCTTCTAGATGTTTTTGAGTTTGTTTTAATGCCTGTAAGTGACGGCTGCGTGCTAAAAACTGTTCTTCTAAAGAGAAAGATGGAGACCCTAACAAACTCTTTTGAAGATGATTTTTAATAAGGGTGATTCCATCTCCGGTATTTGCTGAAACATTAATAATAATCCACTTACCTTGCATTACATTAGCTACTTCCCCTGTAATATCAATTTTATTTCGTATAATAGTTAACTCTATACCATTTGGTATCTTAGATATTAATTCATTAAAAAGACTATCTTGTATTAGATTTTTAACATTTGCCACCATACTACCATCTACTATAAAAAGAAGATGATGAGCCTGATTGATTTCTTTCCAGGCACGTTCTATACCCATATTTTCAACAACATTCTGAGTTTTATGTATACCCGCTGTATCAATAATATTTAGTACTCTACCACCTAAATTAATTTTATCACGTAAAATATCGCGTGTCGTACCCGGAAGATCATTAACTATCGCAATATCATGTTCAGTAAGCGCATTAAATATGCTAGATTTTCCGGCATTAGGGCGGCCTACTATTACAACGTTCATACCTTCCATTAAAAGATTTCCTTGATATGCTTGAGTATGTACTCTTCCTATTAGTTTTATAATCTTATTAAGCTTATTTTCAA
Organism: Candidatus Dasytiphilus stammeri; assembly: GCA_045690005.1. GTDB lineage: Bacteria > Pseudomonadota > Gammaproteobacteria > Enterobacterales > Enterobacteriaceae > Dasytiphilus > Dasytiphilus stammeri_P. Next base: position 325,648 of record CP145881.1, on the reverse strand, counting down.
CTTCTCTATTAGATAAGAAATCTATGTTTTCATTAGAAAAATCTATACCAGCTTCTATATAAATACGTAAATCAGTTACCATATCTATTAAATTTAGAATATATTTAGAAAAACGTCCTTGTAACGATTTTAAAGCTGAACGAGCAACCTGTTCCGAACTAGCATTAATAAGATCAACTATAGCTTCTGCTTGAGCTAAATCAATTTTATTATTAATAAACGCGCGTTCTGAAAATTCTCCAGGTTTGGCAAATCTAACACCAGGAATTTTTGTTATACATTTTAATAACATTTCGATTACCATGGGACTTCCATGACTATGTAGCTCTAATGTATCTTCTCCAGTAAAAGATTTGGGAGCAGGAAACCAAATGGTAATACCTTGATCAATAGTCTTACCATCTGTATTTCTAAATGATAGATAGTTTGCTAGACGAGGGGAAGGTAATTTTCCTAATACATGTATAGCAACTGTAGCAGCTTGTTTTCCAGAAATACGTAGCATACTGACCCCACCATGTCCCGGTGGGGTTACTTGAGCAACAATCGTATCGTTATAATTCATATAGAGTTTTATTTATTTAAAAAAAGCTTCTTATTATCTTTTTTAGATTTATATAATCCGGATTGTTCTAATCTTTGATAGATTCTTCTTTGTTGAAGAAGAGTCACTAAATTACTAATAATATAATATAAAACTAATCCTGATGGAAACCATAAGAAACATAAGGTAAAAATTAATGGCATATATGTAATAATCTGCTGTTGCAGTGGATCAGTAATAGTTAAGGTGGTTGGCGACATCTTTTGAATCCAAAACATTGTGATACCCATCATTACGGGTAAAATATAATAAGGATCTGGAGAAGATAAATCATGAATCCATAATATAAATGGTGCATGTCGCAATTCTACTGAACTTATTAGCATATAATATAGTGCTAAAAAAATGGGCATCTGGATGATAATTGGAAAACAGCCTCCTAACGGATTAACTTTTTCAGCTCTATATAAAGCTATCATCTCCTGACTGATTCTTTGTTTATCATTTCCAAGTTTATTCTTAATTTCTTTAATTTTGGGTTGTAACATCCGCATTCTGGCTACTGAAGTATATTGGGCCTTAGTTAGTGGATACATAAGGCAACGAACTATGAATGTTATAACTATAATAGATACTCCCCAGTTACCAATAAAACTATGTAATAATTTTAATAACTTAAATAAGGGTTGTGATATAAACCATAAATAACCATAATCTACTGTAAGATCTAGATAAGGAGCTATAATCGCCATTTTATCTTGGATTTTAGGACCTATCCATAAAGTAGATAATATTGTTTGCTGACTCTGGGGTGCTATGACTACTGGAGCAGATTTATATCCAACAGTAACCATACTATTATTTAAATTGCTTGTGTAAAAATTATAATTATCCGTGTAATGTGGAATCCAGGCCGTGACAAAGTATTTTTGTAACATGGCTATCCAACCATGACTCGTGGTAATATTTAAATTTTTATTATTCAAAATTTTACTAAATTTATATTTTTCATATTTTTTATCGCTTGTGGAATATGCTACACTACGATAGTTATGCAAAGTAAAATTATTTTTAGTACTGTTACTATTTTTACCTAATGTGGTAGATTGTTTGAGCTGTCCAAACATAGACACTTCTCTTGATTGTAACGTACGATTATTTATATTATAATTAACATTAACAGCGTACTGATTTCTATGTAATATAAAGGTTTTCGTATAAGTAATTCCATTATTTGCCTTCCATACTAAGGGAACTATTAATTCATTTTGTCCTGGAGATAAAATATAATTTTCTTTATAAGTTGAATATAAAGGGCGATGATCAAGAGAGTTATCTGTACCATCTTTACCAGATAAGCCACTTATTGCTTGATAAATAAAATCGGGTCTAGTTTCTAAGACATTAAATGGCTTAGAAGAACCTAATTTTTCATTATAAGATAACAACTGAGCTAAAACCACATCACCACCATAAGTATTTATATCTATAGATAAAACATCCGTTTTAACTTTTATAAGTTTTCCATTGGGTATAAATAATTTAGAGTTGTAACTTCTATTTAGAGGCGGTTTTGTACTTTGATCCTTTTGCCATGCATGCCAAAGCATGAAAGATATTAAGATAAAAAAAATAATTAAAAGATTACGTTGCAAATCAATCATCTGGGATCATCTCTTTTTAAGATTACTGGATCATATCCACCAGAACTTAATGGTTGACATTTTAATATGCGTATTGCCGTTAAATAAATTCCTTTAATTATTCCTAATTTAGTAATTACTTCAGTAGCATATTGAGAACAACTTGGTTGAAATCGACAATGCGGACCTATTAATATGAAACTAATAGACCTTTGATAAAGTTGAATCAAGACTATTAATAATCTTGAACACTTTTTATTAAATGATGAGACCATAATATTCTTAATCCTTTCATTATTGCAGAGTTATCCATATAGTTAATTTCCTTTGTTACCATAAGTACGAAATCCATTGCACATAAATCATTTTTACGATAACGGAAACTTTCACGAATTAATCTTTTTATTCGATTTCGTTCATGTGCTAACTTAACATTTTTTTTAGAAATAGCTATCCCGATTCTTGGATGCCAGAGAGTATTATCCATGTAAAATAAAATCATCGAAAACATGTAAATCTTGTGTTGCTTATTTATAACCCTATAAAAATGTTTAGGAGTTAACAATCGGAGATTATCCGAAAATGAAAAATTCATGATTTAAATGTTTTTAAGCATAGAAAATAAATTACACAGTCAGACGAATCCTTCTTTTAGCCCGGCGTCTAGCTAAAATATGACGACCATTTTTAGTTCCCATCCTAATACGAAAACCATGAGAACGTTTGCGTTTAACTATTGAGGGTTGAAAAGTACGTTTCATAAATTTTTCCTATGATTAATTAAATTTTACTGCGATTTTTAATAATTTAAATACATTTTATTCAGTGATATACTGAATCGTATTAAACCTCATGTTAATTAATCTGGATTAGATTAATATATTTTATTATATATGATTTACTAATTCATAGAAATATCACTATTTCTAGACCAATTTAAGCATAAAATCGTTAATTTTATTAAAAAAATCAACTACATCCCAAAATTAAGTTCTCAATTTAAGAAGAGTAATAGAGTTCATGAAAATAAGAACGTATCATCATCGTATATTAATTATATTGATTTTTTTTATATTACCAGCTCAAGCTACAGAAATTCTGGTAGGTTTTTCTCCAGGTAATTCAGCATCAAATATTATTTTGAATGCTATTAATGAAGCACATCATAAAATTGATATGGCAGTATATTCTTTTACAAGTAAACCCATAAGTATTGCATTATTAGAAGCAATCAAAAGAGGAGTAAAAATTAGGATTATAGCCGATGAAAAAGCAAATCATGATAAATATACAGCAATTACTTTCCTAGTAAATCATGGGGTATCAATTAAATTGAATAGGCATTATACTATTATGCATAATAAATTTATCATCATTGATGAAAATTCCATCCAGACTGGATCATATAACTATACTAGTGCTGCAGCTAAACATAACGCTGAAAATGTTATTTTTATAAAGGATGCTTTAGAGATAGCTTTACAATATACTAATGAATTTAATCGTTTGTGGAAAGAATCCACTATAATATTACAGCCGAAATATTAATTTCAATCATTTTAAAATAATTGAAAGCAAAACATTATAAATAGATTATTTATGAAATTTATTATCCAATGCCACCAAATAATTAAACCACTGCAACAGGTATGCAGTATGTTAAGTAATCGTCCAGCATTACCAATTTTAAATAATTTATTAATAAAAGTTAGTCAAGATATATTATCTATTACGGGAACTAATATTGAAATGGAAATGATCAATAATCTGGTTTTAACAGATTTACATGAACATGAAGATGGAATAATTACAGTTCCTGCTAAAAAATTTCTTGAGATATGTCGCGGTATCCCAGAAAAAGCAAGTATTACTGTATTATTAAATGATAAAACTATTCTGATATGTTCAGATAAGAGTAAATTTTCGCTATCTACCTTACCAGCTAATAATTTTCCAAAGATTGAATATTTAAACAGCCAATTAGAATTTAGCGTATCCCATAAAAATTTTAAATATTTAATTGAAGCAACCTATTTTTCTATGGCATTACAAGATACGCGCTATTATCTAAATGGGATGTTATTTGAAACAGAAGGTAATATTTTGCGTACAGTAACTACTGATGGTTATCGTCTTTCCATTTGCACAATTACCATTGATAAAAGAGTCGATAATTATTCTATAATTATACCTCGCAAGGTAATTATAACTATATTACGATTATTAGATCGTACTGATAATATTTTACAATTAAAAATTAATTATAAGTATATTAGAATACATGTTAAATCGATGATTTTAACTTCGAAACTACTTTCGGGAAGTTTTCCTAATTATCGTAAGGTATTACTGCAAAATTATGATAAATCACTTATTGTTGAATGTGAAATGCTTAAACAAGCCTTGTCTAGAGTTGCTATTCTCTCTCATGAAAGATTACATTATGTAAATTTTTATATCAAACTAAACCAATTAAAGATTACTGCTAAAAATTTAGCACATGAACAAGCCGAAGAAACCTTAGTAGTATCTTATATTGGAGATGATTTACAAATTAGTTTTAATGTATATTATATACTAGATGTTTTAAATGTGTTAAAATGTGAAAAAATTATAATTTGGCTAAATGATACTCTATCCTGTATTAAGATTGAAGCTTTCACAAGCCAATCCGCAAGTTATCTAATTATGTCAATCAGATTATGATTAAGATAAGCATTAATGTATGATGGGATAATAAATCAAATTAAAATCTTAATCTTAAATAATCATAAGTAAGAGAGAAATATGAATGTTAAAATCTTATGACTCGTCAAGTATTAAAGTTTTAAAAGGATTAGATGCTGTGCGTAAACGGCCAGGAATGTATATTGGTGATACTGAAGATGGCACTGGCTTACATCATATGGTATTTGAAGTAGTAGATAATGCTGTAGACGAAACCTTAGCTGGATATTGTACAGAAATTATAGTAAATATTTACTCAGATAATTCTATATCTATACAGGATAACGGACGAGGAATTCCAACTGATCTCCATGAAGAAGGGATCTCTGCAGCAGAAGTTATTATGACAGTATTACATGCTGGAGGAAAATTTGATGATAATTCATATAAAGTATCTGGAGGACTACATGGAGTTGGTATTTCAGTTGTAAATGCCCTTTCAGAAAAGTTAGAATTAACTATCTACAGAGAAGGAAAAGTGTATTATCAAATTTATGAACATGGTATACCTCAAGCACCATTAGATATAATAGGAAATACCAAAAAAACTGGTACACTTGTACGATTTTGGCCAAGTAAAAAGATATTTAGTAATGTACTACAATTTAATTATGAAATACTAGCAAATCGTTTTCGAGAATTATCCTTCTTAAATTTAGGACTTTCTATTCATCTTATCGATCTCCGTAATGATAAACAATCTAATTACCATTATACCGGAGGTATTAAGGCATTTGTTGAATATTTAAATAAAAATAAAACCACTATTCATAATAATATTTTCTATTTTTTTAATAAAAAAAATGACATTTATGTAGAAATCTCATTACAATGGAATAATAGCTATAAAGAATCTATTTACTGTTTTACCAACAATATACCTCAAAAAGATGGTGGTGCTCATCTTGCGGGTCTACGTGCTGCTATCACACGTACAATTAATGCTTATCTAGATAAAGAAGGTTATAATAAAAAAACTAAGATAATAGTGACAGGTGATGATACTAGAGAAGGTTTAGTTGCTGTAGTTTCAGTAAAACTTAATGATCCTAAGTTTTCATCTCAGACTAAAGAAAAATTAGTATCTTCTGAAGTAAAAGCAATTGTAGAATCATTGATGTATGAATATTTTATGGAATTTTTACTAGAAAATCCCAGCGATGCTAAAAATATCGTACATAAAATTATTAATGCTACACGTGTACGCGAAGCAGCACGGCGTGCACGTGAAATGACAAGACGTAAAGGAATAATTGATATTATTGGTCTTCCAGGAAAATTGGCAGATTGTCAGGAACGTGATCCAAAAAATTCTGAGCTTTATTTAGTAGAAGGTGATTCAGCAGGTGGATCTGCTAAACAAGCACGTAATCGCCGCAATCAGGCAATTTTACCACTAAAAGGAAAAATCATAAATGTAGAAAAAGCCAGATTTGAGAAAATGCTAGCTTCTCAGGAAATTGCCGCATTAATTACGGCATTAGGTTGTGGTATTGGTTCTAGTGAATATAATATTAATAAGTTACGTTACCAAAATATTATTATTATGACAGATGCTGACATAGATGGGTTACATATAAGAACCTTATTACTAACATTTTTCTATCGTCAGTTTCCAGAACTTATTGAAAAAGGTTATCTTTATATTGCTCAACCTCCACTTTACAAAGTAAAAAAAGGACAAAAGGAGCAGTATATCAGAGATGATACTGCTATGGAACAATATCAAATCACAATCGCATTAGATGATGCATCCCTTAATACAGATGCATTTACATTGACAGTTAAAAAAGACCAATTAAAAGAACTTTTTATAGAATATAATAAGATACAAAAATTAATTAAAAATTTAGAAGGCAGTTTTCCTGATCAGTTACTTAATGCATTAATTGATCAACCAATACTTGGTTTACAAAATAATCCAAAAGTAGTAACCGAATGGATTAATGCATTAGTTAATCTACTTAATAGAAAAGCAAAAGCTGGTTGTACATATTATGCATTAGTCAAATTTAATGACATATTAAACATATATGATCCAGTATTGGGGATGCGTCTCTATGGTAGAGAAAGTAGCTTTGTTCTTGATCAAGATTTCTTTAATACTGAGGTATATCTAAAAGCTATCAGGTTTGGTAAAAAATTACAGGGGTTAATTAAAGTAGATTCATTCGTAAAAAAAGGTGAAAGAATTTACCCAGTAACGAGTTTTGAACAAGCTTTTAACTGGTTGATAAACGAGTCTCAACGTGGATTAAGTATTCAACGTTATAAGGGATTAGGTGAAATGAATCCAGATCAGTTGTGGGAAACAACTATGAATCCAGAACATCGAAGAATGTTACGTGTTACTATCCAAGATGTAATAGCTACTAATCAGTTATTCACTATATTAATGGGAGATGAAGTAGGTCCTCGTCGTACTTTTATAGCAAGTCATGCTCTAAAAGTAATTAATCTAGATGTATAATTTTTTGTAAATTAATTACTACTCAAATATTATTTTTTGAAGGACGTAAAGTAGGAAAAAGAATTACTTCTCTTATGTTATGGTTATTAGTAAGTAACATTACAATGCGATCTATTCCAAGTCCTAATCCTGCCGTAGGTGGTAATCCATATTCCAGGGCAGTAATATAATCTTCATCATAATCTATAAAAAATTCACTAGTAGTTTTAGCTAAATTATGTTGTTGCACAAATCTATCGTATTGTTCTTGTGCATCATTTAGTTCTGAAAAACCATTACCTATTTCACACCCACTAATAAATAATTCAAAACGATCCGTTAGAAAGGGATAATAATCATTGCGTCGTGCTAAAGGAGATACTTCAGTGGGAAAATGAGTAATGAAAGTAGGATATATCAGATATTTTTCTACATTATTTTCAAATATCTCCGTTAATACTCGTCCATGACTCCAATCTTTAGGAACCTGAATACCTAAAGAATGAGCTACTGCGATGGTTTTATTAATGTCATTAAAATCCTTAATATCCACATTCGTACAGCAATATTGACAAATTGCTTCTATCATAGTCATTATTTTAAATTTTTTACTGAAATCAAAAATATACTGTCCATACTTAATTTTGGTTGATCCAAATAAATCTTGTGTTAATTGATGAAATATCTGTTCTATTAAAGACATCAGATCATTATAATCTGCATATGCCAGATATAGTTCCATCATAGTAAATTCAGGATTATGTTTAGGTGAAATCCCTTCATTACGAAAATTCCGATTAATTTCAAATACTCGCTCAAAACCTCCTATTACTAATCTTTTAAGATATAATTCCGGTGCTATACGTAGATACATATTAATATTTAGATTGTTATGATGTGTAATAAATGGACGTGCCGTTGCACCACTAGGAACTAGTTGCATCATTGGTGTTTCGACTTCTATAAAATTTTCTTGAATCATAAAACTGCGGATGCTAGATATAATCTTAGATCTAACCATAAAAGTATCCCGAGATCTTGGATTAGTAATAAGATCTAAATAACGTTGACGATAACGGGTTTCTTGATCAACAAGGTGATGGAATTTATTTGGTAATGGACGTAAGGCTTTAGTAAGTAATCTAATTTCAGTACAATGTAATGTTAATTCATTAGTTGAAGTCTTGAATAATTTTCCAACTGCCCCCAGAATATCGCCTATATCCCATTTTTTAAATTGATTATTGTATAATCCTTTAGGCATAATATCATGTGTGATGTATAATTGAATTGTTCCACCCATATCTTGTAAACTGACAAAACTAGCCTTACCCATAATCCTACGCGCTACCATACGACCAGCTACCCGAATAACTATATTAAGCATAGTTAGTTCGGTATTTTCTTTATTATCGAATTCCGCATGTAGTTGATTTGAAATATAATTTCTTCTAAAATCATTTGGAAATGCTATACCTTTACTACGTAATAGATTTAGTTTATCGCGTCTAGTTTTTAATTCATTATTTAATGGAATTCCATTGCTAATAGTTTGCTGAGGTTTACACATGAGAACATAATCCTGCCTTTAGACAAGCTTTAATAAACATATCTAATTCACCATTTAAAACCGCATGTATATTACGCGTTTCTATACCAGTTCTTAAATCTTTAATACGCGAATCGTCAAGTATGTAAGAACGAATCTGTCTTCCCCATCCAATATCTAGTTTATTTTCTTCGATTATTTGTTTTTCAGTATTTATTTTTTTTAGCTGAAAGTCATATAATTTTGCTTTTAATTGTTTTAAAGCTTGATCTTTATTTTTATGCTGCGAACGACCATTCTGACACTGTGTAATAATTCCAGTTGGAACATGTGTAATACGAACTGCCGATTCAGTGCGGTTAACATGTTGTCCTCCAGCTCCTGAAGCACGGTAAACATCAATGCGTAATTCATTAGATTGAATATGAACATCAATAGTATTATCTACTTCTGGATAGATAAATATCGAGCTGAAAGATGTATGTCTTCTACCTCCTGAATTGAAAGGGCTCTTACGTACTAAACGATGTATACCAGTTTCAGTACGCAACCATCCAAACGCATAATTTCCTGAAATGCGTAAAGTTGCCGATTTGATTCCTGCGATTTCACCTGGAGCTTCTTGAAGAAGCTCTATCTTAAATCCTTTATTATAAGCCCATCGTGAATACATACGTAATAACATACTTGCCCAATCTTGAGCTTCGGTTCCTCCAGAACCCGCTTTTATATCCATATAGCAATCGGCTTTATCATTTTTTTCTGTAAATATTGCTTGAATCTCTAATTCAAGCAGAAATTTTTCTTTCTGATTAATTGTTTTAATAACTTCATTAATAGTTTGATTATCTTCATATTCTATAGCTAAATCAAGTAGCAAAGGAAGCTCATCAATTTCTAGTAGAAAGTTATCTATTTTTTTGATAAACTCACCGACCTTTAAGCGTTCTTTTCTTAAAGATTGCACTAGATTAATATTTTGCCAAATATTAGGAGTTTCTAATTGATGATTAATTTCTTTTAAACGTTTTTGATAATTAGCATAATCAAAGGTACACCTGAAGCAGATGAGTACGTCTAATCAAATCTTGAATACGTTCTTTTATAGAATTTATGTCTAACATAATATTAGTATCTCTTACTAGAAGATCTCTCTAATCTAAAGCTTAGTTGATGTTTAGATCGAATAAATTTTATCACCACTTAATGTAATTGTCTAATAAGATGTACTATTAGTTTAAAATTAATATCATGTGGTTCTTTATTATAAATTAACCAATTAAAAAGCTCCATATCATCTGATTCTAATAATTTAATAAAATTAAGCTTATCTTTATCACTCAGATTAATATATTCATTTTTTAAAAATGACATGATAATAATATCTAGTTCTGATATACCTCTTCTACATGCCAAGTAGATAGCTGATAAATTATTGATGTCAATGCTTTTCATAAAACTTAAAAGGTGTTGATTTTTATATGAAATTTTACAAATTTAATCCAAGATTTCCTAAAGCCTCAATAAATTTACCTTTAACAGTCATTTTTTTAGAACAGTGGACATTATTGACTATTACTGGTAAGGATTATAGAGATTACTTACAAGGACAGCTAACCTTAGATATTAAAAAATTAAAACCCAACCAATCTTACCAATCAGCTCACTGCAATGCTAGAGGTAAAATGTTAACTAATTTGCTACTCTTTAATTATGGAGAAGGGTTAGGATGGATTATAAGAAGTTCAGTACATCAATTACAATTAGCTACCTTAAAAAAATATGCAATCTTTTCTAAAGTTTCAATATCAAAAAATAATAAGGTAATCTTATTAGGGGTGGCTGGATTTCAAGCTCGTGAAGCATTGGCAAATCTTTATTCAATATTACCAAATAAAGACTGTCCGGTAATTCATTTTAATCATACCTTATTATTATGGTTTAATATTCCATCTGAGCGCTTTATTATTATTACCGATGTTAATATGGTTCACAAATTAACATCACAATTATCAGATCTAAAATCGCAATTCAATGACAGTAGACAATGGGTCGCACTAGATATAGAAGCAGGAATTCCAATTATTGATGTAACTAATTCATGTAAATTTTTACCGCAAGCCGCTAATTTACAAAATTTGAATGGTATTAGCTTTAATAAAGGTTGTTATCTAGGTCAAGAGATGGTAACACGTGCTAAATTTCGTGGAGCCAATAAGCACGCTCTTTATTGGTTATCTGGCCATTCTAACTATATACCCGATATAACCGATTACTTAGAATTACAAATTAGTAATGATCAATGGAAGGATTCAGGTACTATCCTCGCAACTTGTCTTCTTGCTAATAATGAATTATGGATACAAGCTATCTTGAAAAATAATTTATCATTAGATAGTGTATTACGTGTTAAAAAAGATGGTAACAGTAGCTTATCAATTAAGAAGGTTTTTTATTAATTACAGAAACATACTAAATTTTTATCACCAAAAACATCATCTAGACGTTTTACTGTAGGCCAGTATTTATTGGGATGATATCCAGTTGGATAGACCGCTTGCATCCTACTATAAGGATGATTCCATGTACCTACCAATTCTTTTTCAGTATGTGGAGCATTAACTAAGGGATTATCTTGCAATGGCCATTTTCCTTGAATAAGATATTCAATTTCTTTATGAATTGCTAACATAGCATTAATGAAACGATCAAGTTCAATTTGATCTTCTGACTCAGTTGGTTCAATCATTAATGTACCCGTAACAGGAAATGACATAGTAGGAGCATGAAATCCATAATCAATTAATCTTTTAGCAATATCTAACTCATTAATCCCCGTAAGAGATTTTATAGGACGAATGTCAATAATACACTCATGTGCTACATATCCACCTTTACCCGTGTATAATATTGGATATGCGTGTTTTAACCTACTAGCAATATAATTCGCATTAAGTATAGCTATCTGAGTTGCTAATTTTAATCCTTCCAATCCCATCATCCGTATATACATCCAACAAATAGGTAAAAGAGACGCACTCCCAAATGGGGCGGCGGCTATGGCATTTTGGTGCGGTATAATATCTTCTATGGTAATGATGCTATGTCCAGGAAGAAAAGGAGCTAAATGTGCTTTTACTCCAATCGGTCCACTTCCTGGACCCCCCCCTCCATGTGGAATACAAAATGTTTTATGTAAATTAAGATGTGACACATCAGCACCGATATGTCCTGGCATCATAATTCCAAGTTGTGCATTCATATTAGCACCATCAAGATAAACTTGACCTCCATATTTATGAATAATTTCGCAAACTTCACCGATAGATTCTTCATAAACACCGTGTGTCGAAGGATAGGTTATCATGATACAAGCTAATTTAGTATCAGCTTGTCTAGCTTTATGAACTAAATCTTGCAAATCTAAATTACCTTGATTATCACATTTTACTGTTACTACTGTCATACCTGCCATTTTAGCAGAAGCTGGATTAGTTCCATGTGCGGAAGCTGGAATAAGACAAATAGAACGATTTATTTGATTTAAACTTTCATAATATCGACGAATTGTTAGTAAACCAGCATACTCACCTTGTGCTCCTGAATTAGGCTGTAGACTGAAAGCATCATAACCGGTTAATTTTACAAACCAATCAGATAATTGATTGATAAGTTTTAAGATTCCAGAAGCCTGATCTATAGGGCAAAAAGGATGAAGACCGGAAAATTCTGACCAAGTAATGGGCATCATTTCTACCGCCGCATTAAGTTTCATAGTACAAGAACCCAGAGGTATCATGGAATAATTTAAAGCTAAATCTTTACGTTCTAGAAAATGCAAATAACGCATCATCTTAGTTTCACTATGATAAGTATTAAATATTGGATGAGTAAGAATCAAATCTTGACGTAGTAAATAGTTAGGTAAAGAAGGATTTTTATGGATTTGAATTAATTCATCAATTTTTAAAATATCTAGGTTATGTTTTTTACCAATTATTATCGAAAATAAGATTCGAATATCTTCTAGAGTTGTAGTTTCATCTAAAGTAATTCCCACGGCATTGTTAATATCATTACGTAAATTTACCCGCGCACTTAATGCGCGAGCTAATACAGTTGATTTATTATTAACTTCAACCGTAATAGTATCAAACCAAGTTTGATTCTTAATACAAAATTTATGTTGATGTAAGCCTGCAGCTAAAATATCGGTTAACCTATGAATGCGATTTGCAATTTGCTTTAGTCCTTCTGGACCATGATATACGGCATATAATCCTGCTATGTTAGCTAGTAATGCCTGAGAAGTACAAATATTAGAGGTAGCTTTTTCACGTCTAATATGTTGTTCACGAGTTTGCATTGCCATGCGTAAAGCTGCATCGCCCGCCGCATCACGTGAAACACCAATAATACGACCCGGCATTGAGCGTTTATACTCTTTACTAGTGGCATAAAAAGCAGCATGAGGACCACCATATCCCATTGGAAGTCCAAACCGTTGTGCAGATCCCAGAACAATGTCCGCACCTTGTTTACCAGGTGCATTTAATAATACTAATGACATTATCTCAGATATAATACTGATTATTATTTTTCTATTTTTAAGTTCTTTAATTAAGAAGGAATAATCGTGTACTTCTCCAGTAGTGCCAATTTGCTGGAATAAAACACCAAAAATTCCATTATAGTTTAATGCTTTTTCAGCTAAATCTATTATCAATTCAAAACCTAAAAATTTGGCACGAGTACAGATTACATCTATAGTTTGCGGATGCAGATCCGATGCAATAAAAAATTTATTGGCATTTTTTATTTTACTAATTCTTTTTGCCATAGACATTGATTCAGCAGCAGCTGTTGCTTCATCTAATAAAGAGGCTGAAGCTATATCTAAACCGGTTAAATCTAATGTTACTTGCTGAAAATTTAATAAAGCTTCAAGACGACCTTGGGAAATTTCAGGTTGATACGGAGTATAAGCAGTATACCATCCTGGATTTTCTAAAACATTGCGTAAAATTACTGGTGGTATTAATGTAGCACTATATCCCATACCAATCCAAGATTTATAATCTTTATTTTCTTTAGCAATAATTTTAAGTTCTTTTAAAGCCTGATATTCTGAAACGGCATTGCAAATATTTGGGATAGTTGGAAAATTAATATTCCCTGGTAAAACTGATGTAATTAATTCATGAAGTGAAGAAAGACCTAATTCTGATAACATTGAGATCTGTTGTTCAGTAGAAGGACCGATATGACGTTTAATAAAAGCATCATTATGCTCAAGCATACTAATAGATTGAACCATAAACCTTCTTTTATTTTAAATAATTACTTAATAGCATTGATAATGCTATCAAGTTTTACTTGGATTTGTCAATAATTGATAATCATTAGCATCTAATAAAATATCTAGTTCTGACTCATTACTAGCTTGTAATTTTAATAACCAACCCATAGTATATGGACTACTATTTATTAATTCTGGTTTTTCAATTAACATATTATTAACTGTAATAATTTTACCACTAATAGGGGTATATACGCTAGTAGCAGCTTTGACAGATTCTATAATCGCACATTCCTCTCCCATATTAAATATCGAACCTATCTCAGGCAAATCAATAAAAACTATATCTCCTAGTAATTCTTGTGCATGATAAGTAATCCCAACTGTATAATTTCCAGTAGAATTTTTAATAACCCATTCATGACTACTACGATATCTTAGATTTTTAGGTACTTGACACATTATTAATCCTTTTCTAATTATTTTAAGTAATGCAGTGACCAGTACGAACAAAAACCGGTCTCGTTATTTCAACTAAGACATCTCTATTACGTAGATGCACTACAGCTTCTTTACCTATTTCACTGGGGACACGTGCCAGAGCAATACTATAACCTAAAGTTGGAGAAAAAGTACCACTAGTAATTTTACCAGTTTTCTTACGACCTTCTTTATCATTAAAACTAACAGTTAATTGAGGACGTAAAACACCTTTTTCTTTCATTTTTAAACCAACTAATTTATCAGTTATGTGATAACGTTGTCTTTCTAGAGCTTCTCTTCCAATAAAATGGCGATTCATTGGTTCCCAACTAATTGTCCAATCCATATTCGCAGATAGTGGAGAAATATTTTCATCCATTTCATTACCATATAAATTCATTCCGGCTTCAATGCGTAATGTATCCCTAGCTCCTAATCCAACTGGATAAACCCCGGCGACATTGATTAAACTTTTCCAAAAATTCACGGCTAGTTCTTGCGGCATAGCAATTTCGTAACCTAATTCTCCCGTATAACCTGTAGTTGAGATAAACCAATCTCCCAATTCTACACTTGAAAAAGGCAACATTTTATCTAAAATTTTTTGATGCTCTTGACTAAATAAACTTTGTGTTTTTTTCTGCGCATTAGGTCCTTGAATAGCTATTAGAGCCATATCATCACGTTTTTTTAATTTGACACTAAATTTTTTAATATGTTTAGAGAGCCAAGCTAAATCTTTATCACGATTAGCAGCATTAACTATTAAGCGATAAGTAGTGTTATTTATAAAGTAAACAATTAAATCATCAATAACACCTCCTCTTATATTTAACATTGCACTATATAATGCTTTTCCAGGATTTTTTAATTTTGCTACATCATTAGCTAATATATAACGTAAAAATATACGGGCGTCTTCTCCATAAATATCTATAATAGTCATATGAGAAATATCAAAGACACCAGCATCATTACGTACTATATGATGTTCTTTTAATTGAGATCCATAATGAAGTGGCATCATCCAGTTATTAAAATTTATGATATGTGCACCATACATTTGATGATACTTAAATAAAACAGTTTTCGGCATCAGACCTTGAATCCCTTCTTTAATCAAACTGAATCTCATATTCAGCTAAGAATCTTAGTATATTATGAAATATATGTATTAAATATATAATAATCAATTACTATATTAATTCATTACACGAGACATTATTGTTTCAATTTTTTCAGGGTGTTTTGGCACTAAACTTGTTAAATTTTCATTTCCTATATCCGTTATTAGAATATCATCTTCAATACGAATACCAATACCCCGATATTCCTTCTTAATATTATTTAAGGATGGGGTAATATATAATCCTGGTTCAATAGCTAATACCATGCCTGATTGTAATTTGATAACATCATTATCTACTCCATCAATTCCAACATCATGTACATCTAAACCTAAAAAATGACCAATTTTGTGCATAAAAAATTTGCGATATACTTTTTTATAAATTAGTTGATCAATATCTCCTTTCATTAAACCTATTTTTAATAACCCATTCACCATAACATATATAACTTCTTTTTCGATTTCACGTAAAGTAATTCCTGGTCTCAATAGTTTTAAAGCTTTATATAGAGCTGCTAGTACAATCTTATAAAGAGCATGTTGGGGAGCACTAAATTTTCCATTGACCGGAAAAGTACGAGTAATATCAGTTGCATATCCCCATAATTCACAACCAGCATCAATCAATACTAAATCACCTTCAGATAATCTCTGATCATTATCAGTATAATGTAATATGCAACTATTTTTACCACTGCCCACAATTGTATTATAGGCTGGAAATCGCGCTCCTTGACGATTAAATTGATATAACATTTCACCTTCAAGGTGATATTCTTGCATACCTGGTCTACATTTTTGTATTACTTGATAATGTGACAAAGCACTAATTCTTCCTGCCTGACGTAGTATAGATTGTTCATTGGAAGACTTAATAAGACGCATTTTATGTACTAGAGGGCGCCAATCAATAATTGGGTTATAAGCTAGTAAATTGTTACCTAAAAGGATTCTTAATTTTTCTAAAGCCCTAAATAGAATCTTGTCAGCAAAATTATAAATTCCCTTAGCATGATACAATATATTTACTTTATTAAGCAATAAATAAAGCTGATTATCTAAATCACTCCAAGGTAGAGTATAGTCTATGGCAAGTTGTTTAGAAGCTGTATGTAAATCTAATTTCTGGCCAATCCATACTTCCATAGTTCTATCATTTTCAGGAAGAAATAAGATACTCTGATTTTTATGTAATTCTTTCTTAAGTAAGATTAATAAAGATTCTGAATAAGATAATCCTGTTAAATATAAAAAATCACTATTTTGACGATAAGGATATTCATTACCATTATTACGTATCACTTTAGGAGCTGCAAAAATTAAAGCTATACTATAGGGTTTCATTTTAGCTAATAATTTATTACGTCGGTATATAAAATCTTGTATCATTAACATTATTAACTACTCATCTTCAAATTTTGAATACTGATGATATAATTCTAAGCTAAAGTAATTCATAATAAATATGGTTTAATTTTGTATAAAATAAAATTAATACGTAAAAATATAAGAAATATGAGACAGAGTTTATCATTGTTAGATCAGCAAAAATCTGCGACTAAACTTGCTAAAAAAGCTATTAATTTTATGCCAATTTTTCAGGCAAAAACTATAGCTATCTTTGCTTCGATTGATGGTGAGATAGATACTGATCCGTTAATTAAACAACTCTGGCAACGTAATAAAGAGGTTTATCTCCCAGTAATACACCCGGTGAATATGAGTCAAATATTATTTATGCAATATACATCTGTAACCTTGATGATTTTAAATCAATTTCATATTCCAGAACCATTATTCGATTGCCGTAAAATTTTACCTTTAGAAAACATTGATATTATTTTTGTTCCCTTAGTTGCTTTTGATGCTCAAGGTAACCGTTTAGGTATGGGAGGAGGATATTATGATCGTCTATTACAACATAGACATTCCTATAAATTTTTAGACATAGGCTTAGCATATGACTTCCAACAAGTAGCAGCTCTTCCCATCACTATATGGGACGTCCCTCTAACAGCATTAATTACACCATCGAGGATTTTACAATGGAACCGTGGAAATTCCTTCAATTAATTTTAAGGCATAAATTATGTTTTATATTTATTTAGTTAAATATTTAACACCATTAAATGTACTAATTAGTGCAATATCCGCACTGCGGATTGCAAATAATCCAACGGTTACTACACCAGCAATCATATTAATAGCTTTTTCAAGATGAATTGGATTATGGATTTGGAGATGATGAATATCAATAATTACATTACCATTTTCTGTAACCACCCCACGACGATATGTAGGCATTCCTCCTAATCCTAATTTTAAGATTTCTCTTGCAACATAAGATCGTGCCATAGGTATGACTTCTAAAGGTAATGGAAATCTTCCTAATAAGGGTACTTGCTTAGATTCATCAGCAATACAGAGAAATTTTCTTGATATAGCTGCAAGAACCTTTTCTTTAGTAAGAGCTGCTCCTCCGCCTTTTATTAGTTGTAATTGATCATTAATTTCATCAGTTCCATCTATATAAATAGGAAGTGATTCCACATCATTACAATTTATCACAGGAATACCTAAATTCTTCAATTGTGCGCTTGACTGATTTGAACTAGATACTGCTCCATCAATTTGCGACTTTAGAGTTCCTAGTGCATTAATAAAATGCGTTACTGTTGATCCAGAACCAACTCCAATAATAGAACCCTTAGGAATATAATCTAATGCCGCCCACGCTACAGTTCTTTTGAAATTATCTAGTGTCATAAAAATTAACCATGGTTTTGATCGATAGCTTGTTTAAAACGCTCTAATATATCCCAATAAACATTTTGTAAATCACTTCCTTTACTCCACCATCTTACAATAAAATTAAGATAATTCGTTCCTATTTCATGTAATCTAATAATAATCTCACGTTCTTTCATAATTCTTGTATCTGTATATACAATTTTATGTATAATATCTTTAATCTTATTAAGATCGGCATTGGCATCTACTCTTAATATAATTTCATTACGTCTTATGGGTTCGCGAGAATAATTAATAATATTAGCTGAAATAACCTTCCCATTAGGCATAATAATGGTTTTACCATCATCCGATAAAAGTGTAGTAGAAAAAATTTGGATTTGCTGTACTATACCACTTACTCCTCCCAAATCTACATATTCTCCTACACGTAACGGTCTACAACTTACTAATAATACTCCCGCAGCAAAATTGGAAAGAGAACCTTGTAAAGCTAATCCTACAGCTAATCCAGCAGCACCTAAAATAGCAATAATTGAAGCAGTTTGTACACCAAGACGATTTAAAGCAGCAGTAACAGCAAAAGTTATAATACTATAGCGTAATAAAATTGAAATAAAATTAGCTATTGTGATATCAATATGACGTGCTAAAAATATTATATTAATATTTTTAGCAATATAATTTGCTACCGTCATTCCTATACATATAAGAAATACGGCTACAATAACATTTACTGTATAATTTATAAGTAATGTCTGATTATTTATTAGCCAATAGCCAGCATGTTTCATGCTATTAATTAAAATTAGACTAGTACGACCCATAAATTTTATTTTATTATAAAATAGTATTCTACTATTTTAAAGTAGATTCACAGCATTTAACTCGGAAAATGCCTTTTCTAACCTCATAATCATACTTAACTGACCAGCACGCAGCCAGTTACGTGGATCGTAGAATTTTTTATTTGGTAAGTAATTTCCGTTAGGATTACCTAATTGGCTTTGTAAATATGCTTCATTATCTTTATAATATTGTAAAATTCCTTTCCAAGTTGCCCATTGCGTATCTGTATCAATATTCATCTTTACTACACCATAACTAATAGCTTCTTTAATTTTACTAATTGGAGTCCCTGATCCTCCGTGAAATACAAAATTAAGAGGATTATCAGGTAAACCGTATTTATTACTTATATAGTCTTGTGAATTTTTGAGAATTTTGGGAACTAATTGAACATTTCCTGGTTTATAAACCCCATGTACGTTACCAAATGCAGCGGCTATAGTAAAATTGCTACTAATAGGGCTGAGTTTTTCGTAGCAATAACCGACATCTTCTGGTTGGGTATATAAAGCCGAACTTAAAATATTGCTATTATCTACACCATCTTCCTCTCCACCAGTACAACCTAATTCAACTTCTAGTGTAATACCAATTCTGGACATGCGATAAAGATAATGACTACTGATTTCAATATTATCTTCTAATGATTCTTCAGAAAAATCTACCATATGAGAGGTAAATAGCAGTTTTCCAGTGGTCTTAAAATATTCTTCATTTGCCTCTAATAGACCATCGAGCCATGGTAATAATTTTTTATTACAGTGATCAGTATGCAATATAACTGGTATACCATAATATTTAGCCATTTGATGTACATGTTTAGCTCCAGAAATTGCACCATTAATTGCGGCAGTTTGTGATTGATTATCGATCAAACCTTTACCTGCAATAAAGGTTGAACCACTATTAGAAAATTGTATAATTACGGGAGCCTTAACTTTAGCAGCAGTTTCAAGAACGGCATTAATTGAATCAGTACCTATACAATTGACTGCTGGCAATGCAAAATGATTGAATTTAGCTACCTTAAAGATTTTCTGTACATTAACTCCGGTAATAACACCTGGCTTTAAAAAATTTAAAATTTGAGACATAAACTCGTGTCCTGTTTATCTTGTTATATCGCACTGTTGAGCACGTTCTTCTAAAATAGTGATTACTGGTAATTTTTTTCCTTCTATAAATGCTAAGAAGGATCCTCCTCCGGTAGAAATATAAGAAATTTTATCTTCAATTCCAAATAAATCAATAGCAGCTAAAGTATCACCTCCACCAGCAATAGAAAATGCATTACTTTCAGCTATAGCATTAGCAATAGTCTTAGTACCATTACTAAAATTAGGAAATTCAAAGACCCCTACTGGTCCATTCCACAGAATAGTTTTAGCTTGTTTTAATATTTTAGCAATTCTCCTAGCACTATTATCACCTAAATCCATAATTTTTTCATCGTTCTTAATTTCAGTTACGGGCTTAATGATAGCTTGAATATTTTCAGAATATTGTTTACCAACTCGGACATCTGTTGGTATTGGAATACCATAAGTATTTCTTAGAAATTTAGCAGATTCCACAAAATCTGGTTCATATAAAGATTGACCAACTTTATTATCAATTGCCACGAAAGTATTAGCAATACCTCCTCCTACGATTACTTGATCTGCTAATTTAACTAAAGAATTTAAGATATTAAATTTGGTAGAAATTTTAGATCCACCTACTATTGCAACCATCGGTCTTCTAGGATTTATCATTGCTTGACTCAAAACTTCAACTTCAGTAGTTAAAAGAGGACCAGCGCATGCTATCGGTGAAAATTTGATTACTCCATGCGTTGAAGCTTGGGTTCTATGAGCGCTTCCAAAAGCATCCATTACAAATACATCGCATAATGACGCATATTTTTTAGATAAGATATCATCATTTTTTCTTTCGCCTTTATTAAATCTAACATTTTCAAATATAACTACTTCACCTTTTGCTATCTCTACACCATCGAGATAATCTGCTATAAACCTAATTGGATAACTAATTTTATCTCTCATAATTTTTACTACAGGTAATAGAGAAAAATTTACCTCATATTTACCTTCAGTTGGCCTTCCTAAATGAGAAAGAACCATGATACTAGCGCCTTTTTTTATGGCAATTTCAATTGTAGGTAAAAAAGCACTAATTCTTTTTTCACATGTTACTTTGCCATTTTTAATGGGTACATTTAAATCTGCCCTTATTAATACTCGTTTACCTGCTAAATCTAAATCGGTCATCTTCATGATAGACATACATGATATTTCCTCAGAGTTTATAAGAGATTATTCTCTATTTAAGAGAGAGACAGACATTTTTAAAAACCTAGATTAGCCATTGCCATAGCTGTATCTAACATTCTATTTGCAAAACCCCACTCATTATCACACCATAGTAGAGTTTTAATTAAATGATGACTACTTACTCGAGTTTGTGTAGCATCCACAATTGTGCTATGTGGATCATGCTTAAAGTCTATTGAAACTAATGGTAATTCAATATAATCAACTATACCCTTTAATTTACCATTACTAGCTTCTTTTATTATTGCATTCACTTGTTTTACCGTAACTGATTTTTCTACATTAATATTAAGATCGATAGCTGTACCATTGATTGTAGGTACCCTAACGGATATAGCTTCAAATCGATTAGTAAATTCAGGTAAAATACGTGTTACACACATAGCTATGCTAGTATCTACGGGAATAATAGATTGGCTAGCAGCACGACCCATTCTTAAACTAGTGCTATAAGTATCAGTAATCTGCTGATTCTGCATAGCCGAATGTATTGATGTAATCATACCTGATTGGATATTTAATGCATCATTAAGTAATTTTATTACAGGTATTACACAATTAGTAGTACATGAAGCATTAGATACAATACGGTCACTACTTTTTAAAGTAGTATCATTTACACCAAATATTACTATAGCATCAAGATCTATCTCACCTGGATGTGAGAAAAGGACTTTTTTAGCTCCTGATCTTAAATGCGCTTCTCCATCTAACCTACTTCCATATATACCTGTGCAATCTAGTACAATATCTACCTTGAGATCTGCCCAAGGTAACATATCTATATCACTATAATGAAATAGATATAGGAGATCTTTGCCAATCCATATCCTTTCTCTATCTTTATGTACATTCCAAGCAAAACGTCCATGGATAGTATCATATTTTAAAAGATAAACCATTCCTGATGCATCGGCTAATTCATTAATGGCAACTACTATAAAATTTTTACGTTTTCCAGTTTCGTATAAAGCCCGCACTATGCTTCGGCCGATGCGTCCGAATCCATTAATAGCTATACGAATAGTCATGATTATCAGCAATTTTAAGTGGCTAAACTATAAAAATTAAACCATTATGGCATGTTATTATTTATTATTTTTTAATAATTTCCTTACTATCCTAATAACATTTTCTAAATTAAAACCAAAAACATTAAAAAGTATATCAGCTGGAGCTGATTCACCAAATGTATGCATTCCAATAATAGCTCCATTTAAACCTACATATTTATACCAAAAATCTGCAATCCCCGCTTCAATAGCAACTCTAGTTTTTACCGTGTTAGGTAATACTGTTTCACGATACAACTCATCTTGAAGATCAAAAACATCCGGAGATGGCATTGAAACTATACGTACATTATATCCTTCGGCACTAAGTTTAAGGTGCGCAGTAACTGCTAAATTTACTTCAGAACCGGTAGCAATTATAATAATATCTGGTTGTACAATGCATGATTTTAACACATATCCACCACGCGCTATATTACTTAATTGTTCTATTGATCTGTATTGTTGTGGTAAAATTTGACGAGACAATATTAATGCAGTAGGACCATCTAAACGTTCAATAGCATATTTCCATGCAACCGCACATTCAACCTGGTCACAAGGGCGCCAAGTACTAAGATTAGGAGTTAGGCGTAAACTAGCTAACTGTTCTACTGGTTGATGTGTTGGACCATCTTCACCTAAACCAATGGAATCATGAGTATAAATCATCACCTGTCGAATTTTCATTAAAGCCGCCATACGCACTGCATTACGCGCATATTCTACAAAAGTTAAAAACGTAGCTGTATAAGCTAAAAATCCTTTATGTAAAGCTATTCCATTAGCTATAGCAGTCATCCCAAATTCACGTACTCCATAATGAATATAATTACCTGCTGTATCTTTATCAATGGATTTAGAACCAGACCACATAGTTAGATTACTTGGACTTAAGTCCGCAGATCCACCTAAATACTCTGGTAATAAGGTTCCCAAGCATTCTAATATATTTTGTGAAGCTTTACGACCCGCTATATTATCTGGATTAGTTTGTAACTTTTCAATAATTTTTTTAGTGATTTTATCCCAAGATTCAGGTAATTGGTTATCTTTACGGCGCATTAATTCAGATGCTAAATGAGGAAAAACTCTTTGATAATTAGCAAATTTATTATTCCATATAGTTTCTTTTTGCAAACCGGTTTGTCTTGTATCCCATTTTAAATAAATTTCTTTGGGAATAACAAATGGGGGGTAATTCCAATTTAAAAATTGACGAGTTGCTACTATCTCAGACTCTCCTAATGGGGCACCATGAATATCATTTTTACCAGCTTTATTAGGTGATCCAAATCCGATGATAGTTTTACATATTATAATAGATGGTTTATCAATGATGGTAATGGCTTTTTTTATAGCATTACTAATGGATTCATGGTTATGACCATCAACATCAGGTATAATATGCCAACCATAGGATTCGAAACGTTTGGCTGTATTGTCAGTAAACCATCCTGTAATTTCACCATCAATAGATATCCCATTATTATCGTAAAATGTTATTAATTTTCCAAGTTTTAATGTTCCAGCTAATGAACATACTTCATGCGAAATACCTTCCATGAGACAGCCATCTCCCATAAAGACATAAGTATAATGATCTACTATATTATGTCCTGGTCGATTAAATTGTGCCGCTAAAGTGCGTTCTGCTATAGCCATTCCTACAGCATTAGCTAGTCCTTGTCCTAGAGGTCCAGTAGTAGTTTCAACACCAATTGTATTTCCAAATTCAGGATGTCCAGGTGTTTTAGAAGACAACTGGCGGAAGTTTTTTATTTCACTAATTGGTAAATTATAACCACTTAGATGTAAAAGACTATAAATTAGCATTGAACCATGACCATTAGAAAGTACAAAACGGTCACGGTTAAACCAAGCAGGATTGAGAGGATTATGATTTAAAAAATCACGCCATAAAACTTCAGCAATATCAGCCATTCCCATTGGGGTACCAGGATGTCCAGATTTTGCTTTTTGTATGGCATCTATGCTTAGAATACGAATAGCATTAGCAAGCTCTTTGCGAGAAGGCATTGTTGACTCCATTTATATTGAGCTTTCTAGAAATTAATTCAAATTAATAAGTTTATTTTATACTACCTTAATCTAATCTATTTTAGATACACCTCACGTTTTTAAATGTATATGCTAAATTTAATTGAGATTAGTTTCTAATTTAGTAGCAGCTTGTACATGTAACATTTCTAATGCTAAGGTGGCAGCGGCTAAACTAGTAATTTCACTATGATCAAATGGGGGTGATACTTCTACTACATCCATACCTACAATATTAATTCCTTTAAGGCCACGAATTAATTTCAGAGCCTTATCAGTCGTTAAACCCCCTATTACAGGCGTTCCGGTCCCTGGAGCAAATGCGGGATCTAAACAATCAATATCAAAGGTTAGATATACTGGTCTACTGCCAACGATTCTTTTTATTGATCTTAATATATCATTTACATCACAGTCATTTACTTGTCCTGCATTAAAAATAGTAAAATCTGTTTTCAGATAGGATTCTGTACGAATTCCTATCTGTACAGAATTTTTCGGATCAATTAAATTTTCCTTAATAGCATGATAAAATATTGTACCATGATCATATGGATTATGGTTCTGATAACAATCGGAATGAGCATCAAAATGCAATAATATTATTTTACCGAAAAATTTAACATGAGCGCGAAGTATTGGCAAAGTAATAAAATGATCACCACCGATTGATAACGATCTTTTACCATTGGTTAATAATTTTTCTGTATGTATTTGTAATTTCATACTCAAGTCTTGGACATCACCAAAATTATATATTAAATCACCACAATCAACTATGTTTAAAATTTTTCTAATATCAAACGACCAAGGCCAACGATTTTGTTCCCAAGCTAAATTTACCGAAATATGTCTAATGACTCCTGGTGCATGCCTACTACCAGCACGTCCTGAAGTTGTAATATCAAACGGAATTCCAGTGATAACCCATTCTATTTCAGGACAATTAAAAGGAGTAAAATTAACTGGAAAACGCATAAATCCGAAAGCATTCGATACCAAAGATTTGTCTAGTTGATACGGTAAAATATTCATTATTTATTTAACTCCCATTTTACTAGATAACATCAAATCTACATGATTTTTTGCAGATTAATTTGGTTCTAAGTAAGTAGATCGATATAATAGGGTTTTAAATTCTTCTAAAAATTTCTTCTGCCACTTATCATCTAAATTAGTACTTTTCATCTGATTAAGAAACTTATCTAGTAAGCTATCCGGATCTAATCCTACATAAAGTAACATATCAGCAATATTATTCCCATTATTATAACATTCTAATTCATATTTTCCGTTAGATAATATATATACATTCACTGTTTTTGTTTTACCAAAAAGATTATGCATGTTTCCAAGAATTTCTTGATAAGCGCCTAACATAAAAAATCCTAGTAACGGTGGATGTTCTTTATCATAATGTGGCATAGGCATAGTTGTCGCAATATTATTCCCATCAATATAATGATTAATCGCACCATCTGAATCACAAGTTATATCAAGTACAAGAGCACGTCTTTCAACAGGCTTATTTAAGCCTTCAAGGGGAAGTACAGGAAATAACTGATCGATACCCCATACATCTAACATAGAATTAAATAGGGATAAATTAACATATAATTTATCAGCAAGGCGTTTCTGAATTTCATCAATGATGGCACGATGATCGATATTATTAATATCTAAGTAATTTTTAATTTTATTACAAATATTAAGGTAAAACCGTTCAGCCAACGCTCTTTGCTTTAAATCATAACTTCCATGTATATAACCTGTATTGATATCTTTTAAATCCATCTGACTATCATGTAACCAATTTATTAAATATTTAATTTCATGATCTCCTTGAATTTTTTGCCAAGTATGCCAGAGATTAATTAAGGGTTGAGGTGCATGATTATTTGGTGGTTCTGGAAGATTAAATTCTATAAGTTCTATATTAATTATATTAGATACTAATACAGTATGATGAGCAGTTATGGCCCGCCCTGATTCAGTGATAACAGTTGGATGAGGCAAGTAATATTCTTTACATATTTCACTAATACCCAAAATCACATTTTTAGCGTACTCATTAAGATTATAGTTGACTGAAAAATCTGAATTAGACCTAGTACCTTCATAATCTACCCCTAATCCACCACCAACATCAAAACATTTAATTTGTACTCCAAGTTTATGAAGTTCTACGTAAAACCGTGCGGATTCACGAATTCCACATACAATATCACGCATATTAGTTAATTGCGATCCCATGTGAAAATGTAGTAATTGTAAGCTATGAAGCATCTTTGCTTTTTTAAGCATTTCTACTAGTTGTAAAATTTGTAGAGTTGTTAATCCAAATTTAGATTTATCTCCACCAGTAGACTGCCATTTTCCAGATGCTTGTGATGCTAAACGTATACGCACACCTAACCTAGGTGTTACATTTAGGTGTTCTGCAATCTTTAATACTGGAATTAACTCTGTTAATTTTTCAATTACTAAATAAATCTTATGCCCCAATTGGGATCCTATCAGAGCCATACGAATATATTCATTATCTTTATAGCCATTACACACAATTACCATATTTTTTATACCAGCATGTGCTAATACCACCATTAATTCTGCTTTAGATCCTGCCTCTAAACCTAAATTTTCTCCAGAAGTTATTAAAGATTCTATTACACGATGATGCTGATTTACTTTAATAGGATATACTAGAAAATAATCACCTTGATAACCATAGGTATTACGAGCCGTTCTGAAAGCAGCATTAATAGAGCGCAATCTATGTTGTAATATCTGTGGAAAACAAAATAGAGCGGGTAATCGCAGACCATTTTTAGTGGTTTCCTGTAAGAGTTGTGTTAAATCAACTTTAACTGGTTCTCCTTCATTAGGAGTAGGACATACCACGATATGTCCTAATTCATTAATATTAAAATAATAGTTACCCCAGCTGTATATATTAGATGTATATAACATTTGATTAATCTTATAATTCTTCACAATTACCTCTTGAAATTAGGAATTTATTAACCATTTTATCTCTTCTCTGGTAAGAGAGATAGATACCTATTTATAGGAAATATTATGTAATCTAATCTATTGCATCTTGAAGCAAATTCTGGAATTTTTAAAATTATGTTAAACAATTTAAATTGTCTTAAAAAGGATTTAATGGCTGAAATTTGCAGTTTTGCGGGCCGTCAAGGTCGTCTTACTAAAAATCAACGTCGTGCTATAAATGAGCATTGGCAAACAATAGGTATAGGTTATAAAAACCAGATAATAAATATTAATAGCTTATTTATTAACAAAGCTCCGTTAGTAATCGACATCGGTTTTGGAATGGGAGACTGCTTAATTAAACAAGCTATTAATAATCCACAAAATAATTTTATTGGTATTGAAGTTTATTTACCAGGAGTAGGATCTTTTTTAGATCGAGCTCATCAAGCAAAGTTACTTAACTGTCGGCTGATCTATCATGATGCAACAGAGGTATTTACAGAAATGTTGCCAGACAATTCAATTAATCGCGTACAACTGTTCTTTCCAGATCCCTGGCCCAAAAGACGTCACCATAAACGTCGTCTTATTAAATTATCTTTTGCTAAATTGGTACTCAGTAAGTTACAATCAACAGGAATTTTTCATATTGTCACTGATTGGACACCTTATGCAGAACATATTATTAAAGTTATGAATAATATTTCAGGTTATAAAAATCTGTCAGAAGAAAAAAATTATATACCTCGTCCTATCACACGTCCATTAACTAAATTTGAAAAGCGTGGTATAACTTTGGGTTATATAGTTAGAGATATAATGTATCAAAAAATTTGAATTGGTAGACATTCTATTTGGCACCAACTTTATGGTAATAAAATTATATAGCGAAGAATAATCATCCATAAAATTAGATAACTAAAATCTTTTATTAAAGTTATCATTATCAATGACAATAATGTCAGTATTGAAAAATTTGAGTAAGGTAATCATAATTGAGTTTATTCTTACAAGCCGGAAGGTTATCAAGAATTATAACTAAAATTATTAACATGAATTACCTTGAGTCTTGTTATTATCTATATTAACGAGTGTAAATCTTTACGTTCCCCAAAAATTGCGCGGCCAATGCGTATCATAGTACTTCCAGCTAAAATAGCTGCTTCTATATCATGACTAGTTCCTAGAGATAAAGTATCTACTGTAGAATATTCGCTCTTTAACTGGTGGAAAACCTTTGCTATCAGATGATAAACTGATAAATTATTTGAATCTTGTAATGAAGGAAGAGCCATAATTCCACGTAATAATAACTTGGGCATTAAAACAATTGCTTGGGCTAATTTAGTCAATTCGTTTAACTTAATACCAGATTTACTCTTTTCTTCACTAAGATTAATTTGAATTAATACATTAAGAGGTGGTAAATAGGATGGGCGTTGCTCACTTAAACGCTGAGCTAGACGTAATCGATCAATAGTATGACACCAACTAAACTTCTCTGCTACTATCCGGCTTTTATTAGATTGTAATTGACCAATAAAATGCCAACATAATTGTTGTTGGCAACTAAGGGATTGAATTTTATTTATGCCTTCTTGAACATAATTTTCACCAAAGTTAAGTTGCCCTGCCGCAATCGCATCCTTAATCTTAAGATAAGACTGCTGTTTACTAACAGCAACCAATGTAATTTCCTGTGGATTTCTGTTGCTATTTACGGCTGTAGTATAGATTTTATGACGTACATTTAATAAATTTTTATGAATTTTATTCATATTTATTATTTAGTAATTCTCATTGAAAAAGATTGATATTACTGATTAATTTTATCTGAAAACAACTTTCTAATATAAGAACCGCAGCCATTGAATCTATATATATTTTTTTTAAGGCGCGAAATCCTCCCAATTTAAATAGTATATCCCGTGCTTCTATAGTAGTCATTCGTTCATCATGTAACTGAGTAGCTATATTAAAACGTTTAGATATGCCATGAGCAAATATTCGGGTACTCTTAGTAACCGACTGCTCGGAACCATCCATATTAATTGGTAAACCAACAATGATTTTATCAGGATGCCATTCTGAAATTAGAGCTTTAATTTTCAACCAATCTGGATTGCCAAATCTGGTTTGAACTGCCGGTAAAGGATTAGCAGTTTGAGTAATAGTTTGACCAATAGCTACCCCAATGCTTTTAGTGCCAAAATCAAAAGCTAATATTGTCATGGTACATTTTCCATTTTAAAAGTTAAAAATCTTAATTATTAAGATCATAAACGGTTTTCGATCATGTTCATTAAATTATTAGTTATAGAATATGATGAGGTTGCCTCAATTTCTCTGATACCAGTTGGACTAGTGACATTAATTTCAGTAAGTTTATCACCAATAATATCTAATCCTACAAATAGTAAACCTTTCTGTTGTAAGATTGGAGCAATCCGTCGGATAATTGGCATATCTATTACAGATAAAGGTTGTACTTCTCCGATACCTCCTGCTGCTAGATTACTACGTGTCTCTCCACATTTAGCTTTTCTTGCTAAACAATAAGGAATCGGCTCTCCATCTATTATAAAAACACGTTTATCACCATTTATAATAGATGGAAGAAATTCTTGTGCCATACAGTAACATTGACCATTGGCAGTTAAATTTTCAATTATGACCGATACATTGACATCATGTTGTGTAATACGAAACACCGATGACCCCCCCATCCCATCTAGGGGTTTTAAAATAATATCATGATGTTTACGCCAGAAATTCAAAATTTGGGATTTATTCCTAGTTACTAAAGTATCTGGTATTATATCTGGAAACCAAGTAGTAAAAATTTTCTCATTACAATCACGTAAGCTTTGTGGTTTGTTTATTATAATCGTTCCTGGATTTTCTGCACGTTCAAGGATATAGGTAGCATAAAGAAATTCTTGGTTTAATGGTGGATCTTTGCGCATAAAAATTACATTAAGTTCATGTAAACCAATAACATATTCACTATAAAATGAATACCATTCATATGGATTATCTTTTACATTTAAAATTCTAGTCCGCGCACATGCTATACTTTTTTGTATAAATAAATCGTTTAGTTCCATATAGTAGATTTCATATTTACGTCTTTGAGCTTCTAATAAGATAGCAAAACTACTATCTTTCTTAGGATTAATATTAGAAATAGGATCCATAATAATGCCTAATTTGATCATTTAATTCACCCTATTTTTATTATTTAAGTGAGATCCCCAAAATAAGCCTGTAATATAGTAATAGCCGTAAGACTTGCAGTTTCAGTACGTAAAATTCGTGGTCCAATAGAAATATTAGTAAAACCATAGTCAGCCGTTATAGCAATTTCCTCGTCTGAGAGTCCTCCTTCGGGACCAATAAGCAAACGTAATTGTTGTATTTTTTTAGGCAAAATATTAATGGTTTTTCTAGAATTGGGACAAAAATTAATTTTAAAATCAGGTGAGGCTTCGGCGCACCATTGTTCTAGCTCCATGGGAAATCTAATTTGAGGAATAAAATTTCGACCACATTGTGTGCAGGCCGCAATAGCTATTTGTTTCCAATATTGAATTTTTTTTTTGAGGTCTAGTTTATTGATTTTAACTCCGCAACGTTCAGAAAATAATGGAGTAATAATATTTACTCCTAGCTCAACAGATTTTTGAATAGCGAATTTTATTCTATAACCACGGGTTATAACTTGGCCCAAATGAATATGTAAAGGTGATTCTCTATTTTCCTCTTGTATAGAAATAATTTTTACTAATGCATATGCTTTATAAATTTCAATAATCTTAGCATTAAAAACAAGATTTGTACCATTAAAAAATTGCACTATATCGCCATTATTCATTCTTAATATGTTATGTACATAATTGGTCATTTTACTATTAATCATGATTTCATCATGGATTTTAATTTTATTAGGAGAATAAAGACGAGGTATAGGCATGATCTTAATCATTTTACTAAAAAAAGTTCCGAATCTCTATTTTATTAAGTTAATAAATATGAAGATTTATAGATTTACGGCTTCGTGTAATAATGTAATCTTATCAGTTTTTTCCCAAGGAAAATTGGAACGTCCAAAATGACCATAGGTTGCAGTCTGTCTATAAATAGGATGTAATAAATCGAGCATATGAATTATGCTATATGGACGAAGATCAAAAAATTTACTAACTATTAAAATAAGTTTTTCATTAGATATTTTACCAGTGCCAAAGGTTTCAACCATAATAGAAGTTGGTTCTGCAACCCCAATTGCATATGATAATTGAATCTCACAACGGTCTGCTAGACCAGCCGCTACAATGTTTTTAGCTACATAACGAGCGGCATAAGCTGCTGAACGGTCTACTTTAGAAGGATCTTTACCAGAAAAAGCGCCTCCGCCATGACGAGCCATACCACCATAAGTATCCACAATGATCTTACGTCCAGTAAGTCCACAATCACCTAGAGGACCACCGATCACAAATCTTCCGGTTGGATTAATGAAATATTTAGTTTGATTATTTAACCACCTGGCGGGTAAGATCGGTTTAATGATTTCTTCCATAACTGCTTCATGTAAAAATTTTTGTGTAATATCTTCACTATGCTGAGTAGAAAGTACTACCGTATCCACATTAACAATTTTACCAGCATTATACCTCAATGTTACTTGACTTTTAGCATCAGGACGTAGCCATGGAAGTATTCCATTTTTACGTACTTCAGATTGTCGCTGTACCAATCTATGAGCATAAGTTAACGGAGCTGGCATAAAAACATCGGTTTCGTTAGTAGCATATCCAAACATTAATCCCTGATCACCAGCACCCTGTTCTAATAAAATAGAACGATTAATTCCTTGTTTAATATCAGAAGATTGCTTACCAATTGCATTGATTACTGCACATGAGTTAGCATCAAAACCCATATTTGAATTTATGTATCCGATATCGCGTACTGTGTTTCTTACAATCTCTTCAATATCTACCCAAGCACTGGTAGATATTTCACCACCAACTAAAACCATACCTGTTTTAATATAAGTTTCACAGGCAACACGTGCTTTAAAATCTTGTTGCAAGATAGCATCTAATACAGCATCAGAGATCTGATCAGCAATCTTATCTGGATGTCCTTCTGATACTGATTCGGAAGTAAAAAGGTATTCAGCCATTTTTTATCCTTATTTTAGAGCATCACAAGCGAGTTACCAATTATTATATTTAGCAATATAACAATCTGAGATCTTGCTCTTCCTAGAGTAAGATCTATAAAATACTGAGAGCGTGATTTTATCAAAAGAGATCATAAAGTAAATTCACCAGGTTTGCAAGCATCTTAGCTTAGATTTAATTTTCTTAAATTATACCTATTAATAATAAAAATTTTATTATTCAACCCTTGATCAGATGAAAACTAACCCCATTTAGTTAGAACTAATGAACCTCTAAAAATATTAATATACATAATGGGCGCTGGAAGTACAATAATTGGCCCTTATTAAAGGTTCAAAACCAGATTAACGAAACGACGAAATTTTTAGTGGAGACGTTTAGATGGGTAAAATTATTGGTATTGATTTAGGCACCACAAATTCTTGTGTTGCAATTATGGATGGTAATAAACCGAGAGTTTTAGAAAATGCTGAAGGAGATCGTACCACTCCTTCAGTAATTGCTTTCACACAGGATGGAGAAATTTTAGTAGGACAGCCTGCTAAACGTCAGGCTATTACCAATCCTAAGAATACGCTTTTTGCAATTAAACGCTTAATTGGACGGCGTTTTAAAGATGAAGAAGTTCAGCGTGATGTTAATATTATGCCATATAAAATTGTTGCTGCTGAGAATGGAGATGCATGGCTGGAAGTCAAAGGTAAAAAAATGGCACCTCCCCAGATATCGGCAGAAGTATTAAAAAAAATGAAAAAAACTGCGGAAGATTATCTTGGAGAGTCAATTAATGAAGCCGTTATTACCGTTCCTGCTTATTTTAACGATGCTCAACGTCAAGCAACTAAAGATGCTGGCAGGATTGCTGGTCTTGAAGTAAAACGCATAATTAATGAACCCACTGCAGCGGCTTTAGCCTATGGACTTGATAAAAGTAAAGGTAATCGTACTATTGCAGTATATGATTTAGGTGGAGGAACTTTTGATATCTCAATTATTGAGATTGATGATGTTGATGGAGAAAAAACCTTTGAAGTTTTAGCTACTAATGGTGATACTCATCTGGGTGGTGAAGATTTTGATAGCCGTCTGATTAATTATTTAGTAACAGAATTTAAGAAGGATCAGGGAATTGATTTACATAATGACCCTTTGGCAATGCAACGCCTCAAGGAATCCGCCGAAAAGGCTAAAATAGAATTGTCTTCCGCGCAGCAAACTGATGTTAATTTACCATATATAACAGCGGATGCTAATGGTCCTAAACATTTAAATATTAAAGTTACTCGGGCAAAATTAGAATCATTAGTAGAATACCTAGTAAATCGTTCTATTGAACCCTTAAAAATCGCCTTACAAGATGCTGGATTGTCTGTATCTAATATTGATGATGTCATTTTAGTAGGTGGACAAACTCGAATGCCAATGGTTCAAGCAAAAGTAGCAGATTTTTTTGGTAAAGAACCTCGTAAAGATGTTAATCCCGATGAAGCTGTTGCTGTAGGTGCTGCAGTTCAAGGAGGAGTATTATCTGGTGATGTTAAAGATGTTCTATTATTAGATGTTACACCATTATCATTAGGAATAGAAACAATGGGTGGAGTAATGACTTCATTAATTACTAAAAATACTACTATTCCTACTAAACATAGTCAGGTGTTCTCAACAGCGGAAGATAATCAATCTGCAGTTACGATTCATGTCTTACAAGGGGAACGTAAACGAGCTAGCGATAATAAATCTTTAGGACAATTTAATCTGGATGGGATACATCCTGCTCCAAGAGGAATACCGCAAATTGAAGTGACTTTCGATATTGATGCTGATGGTATTTTACATGTATCGGCGAAAGATAAAAACAGCGGTAAAGAGCAAAAAATAACTATAAAGGCTTCCTCAGGTTTAAATGAAGCAGAAATTGAAAAAATGGTAAGAGATGCAGAAGCACATGCTGAGTCTGATAGAAAATTTGAAGAATTAGTACAATTACGCAATCAGGCTGATCATTTATCACACAGCACGCGTAAGCAACTTCAAGATGCTGGTATAAATTTTCCTAATGATGACAAAAAAAGTATTGAAAATGCCTTAAATGAGTTAAATACCGTATTAAAAGGTGAGGATAAATCTCTAATTGAATCTAAAATGCAGGCACTAATTAAAGTTTCAGGAAAATTAATGGAATTTTCTAAAAAAAGTTCGCCAGAAGGCTCAGTAGAAAAACAAAACCCTTCTAAAAAAGAAACTGAAAACGATATAGTTGATGCTGAGTTTGAAGAGGTAAAAGAAGATAAAAAATAATCATGTGATAATTCAACCACGCGTGGTTATGGCTATAGATTTTTCTATTAGCCTATAATTATGTAATTATAATTTTTATCTCTTTCGTACATTAGGTATGTTAAGTACAGGACTATCAGAATGGCGAAAAAAGATTATTATGATATTTTAGGCATTTTTAAATCCGCGGAAGAGCGCGATATAAAAAAAGCCTATAAACGCTTAGCTATGAAATATCATCCTGATCGTAATCCTGGTGATAAACAAGCTGAGAGTAAATTTAAAGAAATTAAAGAAGCATATGAAATTTTAAGCGATCCACAAAAGCGAGCGGCTTATGATCAATATGGTCATACAGCTTTCGAACATGGAAATAGTTTTGGAACATCTGAATCTGACTTTAGTGATATCTTTGGTGACGTTTTTGGTGATATCTTTGGTGGAGGACGAAGTCGTGGTAAATCTAATGCTCCTAGAGGGAGGGATTTACGTTATAAGATCATTATAACTCTTGAAGAAGCTGTACACGGGGTTACTAAAGAAATTAGCATTCCTACATTTGAAAAATGTACTAAATGCCAGGGTAATGGTACCAAGTTAGGAACGTCACCTATAAGATGTCCCCATTGTCAGGGTTCTGGTCAAATCCAGTTACGTCAAGGATTTTTTACGGTACAACAAACATGTCCATACTGTCAGGGACGTGGTTCTATCATTAAAGATCCTTGTGTTACTTGTAGAGGACGTGGCCGAGTAGAGAAAAAGAAAACTTTATCGGTGAAAATTCCTGCCGGTGTAGATAATGGTGATCGAATTCGCCTTTCAGGAGAAGGTGAAGCTGGTGAACGGGGAGCTGTTTCAGGAGATTTGTACGTTCAAATTGAAGTCAAAAAACATTCTATCTTTAACCGAGAAGAGAATAATCTTTATTGTGAAGTACCTATAAGTTTTATTATGGCTGCACTAGGTGGAGAAATTGAAGTACCTACCTTAGGTGGTAGAATTAAAATTAAAGTTCCGCCGGAAACCCAAACCGGTAAGTTATTTCGCATGCGTGGTATGGGTATAAAATCTTTACGTACTGGAAATCAAGGAGACTTATTATGCCGAATCGTAGTAGAAACTCCAGTAAATCTTAACGAACGACAAAAAAATTTACTTAGAGAATTAGAAAAAAGTTTTAGTGGACTTTCGGGACATAAAAATAGCCCACGTTCAAAAAGTTTTTTCGATGGAGTTAAAAAGTTTTTTGATAATCTAACTAATTAGACCATTCATAATTTAATATCATATTTACATCTTATTAATTTTTTTTATCAATTTAGATTTATGTCTCGCCGCTTTGTTTTTATGTATTAAACCTTTTGAAGCTTGGCGATCAATAATAGGTTGCATAACCTTGAAAGCATTTTCAGCAGTTATTTTATCACTATTATGAATAGCTACATATACTTTTTTTAGAAAAGTACGCATCATTGAACGTTTACTAGCATTAAGCTTGCGATGCTTTTCAGATTTTAACAAGCGTTTTTTAGCCGAGCGAATTTTAGCCAAAATTTTACTACTCCTTAATAGGATGGTAATTAAATTATTTATTGTTATCTCTTTTGTATTTTTGTCAAGAATTTTCTGTTTATAAGAGAGACAGTATCTTAATATTTATCATTAAGGATATTTAAAAATTTTTAATATACAGTATTAAGTTTTTCGCTTGCAAAAGCAATCTAGTTTTACAAGTATTAGGATAATAACTTCAATATATCGAAGGCATTAACAGTTAAAATTTCTTTAATAAAAGTTACCATGAATCTCTATGTAAAGAGAATATCATGTTACTTTTAAATAAATTAGTGAGTAAGCCAAGATAATATTTATTAATTTAAATAATGTAAAGTGAAATAATATGAGATTAAAAATTAATGAAAGATTATAAAATTACCTTGAATTTACCTGAAACTAAGTTCCCAATGCGGGGTGATCTGGTAAAAAAAGAGCCCAAAATACTACAACGTTGGTATAATGATAATC
The DNA here is from genome assembly GCA_045690005.1 of Candidatus Dasytiphilus stammeri. Lineage (GTDB taxonomy): Bacteria > Pseudomonadota > Gammaproteobacteria > Enterobacterales > Enterobacteriaceae > Dasytiphilus > Dasytiphilus stammeri_P. Next base: position 288,285 of record CP145881.1, on the reverse strand, counting down.
TATATCACCTTATTCGTAATATTAAAAAAGGTAAAAAGTTATTTATTCTTCATGATGGACCACCTTATGCTAATGGCTTGTTACATATTGGTCATGCAGTTAATAAAGTTTTAAAAGATATAATTCTTAAATCTAAAGGAATGGCGGGATTTGATTCTCCTTATATTCCTGGTTGGGATTGCCATGGTTTACCAATTGAATTAAAAGTAGAACAAAAATTAGGAAAACCAGGAAGTCAAATTAGCCATACAGATTTTAGAAAAGCTTGTCGCCATTATGCCTCTCAACAAATTTTCCTTCAGAAAAAAGACTTTATACGCATGGGAGTTTTAGGAGATTGGGAAAATCCTTATCTAACTATGAATTTTCATACTGAAGCTAACATAATACGTGTATTAAGTCAGATCATTGCTAAGGGTTATTTAATTCAAGATTATAAACCCGTATACTGGTGTATAAATTGTTGTTCTGCATTATCTGATGCAGAAGTAGAACATTTTAATAAAAAGTCATTATCTATTGATATCACTTTTAATGCAGTAGATTTAAATGAAGTTAAAAGTAAATTTAGATCGCGATATGTCCATGGTCCAATATCAGTAGTTATATGGACTACAACACCATGGACCTTACCTGCTAATAAAGCAATTGCTATAAATGCTAAAATAAATTATCAGCTCGTACAAATTGAAGATCAAGCTTTAATTATAGCTAAAGATTTAATCCCAAATGTTATGAATCGCATAGGAATTCAGAGTTGGACTTTGTTAGGAGAAGTTTTAGGAGAATCTCTTGAATTTATAAAAGTTCGTCATCCCTTTCTGAATTTAGAAATTCCCATAATACTTGGAGAACATGTGACGCTTGATACAGGTACTGGAGCTGTGCATACTGCTCCAGCTCATGGTATAGAAGATTATCTCCTATGCAAAAAGTATGGTATTAAAATAGCTAATGTTATTGAAGCTAATGGTTATTATAAATCTGGTATCTCTCCTTACTTAGATGGTATTCAAATATTTGAATCGGCTAATCAAGTGATAATTAATCTTTTAAAGAAAAGTGGTGCACTTCTACATTTAGACCATATACACCATAATTATCCGCATTGTTGGAGACATAAAATACCAATTCTCTTCCATACTACTAAACAATGGTTTATTAAGATGGATCATCAAAACTTACGTAATAAATTAATTGAAGAAATTAATAAAATTCAATGGATTCCAGATTGGGGAAAAAAAAGGATTACTAATATGGTAGCTAACAGACCAGATTGGTGTATATCTAGACAACGTACTTGGGGTGTACCAATGTCTCTTTTTATTCATAAAGAGAATGGAGATTTACATCCCAATACCTTATGGCTCATGGAAGAAGTTGCCAAAAGGGTAGAATTATATGGAATTCAAGCATGGTGGGATTTAAAGCTTAAAAATTTAATTAACGAAGAATCGGAACAATATGTAAAAATACTTGATACATTAGATGTATGGTTTGATGCTGGTTCTACAACTATTTATTCTCTAATTAATATGCCTTCCGAATTGGTAAAACATAATATTGATATGTTTTTAGAAGGTTCAGATCAACATCGTGGTTGGTTTATGTCATCTCTAATACTTTCAGTAGCTTTACAAGATAAAGCTCCTTGTAAAAAAATCTTAACACATGGTTTTACCGTAGACCATTATGGAAGAAAAATGTCTAAATCGATTGGTAATACTATTAGTCCCCAGGATATTATGGAAAAATATGGAAGTGATATTTTACGTCTGTGGATTGCTTCTACCGATTACTCAAGAGAAATCACGGTATCAGAAGAAATTATGAATCGTTCGGCAGATATGTATCGCCGCATTCGCAATACTGCAAGATTTTTACTTGCTAATTTAAAAGGTTTTAATCCTAAAATTGACCTAGTAACTACCAAAGAGATGATAGTAATTGATCGTTGGGCATTAGTAAGAACTAAAAACAGACAAGAAAATATTATTACTGCTTATGAAAAATATGATTTTCATACAGTGATTAAAAATTTAATGGAATTTTGTTCAGTAGAAATGGGTTCATTTTATCTTGATATTATCAAAGATCGTCAGTATACATTTCAATTTAAAAGTTTAGCTCATCGCAGTTGTCAAACGGTTATGTTCTATATTATAGAAGCTATGGTTAGATGGATAGCACCCATTATATCTTTTACTGCAGATGAAATCTGGAGATTTATCCCAGGAGATCGTTCTTCTTATATATTTACGGAGGAATGGTTTGATGGATTATTAGATCTTAAACCAGATGAATTAATGAATGATGCTTTTTGGAATGACATTTTAAAAGTGCGTCGGGAAATCAATAAAGCTATTGAACTGGCGCGTGCTAATAAAAAAATTAAAGGATCACTAGAAGGAGCAGTGATATTATATGCTCGAGGTTCAATAGCAGATAAATTAAAAAGTCTCGGTACCGAACTTAAATTTGTATTATTGACATCAACTGCAAAAGTGGTTAACTATGCCTTAGCACCTCAAGAAGCACAAAAAAGCTCAGTAGTACATAATTTGAAATTTTTATTGTATAAAGCAAATGGTAAAAAATGTTCTCGTTGCTGGCATTATTGTACAGATATAGGTAAATTTATTGATTATCCGGAGATTTGTGGTAGGTGTGTCATGAATTTAGTAGGAAATGGCGAAGAACGTCATTATGTATGATGAGTACTCAATTATTATCAACTGGACTAAGGTGGTTATGGATAACAGTAATAATAATAATTATAGATTTTATTAGCAAACAATTAGTAATGAATTACTTAGTTTTGGGAGAGATACACCCAAAACTAACCTTTTTACATTTAAATTTTTATTATGTTCATAATATTGGAGCCGCGTTTAATTTACTGGCAGATCAAAGCGGATGGCAACGGTGGTTTTTTATTATTATTTCGGTTATAGCAGTATTTTGTTTTATTACAATGATGTATAAGACCAAAAGGATTAATAAGATTATTAATATAGCATTGGCATTAATTCTTGGCGGTACGCTAAGTAACTTGTTAGATAGGTTTACTTATGGTTTTGTCATCGATTTTATCGATGTTTATATCCAAAATTGGCATTTACCAACGTTTAATATTGCAGATTTAGCAATCTTTATAGGTATAATACTTATTATATTTGAAAGGATTTTTATCTCTCACTCTAAATACAGTAGATAATATTTTATGCGAATTTTATTAGCTAATCCTCGAGGATTTTGTGCCGGGGTTAAAAGAGCCATAAGTATTGTTAAAAGAGCCTTAGAAATTTGGGGTAATCCGGTATATGTATATCATGAAATAGTACATAACCGCTATGTAGTTAGAAGTTTATGTAAACTTGGAGCCATCTTTATTGAAAATTTATCTGAAGTACCTGATGAAGCTGTACTAATTTTTTCAGCTCATGGAGTATCTAATGAAGTACGTAATCAAGCTAAACATCGAGATTTAATTATATTAGATGCTACTTGTCCATTAGTAAAAAAAGTACATATGAAAGTAGCTCGTGCTAGCCAACAAGGTATTGAAGCAATTCTTATAGGACATGCGGGACATCCGGAAGTACAGGGGACTTTAGGTCAATATAATAATTCAATGGCAGGTATGTATCTGGTACAATCTTCCATTGACGTTTATAATTTGCATGTAAAAAAAGAAAATTCTTTATGTTTCATGACACAAACTACTTTATCTTTAGAAGATACTAATCATCTTATCAATCTATTAAAAAAAAAATTTCCAAAAATTTCCGGGCCGCGAAAAAATGATATATGTTATGCTACAACTAACCGACAAAAATCCGTGCTTGATTTGTCTATGAAGGTAGATATGATTTTAGTTATTGGCTCGAGTAATTCATCTAATGCTAGTAGATTATTTGAGATAGCTAATCGTAATTGTCAAAAGGTTTATTTAATTGACTCAGCTATAGAGATACAAAATAAATGGTTAAAAAATATCTCTTTGATTGGTATAACCGCAGGAGCATCTACCCCCGCGGTTCTAGTAAATGAGGTAGTACAATATTTAAAAAATAACTTTTTTATTGAAAGTACAGATGAATTAAATGGGAATCCGGAAAATATGAAATTTCCATTACCAAAAGAGTTACTTATTTAAAATGTTAATTAAATTTTAATTTACTCAGGGGATCTAGATTAACAATTAGGAAAACTTAACTGATGAATGATAGATTGGTACGGATGGCTATTACTGGTGCGGCTGGACGTATGGGACGTAAGCTTATTCAAGCGACCAGAAAGATACAAGGAGTATCTCTGAATGTTGCTTTAGAGAAAAAGGGTTCTTCTCTAATAGGTAGAGATGCTGGAAATTTAGCAGGAATAGGTAATATAGGGGTAAAATTAACTGATCGATTAGAAGATATCAGTACTGATAAATTTGATGTATTAATTGATTTTACACAACCAGAAGCAACCTTAGATTATTTAAAAATTTGTCGCCAATTCAAAAAAAATATGATCATTGGAACGACAGGATGGGATGAAAATACCACAAATATAATTAAAAAAGCTGCTTCTGATATTGCTATTGTCTGGGCTATGAATTTTAGTGTAGGTATGAATGTAATGTTAATGTTAGTAGAACTAACTACGCAAGTTTTAGGAAAAACAACTGATATTGAAATTATTGAAATGCATCATCGTAATAAAAAGGATGCTCCTTCGGGTACTGCATTAGCTATAGGAGAAGTGATTAAAACAAATCTCGATTACAATTTTAATAAATGTGCCATATCTGAAAAAGAAAAATCTCATGAACCCAGGGTTCACAAAATTGGTTTTTCTAGCGTGCGTGCTGGAAATATTGTAGGTGAACACACTGTAATTTTTGCAGATATTGGTGGTGAACGATTAGAAATTAGTCATAAGGCTTCTAATAGAAGAATTTTTGCTTATGGAGCCATACATGCAGCTAAATGGATAAATGATAAATCCCATGGATTTTATAATATGCATGACGTTCTCAATTTTAGCTCTATTAAAGATTTTAAGAAATCTTTGAATAGAGCTAAAATAAATAATAAGTAAATCTCGGCATGTATTTTTTATTACATTTATTAGCTACTAGCATATATAGCACAATCAATTTTCCAGTTTCTTTAGGACTATTTTTATGGTTTTCTGGAAAATTGCTATAGATTCTCTTTTTATGGGAAGAAGAAGGTGATTACGCCAGGATTATTGGTTCTAGAAGATGGTACGAAGTTCTATGGTCATTCTATAGGTATAGATGGAATTACAGTAGGTGAAGTAGTTTTTAATACTTCAATGACCGGTTATCAAGAAATTCTTACCGATCCATCTTATTCTCATCAAATAGTGACCTTAACTGCTCCACATATTGGTAATGTGGGAACGAATACCATAGATGCCGAATCTTCAAAAATCCATGTAAGAGGTCTTATTATACGTAATTTATCATTTATCACAAGTAATTACCGTAATGAAGTCAATTTATCTGATTATTTAAAATATCATAGTATTATTGCACTTGCCGAGATTGATACGAGAAAATTAACTCGTTTATTACGTATAAATGGAGTTCAAAATGGATGTATTATTATTGGAAAGAACCTTAATAAGGTATGTGTACAGCAAGCTTTAAAAAAAGCTAGGGATTTTCCTAAATTAAAAGGTATGGATTTAGCCAAATTAGTTTCAACATCCAAAGTATATACTTGGACTAAAGGAACCTTTAAAATTAATAATTTATTAAATTATAATAAGATTATACATCCTTTGCCATTTCACGTAGTAGTATATGATTTTGGAGTTAAAATTAACATATTACGTTTACTAGTTGATAGAGGTTGTTATCTTACAGTAGTTCCGGCTCAGACTCCAGCACAAAAAACATTAAAACTTCAACCTGATGGTATTTTTTTATCTAATGGTCCTGGAGATCCAGCATCATGTTGTTATGCCATTGAAGCTATAAAAATATTCTTAAAATTTGAAATACCTTTATTTGGTATTTGTCTAGGACATCAATTACTTGCTATTGCCAATGGTGCTAAAACTAAAAAAATGAAATTTGGTCATCATGGATCTAATCATCCGGTTAAAGATATTGATAATGGAAAAGTTATCATTACTACACAAAACCATGTTTTTACAGTTGATGAAAATTCCCTACCTGCTAATCTGCGGATTACACATAAATCTCTATTTGATGGTAGTATTCAAGGAATACAGCTTACTGATAAGCCTGCCTTTAGCTTCCAAGGTCACCCCGAAGCAAGCCCAGGACCACATGATGCCACCACTATTTTAGATCAGTTTATTGTTCTTATTTCAAAATATCGTTTAAAAATCCTACAATAGGATCAAAACATGCCAAAACGTACTGATATCCAAAGTATCCTAATTATTGGAGCCGGTCCTATTGTTATAGGACAAGCATGTGAATTTGACTATTCTGGAGCTCAAGCATGTAAAGCTTTGAGTGAAGAGGGATATCGTATCATTCTGATTAATTCTAATCCCGCTACCATTATGACTGATCCTGATATGGCAGATGCGACTTATATTGAACCTGTTCACTGGAAAGTAGTACGCACCATTATAGAAAAAGAACGTCCTGATGCAATTTTGCCTACCATGGGGGGTCAAACAGCTTTAAATTGTGCGCTCGATTTAGATCGTAATGGCGTTCTAAACGCATTTGATATCACTATGATAGGAGTTAATATCAAAACCATTAATCAAGCAGAAGATCGGAAACACTTTAATCAAGCTATGAAAAAAATTGGTCTTCAAACCGCTCGTTATGATATTGCTCATACTATGGAAGAAGCATTAAAAGCATTAGAAAGAATTGGATTTCCATGTATTATTAGACCATCTTTTACTATGGGTGGAACCGGTTGCGGTATTGCGTCTAATAAAAATAAATTTATAGAATATTGTAAGCGAGGATTAAATTTATCACCAGTACATGAAATAGTAATAGATGAATCATTAATTGGTTGGAAAGAGTATGAATTAGAGCTACTACGTGATAACAATGATAATTGTATTATTGTTTGTTCAATTGAAAATATGGATCCTATGGGGATTCATACTGGAGATTCAATTACCATAGCACCAGCTCAAACTTTGAGCGATAAAGAATATCAAATTATGCGTAATGTTTCGTTATCTGTTATACGTGAAATAGGTGTAGAAAATGGTGGGGCGAATGTTCAATTTGCTATTAACCCGAATAATGGTAATTTAATTGTTGTAGAAATGAATCCACGAATATCTAGATCGTCAGCTCTCGCTTCAAAAGCTACTGGTTTCCCGATCGCTAGAATAGCGGCTCGTCTAGCGGTAGGTTATACTCTTGATGAATTGATGAATGAAATTACTAGTGGATGTACTCCAGCATCATTTGAACCTACAATTGACTATGTGGTTACTAAAATTCCACGCTTTAATTTTGAAAAATTTGCTGGATCTAATGATCGTCTAACTACACAAATGAAATCCGTAGGTGAAGTAATGGCAATCGGCCGTACTTTTCAGGAATCATTACAGAAAGCATTACGAGGTCTTGAAATCGGGGTACATGGTTTAGATCAAAAAATTAATAATAAAGAATTTAATATTCAACATGAGTTAAAAGATGCGGGAGCGGATAGAATTTTATATATTGCAGATGCTTTTAGATTAGGCATGTCATTAAGGGAGGTATTTAACTTTACTGGTATTGATTACTGGTTTCTAATACAAATCGAAGAATTAGTTAAATTAGAAGAACAAGTAATACAACAGGGCAGAACTGGTTTAAATAGCAATTTTTTACGTACATTAAAACGTAAAGGTTTTTCAGATTCGCGGTTAGCTATATTGACTAAACTACAAGAAAGTAAAATTCGTGAAATGCGTGAACAATATAAGATTTTTCCAGTTTATAAACGAGTTGATACTTGTTCTGCTGAATTTCCTACTGATACTGCTTATTTATATTCTACTTACGAAGATGAATGTGAAGCTTATCCTGCTAATTTTAATCAAAAAATATTAATATTAGGAGGAGGTCCCAATAGAATTGGACAAGGAATTGAATTTGATTACTGTTGTGTACATGCAGCTTTAGCGCTGCGTCAAGAGGGATTTGAAATTATTATAGTAAATTGTAATCCCGAAACCGTTTCAACTGATTATGATATATCTGATAAACTCTATTTTGAATCAGTAACCTTAGAAGATGTATTGGAAATAGTTCGCATAGAAAAACCTACAGGTGTTATTATTCAATATGGTGGTCAAACACCTTTAAAATTAGCAACTGCATTAAAATTCGCTGGCGTTCCTATAATCGGAACTAGTCCGGATTCAATTGATCGTGCTGAAAATAGGGCACGTTTCCAAAATATGCTAATAAAGTTAGGACTAAAACAACCTGCTAATGCTACAGTATCCACCATAGAAAAGGCTATTCAAACCGCTATTAACATTGGTTACCCGTTAGTAGTTCGTCCTTCTTACGTATTAGGAGGACGTGCTATGGAAATTCTTTATGATGAATCAGATTTAAAGCTCTATTTCCAGAGAGCACTGAATGTTTCTAACAATACTCCTCTTCTAATAGAGCGTTTTCTTGAAGATGCAGTTGAAGTTGATGTGGATGCTATTAGTGATGGTAAAAATGTCTTAATCGGGGGAATTATGGAACATATTGAGCAAGCAGGAATCCACTCGGGAGACTCTGCTTGCTCATTACCAGCTTATACATTAAATACTGATATACAAAATGTTATACGTCAACAGGTTAAAAAATTATCTTTAGAATTAGAAATTTGTGGTTTAATCAATATTCAATTTGCAGTGAAGAATGAGGTAGTATTTATAATAGAAGTTAATCCTAGAGCCGCTAGGACAGTTCCTTTTGTTTCTAAAGCTACTGGAATTCCACTAGCCCAAGTTGCTGCTAGGGTAATGGTAGGAAAAAATCTAATCGAGCAGGGCGTTACACAGGAGATTATTCCTCCATATTTTGCGGTAAAAGAAGTAGTGTTTCCATTTAATAAATTCGTCGGAGTAGATCCCCTTTTAGGACTAGAAATGCGTTCTACTGGGGAAGTTATGGGAGTCGGCCGCAACTTTTCTGAAGCTTTAGCTAAAGCCATATTAGGTAGTAACTCTCAAATAAAAAAATTTGGAAGAGTTTTACTTTCTGTTCGTGAAGAGGACATAAATCGTGTGGTTAAGTTGGTAAGACAACTACAAAAGCATGGATTTATATTAGATGCTACTCCTCGTACAGCTAAAGCACTAGAGCGGGCTGGGATCAAATCTAGTGTAGTTAACATCGTAAGTGAAGAGAAATTAAAAAATGGTGAATATGATTATATTGTTAATACCGTTGCGGGACGGCAAGCAATTGAAGATTCCAAAATTATCCGCAGCACTGCTATACAATATAATATACCCTATGATACTACATTGAATAGTAGTTTTGCTATCCTGATGACTTTACCAATTGATCCAACAGAAAAAGTAACGTCTTTACAAGAAATGCATGCTCAAATAAAAAATCATTACCGATAATAAATTATTTTTAGATATCACTAACTTATATAATTTTCGATTATAGTATTTATATAAATAACTGAGTATGAATTATGATTTTGAAAAAACTAGAAACTAAGTTAATAACAGTTGGTCGCAAAAAACGTTACACACAAGGATCAGTTAATCCGGTGATTCAGAGAGCCTCTTCATTTATTTTTGATAGTATAGCAGAAAAAGAACATGCTACTACAGGAAGGTTTAAAGGGGAGTTATTTTATGGTAGACGAGGGACTCTAACGCATTTCTCATTACAGGATGCCATAGCTGATTTAGAAAATGGTGCAGGATGTATGCTTTATCCTTGCGGTGCCGCGGCAGTCGCACATTCTATTATCGCATTTCTTTCTCCAGGTGATAATATACTAGTAAGTAGTACCGCTTATGAAACTACCCAAGAATTTTGTCATCAAATTCTTAATAAAATGCAAATTTCGGTCACTTGGTTTATAGGAAATGATATTACTGAAAAATTAAAAAACAATACCAAGGTTGTATTTATTGAATCTCCTGGTTCATTCACGATGGAAGTTCAAGATGTCCCCAATATTGTTAAAGTTGTACGTCAAATGATACCTAATGCCGTTATTATACTTGATAATACTTGGGCGGCTGGAGTTCTATTTAATGCTCTTAATTTTGGGGTAGATATATCTCTTCAAGCAGGTACTAAATACTTAATTGGTCATTCTGATTATATGATTGGTACAGCTGTTTCTAATGAACGCTGTTGGAACCAATTGCGGGAGACTTCCTATCTAATGGGACAGATGATTGATGCTGATACGGCATATATGGCAATAAGGGGATTACGAACGTTAGCGGTACGTTTAAAACAGCATCATAAAAATAGTATCAAAATCGCTAAATGGTTAACCGAGCGTCCAGAAGTTTATCAAGTTAACCATCCGGCTATTAATCAGTGTCCAGGACATCAATTTTGGAAGCGAGATTTTTCTGGAAGTAGTGGTCTTTTTTCTTTTATTTTACAAAAGAGACTATCTGATGAAAAGCTGAAAGATTATCTCAATCATTTTAAGTATTTTAAGATGGCTTATTCTTGGGGAGGGTACGAATCTTTAATACTTGCTAATCAACCCGAATTTATTGCCAAAATTCGTCCTCTAACTAATTTAAGTTATAGTGGTACTATAATCCGTCTACATATAGGTCTTGAAAATGTAGATGATTTAATTAAAGATTTACTAGCAGCGTTTATGCGCCTTAATTAATAATTTTTAATATATCGTCATTAAAGATGTTAATATTTGTGCGGGATTTAACAAGACGCTAGTAATCTTCTTAACTAATATTTATGTTAAAAATTAGTTATCCTAAACTTGCTTCTAGTTAATAAAATATTAAAGATTCTTCCATTATTTACTTAAATTAGTATTTGCTTTTAAAAAGAAATTGGATCATTTGATCTTCAAGTAATTTACGATCTTCACGATTTAACATATTTAAATTATTTTCATTAATAATAATAGTTTGTTTAGTTAACCATTGCGACCAAGCTTCTTTAGATATATGATGATAAATCATTATTCCTAATTTTCCTGGATAAATCTGATATTCTTGGCCTTCAGCTTCACGCTGCAAAAATTTACAAAAAATCATTCGAGTCATTTTATAAAATACTCTTAAATATAGTTTGTTTGACTTCTATCAGATATAGTTTAATATGGTGAATAAGAAATTACCATTATCCAACATTATAAGTGGAATCTTTCATAAGAATGAGTGTATTAATATACAAATAATTTAATTTTAAATAAGAAAATAGTTATGAGTAATCCGTTATTAACTAATTTTAAATATCCACCTTTTTCAGCTATTCTTCCAGAACATATGGTTCCAGCAGTTAAGACTTTTTTAGATAATTGCCGTATAAAAGTCAATAAAATTCTTGCTACAGGAGCTCCTTATACGTGGGAAACTTTATGCCAACCATTGGAAGAATTATCATCTGATTTAAATCGGATTGTTTCACCTATTCGTCATTTAAATGCGGTAAAAAATAGTGTAGCATTACGACAATCTTACGAAAGTTGTCTTTTGTTGCTATCAGAATATAATACGTGGATAGGACAGCATGAAGAGCTATATAATGCTTGGCGCCATTTAAAAGAAAGCCCTCAATATCTATATTTAGATTCTGCAAAAAAACAGACGATAAATAATACATTGCGGGATTTTAGATTATCTGGTATTGAATTAAATAAAATTAAAAAAAAACGCTATGCTGAAATAATATCACGTCTTTCACAGCTTAGCTTTCAATACAGTAATAATGTTATGGATGCTACTAATGGGTGGCATAAACTTATTATAAATAATAATGATCTTAAGGGAATTCCAGAATTAACTTTAGCTACTGCCTATAATCAAGCTAAAAATCATGGTTTACAGGGATGGTTGATAAATTTAAATACTCCTACATATCTAGCTATAATAACCTGGTGTGAGAATCCAGCACTACGTGAAGAAATATATTATGCATATAATACCCGAGCTTCTGACCAAGGTCCAAATGCGGGTAAGTGGGATAATAGTCTTATAATAGAAGAAGAATTAATTTTACGTCATGAATTGGCACAGATATTAGGTTTTGCTTCTTATGCAGATCAATCAATTATCACTAAAATGGCGGAAAGTCCAATAAAAGTTAAAAATTTCTTAGAAAACCTCTTAGAAAGAATATACCCCCAAGCAGAGAAAGAAATGGCACAATTAAAAAAATTTGCTAAAGAAATGTATAATGTTAAACAATTAAATGCTTGGGATATTGCTTTTTATAGTGAAAAACAAAAACAACATCTATATGGTATTAATGAAGAACATTTTCGGACTTACTTTCCAGTAGAAAAAGTTTTAAATAGTATGTTCGAAATAGTCAACCGAATTTATGGTATAACTATTAAAGAACGAAACAATGTTGAAGTTTGGCATCCCAATGTTCGTTTTTTTGATTTATTTAATGAAAATAATGAACTGTGTGGTAGTTTTTATTTAGATCTATATACTCGTGAAACTAAAATTAGTGGTGCATGGATGGATATATGTCTAGATTTTATTAGACGTAAAAATAATCAATTACAAAAACCTATAGTTTATCTCACAACTAATTTTAGTCCTCCTCTTAATAATGATCCAGCATTATTAACTCATAGTGAAGTTATTACTTTATTTCATGAATTTGGTCATGTTATACATCACCTTGTAAGTCGTATTGAAACTCTTGGTGTATCTGGCATATATGGTATTCCATATGATGCGGTTGAATTTCCAAGTCAGTTTATGGAAAACTGGTGTTGGGAACCCAAAGCATTATTATTAATTTCAGCTCATTATAAAACCGGAAATTCATTACCACCCAAACTATTAGAAAAATTATTAGCCGCGAAAAATTATCAAGCAGGTTTATTTCTGCTTCGTCAGTTAGAATTAAGTTTATTTGATTTACGTCTGCATGCCGATTTTAATCCTCAAAAAGGTGCCAAATTTTTATATATACTCCAAGAAATACACCAATCTATTTCAGTAGTTCCTTATCCGGAGTGGAATCGATTTTCACATTCTTTTCTTCATATTTTTAGCCACGGATATGAGGCAGGATATTATAGTTATTTGTGGGCTAATGTATTAGCAGCTGATGCTTATTCTAGATTTCAAGAAGAAGGTATTTTTAACAGTACGATAGGTAAATCTTTTTTAAAAAAGATTCTTGAAAAAGGTGGTTCTGAAGAACCGATGATCTTATTTAAAAAATTTATGGGACGAGAACCTCAAATTGAGGCAATGTTAAACAATTATGGTATTAACTAATTATTGTTAACTTATTTAATTGTGTTTTAGATAGAATAAATTGATATTAAATATATTAATGCTGATAATAACATTGTTATTGGAAAAGTAAAAACCCAAGCTAAAAGAATATTTTTAAGAATCTTAATTTGCACACCTCCACCATCAAACAGTTGAGCTCCTACTATTGATGAGGATAGAACATGTGTAGTTGAAACGGGCATTCCAGTATAACTAGCAATACCGATGGATACTGCGGCAGTTAATTGTGCCGCGATACCTTGAGCATAAGTCATACTATTTTTACAAAGTTTTTCACCTATCGTAATAGTAATACGTTGCCAACCTATCAGAGTTCCTAGTGATAATGCTAAAGCTACTACCATAATAATCCACCTTGGAGCATATTCAATGGTTTTGAGAAGATTAATTTGAATTAAATTCAGAAGATGTTTATCTTTATAATTAGTTGACGGTAATTTTGCTAAATTATTAGCCACGTCGGATAAACACATTAATAAACGACGTATTTTAATCCGCTGATTAGCTTTGATTTGCTTGTAATTATTAATATTAAATAAAATATCCTTGGCATATTTGACTGATTGAAGAATTCTATGACTTTCACAAAAGTCATCTGCAATATTAATTTTTTGAGGTGATTTTTTATAAAAATACTCTAAATGATTTACCGCATCGCGTGTCCGCATAATATTATAATCAGATGCATTTAAATCAATAACAAAAAATGTAGGAGCAATACCTATTAGAACTAACATAATTAGTCCTACTCCTTTTTGACCATCATTAGCACCATGTGAATAGCTTATTCCCGCAGCTGAAATAATTAGGATGATGCGTATCCAAAATGGTGGTTTTTTTTTTCCAGCAGTCTTTTCACATTCTATCGGTGTCATATGAATACGATGACTATTACCGTACCATCTTAATAAATAAATTAATTGACCAGCTACTAGTATTCCTATAACAGGTGAGATTATTAGTGAAATTAAAATTTTACTAATTTGAGATAAATTTAGCGCTTTGATAACAGGTAAGCCCTTAATCCATGCATTAGTTATACCTATTCCAATAATAGCTCCAATGAGAGTATGTGAACTTGAAGATGGCAATTTCAAATACCAAGTCACTAAATTACAAATGATAGCTGCTAAAAGCATAGAAAATATCATATTTAATCCATGACCAGAACTAACATTTATCAATAAATCTGTAGGAAGTAGATGAACAATTGCATAGGCAACACTTAATCCACCTAATATCACTCCAAAAAAATTAAACAATCCAGCCATTAATACTGCTATTGAACTATGCAAAGCACGGGTATAAATAACCGTTACCACAGCAGTTGCCGTATCATGAAAACCGTTTATCATTTCATATGATAAAACAAAAACTAATGCAAGTGCGAGTAGTAAGATAGTTGGATATTCCAGATATGCAAAAAAATTTAACATAAATAAAATCACGCCATTGATTATCTATAAGCGTAGATTATTATCAGTAATAATTATCAGTCAAAGTAAAATATTACTTTTTATTATTCCTAGTAATTAGCTACTTTTAGTGTAAAATTATCTTTTTAATGTAATAGTAGAAATTATATGGAGGGAGCTATTAGCTATTATGGAATATGTATAAATTTTCTATTATTCCTAACCATAGGATAAATACACTAGGTATACGCTGTCCAGAACTATTAATGATAGTACGTAAAACTGTACGCCTGATGCTAAATGGTGAAACACTACTGATCATTACCGATGATCCAGCTGCTCTTAGAGATATTCCTTTGTTTTGTCAATTTATGGATCATGAACTTCTAGACCAATCAACGTTAAATGTACCATATTATTTTATAATAAAAAAGCTTAAAAAGATACACTAAAACTCATAAGAATTATATTGTTTTTCTTTATCAATTGCTAATATACTGTTATTAAAATTTAATTTTACTTGATACTATTGAATTATTTGATTGAAATCAAATCCCCCTTCCAATAACAACTCATCATTATTGCTTGATCAGCAGCAAAAGATCTGCGAAAATTGCTAAATAACCAAATGATATGGGCTAATAAGATCTCCATACTTGAACAATATTAGAGGTAATTGGTAATATTAGCAATATTAGAGTTAACAACGAGGAAAATTAAAATCATTTCTAATTTAGATTAGAAATAGATTATGTAGCATACAGTTGTATTTTATCTAGATAGAATACTTTTTATAAAATAAATCTATATAGAGAGACTTAATGAGCAGTGATCGAATCCTGTACCGGATACAGTTTATGAATAATAGCAAAAACTATCAGCTGTATGTTCGTGAAATATCGAACAGTAGTCTATTCGGATTTATAGAAATTGGCGATTTTATTTTCACTACACCGTCTACCGTTTTAATAGATCCTAGTATTGAAAAATTACAAATGGAATTTCAAGATGTTACTAAAAGTTATATACCAGTACAAGCTGTGATTCGCATTGATCTAGTTAAACCCAAGGGTAGTAAAAGAATTAAGGAAATTGGAGATAATATTGCGACTTTTCCATTATGTGCCAGTAAAAAAAATAAGTTATTTTAATCAAAAAAAATAATACCTTTCAAAAAAATCTACATTAGTAATGTAAATTTTTTTTGATAACGCAAGTATAAATTATAATAAACTTGACCTGCTTTGTTCATTCTATAAAGTTCCCAATTTTCAGGTACGGATAATGATTGATGGATTTGGGTATTGCTTTCAACATAAATCCACGCTTCATCAGCCAACCAGCCATATTTTTCCAATAATGAAATAGTTAATTCTAAAAGATTGCGATTAAATGGTGGATCTAAGAAGACTAACTTAAATGGTACTCCTGGTTTTGCCAACCAACTTAATGTATTAGTATGTATTACTTTACCTTTAGTAGTACCTAGTAGTGCTAAATTTTTTTTTATTTGAAAAACAATCTGACGTTTTAATTCTAATAATGTTGCAGAAGCCGCATAACGAGATAATGCTTCAATTGAGAGTGCACCACTGCCAGCGTAACAGTCAAGACAATGTGCTTGCGTTATCTCATAGGATAACCAGTTAAATAATGTTTCTCGCACTCTATGTGTAGTAGGTCGTAAATTGCGGCTTATAGAAATTGGCACTTTACGACCACCCCATTTACCACCAATAATCCTCAGATTACAATGGTAATTAGCATTATATTTTATTTTCATTTTATTTAAAAGTAAAATAGATTGTAGGAAATTCTATTAATCTCATAGAATATTATTAATGTACCCTATACTTATCTTTAAAATAAAAATTAATTTTAATCATCACGAGTAGTACTATTATGAAAGATAACCAATTCCAATCCAACATAAAATCTCATTTAGATAATAAAAATTTATTAGAAAAATTAAAGCGCCAATTAATTAAAACCCGTCATCAGATAGGTACAGGATTAGCTAATTTATTAAATCGTAATAAAATAGATGAACATTTATTTCAAAATATAGAAGAACAACTTATTTTAGCAGATATTAGTATAGATCTAGTATCTGGTATTATTAGTAATATTAAAAATAAGCTAATTTCAAATGCATTAGATGATGATACACAAATCATTTATGATCTTTTGAAAGTAGAGTTATTCAATATTTTAAAAAATATTGATAAACCCTTGCAAATTGATAATAACCAAATTCCTTTTATTATATTAGCAATAGGAGTTAATGGCACCGGTAAAACTACGACTATTGGTAAACTAGCAAAACAATTACATACTTCAGGAAAATCAGTAGTATTAGCCGCAGGTGATACCTTCCGAGCCGCCGCTATTGAACAATTACAATTTTGGGGAAAATGTAATGGTATCTCCGTGATTTCTCAACATCCAGGATCAGATTCTGCTTCAGTTATATTTGATGCAATTAAATCTGCGAAATCTCGTGAAATTGATGTTATCATTGCTGATACGGCTGGAAGATTACAGAATAAATTGCATCTTATGGATGAATTAAAAAAGATCGTTCGGACAATAAAAAAAGTTGATAACAGTGCTCCACATGAAATCATGCTAATTATTGATGCGACTACAGGTAATAATGCAATCAACCAAACGAAATTATTTAATGAAATGATTGGAGTAACTGGAATTACTCTAACTAAATTAGATGGTACAGCTAAAGGAGGTGTAATTTTTTCTTTAGCAAATCAATTTCATATTCCCATTCGCTATCTTGGTATTGGAGAAAGTATTGATGATTTGCGTCCCTTTAATTCCGAGGAATTTATAGAAGCAATCTTTTATAAAAATGAATAAATTAATTTTATTTGGCTAATTTCGAGCTGTGATTCACAAAATCAATAATGGAATATTAATTTCAGCAATTAAAATAAGAGGATTGGTAATGAGGAGAAATATGCAAATTTTAGCCGTAGCAGCATTGGGTAACTTAGAATCCTATATTAGAACAGCTAATTCTTGGCCAATGTTGTCAGCCGATGAAGAAAAGCTTTTGACTAAACGATTATATTATCATGGGGATCTAGAAGCTGCTAAAACACTGATTTTATCTCACTTGCGCTTTGTAGTTCATATAGCAAGAAATTATTCAGGATATGGATTATCTCAGTCAGATCTGATTCAAGAAGGTAATATTGGTTTGATGAAGGCGGTAAGACGTTTTAATCCTCAAGTAGGGGTACGTCTCGTATCTTTCGCTGTACACTGGATTAAAGCGGAAATCCATGAATATGTCTTACGTAACTGGCGGATTGTAAAAGTTGCCACAACTAAAGCACAAAGAAAACTTTTTTTTAATTTACGTAAAATCAAGCAAAGGCTAGGCTGGTTTAACCAAGATGAAGTTGATATGGTTGCAAGAGAATTGGGAGTTTCTAGTAAGGATGTGCGTGAAATGGAATCACGTATGGCAGCACAAGATACGAATATTGAGCATAAAAATGATACATCTGATGAAAATAAATTTCATTCTATACCTTTATTATATTTACAGGATAAAAATTCAGATTTTGCCAATAATATTGAAGAAAATAATTGGGAAACTCATGCTACTAGTAAATTAAATGATGCAATACAATTGCTAGATAAGCGTAGCCAGCATATTATTCGTTCACGTTGGCTTAATGAAAATCATAGAACCACATTACAGAATCTAGCTGAACAATATGGAGTTTCTGCGGAAAGAGTACGACAACTAGAAAAGAATGCTATGAATAAATTGCGAAAAGCCATTGAAGAATAAAAAAGTAATCAATAAAATCTTAATATATATTCTCTTTAATTTGAATTCTTAAAATGACCAAATCTTTCATGGAGAAAGAAAAGGAGAAATAATGAAAATTGTAGTTTTAGGTGCCGCAGGTGGAATAGGACAAGCGCTTGCATTGCTTCTAAAAATCAATTTACCAGTAGGCTCAGAACTATATTTATATGATATTTTACCGGTAATTCTGGGCATAGCTGCTGATTTAAGCCATATCCCAACGTCTGTTAAAGTACAAGGATTTAGTAGCAGAGATATTAAGCATGCATTGCATGGAGCTGATATAGTTGTGATGTGTGCTGGTGTGGCTCGTAAACCTGGAATGAAACGTGGTGATTTATTTAACGTTAATGCTGAAATTGTATATAACTTATGTAAACATATTTCAAATATTTGTCCTCAATCACTTATTGGAATTATTACTAATCCCATAAATAGTACTGTTTCTATTGCAGCGGAAGTCCTCAAAACCGCGGGCGTTTATAATAAAAATAAATTATTTGGTATTACAACATTAGATATTAACCGAGCCAATACTTTGGTTGCTGAATTAAAAGGAAAAATCCTCAAGAATTTCAAGATTAATGTGATTGGAGGTCATTCGAGATTAACTATTTTACCATTATTGTCACAAATTCCAGATATCATTTTTACCGCAAATGAAATTGAGATGATTACTAAAAATATTCAAAATGCCGGGACAGAAGTAGTAAAGGCAAAAGCTGGTAGTGGATCTGCCACATTATCAATGGGATATGCCGCATTAAATTTTATAATTTCTATGGTTATGGCATTACATGGTGGTAAGAATATCGTAGAATGTGCTTATGTTGAAGGAGATGGTAAATATGCTAAATTCTTTGCCCAGCCGGTTCTCTTAGGTAAAGAAGGTATCGCTCAATTGAAACCCATTGGTCCATTAAGTCATTTTGAAAAAACTTGTCTAGATCAAATGTTAGAAACTTTAAGAAAAGACATTAAGATAGGCCAAGAATTTGTTAAACAACATGTTTAATTATAAGGTATTCAGTAATTGATAATCAATCATGTAAATCTCTTTTTTTAGAGAGCATATCTTAAGAAATATTCATTTTTAAGAATATTTGGCTTTTTTTTTATCAAGTAAAAACAGTGAACGAATGTTATATTAATAATAGTAATTAATTTAGGATCATGTACATGAAAACTTTTATAGTTCAATCATCAGATCTAGTAAGAAAGTGGTATTTGATTGATGCCAATAGAAAAAAGTTAGGACGTTTAGCAACCGAATTAGCATTACGTCTTCGAGGTAAACACCGAGTTGAATATACTCCGCACATTGATACAGGTGATTATATTATTGTTATTAATGCAAATAAAGTGATTCTTACAGGTAAGAAATATAACAATAAGTTTTACTATCATCATACTGGCTATATTGGTAATTTAAAAAAAACTTCTTTTAAAGATATGATTATCAATCATCCAGAAAAAGTTATTGAAAAAGCGGTGAAAGGGATGTTGCCTAAAGGTCCATTAGGACGTATTATGTTGCGTAAACTTAAAATATATGCGGGTAACCAACATTCTCATATAGCACAACAACCGCAATTTCTGGAAATTTAATTAGGGTTTTATATGATAGAATCTCAAAATTACGGTACTGGACGTCGTAAAAGTTCTTCAGCCAGAGTTTTTATGAAACTTGGTAAGGGTAATATTATTATAAATAAACTTAAAATCGAACAATATTTTGGGCGAGAAACCGCCCGCATGATTGTTTTTCAACCACTTGAATTAGTACAGATGTTAGGTAAATTAGATATTTTTATTACTGTTAAAGGTGGAGGAGTTTCAGGTCAAGCTGGGGCTATTCGTCATGGAATAACACGTGCATTAATAAATTACGATGCTTCTTTACGTCCGATATTGCGTAAAGCGGGTTTCGTTACACGCGATGCACGCCAAGTAGAACGCAAAAAAATTGGCCTACGTAAAGCACGGCGTAGTCCACAATATTCCAAGCGCTAAAATCCAAACTAACATCTAGTTACGCAGTTTAAATTCATACAATTTCATGATAATTCCATATTACGAAATATGTTTATATTTATATCCTAATAATCATTCCACACCATGCTACAATTGATATAGCCAAGATAAATTAATTAGCACCGCATGATTATTTAAGATTAATTAGGAGGATTTATTATATGGCTGTCCAGGCCAAAAAACGTTCTGTAATGACGTTATTTTCTGGTACTACGGATATTTTTAGTCATCAAGTGCGCCTTGTTTTAGCTGAAAAAGCCGTAAATGTAGAAATAAAACAAGTTGAATCAGATCTGCTTCCACAAGATCTGATTCAACTTAATCCGTATCGTACTCTGCCTACACTAGTAGATCGTGAAGTTACTCTTTATAATTCCCGTATTATTATGGAATATCTAGACGAAAGATTTCCTCATCCTCCACTGATGCCAGTTTATCCCGTAGCGCGGGGTACTAATCGATTAATGATGCATCGTGTAGAACAAGATTTATATAATTTAAAAAATATTATTGAAACGGAGAGAGTTCAGCAAGCTGATGCGGCAAGAATACAGTTACGTGAAGAGCTACTAGCAATCGCTCGAATTTTTGATCAAACACCGTACTTTATGAGTGAAACATTTAGTCTCGTGGATTGTTACTTAGCTCCATTACTATGGCGCTTACCTAAATTAGGTATTGATTTATATAGTATAAGTTCAACAGAATTCAATGAATATATGAAAAGACTTTTTGAAAGAAAAGCCTTTCGGGCTTCTCTAACTGAAGCTGAACGTGAAATGCGGTAATTAAAAATTTTTTAATATGATCTCTTTATCACCAACCATTATCTGGATTTTATTAAAGATAACCTGATTATTCAAAACTTAATAATTATGCTATCATATGGTTTCTTCTCTTGCGAAGTAGGAAACTAACGTCACTTTATGTGTATTAATATAATAATTTTTATTATGCTTTTATGGTAATTTTTATTTATTAGTTACATACTACTCATGGTAAATTTAGCTATTTAAATTATTTAGTATTATTCATCATTTATTTAGATAATCTTCTTATATCAAAGATCATGGAAAATATTGAAATTAAAAACATACTAATGAATACTTTATCTATACAGAAAGTGTATGTTACCGGGAATGGTAAAAATTTCAAAATTATTGCTGTAGATGATAAATTTTCAGAAATGAACAGATTGACCAAACAACAATTTATTTATAAACCTTTGATGAAATATATTGCAAATAATAGCATCCATGCGCTTATTATTAAAACTTATACCACTCAAGAATGGTATGAATTGAAGAATCCAGTAGATTTATGATAATGGATAAATTTTATGTGCATGGACCAACTAAGCTCAATGGTGAAATTACGATTTCAGGTGCTAAAAATGCTGCCTTACCCATCATGTTTGCTACGTTATTAGCAGAAGAACCGGTAGAAATACAAAATGTTCCAAAACTTATAGATATTAATACTACAATCCAACTTCTAAGTTATTTAGGGGTTAAACAGGTATTTAATAATAACCGAATATTTATGGATGCTAGTAATATCAGTACATATGGTGTTCCTTATGAATTAGCTAAAAATATGCGAGCATCTATTTGGGCTCTAGGATCACTACTGGCTCGTTTTGGAAAGGGTCGAATCTCACTTCCTGGAGGATGTGCAATTGGTGCACGTCCAATTGATCTACATCTTTATGGCTTAGAACAATTAGGAGCTAAGATCACTTTAGAAGGTGATGAGGTAAATGGTATTGTCAATGGACGGTTAAAAGGTACTTCTATTTTTATGGATAGAGTTAGTGTTGGGGCTACGGTAACTATTATGTGTGCTGCTACATTAGCAATTGGTGATACAATTATTGAAAATGCTGCACGAGAACCTGAAGTAGTGGATACTGCTAAATTCTTAAATTGCTTAGGCGCTAAAATTAGGGGAGTAGGAGGATCTCGCATCACTATCACAGGTGTCAAACGCCTTGGTGGTGGAATTTATAGTATTATTCCAGATCGGATAGAAACAGGTACTTTTCTAGTTGCTGCCGCAGTTTCTGGTGGAAGTATATGGTGTCGTAATACACAACCACATACCTTAAATGCTGTATTAGCTAAATTACGTGAAGCCGGAGCGGAAATTATTATTGGTAATGACTGGATTAAACTTAATATGTACGGAAAGCGGCCGCATGCGGTTAATATTTGCACGGCACCATATCCTGGATTTCCCACTGATATGCAAGCACAATTTTCTCTGTTAAATATTATTTCTTATGGTAGTGGTGTGATTACTGAAAAAATTTTTGAAAATCGTTTTCGACATGTACCGGAATTAATTAAAATGGGAGCCCGTGCTCAATTACGAAATAATAATCTTATTTGTTATGGTGTAAAAAGGTTGTTGGCTGCTAAAGTAATTGCATCAGATTTACGGGCTTCTGCCTGTTTAATTATAGCAGGATGTATCGCTTTTGGTACGACCATGATTGATCATATCGATCATATAGATCGAGGATATGAAAATATTGAGAATAAATTGACCATGTTGGGTGCTAAAATTCAGCGGGTACGTTCCACTAGCAATCTTAAGTCTCTAATAGAGGATTGATACTTACAAGTAATAATAATTATGGTCCTTAGCTTATAAATCCATAAAAATCTTCATTAAATTCTGAATTAATCTAACCGTATCAGTAGATAATGATAATAAGGGAGTTTAATATGTATGCAGTTTTCCAAACTGGGGGTAAACAATATCGGGTAAAAAGTGGTCAAATAATTCGTCTGGAAAAGCTTAATATCGACCATGGAAAAACAATTGATTTTGATCAGGTATTAATGGTTGTAAATGGTAATAATATTAATATTGGTGCTCCTTTAGTAAAAGGAGGTAGAGTTAGTGCTGATATAATCAGTCATGATCGTGGACAAAAAATCAAAATCATTAAATTTCGTAGACGTAAACATTACCGTAAAAAACAAGGACATCGTCAATGGTTTACCACCGTTAAGATTAATAATATTATTTGTTCAGAGAGGATTTAATAAATGGCACATAAAAAGGCGGGCGGTTCAACTCGCAATGGTCGGGATTCTAAAGCGAAGCGCCTTGGTATGAAACGGTATGGCAGTGAGTTAGTAGAAGCTGGTAGTATAATTGTTCGTCAACGTGGTACTAAATTTCATGCTGGTATGAATGTAGGTTGTGGACGTGATCATACTTTATTTGCATTAATCTCCGGTAAAGTAAAAATCTCAGCAAAAGGATCAAAAAAACGCCAATATATTAATATAATATAATATAATATTCTAAAATTTAATAGAGGTATCAAATAACCAGATCCCGTTTAATACGGAGAAATGAAATAAATATGAAATTTATTGATGAAGCCTTAATTACGGTTATTGCTGGAAATGGAGGAAGTGGTTGTGTGAGCTTCCGACGTGAAAGATCTATTCCAAAAGGGGGACCAGATGGAGGTGATGGTGGCAACGGTGGTAACGTTTATATAGCAGGTGATGTCAATTTAAATACACTTGTCGACTTTAATTTTGAGAGAATTTTTCGGGCAGGTAACGGTAAAAAAGGACAAAGTCGCAATAGTACTGGAAAAAATGGAAAACATGTAATTATAAAAGTTCCGCTGGGTACCAGAGTTATTGATAATAATACACATGAAATTCTAGGTGATTTAGTAAAAAATGACCAAAAAATTTTAGTTGCTACAGGAGGTTACCATGGTTTAGGTAATACCAGATTTAAATCTTCAATTAATCGTACTCCGCTTCAAAACAGTCCTGGAGAATTAGGAGACAAACGTGAATTAAAATTAGAATTAATGCTTATTGCAGATGTTGGAGTAGTAGGATTACCAAATGCTGGTAAATCGACTTTTATTAGAGCAGTTTCTACTGCTAAACCTAAAGTAGCAGCTTACCCGTTTACTACATTAGTACCTAGTCTTAGTGTAGTTAGAATTGATCAAGAGCAAAGTTTTGTGATTGCTGATCTACCCGGTATAATTAAAGGAGCATCTCATGGAGAAGGATTAGGAATTCGTTTCCTAAAACATCTAGAACGTTGTCGTATGTTATTACATTTAATTGATATAGAGCCAATGGATGGTTCAGATCTATTAAATAATATACGTATTATTATTAATGAACTTGAAAAATATAGTAAACAATTGGCTCAAATGCCATGCTGGTTAGTTTTTAATAAAATAGATCTATGTAAAAAAATAGAAACTAAAGAATATGCTGAAGGGATTACTCAAGCATTAGGATGGAAGGAAAAATATTACTTAATATCAGCTAATTCTAGAGAAGGAATTAGGTCTCTATGCTACGATGTAATGTCTTTTATAAAAAAAGATTTAATCTTTCATCCAAATAATTCTAACATATTATTTGAAAAAAATCTCCCATAGGAATTAGGAATAATGAAATCTTTATTTAAAGAATTGGTAATAATCATCTTCAACTACCAATTACTGTCTCTACAAGACAAGAGATAAATAAAGTAAAAATTCTCAAATTCTAATTTAATATCTAATCCAACCTTTACGTATCGGTAAAGCAAAGCAATAACGATAAATATAAGAAAATATCTTAAATATTTTTATTCCACATATATACCAGATATATTGCGAGCCTATACACCCTATAAGACTAGATAGTAAAGCACCAAGCATATCTAGTGGCCAATGTAATCCTAGATAAATTCTAGACCAAGCGATAACTATACCTAGAAAAAAAATGATTATTCCTGTCCAAATTCGATACCAAATACTAAAAGCAATAGCACAAGTAAAAATGATCGTTCCATGATTACTAGGAAAAGAATTACTTTTACTATGTTTCAAAAAGACGTAACCTAATCCCATAGTAAAAGGACGTTCATGAGGAAATAATTTTCTTATACTATAAGAAATTAATAAACTGATAATTATGGCAATAATTGTCTTTAATATTAATTTTCGCTGTACTGTAAGATAATCTTTAGATCCCCAAAACCATAAAATACTAAATATTAATGGAATCACCAATATTAAATATTGCGCTAAGTATGTAGCTAAAATAATAATATGTAGTGAATGAGGAGTAGCATTAACCCAATTAAATATCGTTTGGTTCAGTCGTTCCAACATCTCTGTTCGATCGAATTTCAGGTAAATATTCGATAAATATGGTATTTTTATTCAAATTTAACCTATAATAATAGGCCAAAGGATCACTACCAGTGTACCTGCTAAGGTAAGAAGAACATTGGCAATCGCATAGGTACCTGCATATCCAAGTGCCGGTATATTACTGTGGGATGCATCATTGATAATTTCCATCGCCGGCGCACAGGTACGTGCTCCCATAATGGCACCAAATAAAAGTGCACGATTCATATGTAAAATCCATGCACCAAAGAAGAAGCAGATCATAACTGGTATTAAGCTTACTAATAAGCCAGAAATTAACATTTCTAGTCCTAGACTACCTACACCATGCATGAGACTATTTCCAGCATTTAATCCAACTCCTGCCATAAATATTATTAGACCAAATTCCTTGACCATTGTTAGTGCCCCTTGTGGTATATAACCAAAAGTGGGGTGATTAGCACGCAAAAAACCGAGCATAATTCCGGCAAATAGTAGTCCAGCTGCATTACCTATACTAAAAGTAAAATGATTCAATTGAAAAGTAATCATTCCAATTATTAATCCAATTACAAAAAAACTACAAAAAGCTAATAAATCAGTTACTTGACTATGTATAGAGATAAAACCAATGCGATCTGCAACCGTTTTTACACGTCGTGCTTCGCCACTAATTTGTAAGACATCACCTTTATTCAGAATAATACTATCATCAAGTGGCATTTCAATTTGACTGCGGATTACATGATTTAAAAAACAACCATGATCTGTTAATTTTAATTGACTCAAACGCTTATTAACAACATTATGATTTTTTACTACAATCTCCTCAGTAACAATGCGCATATCTAGTAAATCACGATCAAATACCTCCTTTCCATTGCGAAAACTTGGGTCCAAACGTGCATGTGCTTCTGGATAACCTACTAGAGATATTTCGTCTCCAACCTGGAGTACAGCATCACCATCTGGATTAGCTAGAATGCCATTACGTCTAATGCGCTCAATGTAACAACCTGTCTGAAGATAAATTCCAAGTTCACGTAAGTTTTTACCACCTGCCCACGCTACTAATTCTGGACCAACCCGATAAGCTCTAATTACAGGTAACCATACTTTTCTTCCTCGATCGGTATCTAATCCACGTTCCCTGGCAATTTGTTGCGCACTAGTAGATAAATCATGTTGTTGTAGTTTTGGCAAATAGCGTGCTCCAAGTATTAGACTTACCAATCCTAATAAATAGGTGAACGCATAGCCTAAACTCAGATTATTCTGTGCTATTCGAAGTGCATGAGTCTCTATTAACGTCTGACGTAAGGTATCATCGGCTCCTACAAGTACCGGAGTAGATGTAATAGATCCTGCTAAGATTCCAGCTGCGAGACCCATATCCCAGTGAAATATAGATCCTAATGCAAAAAGAGTTAACAGCGCACTAATAATCATTATTAAAGTAAGTAATAAGTAATTTTTACCATCTCGGAAAAAAATAGAGAAAAAATTGGGTCCAGCTTCAATGCCTACACAAAATATAAACAGGATAAATCCTAGATTAAAAGGTTCTGTATTGACAGCAAATTGTTGTTGTCCTATAATTAGCGATACTAATAGAATTCCAATGGAATTTCCCAATTGAAGTGTGCCTATGCGTAATTTTCCCATACATAGGCCTAATGTAAGAATCACAAATAACAGAAGTATATAATTTCCATTTAATAGTTTGGTAATATTTATATTCATCAATTATTCTATTTTATTAAGTAATTTAGTAATAATCTATTATACTTCGTATAGTAGGTTAGTACTAGTAAATAACATAAGTATGTAGATAACATCCTATCGCACTTTTAAAACCAAATTCAACTAGAAATTAACTAGAACTAACTAATCATTAGTATTAATCACAATTAAGATCTATAAATCTAAAGTCCATCTAGTAATAGATAATTATAAATGGGATTATGAGTGTTTTCCTAAATTAGTATTTTACAATAATGATTAAATAAAACAGCACTAGTTTCAATAGTTGTAAGACACTAATAGAATGAATTAATAATGTAATTTGATTTTAAAATTGATTAGAATCACCTATATCTTATCATTAGTTAATTAAATGTAAAAATGCAAGTACTTTAACAATTAAAAATCTTATAGAGATTCTAGGTATAGTATACTTAAGTTAATTATTTACGAGACATTAATTATCGCTGATGGAAATTTTGCCCAATAATTAAAAGATTATAATTTTGATTATCTTATATAAGATCATGTATGAGGTAAGCTACTAGGATGTATTAGTACTAGTTTAATAATTAGATAAATATATTTGATTTGCTTAAGATGATAAGAATATTTGGCGAGTTATTTTTGTAGTCATTTTTCTATGGAACGATAATCTTATACTTATGGCATCTATAAAAGAAAAACTTGTTAAGTTACGTAAATTATTACTACATCACGAATATCAATATCATACGTTAGGTGAACCACAATTAACTGATGCGGAATATGATAAACTTATGCTGAAGTTATATGCGTTAGAAAAGAATTATCCTGAATTAATCACACCGGATTCTCCAACACAGCGAGTTGGTTCTTTATTACTCACTCATTTTGATACAGTTCAACATAGAACGCCTATGCTTTCATTGAATAATGTTTTCAACGAAGCAGGTTATTGGAAATTTATTAGACAGATTAAGGAACGTCTAAAATCAAATACCAGGATAAATTTTTGCTGTGAACTGAAGCTAGATGGACTAGCAGTTAACTTATTATATGAAAATGGAGTACTAATACAAGCATCAACACGTGGAGATGGAAGGAGGGGTGAAAATATTACTAATAATGTATATACTATTACGGAAATACCAAGGATTATTAGAAATAATAATAAGGTACCTCATCGAATAGAAATTCGTGGTGAAGTTTTTATGAAAAAAAATATTTTAAAAAAACTTAATCTAGCCGCTAGGCAATCTGGACAGAGAATTTTTGCTAATTCGCGTAATGCGGCAGCTGGATCTCTACGTCAAGTAGATCCTAGTATTACTGCACAACGGAAACTTTCATTTTATACATATGGTATTGGTTCATGGGAAGGTGGAGAAATACCAAGTAGCCATTGGCATACCTTGATGCAATTAAAAAAATGGGATTTTCCTATATGCAATTACAGTTATCTTTGCAAAACAGCTGAAGAAGTTCTCTATTTCTATAATAAAATTCAAGCCCTCCGCTATCAATTAGACTTTGATATTGATGGTATAGTAATTAAAGTAGATTCCCAAATTTTACATAAGCAGTTAGGTTACGGTGCACGAGCTCCGCGATGGGCTATAGCATTTAAATTTCCAGTACAGGAACATTTAACTTATTTACGTGAAATTAAATTCCAGGTAGGACGCACAGGAGTGATAACACCTGTAGCATGTCTGGAACCCATCAGGATTAGTGGCGTTCTAATAAGCAATGCTACCTTACATAATTTTAAAGAAATTGAAGATTTAGACTTACATCTAGGCGATATAATATTGATTCGACGTGCTGGAGAAGTAATTCCGCAGGTAATTAGGGTGATAAAATCCAAAAGACCCTTAAATGCCCGGAAAGTATTTTTCCCAGAACATTGTCCAGTTTGTCATTCTACAATTGAGCGGTTGCAAGGAGTCGCACGCTGTACTGGAAAAATGATTTGTTCTGCCCAAATTAAAGAATCTTTAAAACATTTTGTATCACGTCGGGCACTAAATATTCAAGGGCTAGGAAATAAAATTATTAATCAATTAGTTGATCAGCAATATGTTTACACCTTCGCGGATTTATTTAAGCTTACCACTAATCAACTAGTGACTTTAGATCGTATAGGAACTAAAGCCGCAAACCATATTATTAACGCTATAAATCACGCTAAAAAAACTACCTTATCACGCTTTATATACTCCTTAGGAATTCTTAAAGTAGGAGAAGCAATGTCGTTAAATTTAGCGAATTATTTCGGTACTTTGAATGCTTTGATGAATGCTAATATTGAAACCTTAATTAAAGTTGAAAATATTGGTCCAAAAGTTGCAATAAATATCCAAAATTTTATGAAAAACCGAAGCAATCGTGAAATTATACGTCAATTATTAGAATATCTGAATATTTCATAACGGATCAATAAAATTAACTAAAATTTATGATTCATACGTGCGCTTAATGAATAAGCATATAAGAAATTTCTCAATTATAGCCCATATTGATCATGGTAAATCAACATTATCTGATAGATTAATTGAATTATGTGGGGGATTATCTAATCGCAAAATTGCTAATAGAGTCCTCGATTCTATGGATTTGGAGCGTGAACGTGGCATTACAATAAAAGCAAGAAGTGTGACACTTCATTATCATGCAAAAAATGGTAAAACTTACTTATTAAATTTAATTGATACTCCTGGTCATGTCGATTTTTCTTATGAAGTTTCCAGATCTCTAGCGGCATGTGAAGGTGCATTATTAGTAGTTGATGCTGGACAAGGAGTTGAAGCACAAACTTTATCTAATTACTATACTGCACTAGAAATGGATCTAAAAATTGTACCTATTATCAATAAAATCGATTTACCTATTGCAGATCCTAATAAGGTTGCTCAGGAAATGGAAGATATTCTTGGTATCAAAGCAGCGACTTCTGTTTACTGCTCGGCAAAAAATGGTGTCGGAGTCGTTGAAGTAGTTGAACGCTTAATACGTGATATACCATCACCAGATGGTGAAGAACATGCTCCATTACAAGCCCTGATTATTGATTCATGGTTTGATGATTACCTTGGGGTAGTTTCCTTAATACGAATTAAAAATGGTAACCTTCGTAAAGGAGATAAAATAAAAATAATTAATAGTAAACAATTTTATTATGTAGAACGACTAGGTATTTTTACACCCCAACAAATTGATAGTTATATATTACATTGTGGCGAAGTAGGTTGGTTAGCCTGTGCCATTAAAGACATTACGCGGGTTCCAGTAGGAGATACAATAACACTTGCTGTTAATTCCTCTAATCAAGCTCTTCCAGGTTTTAAAAAAATTAAACCTCAAACATATGCAGGATTATTTCCAATTAGTAATAAAGACTATGAAGTATTTCGGAATGCACTAAGTAAGCTTAGTCTTAATGATGCATCCTTGTATTATGAACCAGAAAAATCCAGTGCCTTAGGTTTTGGTTTTCGCTGTGGATTTTTAGGTCTATTACACATGGATATTATTAAAGAACGATTAAGAAGAGAGTATAATATCGAATTGGTAACTACTTTGCCAACCGTGATATATCAGTTAGAAAACCAAAAAGGTGAAATTATAGATATCGATAGTCCCTATCGTCTTCCCTGTTCTAATCAAATTATTGTATTACGTGAACCCATTGCCGAATGTCGGATATTTTTGCCTCGAGATTATTTAGGAAATGTCATTACATTATGTATAGAAAAGCGTGGAGTTCCAATGAATATGTTTTACCACCGCAATCAAGTTGAGTTAATATATGAAATTCCCATGGCTGAAATATTTATTGATTTTTTCGATAGATTGAAATCGGTATCTAGTGGATATGCAACCTTAGATTATAATTTCAAGCGGTATCAAGCATCAGATTTAGTAAGAGTAGATATCTTAATTAATAAACATAGCGTGGACGCCCTATCAATGATTACTCATCGGACTAACGCGCAACAACGTGCCAATAAGATCCTCGAAAAAATTAAAAATATTATTCCACGTCAGCAATTTGATATTAATATTCAAGCCGCCATAGGAAATCGGATTATCGCCAGATCAACTATCAAGCAATTACGAAAAAATGTTCTGGTAAAATGTCAGGGCGGTGGCGATGTTAGCAGGAAGAAAAAATTACTGACCAAACAAAAACAAGGTAAGAAACGTTTGAAACTTTTAGGAAAAATTGAAATTCCGTCGGAAGCCTTTTTGACTATTTTGCATGTTGATAAATTAAATTAATAATATATATAAAGGAAAACTTATGGCGCATACATTAGCTTTAATCTTAGCAATCGGTACCTTGATAACCGGGCTAATGTGGAGTTTGGATAAATGGAAATCTCCATCTACTAATGGACAACTTCATAATACAACTAACAAATGGATAAAAACCGCGGGCGACCTTTTTCCAGTACTATTAGTAGTTTTTATAGTGCGATCTTTTATTTTAGAACCATTTCAAATTCCATCCGGTTCAATGATGCCTACACTGCTAATTGGAGATTTTATTATGGTTGAAAAATTTGCTTATAGTATTAAAAATCCTCTAACGCAAAATACATGGATAAAAACTGGACATCCTAATAGAGGAGATATTGTAGTTTTTAAATATCCCCCAAATCCACATCTAGATTATATTAAACGCGTTATTGGATTACCAGGAGACTTAATTAAATACGATCCGATCCTCAAGAAATTAACTATCAAACCTTCATGTAATGACATTACTAAGCTATGTAAGACTTTAAATATTAATTATTCTCCAATGACAAATAGTAATTTTATCCAGGAATTTAGCGGTAGAAAAGATGGAAGTAATACTTTCTCTCAGATGTCACAGAGTTTGTTACCTGACAATGGACTACGTCTTTTTGAACGGCAAGAATTTCTTGGTAAGATTAATCATCGCATCTTACTAATACCTAATGTACCTAGTACTACCGATCTATATTATCTTCAACCTGGTCAATCCAAGGCTAGTTGGTTAGTTCCTAAAGGATATTATTTTATGATGGGAGACAACCGTGATAATAGCGCTGATAGTCGTTACTGGGGATTTGTTCCTGAAACTAATTTAGTTGGAAAAGCTATATTTATCTGGATGAGTTTTAATAAACAAGAAAATAAATTACCTACAGGTATTAGATTAAATCGTCTTGGGTGGTTATATTAATAAATTGCAAGTGATTATTAAGTGAACTTAATTATGCTCCAACTCCTTCAGAAAAAAATAGGATATACTTTTCAAAAATCTTTATTACTACAACAAGCATTAACTCACAGAAGTGCCAGCAGTAAACACAATGAACGACTAGAGTTTTTAGGGGATTCTATCTTAAATTATGTTATTACTAATGCGCTTTATCATCTTTTTCCACAAGTTAATGAAGGTCATATGAGTAGAATGCGTTCTACATTAGTACGTGAATATACTCTAGCTGAAATTGCAAGAGAGTTCAATATAGGTAGCTATTTACGCTTGGGATCCGGAGAAATTAAAAACGGGGGGTCGGATCGGGAATCCATCTTAGCTGATACAATTGAAGCTATTATTGGTGGGATTTTTATAGATAGTAATCTTTATACGGTAGAAAACTTAATCTTAATATGGTATCAATCTCGTATTTCACATCTTACTCCGGGAGATAAACAAAAAGATCCCAAAACCCGTCTACAGGAATTTCTACAGAGTCAAAAATTATCACTTCCTACTTATCTGGTCATTAAAATTCAGGGAGAAGCACATGATCAACTCTTTACTATTAGATGTCAAATAAGCGGAAGAGCTGAAATGGTTATTGGGATGGGTACGAGTCGTAGAAAAGCAGAGCAGGTAGCCGCTGAAAAAATGTTGATTAAATTAGGAATTTATAATTGAATAACAAATGTCAAACCTATTGCGGCTATATTACAATTTTTGGTAAAACTAATGTAGGTAAATCTAGTTTACTGAATCAACTAATAGGAGATAAAATATCCATTACTTCAAGTAAACCACATACTACTATTCATCCTATTATCGGAATACATACTGAAGGAAGTTATCAGGCTATTTATATTGATACTCCTGGTTTTTCTACCAAAAATATAAAAGATCTCCACCCTTTTATGAATTTTAGAAGTAGTTATATTAGTAATGTTGCACTAGTGCTTTTTATGGTAGGAGGTACATCTTGGACTAAAGATGATGAAATTATATTAAAGGTACTACGCAATAATACCGTTCCAGTACTATTAATAATCAATAAGATTGATACTATAGCTAATAAAAGTAAATTATTACCTTATATGAAATTTTTAATGAATCAGATGGAATTTCAAGATATTATACCAACTTCGGCGAAGAAAGGATATAATATTGATGTTATTGTAAATATTATTCATAAATATTTACCATTAAAAGCGCATCAATTCCCTAAAAATAAGGTTACTGATAAATCTAAATATTTTAGAGTATCGGAAATTATTAGAGAAAAATTAATTAATATTCTGGGAGCTGAAGTGCCTTATTTCGTGAAAGTTAAAATTGAACAAATTACTTTTAATAAACTTGGTCATTATAATATTGACGTTTTAATATTAGTTAAACGTTTAGCTCATAAAAAGATTATAATTGGCAGTAAAGGTAGTAAAATCAAAGAGATTGGTATTAAATCACGAAAAGATATACAAATGATGCTAAAAACCCCAGTACATCTTAAATTATGGGTTAAGATTAAAATTAATTTGGATAATAATTCTCTTATAAGCCTATAACAACTATCTAAGTTTCATAAGTATCGAGGTTTATCATGGCAGAATTACTGTTAGGTGTTAATATTGATCATATTGCTACCATTCGCAATGCACGTGGTTGTAATTATCCAGATCCAGTACAAGCCGCATTTATTGCTGAACAAGCTGGTGCCGATAGTATTACAGTCCATTTGAGAGAAGATCGTCGTCATATTAATGATCGTGATGTACAAATTTTGCGGCAAACTATTCAGACTCGAATGAATCTCGAAATAGCAGTAACTGATGAAATGTTAGAAATTGCATGTAGAATTCGTCCATGGAGTTGCTGTTTAGTACCGGAACATAGAAAAGAAATTACTACTGAAGGAGGCTTAGACGTTATTGAACAGCACTCCAAAATTGTGCATGCTATTAAACATCTAAAATTAGCAGGCATTTTCGTTTCGTTGTTTATCAACGCTGATGAACGGCAGATTGATGCCGCAATTGCAAGTGAAACTTTAGGTATAGAAATCCACACTGGAATTTATGCTTTAGCAAAATCCTCTACGGAAAAAAATCAAGCATTATCACGTATCATTCATGCGGTAAAATATGCGGCTAATAAAGGTTTGATAATCAATGCTGGTCATGATTTAAACTATCATAATGTCCAATCAATTGCGGCTTTAACACAAATAACTGAACTTAATATTGGTCATGCAATAATTAGTCGAGCAACTTTAAATGGTTTAGCTAGTGCAGTCGCTGACATGAAATTTATTCTACAAAAATCCCGCAGATAGATGAGTATATTAGGTTTAGGTGCTGATATTGTTAACATCCGACGTATTGAAGAAGTGGTCTCCCGTTTTGGTGATAAATTTGCCAAACGCATCTTATGTAACTTAGAATGGGAAAAATATTTGATTAATAAATATCCAATTCGTTTTTTAGCCAAAATTTTTGCAGTTAAAGAAGCCGCTGCAAAAGCTTTTGGTACAGGAATTGGTAGTGGTATTACTTTTAAAAATTTTGAAGTTTTTAAAGATAAATATGGAAAACCATATTTGCGATGTTGGCAAAATGCTGCTATGATCTCAGAAAACATAGGAGTAATACGCATTCATATTACATTAACTGATGAAAAAGATTACGTATATGCACTAGTTCTTATAGAAAACTAAGAATTAAATATTAAAATTTAATGTCTGATGATTGCATTATTAATAGGACAGACTATTTGACAGTTTGGTTTTTCGTAATACCCTCTACATTCAGTACATAAATCCTGATTTATATGATAAGTACCATTTATCATTAAAATAGCATGATTGGGACATTCTGGTTCACACATTTCACAATTAATACAACATTCTGTAATTCTTAAGGTCATGATTCATTATTTTAATATAATTTTATATCTAAAATAATACTGCATACTGATTAAACTCACAATAAAGTTTACAGGTATTATTTATATTTAAGATAAGTTAGCTTACAGGAAAATAAATTAAACTATAATTTTCAATACCAAGTGCATTTAAACGTTGCGTACCAGATCTACTACTATATCCACATAACTTGATAATGAAAGCTGCATGATAAACATTCCCTCCGGCACGATGAATAAGCTTAATAGCCGCTTCAATAGTTCCTCCGGTAGCTAAAAGATCATCAACAATTAATATTATATCATTAGGTGTAATAGCGTCTTGATGTAACTCAAGCATATCACTACCATACTCTAATTCGCAACTTTCAGAGAAAGTCTTACATGGCAGTTTACCCGCTTTACGCACTGGTATAAAACCCACTCCTAGACCTAAGGCAACTGGTGCACCAAATAAAAAACCTCGAGATTCTATTCCAACTACTTTCGTAATTTTATTATTTTGGTAATGTGCTACTAAGATTTCAATACAATAAGCAAATGCTTTTGGAGTTTTTAGTAAACTCGTAATATCTCTAAAAATAATTCCAGGTTTGGGATAATTAGGAACACTTCTAATACTATTTTTGATGAATTCTAGTTTTTGCGATATTGTAATCATGATATTTCAATTGTAAATCTGAATAATCATTCCAAAAAAAACGCTTTTTATGATATTACTTTTTAAAAGTAATATCATAAATGATAAAAATACCATTTTTAATTCTAAAGTATAATCAAGCATTAAATAACCTCTATTACCTAAAGTAAAATAGTTTAGTAATTAAAACACAGCATCTTCTAGTTTAGTTTAACTAACTTACCATGAATACATGGAGATGGATGTTTTTCATAAATTCGCAAGAAGTTAAAGAAACTGGAAATCCTGGTAGCTACATCTCGGCACCGGCATTACACTTGTCGGCTGCTTCCTTCCGGACCTGACCGTTTAAAGAGTTAGCCTTACGAGAGAACCATCAAGATTTCCATACTAAATATGCTATCAAAGTTGATTTTTAAATGCAACTAATAGAAAATTGTTAATTAGGACGATAACCTGTTTATGGTTTATTAATTAACTATGGAATTAACTATGTTTGAAACAATCTCAGTGGCTCCAGATGATGCGATTTTAGGTCTGACCGAACAGTTTTATAATGATTCGCGTTCTAATAAAATTAATTTGGGAATTGGGGTTTACACCGATGATACTGGAAATACCCCAATATTAAATAGTGTAAAGAAAGCTGAAAAAATTTTAATAAAACATGAAAAAACAAAAACTTACTTAAGTATTGAAGGAATTGCAGACTTTGCTCATTATACTCAAATTTTATTATTTGGAAAATCCAGTAATATTATTCACAATAATTTAGCACGTACGGCCCAAACGCCAGGTGGAACTGGAGCCTTACGCATAGCAGCAGATTTCTTTGCCAACCAAAATCATAATACTAGACGCGTGTGGATCAGTAATCCCAGCTGGCCCAATCATAGAAATATATTTTTAGCAGCGGGGTTAAATGTATATGAATATCCTTGGTATAATTCCGAAAATCATTCTCTTGACTTTGAGAATTTGTTATCCTCTTTACAGACGCAAGTTAAAGCCGGTGATATAGTACTATTTCATAGTTGTTGCCATAATCCAACGGGAGTTGATCCAACTCTTGAACAATGGAAAAAACTTGCTATTTTATGTAAATTAAACCATTGGCTACCTGTATTTGATTTTGCATATCAAGGTTTTGCAAATGATTTGGAAAAAGATGCACAAGGGTTGCGTCTTTTCTCTAAATATAATCTAGAAATGATCGTGGCTAGTTCCTATTCCAAAAATATGGGACTATATAATGAACGGGTAGGAGCACTAACAATAATTGCTAAAACCACTATGATAGCAGATAAAGTTTTCAGCCATATTAAAGCCACAATTCGTACTAATTACTCTAATCCACCTTTTCATGGTGCCGCTATTGTAACTACTATTCTTAGTAATGAAGAACTTAGAGCAATTTGGTATCAGGAACTTACTATTATGCGCCTGCGGATTCGCCAGATGCGTCAATTATTCGTTAGGACTTTACTAAAAAAAGGTCTTAAAAAAGATTTAAGCTTTATAAATAGTCAAAATGGTATGTTTTCTTATAGTGATCTTACTAAGAAGCAAGTGATAAGGTTGCGCGAAGAATTTGGAATTTATGTGTTAAATTCAGGGCGCGTTAATATAGCTAGTATGACATGCCATAATATGGATTTTTTATGTAACGCTATTATATCAATATCTAATGATTAATATAACGTAGTTTCTAAACTAGAGAAGTAAGATATATTGAAAATACTTATTGATGAAAATATTCCACATGCCTATAAACTTTTTAGTAAAACCGGAAAAGTTATTTTGATTCCTGGAAGACAAATTCCTCCCGATCTGTTGGATATAGCAGATGCATTATTAGTACGTTCTGTTACAAGAGTTGATGCAACGTTATTAGAAGGTAAAAACATTAAATTTGTTGGTACTACCACAGCTGGTACTGATCATATCGATGAAAAATTTTTGAGAAATCATGGAATTTGTTTTGCATCGGCACCAGGTTGTAATGCAATAGCTGTAGCAGAATATGTGATTTCTGCTATTTTAGCGTTAGCCGAACGTGATAATTTTTCCATTAAAGATCGCATTATAGGAATTATTGGAGTGGGCAATGTTGGTTATTGCTTACATCAAAAATTACTCGTATTAGGTGTGAGAACAATATTATGTGATCCACCATTAGCAGCTCGAATAGAAAAAGGTATCTTTTGTTCACTATCCTTAAAGGAAGTGCTTTCTCAAGCAGAGATTTTAACTTTACATACACCATTATCAACACAAGGACCGTGGAAAACCCGATATTTATTTAATAGTACACTATTAAGTAGTCTGAAACCTAACTCAATTTTAATTAATGCCAGTCGAGGACCAGTTGTTGAAAATTCAGCATTACTAGAATTATTAACGAACAGAAATGATCTAAGTATAGTACTAGATGTTTGGGAAAATGAGCCAGCCTTATCATTAGCTCTATTAGATAAAGTAGATATCGGTACAGCACATATTGCTGGTTATACCTTAGAAGGAAGAATACGTGGTACCATACAAATATTAGTAGCTTTAAGACATTTTTTAGAACAGCCACCACAATTAGTAGCATTTAACAGATTACTACCCATCGCTCAAATCAATTATATCCGATTAAATGGAATCTTAAATCAAGTAACTTTAACAAGATTAGTACATTTAGTATACGATATACGTTATGATGATGCACTATTGCGTAATACTGTACAAAATAAAGACGGATTTGATTTTTTAAGGAAAAATTATCGTGAAAGAAGAGAATGGTCTTCATTATATATACAATGTGATAATGCTAACACTGCATCGATACTAAAAAATCTCGGTTTTAATGCATTTTATGAAATAAATGCTAGTAGTCAAAAAAAATGGAAGAATTTTCCTGAATATTCTGAGTTATCTACTTAATCTTAAGGTATGGATTAAATTTACTAATTAGTTAAATTAATGGTAATAATTTTATTATTAATTAATATTTATTATAATGAGCAAAGTATCTATGATCGCTATATGAAATCAAGTAATAAATTGGCATTAGGTGTTGAATATGACGGAAGTAAATATTATGGTTGGCAACGACAAGCAAAAGTTCCAAGCATACAAGCTTCTTTAGAATGTGCTTTGTCAAAAATAGCTAATCATTCAG
Organism: Candidatus Dasytiphilus stammeri; assembly: GCA_045690005.1. GTDB lineage: Bacteria > Pseudomonadota > Gammaproteobacteria > Enterobacterales > Enterobacteriaceae > Dasytiphilus > Dasytiphilus stammeri_P. The sequence goes on along the minus strand of CP145881.1, from coordinate 248,681 downwards.
TCACAACTTACTGTGCAGGCCGCACAGATGCAGGAGTTCATAGTATTGGGCAAATCGTTCATTTTGAAACTTCTACCTCACGCCAAGTAGAAGCTTGGACAAGAGGTGTCAATACCCTTCTACCAAGCGAAATTGCTGTACGCTGGGTGAAGATAGTACCTAATAATTTTCATGCAAGATTTAGTGCTTTAGCACGTCGCTATTTTTATGTGATTTATAATCACCGATTGAAACCGGCATTATTAAATAGAAGGGTAATGCATTATCATCTACCACTAGATGATCAAAGGATGCAACGTGCAGGACAATATTTAATAGGGGAGAATGATTATACTTCGTTCAGATCAGGACAGTGTCAATCAAAAAATCCATGGCGTAATGTTATACATTTAAACGTTGCCAGAATTGATGACTATATTATCGTAGATATTAAAGCTAATGCTTTTTTAAGTCATATGGTTAGAAATATTATAGGTTGTTTGATAGAAGTTGGTTGTGGAAATCAACCAGAATACTGGATAGCAGAACTACTGACAGCTAAAAATCGCCAAATGGCGGCTTCTCAAGCTAAGGCTCAAGGTCTCTATTTGGTTTCGATTGATTATCCAGTTGAGTTTGATTTACCCCAAATATCGTTAGGAGGTTGGTTTTTATTTCCTAGTACTAACTAAACTAAGTTACTAGTGAAATGATTGAATTATAAAAATTCAAATATAAGTTTGATGAATAATTATTAAGCCTATCTAAAAAATTTTTAGTAAATTGAAATCCCAAGGTATCCAATGAACTGGATTGAAAAAATTCTTCATAAGAAAAATTCTACCATAGCTAATTCGAGGAAAGCAAATATTCCTAAAGGAATATGGACTAAATGTGACAGTTGTGGTCAAGTACTATATCGTGCTGATCTAGAACGCAATCTAGAAGTATGTATAAAATGTAATCATCATATGCGTATTACTGCTCGATCCCGTCTTAAGAGTCTGTTAGATGAAGGTCCTGTAACAGAATTAGGTAGTGAATTAAAGCCCCAAGATATTCTAAAATTCAGAGATTCAAAAAAATATAAAGATAGATTGCTTACCGCACAAAATGAAACCAATGAAACCGATGCATTAATTGTAATGAAAGGAGCATTATATGGAATAACAGTTATTGCAGCTGCATTAGAATTCTCTTTTATGGCTGGTTCTATGGGAGCAGTGGTAGGAGCTCGTTTTGTTAAAGCGGTAGAACAAGCCTTAACAGATCATTGTCCCTTAATCTGTTTTTCCGCTAGTGGTGGTGCCCGTATGCAAGAAGCAGTTATATCACTAATGCAAATGGCCAAAACTAGTGCAGCATTAGCAAAGTTACGCGCAGGTGGAGTACCTTATATTTCAGTACTTACTGATCCCACGATGGGTGGGGTTTCTGCAAGCTTAGCGATGCTAGGTGATTTAAATATTGCTGAACCTAAAGCCTTGATTGGTTTTGCCGGACCACGGATTATTGAACAAACTATGCGAGAAACATTACCTGTAGGTTTTCAACGTAGTGAATTCTTAATTGAAAAAGGAGTTATTGATATAATTGTCAATCGCACAGATATGCGCTTTAAGTTAGCTAGAATATTAGCCAAAATTTTGAATAAACCAGTACCCCAACCAATCAAAAACAATCTGAAGGAACCTTATCCAAGGTAAAATAATATAAAAAGACATGAATAATCATCAGATACCTCAAACTACATCTTCATTATCAAGATAAGATAGCTTACTTCGTTTGATTGAGCAGCGATACAGTTATAAAGTAAATCGAGAATTAAATCATCTTAAAGCTAGATTTGCACCAGCTAAGAGTTAACGGCAAAGGAAATATTTGTATTTTTGGTGGCTGGTTATAATAGCACTGGAGCTTATAGTTTCACCACACTTACTACGTTATTACAGCCTTGGCGACGATCGAAAAGGTCTGTAGTGAAACACAGCAGCTATCTTGGTTTTAATTTAATACTTTATCAGCACTTTATCTATTTAAACAACATTTACTCGATGTAGTTATATTAAAAGTGGTCGTTTAGACGCAACTAATATTGTTAATTCTGATGTAGCTGTGATCACTTCAATTGCTTTGGATTATACAGAATTATTAGGAAAAGATTCAAATAGTATGGGACGTTAGAAAACAGCAATCTTTAGACCCCATAAACCTGCGATAGTAGGTGATCTCAATATACCAAAAGTTATAGCCAATGAAGCCAATAATATTGATATTCAATTATGAATACATGATTGTAACTGGATATTTTTCTAGAAAAATAAAAGTTGGAATTTTTGTGATAATAAAGGTATAATCAAGCATCTTAAGTTACCTCAAGTTCCTTTAGAAAATGCTGCAACCGCATTAGCCGATTTACGTACCTTTCAACTGGAAATCGATAAAAATATAATTTCAACATCCCTACATACGGCATTTTACCAGGACGTTTTCAAACTATAATATATAGCACTAACCCCTAATATGTGGTTCCTTTCAAACTGTAGCAAAGCAAAGGTAAGAAATACAAAATACTTATGGACCTGAGGTATTATCCATCAATTAATAATTTTAACATGGTGGGATTATTATTTTTATGGTATTATCTAAAATTAATATAATCCGATGCGTTATCATTTGTAATATTTATAACCTCTCTTATAGTTAGAGGTAAGATCTTGAGTAAGTTACACTGTAAAGAAAAAATTTCTTACATTTTATATTTCATGATTAAAAATTTTTCCTCGTGATAATTAAATATAAAATATTATTTGCTGTAAGGTTTATGTTTATGAAGCGACTCATTATTGGTATTTCTGGGGCAAGCGGCATAATTTACGGGGTACGAATACTACAGATTTTGCAAAAGGTGACAAATGTAGAAACTCACCTAGTAATTAGTCTAGCAGCGTGTCAGACTTTAAATTTGGAAACTGAATACACTATAAATGAAATAAAATTACTCGCGGATATTGTGCACGATATCCGCAATATAGCAGCAACTATTTCTTCAGGTTCTTTTATTACAGATGGTATGGTTATTTTACCATGTTCTATGAAAACTCTTTCTGGAATTACACATAGTTATACTGACAATTTGTTAATTCGTGCAGCCGATGTTGTTTTGAAAGAAAAGCGTACTTTGGTTCTTTGTGTTAGAGAAACACCTCTACACTTAGGTCATTTACGTTTGATGTCAAGGGCCGCTGAAATGGGTGCGATTATTATGCCACCTATTCCAGCATTTTATCACCAACCTAAAACTATCCAAGAATTAGTAGATCAGACAGTAAGTAGAATTTTAGATCAATTTGCGATTAAACCAGTTACTGATTTATACATACGTTGGAACGATATTAAAGTAAATAACCAAAAAATGGTAGATCCTCTTTTATAAGATTACAAAATTTGGTATAAAATTTATATTATCTATCTTTAAATTCAAGAGGAAATACTTTACAAGTATAGCTGATTACTGTAGCAATCACCCTCAACATACTTAAATGAAGATTATTTATACAACGCTTTTTTATTCAAGCAATTAAATCGCTGAATAGTATTAGATATCATCTAGTAAAGCAAAAGCACACCTAGATAGATCATTAACAGGTTTATTTAGTTAGACCTTGCAAAAGAGGTCAGAAATTTAATTGGCGATCCAGTAACCTGGATTTAAATCTGTTAAAATCAATACTGTATGTAGTACAGGAGCTTTTGGAGCTTTAAATCTGGCAACTCCGTAGAATTTGCCGCATCATCATACTGTAGAGGTCCATCTAGAATTAAATTCTGACGTTTCATTTGTGCAATTTGGATAGCTGATAACTTGACGATTACTAGAGCACTGATTTTAGTAAGAGCATAAAAATCGATGAAACTAAAGCATTATTCTGGATAAATTGTAGAGATGGACTAATGTTATTCGCGGTAGTATGTCTGGCCAGTCCATCTACTTCATGTTTCTAGCATTAGAGTACCAAGTACGACATTATCTTCCAGTTTACATGATGCTATAGCTTTATTCATATTTTTATTTTTTAAGTTAAAAAATGCGGGTAATATAGTTTTGACGAATTATTATTGTGGGATTAATGAGAGTAATACTTTTATTTATGTTTATTTTGTACCATTAATAGTAGTAACCGACCATGAGCAATTTACCTAAAAGTGCAAATTCCGGCGGCTCTAATAGTTCTTGATTCCTATTCTTCCGGGAGAACGATCTTTTTAATAATTTGACGCGTCCGTTCAGTTATTGGGTAACGGAAAGCCGTAGGTGTTACTACCTTATTTTTAATTGTAGAAAATAAGGTATTTGATTGAAGTAAAGCAATTAAGATTATATCTTGCAATATACTCTTTATTATGTTCAATATGCGGCTTATCATCTCTAAATTTAAATTATACAAATTGATACAAGTTGGCCATATGCTCGTTTTAACCATGAAGACAGGTAGACCTATCTTAAAAGCTAGTTTACAACTATTAAAAATTTTTTCATAATTTATAATAAATAATATATGATTAATTAAATTAATAGTACCAATGAGTTAGCAGTAAGGAGACATAGTATTTATTATGATGGCTTCTCAGGGGGCATTTATAGTATATACTGGTATCAGTATTTTACTTTGTGGTCTGATATTATCCGGATCATGGTTATTAGGCGAAAAAGCCTCTAATAGAAATAAAATTCTTCCTTTTGAGTCTGGTATTAATTCAGTGGGAAGTGCTAGATTGAGATTTTCAGTAAAATTTTACTTAGTAGCTATGTTTTTCGTTATTTTTGATGTAGAAGCACTATATTTATATGCATGGGCAATTACGGTACGCGAAAGTGGTTGGCTGGGTTTTACTGAAGCCGCCATTTTTATATTTGTACTAATATCGGGTCTGATTTACTTAGCACGTCTTAAGGCATTATAATGAAATTTACCAGTGGTTAATAAATAATTAATACAGAGTATGAAGATGGACTATACACTTACCAGAATACAGTTAAAAGATAACAAACTCGATTCGTCGTTGCCATTACCAAAACCCGATGTAACAGATACTCTGCATCAGAATATTTATATGGGAAAACTGGAGGCCATTCTTCAAAAAATGGTTAACTGGGGCCGTAAAAATTCTCTTTGGCCTTTTAATTTTGGTCTGTCATGTTGTTATGTTGAAATGGTTACCTCATTCACGGCTGTTCATGATGTTGCTCGTTTTGGTTCAGAAGTATTGCGCGCTTCGCCACGGCAAGCAGACTTTATGGTGATTGCTGGAACTCCTTTTATAAAAATGGCACCTATCATACGACGTCTTTATGATCAAATGTTAGAACCTAAATGGGTTATATCTATGGGATCATGTGCTAATTCTGGCGGAATGTATGATATTTATTCGGTGGTTCAGGGTGTTGATAAATTTATTCCGGTAGATATATATATACCGGGTTGCCCACCTCGTCCTGAAGCTTACATACAAGCATTATTATTACTACAGGAAGCGATTGGTAAAGAGCGTCGACCTCTGTCATGGCTAATTAATGATAAAGGTAAAGAGATTTATCATGCCAATTTACCGTCAGAACGCCAGAGAAAATCTAAAGAACGCATGGCGGTGCGTAATCTGCGTACCCCAGATGATATTTAATCAAATGATAAAATTATCATTACAAGAAATTTCTCTAAATGATCCAATAATTATTGATCTGCATAATAATTTTGGATCAAGTAATTTTACTATTCAGCATACTAATTGTATGGGAATGTCCGTAATTTGGGTTAAACGTGAAAAACTTATCGACATTGTAAAATTTTTACGTACGGTACCTCAACCATATTTGATGCTTTATGATTTACATGGCATGGATGAAAGATTTCGCACATATCGTCAAGGTTTACCTATAGCAGATTTTTCTGTATTTTACCATTTACTATCTATTGAACGTAACTCCGATATTATGATTAAGGTAGCATTATCAGCTAATAATTTACAGGTAGATTCTTTGACCCAATTATTTCCTAATGCTAACTGGTATGAACGTGAAACTTGGGATATGTTTGGTATTACTTTTATCGGGCATCCACATCTTACTAGAATTATAATGCCATCAACATGGATTGGACATCCATTAAGAAAAGATTATCCTGCTCGTGCTACTGAGTTTGAGCCATATACTCTAAATAAGGAAAAAGAGGATTTGGAAATGGAAGCACTGACTTTCACTCCAGAAGAGTGGGGTATGAAACGCCGTAGTAACCATCATGATTTCATGTTTCTTAATTTTGGTCCCAATCATCCTTCAGCCCATGGAGCATTTCGGATTATTCTACAACTTGATGGTGAAGAAATTATCGATTGTGTGCCAGATATTGGTTACCATCATCGTGGTGCCGAGAAAATTGGAGAGCGTCAAACATGGCATAACTATATACCATATACAGATCGTATTGAGTATCTTGGTGGTTGTGTTAACGAAATGCCCTATGTATTAGCAGTAGAGAAACTAGCTGGAATAAAAGTCCCCTCACGTGTGAGAGTTATTCGTGTTATGCTTTCGGAATTATTCCGAATCAATAGTCATCTACTTTATATTTCTACCTTTATTCAGGATGTAGGGGCAATGTCTCCAGTTTTTTTTACTTTTACTGATCGTCAGAAAATATATGATTTAATAGAAGCTATTACAGGTGGTCGGATGCATCCCGCGTGGTTTCGTATTGGTGGAGTAGCTAATGATTTGCCTAAAGGTTGGGAGCATTTATTAAGTAAATTTCTTCATTGGATGCCAAAGCGTCTAAAAATATATATTAAATCTGCTCTTGAGAATGCTATTCTAATGGCCCGCAGTAAGGGCGTAGCATCTTATGGTAAAAAGGAGGCAATTGATTGGGGAATTACTGGTGCTGGATTACGTGCTACTGGGATTTCATTTGATGTTCGTAAATGGCGTCCCTATTCTGGATATGAGTATTTTGATTTTGAAGTACCTGTAGGTGATGGCCTAAGTGATTGTTATAATCGGGTGATGCTAAAATTAGAAGAAATTTATCAGAGTTTACATATTCTAGAACAATGTTTAAATAATATGCCAAGTGGTCCATTTAAAGCTGATCATCCGCTTACGACACCACCACCTAAAGAACGTACCTTGCAACATATTGAAACTCTCATAACTCATTTTCTACAGGTTTCTTGGGGTCCCATCATTCCAGCAAATGAATCTTTCCAAATGGTAGAAGCCACTAAAGGAATTAATAGTTACTATTTGACAAGCGATGGTAATACAAGAAGTTATCGTACTAGAGTGCGCACTCCAAGTTTTACCCATTTACAACAAATTCCTTCGGTAATTAGAGGGAGCTTAATATCTGATTTGGTAGTTTATTTAGGAAGTATTGATTTTGTTATGTCAGATGTAGATCGATAATATAATATGTATAGTAGTAATACGAATACTGAGGGTTTTGTGCTTAGTTTAATCGAAAAAAATGCTATTGAGCATGAAAAAAAACATTATGAAACTGCACGTTCATTTTCTATTGAAGCACTAAAAATTGTGCAAAAATACCGAGGATGGGTTCCTGAAGGTGCCATTTCAGCAATAGCGGAAATATTAAAAATATCAACTAGTGATGTTGAAGAAGTAGCTACTTTTTACAGTCAGATCTTTCGAAAACCTGTTGGGCGTCATGTGATTCGTTATTGTGATAGTATCGTCTGCTATATTAATGGTTACGAAACAATTCAAGCGACTCTTAATAAGGAACTGAATATCAAGCCTGGGCAAACTACAACGGATAACCGTTTTACATTATTACCAACTTGTTGTCTTGGTAATTGTGATAAAAGTCCAACTTTGATGATAAATGAAGATACTTACGGTCCTATAAACGATCAGGGTATTATCAAGATATTGGAGCATTATCCATGAAAAAATCGCTAATAATTTCTGCTGAGACGCATCCGCTAACCTGGAGGATGCGTCCGGATAAAAAACCAGTATGGTTAGATGAATATTGCAATAAAAATGGTTATGCTGGTGCCAAAAAAGCTTTGCAAACCATGACACCAGAAGAGGTCATTGAGGTTGTTAAAGAAGCTGGATTAAAAGGTCGAGGAGGTGCCGGTTTTCCTACCGGATTAAAATGGAGTTTAATGCCTAAAGATGAATCAATAGCAGTTCGTTATTTGTTATGTAATGCAGATGAAATGGAACCCGGTACCTATAAAGATCGTTTTATCCTTGAGCAAATGCCACATATGTTAATAGAGGGAATGATAATTAGTGCCTTTGCTTTACAAGCTAATCGTGGCTATATTTTTTTGCGAGGTGAATATATTGATGCGGCGATTTATTTACGTTGTGCAATTAGCCAAGCTAATGAAGTTGGTCTTTTAGGTAAAAATATTCTTAATTCAGGATTTAATTTTGAATTATTTTTACATACTGGTGCAGGAAGATATATTTGTGGAGAAGAAACAGCATTAATTAACTCTTTGGAAGGAAGGAGAGCTAATCCTCGTGCCAAACCACCATTTCCAGCTTTAGTAGGTTTGTGGGGGAAACCTACATGTGTTAATAATGTAGAAACACTATGTAATGTTCCTCATATTGTAGAAAATGGTGTCAATTGGTATCAAGGATTATCTAAAAGCCAGGATACTGGTACAAAATTAATGGGATTTTCAGGAAAAGTTAAAAAACCAGGGCTCTGGGAACTACCATTCGGCATTTCTGCTAGAGAAATACTTGAAGACTATGCAGGAGGAATGTATAACGGCTTTATACTAAAAGCATGGCTTCCTGGGGGTGCTAGTACTGATTTTTTAACCCCAGATCACCTTGATTTACCTATGGATTTTAAGAGTCTTAGCCAAGCTGGTAGTCGTTTAGGTACTGCTATAGCTATAGCAGTGGATAACCAAATAAATATGGTTTCCCTTACTTCTAATTTAGAAGAATTTTTTGCACGTGAATCATGTGGATGGTGTACACCATGCCGTGATGGGTTGCCGTGGATTGTAAAAATCTTACGTTCTCTTGAACAAGGATGCGGTAAGATAGGTGATATCGAAATACTTGAGCAATTATGTAATCAATTAGGTACTGGGAAAGCCTTTTGCTATCATGCTCCTGGAGCAGTGGAACCCTTACAAAGTGCCCTTAAATATTTTCGTCATGAATTTGAAGCCGGGATTGATTGGCAGGAAAATAGTAACAATACAAAGCTTATCAATGGTATACAACCAAATTTACTGAGATTACGCTGGTAAGTTTTAATGAAATAACATAAAATATCTTGGCATCATTATTTTTAATAATATTGTGGTAAGCATTACGGAATGATTTCATTATGCCTTTAATCCATGTAGATGGTAAAATATATTCAGTAAAGAGTAGTGAAAATATTTTGCAAACTTGCCTATCACTTAATTTGGATATTCCTTATTTTTGTTGGCATCCAGCTTTAGGTAGCGTAGGTTCTTGTCGTCTTTGTGCGGTAAAACAATATCAAAATGCTAACGATACTTCTGGTTATTTAGTCATGTCTTGTATGACACCTGTATCAGCCGATCACACTTTCATTTCTATCATAGATCCAGAAGCCAAAGAATTTCGTAAATTTGTTATTGAATTATTAATGATGAATCATCCTCATGATTGCCCAGTTTGCGAAGAAGGTGGTAACTGTCATTTACAGGATATGTTAGTGATGACAGGTCATTACTTACGACGCTATCGATTTCCAAAACGTACCCATATTAACCAATATTTAGGACCTTTAATTTCTCATGAAATGAATCGTTGTATTGTTTGTTACCGTTGTATCCGGTATTACAAGGAATATGCTGATGGTCAGGATCTAGGAGTTTATGGTACACATGATAACATTTATTTTGGTAGAACTCAAGATGGTATATTAGAAAGTGAATTTGCTGGAAATTTAGTAGAAATATGCCCAACTGGAGTGTTTACAGATAAAACTCACTCGGAGCATTATACTCGTAAATGGGACATGCAGTTTGCACCAAGTATCTGTCAACATTGTAGTGTTGGTTGTAATATTAGTCCAGGTGAACGTTACGGTAATATAATACGCATTGAAAATCGTTATCATGGTGCCATTAACCAGTATTTCTTATGTGATCGTGGACGATTTGGTTATGGATATGTTAATTTATCAGATCGACCATTATACCCTAAAGAATACCGTAATGGAAAACGTTTTACGTATAGTAAGAATCAAATTCTGGATAGAGTAGTAACCGTATTACGCAGTGCTAAAAAGATTATTGGGATTGGTTCGTCACGTGCTAGCATGGAAAGTAATTTTGCTCTTAGGGAGTTAGTAGGTGCCAAAAATTTTTATTTAGGAGTTGCAGATGCGGAATCTAAAAGATTAGCACTAATATTAAAGGTATTGCGTGATAGTGACATTTATACGCCTAGTTTACGTGAAATAGAAAGTTATGATGCTATATTAATTTTAGGGGAAGATATTACTCAGACTAATCCAAGAGTAGCTTTGGCTGTTCGTCAAGCAGTTAAGATGCTATCACGTAAAATAGCTAATAACCAAAAAATAGGTGATTGGCATAGTGCGGCCATTATGAATATTGGACAACAAGCTCAATATCCCTTATTTATTACTAATATTGATCAGACGCGTCTTGATGATATTGCAATCTTAAGCTACTTTGCTTCTACAGAAGATCAAGCAAGACTTGGCTTCGCAATAGCCCATGCTTTAGATGAAAAGGCCCCAAAAGTTAATCCTATTGATTCAAATCTTGTCAATAAAGTAAATCTTATCGCGACCGCATTAGCAAATGCTAAAAAACCTTTGATTATTTCAGGAAGTGGTGCCGGGAGTGAAGTAGTGATTAAAGCAGCAACTAATATAGCCAAAGCACTACATGGTATTATTGGGCATGCAGTAGGTATGATCTTACTTCCTGCTGAAGTAAATAGTATTGGAAGTATGATGCTAAATGATGATATAGGAGGTCATTCATTAGAAGCTGCTATAAATGAACTAGCATATCAAACTGCTGATACCGTAATTATTATGGAAATAGACTTATATCGATTTGTTCCTAAAAATCGACTAGATATTATTTTAAATAATACAACCAATATTATTGTCATTGATCATCAGCATACTAAAACGCTAGAAAAAGCTCACTTTATTTTTTCGGCAGCGAGTTTTGCTGAAAGCCATGGAACAGTAGTAAATTATGAAGGACGTGCACAGCGTTTTTTTAAAGTTTATGATCCATCATATTATAATTCAATTATTGAAATTAATGCAAGCTGGCGATGGCTGCATTGGTTAAAAAGTAAATTAAACCGCTGCAATGTTGAATGGAGTAATATTGATCATGTAATTGATGCATGTATATCTAGTTTTCCGCAATTAAAAGGGATTAAAAACGTTGCTCCAGACTGTAATTTTCGCATTTTTGGAAAGAAATTAGCAAGAAAACCACAATCTTATAGTGGTAGTACATCTATGCATGCCAATATTGACGTACATGAACCACCTCTACCAAGAGATAGAGATTCAATGTTTACTTTTTCTATGGAAGGTACTAATCGTATACAAGATCAAAGACAATATGTGCCTTTTGCTTGGTTTCCTGGATGGAATTCGACACAAGCATGGAATAAATTTCAAAGTGAAGTAGGTGGAACATTACGTTATGGAGATCCTGGAGTTATAATCATTGAATCAGTTCAAGAAAAATTGTCCTGGTTTACTAATATACCGTCTGCCTTTTTGAGAACCAATGGAAAATGGCGTGTGATACCTTACTATCATATATTTGGTAGTGAGGAAATGTCACAACGTGCAACTGTTATCAAAAAAATTATGCCACAAGCATATGTAATGTTAAATAGAGAAGATGCTACTAACCTTAAAGTTAGTGGAGATATGGTAGTAGAATTAAGTATTATGAATGAAATACTAAGATTACCAGTACATATTTCTGATAATTTACCTTCAGGATTGATAGGTTTACCATTGGGTTTTCCAGGAATTCCCTTATGTTTTAATGGCGTCAATATTGACCATTTAATTAAGGTAACCTAAGATATGGGATCACCTTTAACAATATTAAAGGCGGTAATAATACTCTTAGGAGTTATCTTATGCAGTGCCTTCATGAGTTTTTTTGAGCGGCGCCTTCTAGCATTATTTCAGAATCGCTATGGTCCTAATAGAGTAGGCTGGGGTGGAGCATTACAAATATTAGCGGATATTATAAAAATGCTATTTAAGGAGGATTGGGTCCCGCCATTTTCTGATAGGTGGCTTTTTATCTTAGCACCTACTATTGCATTTAATACTTTATTGCTAGCTTTTGCTATTATACCAATAAATGCTACCTGGGTAGTCTCAGATCTAGATATTGGATTATTATATTTTCTAATGATGACAAGCTTATCAGTTTATGCAGTATTATTAGCGGGTTGGTCCAGTAATAATAAATATTCTCTTATAGGAGCAATGCGTGCTACTGCACAGACTCTGAGTTATGAAGTATTTATGGGATTATCTTTGATGGGGGTGGTGGCCAAAGCCGGTTCATTTAATATGATTGATATCGTTAATAATCAGAAATATTTATGGAATATCATTCCGCAATTTATAGGTTTTATTAGCTTTTTAATAGCGGGCCTAGCAGTTTGTCACCGTCATCCTTTTGATCAACCAGAAACCGAGCAGGAATTAGCTGATGGTTATCATATTGAGTATTCTGGTATGAAATTTGGCTTATTTTTTGTGGGTGAATATATTGGGATGTTGACAATCTCAGCCATGATAGCAACGTTATTTATGGGAGGATGGAATGGTCCATTATTCCCATCATTTTTATGGTTTACCATAAAAACTTTTATTTTTATCATAATATTTATTCTTATACGTGCATCGCTACCACGTCCCCGCTATGATCAATTTATTTCTTTTGGCTGGAAAATTTGTTTACCACTTACCTTATTAAACTTATTAGCAACGGCGGCCGTAACTATTTACAGCTCACCGTAAGGATGCACCGATGAAGTTACTAAAAAATCTCTTCTTAGGGGTCATTTCTCAACTGCGGAGTTTATATCTTATTGGATTACATGCATTTGCTAAACGTGAAACGCAATTGTATCCTGAACAGAGTGTTTATTTACCACCTAGGTATCGAGGTAGAATTGTGCTTACCCGGGATCCTGATGGAGAAGAACGTTGTGTAGCATGTAGTCTATGTGCAGTAGTTTGTCCGGTAGAATGTATTTCACTACAGAAATCTGAAACTAAAAATGGACGTTGGTATCCAAAATTTTTTAGAATTAATTTTTCTCGGTGCATTTTCTGTGGTTTATGTGAAGAAGCATGTCCCACTACTGCAATTCAACTCACGCCTGATTTCGAAATGGGAGAATTTCAAAGACAGAATTTAGTATATGAAAAGGAAGATCTATTAATTTCAGGACCAGGAAAATATTCAGAATATAACTTCTATCGCATAGCAGGAGTAGCCATAAAGGGAAAAGCTAAAGGATTTGCCGAAAATGAATCTCAACCTGTTGATGTAAAGAATTTATTACCATAAACAAGGATTTATTCATGGAATTGATTTTTTATATATGTGGAACTATTGCTGTAGTTTCAACATTACGTGTAATGACACATAGTAATATAGTACATGCTTTGCTGTATCTAATTATCTTCGTATTAGCGATTTCTGGAGTATTTTTTTCTCTTGGCGCTGCTTTTGCGGGTGCGTTAGAGGTTATTGTATATGCTGGTGCGGTTATGGTATTGTTTGTTTTTGTAGGGATAATGCTCAATTTAAATCAACATCCATCTAACCAGTCCGAGCTTCAACCTTCCTTATGGTTAGCTCCCTGCATACTATCTTCATTACTACTTTATTCTATACACCAGATCCCAATAAATTATGTTTCAGGATATATTATTAATGCTAAAGAGGTGGGAACATTACTATTAGGTTCCTATATACTGGTAATGGAGTTGGCCTCTATGCTATTACTAGCAGCAATGATAGTTGCCTTTCATATTGGACATCAATCTCGTTAAAAGCATTAAAAGGAAAGGATAAATAATTATGATACCTCTGAAGCTGAGTCTAACTCTATCATCAATTTTATTTGTGATGGGAATTACCGTAATCCTCATGCATCGTAATTTAATATTTATATTAATAGGTATTGAAATTACCCTTAACGCGGCGGCGCTAGCTTTTATAGCCGCGGGAAGTACTTGGAAACAGGCTGATAGTCAAATAATGTATATCATTACGATCAGTATTGCCGCCGCAGAAGCAAGTATTGGGTTAGCACTATTACTTCAGTTACATAAAAAATCTCATAATCTTAATATAGATTCAGTTAACGAGATGCATGGATGAATATAGTTTTTTTATCAATGGTTTTTCCTTTATTAGGTTTTTTGTTGTTAGCTTTTTCTTGTGGACGTTGGTCTGAAAGAGTTTCTTCTTTCATAGGTACCACTTCTGTAGGTTTGGCTGCTATAGTTACTATTTTTGTCAATCTTGATTTTTTTTATCACTCCCAAAGATTATTTGAACAAAAATTGTGGAGTTGGATACGAATTGATAATTTCTTGATAGATATCAATCTCAGGTTAGATGGACTATCTTTAACTATGTTATCAATAGTAACCGGTGTAGGTTTTTTAGTTCATTTATTTTCTTATTGGTATATGCGTGGTGAAGAAGGATCTTCTCGTTACTTCGCTTATACTAATTTGTTTATCGCCAGTATGATCGTATTAGTTCTAGCAGATAATTTACTCTTAATGTATCTAGGTTGGGAGCTAGTTGGTCTTTGCTCATATCTACTTATTGGTTTCTATTATACGAATGTTAAGAATGTAGCGGCGGCTTTAAAAGCTTTTATTATTACTCGCTTTGGGGATGTATGTTTATTAATCTCGTTATTTATTATTTATAATGAAATTGGTTCTTTAAATTTTCATGATATAGATATTTTAGCATCGGCACATTTATCATCCTCTAGTGTATTTTGGGCTACCTTGCTATTATTATGTGGTGCTATAGGTAAATCCGCACAATTACCATTACAAACCTGGTTAGCGGATGCAATGGTAGGACCAGCTCCGGTTTCTGCTTTAATCCATTCAGCAACCATGGTTACCGCAGGAGTTTATCTTATTGCTCGTACCCATATTTTATTTTTACTGATGCCAGAAGTATTGCATTTCGTAGGAATTATTGGTGCGATGACATTAATATTTGCAGGTTGTGCAGCTTTAGTGCAGAT
The DNA here is from genome assembly GCA_045690005.1 of Candidatus Dasytiphilus stammeri. Classification (GTDB taxonomy): domain Bacteria; phylum Pseudomonadota; class Gammaproteobacteria; order Enterobacterales; family Enterobacteriaceae; genus Dasytiphilus; species Dasytiphilus stammeri_P. Next base: position 233,344 of record CP145881.1, on the reverse strand, counting down.
AGATATCAAACGGGTACTAGCTTATTCTACTATGAGTCAAATTGGCTATATGTTTTTAGCGCTTAGCGTCCACGCTTGGAATGCAGCTATTGTTCATCTGATGATACATGCTTTTTTTAAAGCACTTTTATTCTTAGCGTCTGGAGTATTAATTGTAGCATGCCGAAATGAACAAAATATTTTTAAAATGGGAGGATTAAGGAAAGAGATTCCGCAAATTTATATTTGCTTTTTAATCGGTGGAGCTTCGCTCGCGGCCTTTCCATTAGTTACCGCTGGATTCTTCAGTAAAGAAGAAATTTTATTGAGTGTTTTTTATAGTGGGCATATAAATTTATTAATAGCTGGATTATTAGGTACTTTAATAACTTCACTTTACACGTTTAGAATGATTTTTATGGTTTTTCATGGAAAACCAAAGATAGCAATTCATAAATTTGATAAAGTAATAACATATCAGTTACCACTATTAGTTTTAGTGATTCTCTCAACTTTTATTGGATATAAAATTACTCCTCAGTTACAGTTAGATAATGTATTTCCTATCCAGATCATTGCGGCACATAAAGAGCAAAATTTACTTTTAGAATTAATTACAAGTGGAATAGTAATTTTAGGAATCTTAATATCTACTGTATTATGGTCCAGTAGATATTCTATGGTTAATTATATCGCATACAGTACAATAGGAAGGTTTTTAAACAACTGGTGGTTTCAGGCTTGGGGTTTTGACTGTTTATATAAGAAATTATTCGTAAAAACTTATCTACGGATGGCTTTACTCTTACACCGTGATCCGTTAAATATGCTAATGAATCTTCCGGCAAACTTTTTAAGTTTTACTGGAAGAAATTTACTGAAATTTGATAATGGTTATCTACATTGCTATATTACGTCACTGATTTTTGGTGCAGTGATTATTTTAGCACTGATGATTATGCTTTAAACTAATTTAAGGGTAATATTTTCTTTTCCTTCTCATCAAAATAAGGATCCATAATGCTCTTACCTTTACTAATAATTATCCCATTTATTAGTGGTTTATTATGCTGGCAGTCTGAACGGTTAGGAGCACAATTCCCACGTTGTATGGCACTGATTGCTATAGTCATAATTTTGACGCTATCATTGCAAATATTATTAGGTGATTACTACAAATTAACACCTTTTGTTTTCGGATTACCACAGTGGTACTCCGAATATTCTATTACTTGGATACCAGTTTTAGGTATTAATTTTCATTTAGCCATTGATGGATTGTCAATCATCATGGTAATACTTACTGAAATTATGGGTATTATGGCAGTCCTATGTTCTTGGAGTGAGATCAATCAATCTCCTGGAGTTTTTCATCTTAATTTACTTTGGATCTTAGGTGGAGTTATTGGAGTATTTATTGCTATAGATCTTTTTTTATTTTTTTTATTTTGGGAAATGATGTTAGTTCCTATGTATTTCTTAATTTCTTTATGGGGGCATAAAGGTTCATTGGAAGATACCAGAATAAATGCTGCACTAAAATTTTTTATATATACACAAACTAGTGGACTAATAATGCTAATAACCATTCTATCATTAGTTTTGATTCATTATTCTAATACAGGAATTTTAACCTTTAGCTATCAACAACTATTACAGACAAGTATGTCACCTACTACTGAATATCTATTAATGCTCGGTTTTTTTATAGCATTATCAGTAAAATTTCCAATAGTACCATTGCATGGTTGGTTATTAGATGCACATAGTCAATCACCTACAGCTGGGTCTGTAGAATTAGCTGGCATTGTATTAAAAACGGCAGCTTATGGATTACTACGTTTCGCAATACCATTATTTCCTAACGCTTCAATGAAGTTTGCTCCTATAGCTATGTGGTTAGGTATTATTAACATATTTTACGGAGCTTTGATGGCTTTTAGTCAGATCGATATGAAACGTTTTATTGCTTATACTTCAATATCTCATATGGGTTTTATATTAATTGCTATATATACTGGCAATCAGTTAGCTTATCATGGGGCAGTGATTCAAATGATTGCTCAGGGAATTTCAGCCGCCGGATTGTTTATTTTATGTGGACAGCTTTACGAGAGATTACAAACGCGCCATATGTGCCAAATTGAAGGACTATGGGCTACTATCAACTATATGCCAGCTTTTGCACTATTTTTTGCCTTAGCAACCATGGGTATGCCAGGAACCGGTAATTTTATTGGAGAATTTATGATTTTATTAGGTAGCTATCATATTGCTCCAATTATTACGATACTAGCTAGTTTAAGTATCGTTTTTACAACGGTTTATTCACTAATTATGATACAGCGCATTTATTTTGGTACAACAAAACCAATACATCGATTAAAAGGAATGACATTCCGTGAAAAATTTAGCATGCTATTACTGATACTTTTATTAATACTATTGTGTTTGGTACCACAGCCAGTGTTAGATATTATATCTAGTACTACGTTAATTAATATTCTTCAGTAGAGGATTAGATTACTAATTAAAGGTTATCATCATCAATGATTAAACTAATAATCGCTTTATTACCACTACTGATTAGTGGATTTACAGCGATAATTATAATGTTATTTATAGCATTGAAACGTAATCATTTTTCTAGCATGATTATAGCCATTAGCGGTATGAGCTTAGCTATGATATCATTATATTTTTTTAAATATGCTAATGGTGCCATATTTGTTACATCTTTATTAGTTGTAGATAGTTATTCTGTATTTTTAAGCGGAATGATACTACTAGCAGCAATAGTAACATGCATATTCGCTTATTTATGGCTGATAAGTGATCAGGTTAATAATAAGGAAGAATTTTATTTATTAGTACTTATAGCTACTTTAGGTGGAATATTACTTTCGAGCGCTAATAATTTAGCATCATTATTAATTGGTATAGAACTAATTTCTATTCCCTTATTTGGACTATCTGGTTATTCCTATAACCAGAAATATTCTTTAGAAGCTTGTATAAAATATACTATCCCTTCGGCTATTACTTCATCATTTTTGATTTTTGGTATGGCGCTAATATATACACAGTCGGGTCATTTAAATTTTTTAGAAATTGCAAAAAGTATTACGAGTGAATCACCACAACCACTCATTCTAGTTGGTTTTGGGCTACTTTTAGTAAGTTTTGGTTTTAAACTTTCTTTGGTACCATTCCACCTTTGGACCCCAGATGTCTACCAAGGAGCACCAGCTCCAGTTACTACTTTCTTATCTACTGCCAGTAAAATTGCTGTGTTTGGTGCATTAACCAGATTTTTTATATCCATATCAATAATGGACAATACGGCAATACGTACGGTACTCGGTATAATGGCCTTTTTATCCATTTTATGTGGAAATTTGATGGCAATGTATCAAATCAATATAAAAAGATTATTGGGTTACTCTTCTATTGCTCATTTTGGTTATTTTATTACCGCCTTAATTGCTATGCATACTAACCCGTTTTTTTTAGAAACCGTTAATTTTTATTTATTTAGCTATTTGCTTAGTAGTTTAGGATTTTTTGGAATAGTAAGTATTATTTCTAGTAATTCTTCTCTTGAAAGTTATCAAGAAGATTATATATCCTATTATCGTGGTCTCTTTTGGAGTAATCCTATATTGACCTCTGCTATGACCATAATGATATTATCACTTGCAGGAATTCCTCTAACCTTAGGTTTTTTTGGTAAATTAGGAGTTATTTGGTTAAATGTTAGCCTAAAAAATTGGTGGCTAACTTTTGCTATAGTAATCGGTAGTGTTATGAGTATTTACTATTATTTGCGTCTTACTGTGAATTTATACTTATTTCCACAGAAACGCATCTTAAAAATTGATCCTCTCTCTGAGAGAACGCGTATGATAGTATCTATAATTGTAATTATATCAGCTATTTTAGTTGTACTTTGGGGAATCTTTCCACAATCTTTGATTAAGCTAACACAATTAGCTAAACCACAATTATTATTAAAATAATCCCTTATCCGCATCATATACGGATAAGGGATCTAAAAAAATCAATTAGTTAGTAATATATGATTGTAGAGCATTTGTATTAACGGTAGCATCAATCTGACCAACTAAATAGGAACTGACTTCTACTTCCTGCGGTGCTACTTGGACATTATCCGAAATCAACCAATTATTAATCCATGGAATGGGATTGGATATTTTAGGAAATGGAAGCTCAAGCTTGACTGCTTCCATCCTTATATTTGTAAGATATTCAATATATTGACATATAATATCTTGATTTAATCCAATCATAGATCCATCTTGGAATAAATATTCCGCCCAGTCTTTTTCTTGTTTTGCTGCCTGTAAAAAGATATCATAACACTGTAGTTGACATTCCTGTGCGATTTCAGACATTTCTGGATCATCTTCTCCCGTCCGCATCAAATTAATCATATACTGCGTTCCCGTCAAATGCAGAGCTTCATCACGTGCTATAAGTTTAATAATTTTGGCATTTCCTTCCATAAATTCACGTTCGGCAAAAGCAAAAGAACAAGCGAAACTAACGTAAAAACGAATTGCTTCCAAAACATTCACACTCATTAGACAAAGATACAGTTGTTTTTTGATAGCACGTTTATTAACAGTGATATAATGATTATTAACTCGATGTCTTCCATCTCCAAAAAGATGCCAGTAATTAGTCATTCTTATTAGCTCATCATAGTATATAGAAATATCCTGAGCTCTCCTTATAATTTGTTCATTGGTAACAATATCATCAAAAATTCGTCCTGGTTCATTAATTATATTACGAATAATATGAGTGTATGAACGAGAATGTATGGTTTCAGAAAATGCCCAAGTTTCGATCCAAGTTTCGAGTTCTGGTAATGATATTAATGGTAGTAACGATACATTAGGACTACGGCCCTGAATAGAATCTAACAGAGTCTGGTATTTAAGATTACTAAGAAAAATATGTTTCTCATGTTCTGGTAGTCCGATAAAATCGATACGATCTTGTGAGACATCTATTTCTTCAGGGCGCCAGAAAAATGAGAGCTGTTTTTCAATTAATTTTTCAAAAAAATGATATTTTTGTTGATCATAGCGAGCAACATTGACCGGTTGACCTAAAAACATAGGTTCCTTGAGTGGATCGTTTTTTTTTTTTGAGAAAATACTATAATTCATATTATTAATTCCTTAAATTTTACAAGCACCGCTATCGCAATTGCTATCATCTGGATGCAGATAGTCCTGTATGTCCTTGATGCAGTCACGGGTATTTTGGTAATATAGAGTTTTTATACCCCAGTTCCAGGCAGTTAATAAATCTTGAAGTAATTGCTGCATAGGTAATTTGCCTGAAGGAAAACGGGTTGGATCATAACTAGTGTTAGCAGATATAGCGTGATCTATAAATTTTTGCATAATTGCTACTAATTGCAGATAACCATGGTTATTAGGCATATTCCATAATAATTCATATGCTTCCTTAAGAAGCGGATATTCTGGTACTACTTGACGTAGAATACCATCTTTAGATGCCTTAATTGTGAGATAACCTCGTGGTGGTTCAATACCATTAGTTGCATTAGAAATTTGCGAAGAAGTTTCGGATGGCATTAAAGCCGAAAGAGTAGAGTTACGTAAACCATATTTTTTAATATCTTTTCTTAAATTCTCCCAATCATAATGTAAAGGTTCCATAACGAAAGTATCTAGCTTTTTTTGATATGTATCAATAGGCAGTATTCCTTGTGCATAGGTAGTTTGATTAAACCATGGACAGGCTCCTAATTCCTGTGCTAATTGGTTGGATGCTTTCAGTAAATAATATTGTATTGCTTCAAAAGTTTGATGTGTAAGATTATTAGCACTGCCATCAGAATAACGTACCCCATGTTTCGCTAAATAATAAGCGAAATTAATAACACCAATTCCTAAGGCACGACGTCCTAGAGCGGCTCGCTTGGCAGCCATAATAGGATAGTCTTGATAATCTAAAAGTGCATCAAGTGCCCTGACTACTAGTACAGCTAGTTCTTCTAATTCTTCTAGTTTATTAATAGCTCCGAGATTAAAAGCTGAAAGAGTGCACAGAGCGATTTCACCTTTCTCATCATGTATATCGGATAATGGAGTAGTTGGTAAAACTATCTCTAAACAGAGATTAGATTGTCGCACCGGGGCTACTCGAGGATCAAATGGACTATGTGTATTACAGTGATCTACATTCTGAATATAAATTCTTCCAGTTGATGCTCTTTCCTGCATTAGTAAAGAAAACAGTTCCACAGCTGGTAAACTTTTTTTTTTTTTTAAGAGAATGAGCGTTTTCATACATTAGATATAAACGTTCAAATTCTTTTTGATCAGCAAAGAAAGCTTCATATAGGCCCGGAACATCCGATGGACTGAAAAGAGTAATGAATTGGCGAAAAATGAGACGCTGATACAGAAGTTTGTTAATTTGTACAGTATAATCAAGATGGCGAACCCGATTTACCTCAATCCCACGGTTATTTTTGAGTACTAGTAAAGTTTCAACTTCTAAATGCCATAATGGATAAAATAAAGTGGCGGCACCTCCACGGACCCCACCTTGTGAACAAGACTTTACAGCAGATTGAAAATGTTTATAGAAAGGAATACACCCTGTGTGGAACGCTTCACCCCCTCGAATGGGACTACCTAGTGCGCGAATCCTACCGGCATTTATCCCAATTCCAGCTCGTTGAGAAACATATTTGACAATCACACTTGCAGTAGCATTAATAGAATCTAAACTATCATCACATTCTATTAATACACAGGAGCTAAACTGACGAGTAGGCGTGCGCACGCCAGCCATAATAGGAGTGGGCAAGGAGATTTTGAAAGTAGAAATGGCATTATAAAACCGTTTCACATAATCCAAACGGGTTTGTAATGGATAATTAGAAAATAAACAAGCGGCTACTAAGATATATAAAAACTGAGCACTTTCATATATTTTACCATTCACCCGATTTTGAACTAAATATTTTCCTTCTAATTGTTTAACCGCTGCATATGAAAATGTCATATCACGCCAGTGATCAATAAATTTATCCATTTTTTCAAATTCTTCTTTTGTATAGTTCTGCAGTAACTTAGGATCATATTTTCCTCTATTAACCATACGCTGTACTTGATCGTATAGTTTAGGAGGCTCAAATTGACCGTAAGCCTTTTTGCGCAGATTAAAAATAGTTAGTCTTGCGGCTAGATATTGATAATCACAGTTTTCACCGGAAATAAGATCCGCGGCAGTTTTAATAAGAGTTTTATGAATATTAGAGGTTTTAATACCATTATAAAACTGTATATTGGAACCTAATTTTATTTGAGAAACCGAAATATTTTGTAATCCTGGTATAGCCCAGGAGATAACTCTGTTGATCTTCTCGAAGTTAATGCGTTCTTTACGACCATCACGTTTAGTAACCAACCACCTTTGGTTCATATTGAGTTTTTACCTTTAATGTGTGCCTATCATGTTAATTGATAGGAAATACTTAATGTGGATGTTTAGCGTTTCTTATCATGTAAATCTATGGATAACACTTACTATTCAATACGATACATATAAAAGTAGTATTTTAATAATTAAAATTTACTATACAAGCATTAATTTTAATAAAAAGATCTTGCAGGAATTTCAATTTCATGGTAGATTTATAATGTTGTGCTATTATTGGCTATATAATAATGTTTGGTAGGATTACAGTTTCTATCAAATTCATAAACGATTGGAACACCAGTAGGAATATTTAAGTCCATAATTTCAGATTCACTCATTTTATCTAGATATTTAATTAGTGCACGTAGTGAATTACCATGAGAAACTATTAGAATGCACTGGTAACGTTGAAGAAGTGGTTGTATTACATCTTTCCAGTAAGTGATTACTCTATCAGAGGTTAATAATAAACTTTCTGTTAATGGGAATTTATCAATTTTGAAATAAGTATAACGAGGATCGTAACCTGAAAATCTTTCATCTTTTCTTATCAAAGCAGGCGGACTTACATTAAATCCGCGACGCCATTGTTGAACTTTTTCAATACCATACTTTTTAATCATTTCCAATTTATTCATACCTTGTAATCTCCCATAATGCCTTTCATTAAGTTTCCAAGATTTTTCAATTGGTAGCCATGCTTGATCTAGTTCATCTAGTAATATCCATAAGGTATGAATAGCACGCTTTAATACTGACGCAAAAGCATAATTAAAAATCAATCCTTCTTCTTTTAACAATTTTCCTGCCGCTTGAGCTTCCGCTTGACCTTGATTAGATAAATCAATATCATACCAACCGGTAAAACGGTTTTCCTGATTCCATTGACTTTCTCCATGACGCAATAAAACCATTTTTATGATAGTCATGCTACTATGATCTCCTTTATTTATTAAACTTGTGTAGGTTATTAATAATCGTCATTTGGTTATAATAATTTTAATAAACTTAATACAAGTAAAATAATAAAAATATTTATATTCAGTAAAAGTTAAGGTATTATTTTCATTAATTTTTTAAACTAGAGGAAAAACACATGGTTCATTATCCACGTGAGGGAGGATCCATTATTCAATCAGGGTGTACTAAAGTACAAACCTACCTGATGCAGGTCTATGGATGGATGACCTGCGGACTACTCTTAACAGCTTTTGTTGCTTGGTATGTAGCTAATAATACGACGCTATTATTTGTTATTTATTCTAATAAATATAATGTTTTTGGTTTGATTATTATTCAGCTGGGTATAGTATCAATACTGTCTCGTGTGACAGATAAAATTAGTGGTATCCTGGCAACAGGATTATTTATGTTATATTCCCTATTAACAGGATTAACGTTCTCGAGTATTTTTATATTTTATACTTACTCTTCTATTGCTAATAGTTTCATAGTAACTAGTGGAATGTTTGGTTCCATGAGTTTGTGGAGTTATAGTACGAAACGCGATCTAAGTAGTATTGGTAGCATACTATTAATGGTATTGGTTGGCTTTTTGTTAGCATCACTCGTCAATATTTGGTTAAAAAGTACCCACTTAATGTGGTTGATTACTTATGCAGGTGTATTGATATTTAGTATTCTAACGGCTTTTCATACACAGTATTTAAAAAAGATTGGAGAACAGATTAATGAGTATGATCAAGAAAATTTGCGGCGTCATGCTATTAGAGGTGCCTTGACACTCTATCTAGATTTTATCAATCTTTTTTTGATGTTATTACGTATCTTAAGTAATCGACGATAATTACTACATGAGTTTGTGATAAACTAACCCAATCTTCAAATCATGATCAAGTCACAGGGCAGTCAGTGGTCCTGTGACTTGATCATGATTTGAAGGATGTCAAGATGCTTAACTACTTATACTTAATTTAAACTGACTAAGAAATCCCTTGATAAGTATTAGCATTGGATTATAGGATAAAATAATGAAATTATCTAACCGTATTCATATTATTACCGGACAAAAGTGTGAATATATTATTATCAATTTAATATGGATTACGGCGTTTATTTTAGGCTGGAAATATCATGCTTTGGTACATATTAGTAGTGTTTTTGTTATATTCTATAATATTATATTTATGGCTCTGCTAATTTTACAGCGCCATTCGCATTGGCGTCAATTTTTAGAGCTTCTAGATGATCTAACTACCGCATACTATTGTGAGGCAGTAATAATAACAATCTTTTTATTATCACGTATGATTGGTGATCATTTATTACTAATTTTTTTAGTGGTACTAATTTTAGCAGTACCAGCTAGATTTTATCTTATTTTAAAAAGAAAATAGTTGAGTTTGCTCAGATAAATCTCTTACCTACTAATTATAAATTAAACAATAAAAGCATCTTAATAACATGTGTTAGAGCATGTGAATTTTAATCTAACGTCGATACCACAACCGCAAGTTACGTAAAATTTTACGTACTAACCATATCATAAAAATCGCTGTAATTAGCCATAATAGATACTTGATATATTGATCAATATTATGTAACCAAGGGAGAATCATTTCTCCACCTAAATAACCTATGCTAACAAAAATTAATGACCATAACAGTGCTCCAATAATATTAAAAATAAAAAATTTTCCAAAAGATAACTGGCTTGCACCAATAATCATTGGTCCGGCAATGCGAAACCCATACATAAATCTAACAATAATAGTAAAAAATAGTGGTCTCCTACAGATCATCTGATTAAAATGAAGAATTGGTCGCTTTTTTTTGAAGCGCTGCAAGATATTACTACTGTAATAACATCCTATAATGAATAACAACTGATCACCAATAGCGCCACCCAGCATGGCGGCTAAAACAACATATCCATAATTCAACAATCCTTTTTGTGCGGCCATGCCTCCAAGTAAAATTATAGTTTCACCTTCAGTTAAACAACCCATAAAAATTGCTAAATAACCATATTTAGATATCATACTATTAATATCAATATGCAATATTATATTTCCTAATTGGCTAAAATTCATAAGATATGTTTATACAAAATTATCTTGATAGAACGCGTGTTCCAAGATATAAAGATATATCTAATACTAATAAATATTTTACTTAGATAGGTTCTGTAAATGAAGCCGATGAAAAATAAAAAAGTAGCAGTAATACTTTCAGGGTGTGGTGTATACGATGGCGCCGAAATCAATGAAGTAGTTTTAACGTTGCTTTCTTTAGAAGAACATCAGCTGTCCTACCAATGTTTTGCGCCAGATATGATGCAAACTCATGTAATTAATCATGTTAATATCATAGAAACTACTGAAAAAAGAAATGTTCTCGTAGAATCGGCAAGAATAGTTCGTGGTAAAATTCAATCTTTTGATAAATGTGATGTAGATGAATTTGCTAGTTTAATTGTTCCTGGAGGTTATGGAGTTATTAAAAATTTATGTAAATTTGCATTGAATGGTGAAAAGATTGAAATTAACCCATCACTATTGATGATCTTAAAAGAATTTAAAAATCAATATAAACCTACTGGATATATCTGTATTGCTCCCCTGATGTTACCTTTAGTGTATGGTCACGGTATCCGTCTTACAATTGGAAATGATAAAAAAATTATTAATCTAGTGGAAAAACTAGGGGGAATTCATGAACTTGCTCAAGTCTTTGAAGTGATAATAGATTGGAAGCATAAAGTAGTTACTACACCAGCTTACATGTTAGCTTCCTCCATAATTGAAGCTAAGCAAGGAATTGATAAAATGATTGATACCATTAAACAGATGATCTAATCATCTTTAATTACTACTAGTTTCACAAGCTTGTAAGGTATTTTTTAGGAGGGTTGCTACAGTCATGGGTCCCACTCCCCCAGGAACTGGGGTAATCCAAGACGCCCGCTCTCGAGCTTGCTTAAAATCAACGTCTCCAGTTACTTTTCCATTATCTAAATGGTTGATACCCACATCGATTATGATCGATCCGGGTTTTATCCATTCACCAGGAATAAATTGGGGCTTTCCTACCGCGGCAATGAGTAGATCAGCCTGTTCTACATAAAGGCGTAGATTTTTGGTAAAACGATGGGCCACAGTAATAGTACAACCGGCTAGTAATAATTCCATAATCATGGGACGTCCAACAATATTAGATGCCCCAACGATTACAGCATGTAGTCCAGTTGTAACGATTTTATAGCTTTCAAGTAGTCTAATAATACCATATGGGGTACACGGTCTCAAGATTGGAGCACGTATACAAAGACGTCCTATATTGTAGGGATGGAAACCATCTACATCTTTTTCAGGTAGAATCTTTTCTACTACTTTAATTTTATGAATAGTTTCAGGTAGAGGAAGTTGTACTAAAATGCCATCTTTTAAATTATCCTTATTAAGGTTTTCTATTAGAGCAAGTACTTCAGATTCAGAAGTAGTAATAGGTAAATTATAATAATAATATCTAAATCCTGCGGCATCACAAGCTATCTGCTTACTTTTTACATAAATATGAGATGCCGGATTTTGACTAATCATAATTACTGCAAGTCCTGGGACCCTTTGTCCCGCAATTTTTCTTTGACGTACTTTTTTAGCAATTTTTATAATCTCTTGCTGTGCAACCATTTTACCATCAATAATTTTGGCTATCATTTTATTATGGGTTAAATAACCTCAATGTTAATTTAAATTAATCTAAAGAGTTGACTCAATAGAATCTATCCGTATTATTAATAAAATTCAACGATCCTTGATACTTTATTTACAGCGCCTTTAGCTCAGCTGGATAGAGCAACGGCCTTCTAAGCCGTAAGTCGCAGGTTCGAATCCTGCAAGGCGCGCCATAATTATTCTCTTCTCAAGAGAAGTGCAAATATACAAAGTAATGGCAATAGATGTTATCTTATTGATTATTTAAATATTAAAAATTGTTATAAATGAATAATTATCTGGTATTTCATCCTCTTAATCCAGTAATGGTTAAAATAGGCCCTATTACTATTCATTGGTATGGTGTTATGTATCTCATGGGATTTATATTTGCTATGTGGCTGGGACTCCGAAGAGCTCTGAAAAATAATGAATACAATCCAGATGAGATAAAAATATTATTATCTATGGGTTTTTGGGGAGTTTTATTAGGAGGCCGGATTGGTTATGTATTATTTTATAATCTCCCCATATTTATAAACGAGCCACTTTTTTTATTTAAAGTATGGAATGGTGGTATGTCATTTCATGGCGGTTTAATAGGAGCAATTTTGGTAATTTTATGGTTCTCACGTAAAACAAATCGTCAATTTTTACAGGTATCTGATTTCATTGCGCCTTTAATACCTTTTGGATTAGGAACGGGTCGTTTAGGAAATTTTATTAACGGTGAATTATGGGGTCGTATAGCAATTGATATTCCTTGGGCTATGATTTTTCCAAGATCTTACAATGATGACCTGGTTTTGGTAAGTAAATATCCCCAATTACAACCAATTTTTGATCACTATAAGACTCTACCACGACACCCATCACAACTTTATGAACTTTTTCTAGAAGGGATAATATTATTTATAATATTAAATATTTTTATTTATAAACCACGTCCCATGGGTAGTATTTCTGGACTATTTATGATGATGTATGGCATTTTTCGTTTATTAGTAGAATTTTTCCGACAGCCAGATGCTCAACTAGGACTGTTTAATGGTATAAGCATGGGACAAATTCTATCAATTCCAATGATCTTAATCGGGTTCATTATTATAATCTGGTCATATCATAGGATCGATTACAAATGAAACAATATTTAAACTTAATGAAGAAAGTGTTAAACGAAGGTTCCATAAAAATGGATCGTACTGGAATTGGAACTCTATCAATTTTTGGTTATCAAATGCGTTTTAACTTGCAAAACGGCTTTCCATTAATAACTACTAAGTTATGCCATATTAGTTCCATTATTCACGAGTTATTATGGTTTTTAAAAGGTGATACTAACATCGCTTGGCTAAATAATCATAAGATATCAATTTGGGATAACTGGGCTGACCCAGAGGGCAATCTGGGTCCCATTTATGGTAAACAGTGGCGAAATTGGGAAACTAATACAGGTAAGTCCATCGATCAAATACACCAAATCTTACAACAAATCAAGCAAGATCCTAATTCTAGACGGATTATAGTTTCAGCTTGGAATGTAGGAGAGCTAGATGCGATGGTTTTGCCTCCTTGTCATATACTTTTTCAATTTTACATTGCAGACGATAAACTTTCCTGTCAACTTTATCAGCGTTCTTGTGATATTTTCATTGGACTTCCATTTAATATTGCTAGTTATGCATTATTAATCTACATGGTTGCTCAACAATGTAATCTTAAGGTAGGAGATTTTATATGGACAGGTGGAGATATCCATCTCTACTGTAATCACCTTGAACAGGCCAAACTGCAACTCATTCGTAAACCTTTACCATTACCACAACTCGTAATTAAGCGTAAGCCCTCATCAATTTTCGAATATTGTTTTAAGGATTTTGAAATTATTGGATATAATCCATATCCTGCAATCCGTGCACCAGTAGCAATATAACTGGATATCTTTAAAAATTGGCTTTTATGTTTACAGTTCATCATTCTAACCAGTTAGATGTTTTGACGAAGCTAATAACATATTACATAAAAAAAATTCCATTGGGTGATCCTTTGCATTCAGAATGTATAATGGTCCCGAGTAATAAGATGGCTCAATGGTTGAAAATGGCACTTACGGAACAGCTTGATATTGTAACTAATATAAAATTCAAGTTACCAACCAATTTAATTTGGGAGATTTTATTAACTATACAACCTACTTTGCCAACCGAGAGTTTTTTTAATAAACAACATCTCACCTGGAAGCTGATGGCAATTCTACCTAAGATGCTAAATCAACCAGAATTTGAAATTTTTCAAAAATATCTGGATAGCCATCAAGATAAACGTAAGCTTTTCCAATTAGCCAAACATATTGCCAATATTTTTGATCAATACTTAGTTTATCGACCGGATTGGCTAATCTTATGGGAAAGAAACCAATGGGTAAATACTCTTCCATGGAATACTCAAAAATGGCAGGCACCATTATGGTATGCGCTTATTAAATATACTGAAAAAATAGGTCAACCTAAATGGCATATAGCTAATCTTTACCATGAATTAATACAAACTTTACAACAGACTAACAAACTACCTTCTGGTCTGCCAGAGCGTATGTTTATCTGCGGAATGGCTATATTACCACCCATATATCTTGCTATCTTATATGAAGTTAGTAAATATATGGATATTCATTTCATGTTTACTAATCCTTGTCGTTATTATTGGGATCATATTCCACATCAAGATTTGAGTAATAATTTAGACAACCGGCGAATTAAAAATGTTGACAGCTTGCCAAATTTCGTAACACAACCGCAACTATCTCCCTTAAATTTAGGAAAAATATTCACAAACCCGATGCTAGCATCATGGGGTAAGTTAGGACGTGATAATCTGTATTTATTATCTCAAATTGAAACACAGGACATAGATGCTTTTGTGGATATAAAAGCTAATAATTTGTTAAATAATCTTCAGCATGATCTGCTAGAAATGGAGGATCATACCATATTGGGTTTAACACCCGAAAATTTAAGTAATAGTTATAATAAGCGATTACTAGATCCTAAGGATCATTCAGTAATAATTCATATTTGTTACAGTAAACAACGTGAATTAGAAGTATTACAGGATCAATTAATAGAGATGATGGCGAAAGATTCTACCTTAACACCAAGTGATATTATAGTAATGGTTACAGATATTAATAGCTACGCCCCATTTATTCAAGCGGTATTTGGAAATCCCCCTTTTGAATATTATTTACCATTCACTATTTATGATCGATGTGCATGTCATGCACATCCTGTCATACAGGCCTTTCTTAATTTACTTAGACTTAATGAAATCACTTATTTCTCCGAAGAGATGCTCTTAATACTGGAAGTTCCATCCATTGCCAAAAAATTTAATTTTAATGAAGACGACTTATGTTATCTCCGTAATTGTATGTATGAATCTAGTAACCAATGGATATTAGAGGATGATAAGATTCGTAATCTTCCGGTAGGAATCAAAACCAATATTATTCAATTTTTACGAAAATTACATAAATTACCGCCATTACTTAAAAAATCCCGAGTGCTTAATGAATGGAAACCTATATGCAAAGAATTACTGAATGATTTTTTCATTTACGATGATCCAGATACTGAAGTAGTACTTCAATTTATTGAACTTCAGTGGCAACATCTTTTATCAAATGGTATAAGTTATCCAGATAAAATTCCTATTACTTTATTAAATGATGAACTAGTAAATCAATTGGATCAAATTAATTTACTACCTTTAAGTAGAAGTTCTATTCCTTTTTGCTCATTAATGCAGAGATTTTATATACCCCCCGTTAAGGTAGTTTGCCTTTTAGGTATGAATGATAGTCTATATCCACGTCTCTTAACACCAATAGGTTTTAATTTAATGATACATCAACCACAACGTGGCGATTATAATCCTCGTGATGAGGATCGCTATTTTTTCCTTGAAACCTTGCTCTCTGCACAGAACCAATTCTATGTTAGTTATGTGGGGCGTTCCGTTGAAGATAATAAAGAAATATTACCATCATTGCTTGTGAGTGAACTCATAGATTATCTTGCACAAAATTATTGCTTACAAGGTACTCAGACATTAGATGTTGATACTAGTGCGAAATTAGTAAGGAAACATTTACAATGTATACATACAATATTTGATATTGAAAGATTTAGATCATATTCTCAAAAACATGAGAATACAGAAGCTCATAAACTTCACTGTTTTAAAATACCTCAAATGAAATCTGTTACTAATGAAATTAAACTTTCACAATTACTGCAGTTTTGGCAGCATCCAGCACGTGCTTTCTTTAATATACGTCTTGGTGTAAAATTTGATTGGATCAAACCAATTGTTACTAATATTGAGCCTGTAGTTGACTGTTTTAATTATTATAATATGAATAAAAAATTTCTGAATTCCTTAATTAAAGGTGATGATACTGGACATCTTCTTTTAGCTCAATACCAATCCTCAGGAAAATTACCATCAGGAGCTTTTGGAGAACTGCTCTGGTACGAACAACAAGTGGCCATGAAAGAATTAGCACAACGGATTAGGCAATATTATTATCCTGGGGTTAATCAGGAAATTAATTTACCCATTGCTGGAGTAAGATTACATGGCTTATTATCGCATGTGCAATCTGAGGGCTTAGTACGTTGGCGGCCTGCACCGCTAAATTTTAACGATGGCTTAGTTCTTTGGTTAGAACATCTGATTTACTGTTTGATAAATGGCACCGGTAATAGTAGAATGTTTGGAAATAAAAATACACAATGGCATTTTGTGTCTCTTTCTGCTAGAGAAGCAACTGTTTGGTTAACACATTTTATTAAAGGTTATCAACGCGGAATATGTAGTCCACTATTACTACTACCAAAAACTGGTGGAGCATGGTTAAAATCGTGTTTTAATGAAAAAACTTTATCAGTTTCTTATGATAAAGATATACAAATTAAAGCTCGCGAAAAATTACTACAGACATGGATGGGTAATCGAAGTAGAGGTGAAAATCAGGATCCATATTTTCAACGCTTATTTCGTACTATGGACGAATCTAGTATACAAGAAGTTATTCATCATGCTAAAGACTGGTTACTGCCCTTAATGCTTTTTAATCAAAAAAATTAAAGACCGGTAACAGGATTTATGAAAGCCGTTCTTTAATTCTAGCTGCCTTACCAGCACGTTCACGTAAGTAGTATAATTTAGCTTTCCGTACCGCACCTCTACGTTTGATGATAATGCTATCAATTACTGGAGAATGTGTCTGAAATATACGTTCAACACCTTCACCATGAGAAATTTTACGAACAGTAAATGCTGAATTTAATCCTCTATGACGAACTCCAATGATAATTCCCTCAAAAGTTTGCAAGCGTTTTTTTGCTCCTTCAACAACCCATACTTTGACTTCCACGGAATCACCGGGACGTAAATTAGGTAGGTTATTATTCATTTGTTCTTGCTCGATTTTATTTATAAGAAATCTATTCATAACAAGCTATTTATTATTCTCCATATTGACACTAATTTCCTGCTGAAATTCAGTTAATAAACTTACTTGATAATCATTTAGAGTGATCTTTTCTAGGAGATCAGGTCTTTTCAACCATGTAATTCCCAATGATTGCTTTAATCGCCATCGTTGTATTTCATAATGATTTCCTGATAATAAGACTCTTGGAACCTCTTTACCTTCAAATACTCGAGGTCTCGTAAAATGCGGGTATTCTAATAAACCATTAATAAAAGAATCTTCTTCTACAGAGCCTAAATGACCTCCTATTGCACCAGGAATCAATCTGGTAATAGTATCTATTAATATCATGGCAGGTAATTCTCCTCCACTCAATACATAGTCGCCTACAGACCATTCTTCATCAATTTCAGTTTGAATTATGCGATCATCTATTCCTTCATATCGACCACATACTAAAATTAGCTTTTTTCTATTCACTAATTCATGAACTCCTTGATGATCTAATCTTCTACCCTGAGGTGAAAGATAAACTACTGTAGCGTCAATCGCAGTAGTTTTGGCGGCATGGATAGCATCCTTTAATGGTTGTACCATCATAATCATTCCAGATCCACCCCCATATGGACGATTATCAACAGTACCATACCGATTAATTGCAAAATTCCGCGGATTCCAGATTCTAATGCTAAGCAGAGCTTTTTTAATTGCTCTGCTAGTTATTCCAAAATCAGTAAGTGCATGAAACATTTCTGGAAAAATACTAATAATTCCAATCCACATAACTAAACTAGTTTAACTATAAATAACTGGGATCCCAAATAACTTTAATACATCTAGTTAAAAAATTAAGATTAATAATTACCTGCTTTTCAATAAAAGGAATTAACCTATTCTTAACTCCATATATATCATTTTTAGGAGCTTCAACCACAAGAACATCATTTGAACCAGTAGCTAATAAATCAACTACTTTGCCTAAATTATAATCTTGGATTGTGGTACTTACATTGCATCCTAAAAGATCCTTCCAGTAATATTCTCCTTCGCTCAGGGTTGGTAACTGGCTAGCATCGATAATAATTTTATTATTTTTAAGCTTCATGGCAACATCACGATTATTAATCCCTTTTAATTTAATAATAAAGTTATTTTTATAAGGTTTCCAGGTTTCTAATTTAATTTGATAACACTGATCATAAGGTTTTAAAAACCATGGTTGATACCTAAAAATGCTTGGTGCTTTATCAGTAAAAGCCACTATTTTTAGCCAACCATATATACCATAGGTAGCATTAATATTTCCTAATATTAATGGATTGACTAAATTGACATGTTTAATCATGGATTATAATCTTCTCTAGCCTAGTGTCAAAGATTGCTTTCTAGCTGTATTGATTAAAGCATTAACTCTTAATGAAAGTAAAGCACCTTGATTTATCCAGTATTCAATCCGGTCTAAATTTAAAGAAAGTTCTTTATCTTGACCTTTTGCCAGAGGGTTAAAAAAACCAATTCGCTCAATAAATCTTCCATTACGTGCATTACGTTTATCAGTAACAATGACTTGATAAAATGGGCGATTTTTAGCTCCGTGACGTGATAACCTAATTATTACCATCTTTATTAATCTCTCTATTAATTAAAACATTAATGGTACTTACTAATTTATACCATATTTTATCGGTACGAAAACTGGGTTATTATACCTTTCATATTACGTAGGAATTTATTAAAAGTACCTCTATTCATATTTTTCATCATGATTTGCATCTCTTCAAACTGCTTTAACAAACGATTCACATCTTGTACTTGTACACCTGAACCACGTGCTATCCTACGTTTACGTGAACCTTTGATAACATCAGGATTTTTTCTTTCTTCTAATGTCATAGAATTAATAATAGCTTCCATGTATATTAATTTTTTTTCATTTAGCATATTAGTTGGTAAGCCATTCATTACAGGAATTTTATCTATAATTTTATTAATTCCACCTATCTTACGCATTTCTTTAAGCTGTTCTAGAAAATCACTAAGGTTAAATTTAGCACCTGTTTTCATTTTATTCGCTAGGTTTTCTGCTTTACGATGATCAATCGTATTTTCGATCTCATCAATCAGAGATAACATATCACCCATACCTAATATGCGAGATGCAATGCGTTTAGGATCAAATGGTTCTAGGGCATCAATTTTTTCACCAAAACCAATAAATTTTATGGGTTTTCCTGTAAGATAACGAATAGATAAGGCGGCACCTCCACGCGCATCACCATCAATTTTAGTCAAAATTATACCAGTTATCGGTAAGACGTTATTAAAAATTGTGGCTGAATTTACGGCATCTTGACCCGTCATCGCATCAACTACTAACAGGGTTTCTACTGGTTTTAAAGTACTATGTATATGCTTAATCTCTTTCATCATTACTGTATCAACATGCATACTCCCAGCAGTGTCAACTAACAAGACATCATAAAATTTTAACTTGGCTTCTAACAGTGCAAAATTAGCAATATCAACTGCCTTATTATGTAACTCAGATGGATAGCAATAGATATCGACCTGATCCGCCAAGGTTTTAATTTGATTCAAAGCTGCCGGGCGATAGATATCAACCGATACTAACATCACTTTCTTTTTGTTACATTTATCGCGAATAAATTTACTAATTTTAACAAGACTAGTAGTCTTGCCAGTACCCTGTAGTCCAGCCACGAAAATGACCGCTGGGGGCTGATGAGTGGATAAATTAAGTTTATTATCTGCTTCCATCGCTTGAATGAGCTGTCTTTTTACTATCTTGATGAACTCTTGCCCTGGCGTTAGACTGGTACTTATATTTTTACCAACTGCGCATACTTTAACTTGATTAATAAATTCCCGGACTACTGGAAGGGCAACATCCGCTTCCAATAGTGCAATCCGCACCTCACGTAAGGTTTGATTAATATTATCTTCAGTAAGACGTCCACGATCGCTAATATTCCGCAGGGAACCCCAGAGCCTATCAGTTAAATTTTCAAACATAAGAGATTATCTCTATTTTAATGATAATGAATAATTATACATTATTAATTTCAATAGATTAGAACTGTAACTATATTTAGTTTTAATTTATAATGTATAATGAAAGAAAAGTAACATTTATTTTTTTGATAAAAAATTCGCAAAGCTTATGGTGTCTTGAGCTTCAATCTCAGCTTGTTTTAAACATGATGAAGTTGCTTCTTTAGCAAATTTATATGGTGTGATAATTTCAAAGGCTTCATTAACCAAAATTTTATGATATCGTTCAGATAATATCATACCAGTTTTTTTGATACCTTGTTCCATCATTAATTTTAAAATTTTAGCTGAATAAGTTAATTTAGGGTAATCAAACAAAGCAACTAGTTTATTACAAGTATCTTGATAAGAATCATTTCCATTATTACTATCTATAATATCTGCCATCAAACGCAGATCTCTGAATAAAGCTTTACCAACATTTGCCAGTGGGATATTAATAATATTATTACCGTATATATTAATTTTTTTTCCTGGACGACGTCCATCAAGAATAACTTGATTCCAAGTTTGGCGGATACCAATTAATTCATTTTTATTCATCTCGACGGCATCAGCTAGTAAGCACCATATTAGAAATAGATCTAAAAACCTAAGTTGTTCTAAATTAATTCCAATTGGGGAAAATGGATTAAGATCTAGAGAACGTACTTCAACGTATTCGATACCACCACGTAATAATGCATCAGAAAGTAATTCTCCTTCATAAGTTACACGCTTCGGACGTATCGGTGCATATAACTCATTTTCAATTTGTAAAATATTAGTATTTAGTTGAAGATAACTACCATCTTTTTTTAATCCGATACGAACATATTCTTCATATGGAGTTTTAGTAGCATATTTTAGAAAACTAACATATTTTTTTAAATTATTTAAATTAATGTTTAGAAGATCTGGTGTTTTACTAGTATAACCTAGATCACTAAGACGCAGCGATGTTGCAAATGGTAAGTATAACATGTTATTTTCATGGTACTTTAAAGGTATACTTATACTAAGATTTTTTGGAGGTATAAAAGAAGAGCAGATTGCTGGTGATGAACCGAATAAATACGGTACTACCCATCCAAAACGATAATAGTTACGTATCAATCGTAAATAACCTGAAGAAATTACTTCTTTACTTAATTCAGTATTCTCTCGGTTTGCCCAGGCTTGCCAAAATTTTAATGGTAATGAAAAATTATAGTGCACACCAGAAATCATTTGCATCATGGTGCCATAACGCGTTTTTAAACCTTGCCGATATAAGGTTTTCATTTTACCTAAATTTGATGAGCCATATTGAGCTAACATAATATCGTCTTCGGTATTGATAAAACCAGGCATACTAAGAGGCCACATTCTTTCTTGACCGATCTGATGAGCAACATGTCGGTGAATATCTCGTAAAAAAGTTAACAAATGATGAATTTCATTGTCTACTGGAGTAATAAATTCTAAATGTGCTTCAGCAAAATCGGTGGTAATCCACTTATGTGTTAAGGCACACCCGAAAACTGATGGATGAACCGTATTTGCAAGATTACCATTTAATTGTACACGTAAGGTTTCGCGCTCAAGCCCGCGTTTGATACCATTGAGTACATCAGCATGAGTCTCAAGCCATGGAAGTATCATTGATACGTCCGGGATCAAATTGAATTCTCCTATTATCTTTTATCTTCTTATAGTTAATCAACCGGATTAGTGAAGTTTAATAGTTTTACGGCACGAAACTATGGCGCATCCGGAAGGATTCGAACCTCCGACCTCTCAGTTCGTAGCCGAGTGCTCTATCCAGCTGAGCTACGGATGCATTACAATGGTTTGGCGGTGAGAGAGGGATTCGAACCCTCGATGCGGCAATACCACATACTCCCTTAGCAGGGGAGCGCCTTCAGCCTCTCGGCCACCTCACCACCTACCGATTTGGTTGATTCATGACTATGTACTTCCTAGTGTATAGCGCACATAATATGAATTATTCTTCTAATAATTTTAGTTAGCTATTTAGAAACCTCGCTACGAATATTTTGCTAACTCGTAGTCTGAAATTTTTCAATTTTAATACGTTGATAGATTTCTTCACGATGAACTGCAACCTCCTTAGGTGCGGTTATGCCAATTCGCACTTGATTTCCTTTAACTCCCAATATGGTTACAGTTATTTCATTACCTATCATCAGAGTTTCACCAACTCTACGAGTTAGAATCAGCATTCTATGCTCCTTGAAAGTTTTACCAACAATTGGTTTTACAGCGATCTTCTTTATCAAGATCAATTTTATTACTCTAAAATTAGCTTTTGATTATAATATCTTCTATGGCTAAAATATGCTATTTCAAAATGCATATATTTATGATTTTATTAAAATTTAATTATGATCACATAATAATTTATTTTTAACAAAATTCTTAATTTCATCCAATGCAGTTGGGAGGGCATTAACGTTTGTTCCACATGCCTGAGCAAACTCTACTCTACCGCCACCCTTTCCACTAATTTGATGAGCCATCATCTTTATAAGCTCATTAGCTTGTATTATATCTTTTAGGTTGTTGGTGACGCTTGCTATTAATGATACTTGATTATCAATAATCGTTGCTAGAATAATTACAGTTGAACCTAGTTGAGACTGGATAATTTCTGCTATATTTTTTAGCATGGGTATTTCTACATTATTTAATTTATTAACCAATAAGTTTACCGTCTTAATCCTAATAACATTATTTATCAATAAACTACTTATCTGAATAGCTTGCTGGGTTCTTAATTTTTCTAAATGCTTTTCAAGCATTTTTTTATTCTCAGTCAGAGCAAAAACTTTTTCATATACATTATTATCATTAGCTTTGATTAGTCGATAAATCTTATTTAAGGTTTCATTCTGTGCATTAATGTGCGCTAAAGCATTCTGTCCAGTAAGAGCTTCTATACGTCTAATACCGGTGCCAATATTTGATTCACCAATAATCAGAAAAATTCCAATCTCACCAGTACTACTAGCATGCGTACCATTACACAATTCAACAGAAAAATCGCCTATAGTTAATACTCTAACATATTTTTCATATTTATCTTCAAATAATGCTATTGCTCCTGTTTTCTTGGCAGTTTCTAATTCCATAATCCTTGGTACTATACGTAGATTACGACGAATTTGTGTATTAACGATACCCTCAATCATACTAATTTGTTTTGGTGGGATTGCTGTAATATGAGAAAAATCAAAACGTAAATATTTATCAGTTACTAATGATCCTTTTTGTTCAACGTGATGCCCTAAAACTTGTCGTAATGTAGCATGTAATAGATGGGTTGCTGAATGATTTAAAGAAATTTTAATACGACGGCTCTTGTTAATAATTGCTCTAATAGATTCACCTACATGTAAACTTCCTTGAACAACTTTGCCAAGATGACCAATGGCCTGACCCAATTTTTGGGTATTGGTAACCCTAAATTCAGCATTTTTCGACAACAATTTACCAGTATCGCTAATTTGACCACCAGATTCAACATAGAATGGTGTATTATCTAAAATAATTACCCCATCTTGTCCATTAACCATTTTATCTGTTAATTGATTATTACTAAAAATTGCCGTTATAGTAGCTTGTAGCTCATAATAATCGTTTCCCTTAAATATACTAGTGGAATTGGTAATAATTATCTTATTATAGTTAGTAATAAATTGATTAGATTTCTTAGCACGATGACGCTGATCTTCCATATGCCGATTAAAGCCTTTATCGTCAATTTTTATATTGCGTTCCCGACAAACCTCGGCAGTTATTTCTTTTGGAAATCCATGTGTGTCATAAAGACGAAACACAGTATTTCCATCTAGGGTATCACTGGGTAGCTTGGATAATTCTAAATGTAAAAGTGCTAATCCACGTTCTAAAGTGTTGGCAAAATTTGCTTCTTCAGTTTCAAGTATCTTTTCTATTAACAATTTTTTAATTTTCAAAAGATCGCCGTAGTTATCCATTACCTCAATTAAGGGTGTTACTAACTTATATAAAAAAGGTTTTTTAATCCCCAGCATATATCCATAACGTACGGCACGTCTTATAATATGGCGTAAAACATATCCCCGTCCTTCATTAGAAGGACGCACGCCATCCGCAATAAGAAAAGCTGAAGATCTTATATGATCAGCAATAATGCGTAAAGATTTTTTATTGTTATTGTTATTAACAATTCCAGTGATTTGAACCGCCAATTCAATCAATTTTTTAAAAATATCGATCTCATAGTTATTGGTTACGTGTTGTAATACTGCAGCAATTCTTTCTAATCCCATCCCAGTATCTACTGAAGGAGTCACTAATGACAGTAGAGAACCATCTTCTTGTCGATTATACTGTATAAAAACTATATTCCAGATTTCAATATAGCGATCACCATCTTCTTGATCACTTCCTGGGAGGCCTCCTAAAATATGCTCTCCATTGTCGAAAAAAATTTCTGTGCAAGGACCACATGGACCAGTATTTCCCATTTGCCAAAAGTTATCAGATAAATAAATACCTCCTTTATTATCACCAATACGAATAATTTGCTCTTTTGGGATTCCAATTTGATTTGCCCATATATCATAAGTTTCATTGTCGGTTTCATAAACGGTAATCCATAATTTTTCAGGAGGCAAATTAAACCAATGTGAACTAGTTAATAGTTCCCATGCAAAATTAATAGCTTCTGACTTAAAATAGTCACCAAAACTAAAATTACCTAACATTTCAAAGAAAGTATGATGACGGGAACTAGACCCGATTTGATCAAGATCATTGTGCTTTCCACCTGCGCGCATACAACGTTGACATGTAGTTACACGAGAATATCCAATTGGTTTATTAGCTAGAAACCATTCTTTGAATTGATTCATTCCTGCATTGGTAAACAGTAATGTAGAATCATTTTTAGGTACTAAAGAGCTACTATCTATCACTTGATGACCCTTGCCATGAAAAAAACTGATAAATGCTTTACGAATCTCTGCAGTATCTTTAATCATATGTATCCTAGCATTCATTTAAATAACGAAAAATATAGCAGCAGTAATAATCATTTATTTAATCTCTAATTAAAGATAAGAATAGTGTCTTAAGTGATTATTTTGTAACTTTATCAGTTTTAAGTAGGAGGTCTCTTAATTTTTTCTCAATCTCATTAGCGATCATTGCATTTTCTTTCAAATACTTACTAGTATTTGCTTTACCTTGCCCTATATTATCACCATTATAACTATACCATACACCGGATTTTTCAATCAGATTATGTTTAACTCCTAAGTCAATTAGTTCACCATAAAGATTAATACCTTGACCGTACATTATTTGAAACTCAGCCTGTTTAAATGGAACCGCTACCTTATTTTTTACAACTTTAACACGAGTTTCACTTCCAATAATATCATCACCATCCTTAATAGCGCCAATCCGCCGAATATCCAGACGTACAGAAGCATAAAATTTCAATGCGTGACCACCTGTAGTAGTTTCAGGATTACCAAACATTACACCGATTTTCATACGAATTTGATTAATAAAAACTAGTAATGTATTAGACTGTTTCAAATTACCGGCAAGTTTACGCATTGCTTGACTCATCATACGAGCAGCCAGTCCTATATGGGATTCACCAATTTCGCCTTCAATTTCCGCTTTTGGGGTTAATGCGGCTACCGAATCTACAATGATTACATCAACCGCTCCCGAACGCGCTAAAACATCACATATTTCTAACGCTTGTTCACCAGTATCGGGTTGAGAGCATAATAAATTATTTATATTTACGCCAATTTTTTTAGCATACACGGAATCTAAAGCATGTTCGGCATCTATAAAGGCACAGGTTTTATTTTTGCGTTGTGCGGCAGCAATGACTTGAAGGGTTAAAGTAGTTTTACCTGAGGATTCAGGACCATAAATTTCTACAATTCTTCCCATTGGTAAACCACCTACGCCTAGTGCAACGTCCAAACTTAGTGAACCGGTGGAAATGGTTTCCACCTCCATAGATCGATTTTCACCCAGACGCATAATAGAGCCTTTACCAAATTGTTTTTCAATTTGACTTAGTGCTGCTAAAAGAGCCTTATCTTTTTCTTTATTTTCGTAATTCACCATTTATTCCTAATCAAACAGAATCAAAATCAATAATAAAACCCTGAATAAGCTAGGAGTTATAGAGTATGAAATGATACCTTATATCATGGGTATTGGTAGGTTCTTACAGTCACTATCTCTAGATTATTCACGATAGTAATTGTTTACATTGATCTCACAGTGGTCTTACTACTATTATAACAAAGTGATTATTCATTTACTACTGTTAGCTATTTTATTTAGTGACTTCTTTTTTTTATTAAAATTGATAAATTTATTAATCAAGTAATCTATAAATCATTATAATAGACTCAACTAATATTAAACTAAAAGGAATCAATCATATTCATGGTAATTAGTAAGCATACCCCAATGATGCAACAGTATTTACGTGTTAAGGCTGAACATCCAGATATTCTGCTTTTTTATAGGATGGGAGATTTTTACGAACTTTTCTATGATGATGCCAAAAGTGCGTCAAAATTATTGAAGATCTCATTAACCAAACGCGGCTTTTCTAATGGGAAACCCATTCCTATGGCCGGAATTCCCTATCATGCATTGGAAAATTATTTAGCAAAATTAGTACAACTAGGAGAATCGGTAGCCATTTGTGAGCAGGTTAGTGATCCAGCTTTAAGTAAAGGTCCAGTTGAACGTAAGGTGATACGCATTGTTACCCCTGGTACTATTAGCGAAGAAGCATTATTACCAGTAAAATTAGATAATCTATTAGCGGCGATTTGGCAAGATTCAGAAGGATTTGGTTACGCTACAATTGATATTAGTTCGGGACGTTTTCAGATAATAGAACCCAATGATCAAGATAGTATGCTATCTGAGCTTCATAGAACTAATCCGGCTGAATTACTTTACCCCGAAGACTTTGATTCTCTTCATCTCATTGAAAATCGTAGAGGAATCCGTCGGCGTCCATTATGGGAATTTGAAATTGAAACGGCAATCCAGCAGTTAAATCTTCAATTTGGTACTCAAGATCTAAGTGGTTTTGGTGTTGACCAGACACTGAGAGCTCTCCGCTGTGCAGGATGTTTATTACAATATGTAAAAAATACTCAGAGAACAGCATTACCTCATATACGCTCCATAAATCTAGATCGTCTAGAAGAGACAATTATTATGGATGCTGTAACGCGTCGTAATTTGGAAATTATAGAAAATTTATCTAGCGATAGTAATAGTAAGAAGAATACTTTATCAGAAGTACTGGATAAAACTGTTACTGATATGGGAAGTAGAATGTTAAAAAGATGGCTAAATATGCCCGTTAGGAATCTCCAAATTATTCATGATCGGCAAGATAGTATTGAAATGTTACAGAATAGTACCGCAGATATACAATCCGTATTATCTAAAATCGGTGATTTTGAACGCATTTCTTCACGTTTAGCTATGCGAAATGCTCGCCCGCGGGATTTCTGTAACATGCGCAATGTATTTAAGCAATTACCAAGCCTAAAGAAATTATTGGCTCCAATTAATAGTAAGCACATACAAAAACTACGAAATCAAATGGTTTATTTTCCAAATTTACATGATATTTTAATTAAAGCCATAGTAGAGGCTCCGCCGCTTCTAATAAGAGATGGAGGAGTGATTGCAAGCGGTTATAATGATGAACTAGATAAATTGCGCCTTCTTTCCGAAGGAGCAACCTATTACATTGAACAATTAGAGACTAGAGAACGTAAAAAACTAGGAATCGAAAAATTAAAAATAGGATTTAATAGGATTCATGGTTATTATCTTCAGGTTAGTCGTCACCAAAGTAATCGTGTACCAATGACATATATGCGACGTCAAACCCTCAAAAACAGTGAACGTTATATTTTTCCTGAGTTAAAGGAATATGAAGATAAGGTACTCACTGCTAAGAGTGAAGCAATCGCTATAGAAAAAAGGCTGTATGACGAATTATTTGAATTATTTTCACCATATACAGACGCCTTACAATTAAGTGCGGCGGCTATGGCCGAAATGGATGTCTTAGTTAATCTTGCAGAACGCGCGAGTACCCTGAATTATTCACGGCCTATAGTAAATAATAAATTAGGAATAAAACTTCAAAACGCCCGCCATCCAGTTGTCGAACAAGTGATGAAAGAACCGTTTATTCCCAATCCACTTTTATTAACTCCTAACCGTACTATGCTTATTATCACTGGTGCTAATATGGGAGGAAAAAGTACTTATATGCGTCAAACTGCACTCATTGTATTAATGGCGTATATTGGGAGTTATGTGCCTGCAGATTATGCAGAAATCGGTACAATTGATAGAATTTTTACTCGTATTGGTGCCGCAGATGATTTAGTATCAAATCGTTCTACTTTTATGGTAGAAATGACTGAAACTGCTAATATTTTGAATAATGCTACTAAGTCTAGTTTAGTACTTATAGATGAAATTGGACGCGGTACTTCAACATATGATGGATTATCGCTAGCATGGGCGTGTGCTGAAAGGCTAGCATGTCATTTAAGATCTATGACTATCTTTGCCACCCACTACTTTGAATTAACATATCTACCCAACACAATAGAAGTGATAACTAATGTGCATGTTAACGCCCGAGAATATGAAAATACTATTGTTTTTATGCATAATGTGCTTGAAGGTCCTACAAATAAAAGTTATGGTTTAGCAGTTGCCGCTCTTGCTGGAATACCCCGACCTGTTATTGATCGAGCTTACCAAAAACTCAAGGCTCTGCAATTGCAATCATCAGAGTCTCAACCAGAAGAAGCTAAAAATGCTACTCTGGTTTTACCTGACCCACCTCTTACAGAAGCCCCAAATGATATTACATCAGTATTACTAGCAACTATTAATTCTCTGAACCCAGATACTCTAACCCCACGCCAAGCATTGGAGTGGCTCTATAAGTTAAAATCATTAGCATAGCCGCCGCAGCAAATCAAGCGGTGGATGTAAATCCACTGCTTGATTTAAAAAAATATCTCATTAAATTTAATTAACAAAATAAAGATTCTATATTTAGTCCATGTGACTGTAAAATTTCACGTAATTTGCGTAATCCTTCAACTTGAATTTGACGTACACGTTCACGAGTTAAACCAATTTTGCGACCCACATCTTCAAGCGTAGTTGCTTCATAACCTAACAGTCCAAAACGACGTGCTAAGACTTCACGCTGTTTGGCCGTAAGTTCATATAACCAAATTACAATACTATGTTTAAGATTATCATCTTGTGTGGTATCTTCTGGACTACAGTATTTATCATCAGCTAATATCTCAAGTAATGCCTTTTCAGTATAATTACTTAATGGGGTATCAACTGAAGAAATTCGTTCATTAAGACGCAGCATACGATTGACATCCTCAATTGGTTTATCCAGCTGTTCTGCAATTTCTTCCGCACTTGGTTCGTGATCCAGTGTATGTAACAATTCACGGGAGGTACGTAGATAAATATTTAACTCTTTAACAATATGAATTGGTAATCTAATTGTACGAGTTTGATTCATAATAGCTCGTTCAATGGTCTGACGTATCCACCAAGTAGCATAAGTAGAAAAACGAAAACCTCGTTCTGGATCAAATTTTTCCACTGCCCTAATTAAGCCTAAATTACCTTCTTCAATAAGATCCAAAAGTGCTAAACCACGATTAATATAGCGACGTGCGATTTTAACTACTAGGCGTAAATTACTTTCTATCATCCGACTCCGGGACTTACTATCACCTAGGCAAGACCGCCTAGATAAAAGGATTTCTTCTTCTGCCGTTAACAATGGTGAATAACCAATTTCTCCTAAATAAAGCTGTGTAGCGTCTAAAAAATGTTTAGTGGTACCTGTTTGTGTTAAGAATAAATCTTCTTTTAAGAGATCATCCTCAAGATCATTAACCAAATCAGGATCATCAAATATATCAGCTCTTATTTCGTCTAAATCTGCTAATTCGGCATGGTCGTACAATTGTTCGTTCACCAACATAGTTTGGTTCATAATTGGCTCCTTACTCAGAATTAGTTTATTATGCTGATATGTGGCGATAAATAAAGTCATGGGGTTAATGATTTCCCCTTTTAATTATACTAAACACTTCTATTGATCACCCATTATTAGCAATACTTTTACCCAACTTAGGCAATGGCTAATTTACTCTAAGTGATAATTTATCTAAGTAGAATCATAGAATTATGACTCTAGACAATCTCACGGTAATTATTGCTAAATTTCAGTATGAATTTAATTCATATTGATTAAATATAATTACTAATTAAATTTTACTAACTAACCAATTAAATTTTTTAAAATTTTATATTAAAGATGCTTTTTAAAATATTAATGCTATTGCTTCACAAGCAATTCCTTCTTCTCTTCCAGTAAAACCTAGTTTATCTGTAGTAGTTGCCTTAATGTTAATATTATCCAGAGGACAACACAGATCTATGGCTAAATTTAAACGCATCTGTAAAAAATGAGGTGAAATTCTTGGTAATTGTGCGATAATTGTTACATCTAAATTACCCAATTGATAACCTTTATTAAGCACGCTTTGCCAAGAAGTACGTAAAAATTCACGACTATCGGCATCTTTATAGTCTTTGATATTTGGAAATAGATTGCCAATATCACCTAAGGCGGCGGCTCCTAGTATGGAATCTATTACAGCGTGTAGTAAGACATCACCATCCGAGTGTGCAAGCACTCCTTTAATATAAGGTATTTTGACCCCTCCCAGAATCAAAGGTCCTTGGCCTGCAAAAGCATGTGCATCAAAACCATGACCAATACGCACTAA
Organism: Candidatus Dasytiphilus stammeri; assembly: GCA_045690005.1. Lineage (GTDB taxonomy): Bacteria > Pseudomonadota > Gammaproteobacteria > Enterobacterales > Enterobacteriaceae > Dasytiphilus > Dasytiphilus stammeri_P. The sequence continues at coordinate 201,731 of CP145881.1, read as the reverse complement.
GTCTTCTCCTTATGATGCTGTTGAAGTAAATAAAAAGTAGCTAATGCTATATCTTCTGGATATGTAACCTTGATATTATCATAGCGTCCCAAAATTATAGCAGGATGATATCCTTCAGATTCAAGTGCTGATGCTTCGTCAGTAAGTAGAATTCCTTTTTTAAGTGCCCGCTGCATACAAGGAAGTAGGAGACTTATCGGAAATAATTGTGGTGTTAAGGCATGCCATAAATTTTGGCGTTCGATCGTATGAGATACCACTAAGGGATTACCTACTTTGCTACGTTTGATAGTATCACGTACTGGTGTAGCTAGTATCCCACCCATGGGACTATCTGTAATGACAGATAACAAGCGGTGGAGATCTTCAGAATGTAAACAAGGTCGTACTGCATCATGTATCATAACCCAAGATTTATGAGGAACCGCTTGTAATCCAGCCATTACTGAATCTGCACGAGTCTGCTTCCCAGAAATTGTAACAATACGTGTATTATATACTATTGGTAGTAAATTAAACCAGCAGTCTTCCGAGTTTAGTACTATAACAATACGCTTTATTAAAGGCTGTTCAATTAGTGTACTAATAGCATGCTCAATAATAGTTTTGGTTCCAATAGTTAAATATTGTTTAGGAAACTGAGATTGCATACGGCGGCCGATGCCTGCGGCTGGAACAACAGCTATAATATTAGGAAAATTATCAGTGTTAATCATCATATCTATTTGATAAACATTTCTAATTAATTAAATCTAAATAATTATACAGGTTATCTCGAGATGAGATAACCTGGGAAGGATTCTACCATATTAACCTAAATATTACAAATTTTCTAAAACATTAAATTAGATATAGAGAGTTAACAAGTGGTAAATAATTTGCTAAAATTTGCATGATCACCGAGGTTTTCTTCAATACGAAGAAGTTGATTATATTTAGCTACCCGATCAGATCTACTCATTGAACCAGTTTTAATTTGTCCAGCTGATGTACCAACTGCCAGATCGGCAATGGTTGAATCTTCGGTTTCTCCAGATCGATGGGAAATAATAGTTGTATACCCAGCTTCTTTGGCAATTTTGATGGTATCAAGAGTTTCACTTAATGTACCAATTTGATTGTATTTGATGATAATACCGTTGGCTATTCCTTTTTTTATTCCTTGTTTTAACAAATTGGTGTTCGTAACAAAGAGATCATCTCCAACAATCTGTATTTTATCACCTAATATTTTAGTTTGATAATGAAAACCATCCAAATCATTTTCATCAAGTCCATCTTCAATAGAAAGGATAGGATATTTTTGAGTCAGCTTTTCTAAATAATGTGTAAATTCTTTGGAGGTAAATATTTTCCCTTCACCTTTAAGAAAGTATTTTTGAGAAGCAGTGTTAAAAATTTCAGAAGCCGCACAGTCGATTGCTAAGCTGATATCTTTACCAAGTATATAACCTGATTGTTCTATAGCCTCTTGAATATAATTCAAGACTGCTACATTAGATTCAATATGAGGAGCATACCCGCCTTCATCACCTATAGCTGTATTCAGCTTATTAGCTTTTAGTATGGTTCCTAGACAATGAAATACTTCAGAACCGAAACGAATAGCTTCTTTTATATTTTTTGCTCCTATTGGTTGAATCATAAATTCCTGAAAATCAATGTTGTTATCTGCATGTTTTCCCCCATTAATAATATTAATCATTGGAAGTGGCATTAGATATTTTCCTGGAGTTCCATTAAGTTTAGCAATATGTTCATATAGAGGAATACCCTTTGCTATCGCAGTTGCTTTAGCATTAGCTAATGAAACTGCTAAAATAGCATTTGACCCGAGATTTGATTTATTACTAGTTCCATCTAGAGTAATCATTAACTCATCAATAGCCTTTTGATCTTTAGCATCTTGATTTATTAAATAAGGTGCAATGCTTTCTTTAATAGAAGCAACCGCTTTAATAACTCCTTTACCAAGAAACCTCGAAAAATCCCCGTCACGTAGTTCGAATGCTTCACGTGAGCCTATAGAAGCACCTGATGGTACAGAAGCTAAACCAAAATAACCTCCTTTTAAATGAACTTCTGCTTCAACCGTTGGATTACCACGGGAATCTAAAATTTCACGACTGATAACTTTAACAATTTTGCACATTCAGTTTTCCTTATTATCAATTAATGAGCAAAGTCTGTAGCTCAAAATATGTATAAATCTATGGAAGATCAATAGCAATTAGTTAAATGAGCAAATTTTTATGATAATCTCGAGCCGCTTTTACAAAACCTTTAAATAAAGGGTGTCCCTTACGTGGATTGGAAGTAAATTCAGGATGAAATTGACAAGCAATAAACCAAGGATGAGCTGGGATTTCTATTACTTCAACAAGCTGATGATTTTCAGAGCGACCAGAGATAAGTAAACCAACATCTTCTAAGGGTTTGATCAATCTATTGTTTACTTCATAACGGTGACGATGACGTTCAATAATCACTGAAGTATTATATAATTTTCGCACTAAACTATTATGAGTTAATTTACACCTTTGACTACCGAGACGCATAGTACCACCTAAATCGCTATGTTGATAATGTGATAGAATATTTCCTTCATTATCCTGCAATTCAGAGATCAAAGCGATCACCGGATATTTACAAGCGGGTGCAAATTCAGTAGAATTGGCATCTTTGATCCCCGCTACATTACGAGCATATTCCATAATAGCAATTTGCATGCCTAAACAAATTCCAAAATATGGAATGTTATTCTCACGTGCATATTGTACGGTTAGTAATTTTCCTGGAATACCGCGATAGCCAAAACCTCCAGGTATCAGTATCGCATCTAGATTGTATAAAATTTTTACCCCGTGATTTTCTACTTCTTGTGAATCAATAAGTTTAATATTAACTGTAATACCATTTTTTAATCCACCGTGCTTTAGTGCTTCAATAATAGATTTATACGCATCTGGTAAATCTACATATTTACCTACCATACCAATATTAACAACATCTTTGGGATTATCTTCTTGATAAATAACTTGTTCCCATTCGGATAGGTTAGCTTCGGGACAGCACAATCTAAAATGCTTGCATATGTATGCATCAAGTCCTTGCGCTTTTAATAAACTGGGAATTTTATAAATGGAATTAACATCCCATATAGAAATCACTGCTTCTTTTGGCACATTACAAAAAAGAGCGATTTTAGCACGTTCATTATCATGAACCGGATATTCAGAACGACATATTAAAACATCAGGCTGAATTCCAATCGATAGTAGTTCTTTAACCGAATGTTGAGTAGGCTTAGTTTTTACCTCACCGGCTGAATTAAGATATGGAACTAGAGTTAGATGCATGTAAAGCGTATTATTACGTCCGATTTCAATGGCCATTTGTCGAATTGCCTCAAGAAAAGGCAAAGATTCAATATCGCCTACGGTGCCACCGATTTCTACTAATACTACTTCATGACCTTGTGCACCTTGATTTATGCGTTCTTTAATTGCATTAGTAATATGGGGAATCACTTGTACAGTAGCTCCAAGATAATCTCCACGGCGTTCTTTGCGTAACACCTCAGAGTAAATCCGTCCACTAGTAAAGTTATTGAGACGAGTCATGCGAGTCCTGATAAATCTTTCATAATGTCCTAAATCAAGATCGGTTTCAGCACCGTCTTCAGTAACAAATACTTCTCCATGTTGAATAGGACTGATAGTACCTGGGTCAACATTAATATAAGGATCTAACTTTATCAGAGTGACCTTAAGACCACGTGCTTCAAGAATAGCCGCTAGAGAAGCGGCCGCGATGCCTTTACCTAAAGATGAAACAACTCCACCCGTTATAAAAATATAATTAGTTGTCATCTTGAACCTGATAATTTAGATTGGAAATTTTATGACATGAAATCCTAACTAGAATGTTAGGAGAGATTACCAAAATCATTTCCATGAGACAATGTCTGAAATTACAATAAATATTTTAATATCTAATTCAATTAGATTGAATCATAACTCAATATTACGGGATTATTAGCTTTAAGCTATTCTTAATTTCAGTAATTTAGATTGGATATTTAAAAATCATGAGGTTTTTTGAGATGCTATATAAAGTAAGCTGGATGATAGATTTTGATGATCAACCAACTTAAAATAGTCTACCTTAATACAATGTATAAAAGAGTAATCTATGACAAATTCGCTTTATCTTCAGCATATGATTTCGATTAACGATCTTAATTGTGAGACTATTAATTTAGTGCTCCAAAAAACTGCCATGATAAAATTCAATCCACAAAAATATACCAATCTGTTACAGCATAAAGTGATAGCTAGTTGTTTTTTTGAAGCTTCTACACGTACGCGTCTATCATTTGAAACTGCCCTGTATCGTTTAGGTGCCTCAGTGGTCGGTTTTTCAGAAAGCCATAATACTTCCTTAGATAAAAAGGGAGAAAGTTTCGCAGATACTATTACAGTAATTAGCTCTTATGTAAATGCTATTATAATACGTCATCCCAAGGATGGTGCGGCACTTCTAGCTACTCAATTTTCAGGTGGTGTTCCTATTATAAACGCTGGTGATGGATCGAATCAACATCCTACGCAAACTTTACTAGATCTGTTTACTATTAAAGAAACTCAACATCGTCTAAATAATCTTAATATCGCAATGGTTGGTGATTTAAAATATGGTCGCACCGTACACTCTTTAGCGCAAGCGCTATCTAAATATGAAGATAATAGATTTTTTTTTATCGCACCTGAATCATTAGCAATGCCTAAATATATTATTGATTTTTTTGAACACAAAGGAATAAATTGGAGTCAACACAATAGTATACAAGAAGTAATTCCTATGCTAGATATTCTATATATGACCAGAATACAGAATGAACGCTTCAATTTAGCTAACTCAGAATATTCCAACATCAAAACACCGTTCATTTTACATGCCGCTGATCTTATCAAAGCTCGCCGTAATCTTAAGGTATTACATCCACTACCACGTCTTGATGAAATTGCTGTTGATGTGGATCTCACTTCTCATGCTTGGTACTTTCAACAAGCAAGTAATGGTTTATATACACGTCAGGCATTACTAGCACTAGCTCTAAGTAATAAAATTTAAATAATATCATGATTACCTGTAAAAGCTCTTCTAGTAAAACTGATTGAGGATTACTAACGCTTGGAAACTTTAGAGATCAAGTGATAATAAGAGTAACAAGCTTTATAATTTTATAATTTACATTTACACCTACTATCCGCATCGGAGCTTCTTTACTAAGAATTAGTATTCTGGACAGACAAATTTTTAAAATTAGCGATTTTGTGCTGGGATGGTAATTTCTTTCCTAGAGTGACACGTTCATTATTTCCATAATCATGATAAGTAAAAATATCGTTAAAATTATTAGATTTCATAAATTTCCGGACCTCATATCCCTGTTGCCAACCATGTTCAAGTAGTAACCAACCACCTGTATCTTTTAAATAATTCCAAGCGTTCAAAATAATTTGATAGAGATACGCTAATCCTTTTTCTTCTGAAATTAAAGCCCTTTTAGGTTCAAAACGTAGATCACCTTGTTGTAAATGATTATCTAAAGCATCAAGATATGGGGGATTGCTGACAATCATATCAAAAAAATGTTGTGCAGCCAAAGCGGAAAACCAGTCACTACCAATAAATAATACATTATTAAAATTTAAATTATGGGCGTTATATTGTGCAAGTAACAAAGTTGCTTGGCTATTATCAACACCTAAAATAAAACAATCAGGACGTTCCTTAGCTATGGCTAGGGCAATCGCTCCAGATCCAGTACCGAGATCCAGAATATTAGAAGCTGCATCTGGAAGATGTAATAGTGCCTGTGTTACAATTACCTCAGTATCCGGACGAGGAATCAAACTTACTGGGGAAATCATCAACGGTAATGACCAAAATTCACATTTACTAATTAGATATGCAATAGGCTCTCCATTAGTCCGACGAGTTAAAAAATCCTTAAGCTTTACCAGATTAAGGTGATTGAGTTCAGTATCATCAAATGCTTTTAACCAAGTGAGATTCTTTCCAGTAACAAATTCTAGCAAAATTTCCGCATCGATTTGGGGGCTCTCACTATTAGTGAGTATTGATCTAGCCATCTGCAACCAACTCTTGATTTTCATTAAATATTTCCTTATAAATTAGCTAATTGTTGATTCTGATACTCTTGCCGCAGCTGGTCAATCAAGATATCTAAATTTCCATTCATAATTTTTTCTAAACAATATAGTGTAAGATTAATACGATGATCCGTTACACGTCCTTGTGGAAAATTATAAGTCCGAGTTCTATCCGATCGCTCACCGCTTGCAAGTAAATTGCGACGTGTAGAAGTTTCTTCTTGATGACGTTTGGCAATTTCTGCGGCGTTAAGGCGGGCGCTTAGAACTGAAAGTGCTTTGGTTTTGTTTTTATGCTGTGAACGTTCATCTTGACACTCTACTACAATACCAGTTGGTAGATGAGTAATACGTATTGCTGAATCGGTGGTATTAACATGTTGTCCTCCAGCTCCTGAAGAACGAAAAGTATCAATCTTTAAATCAGTAGTTTGGATTGTCATAATTTTATTTTCAGGCATTTCTGGCATAACAGCAACAGTACATGCTGAAGTATGAATACGACCTTGTGATTCGGTTTCCGGGACTCTTTGTACTCGATGGCCCCCGGACTCAAATTTGAGACTACCATATGTGCTATTACCGGTTACTTTAACAATAATAGTTTTATAACCTCCGTGTTCTCCTTCACTAGCGCTGATAATTTCCATCTTCCAGTACCGAGCTTCTGCATAACGGTAGTACATGCGAAACAAATCTCCTGCGAAAATTGCCGCTTCATCACCACCAGTTCCGGCGCGAATTTCGATATAACAGTTGCGGTCATCATCAGGATCTTGGGGAATTAACAATAATTTCAGTTTATGTTCGATTAATTTATTATGCTGGCGGATTTTAAATAGCTCATCCTCTGCAAGATCTCTAATTTCAGGATCCTGAAGTAACAAAGAAGTGGTGTTGATGTTTTCCTGTATGGTCTGCCATTGACAAAAATATTTCATAATTTCTGAAAGATGGGCATATTCTTTGGCGAGAACTCTAAAAAGCTTGTGATTCGAGATAATTTCGGATGTTTGTAGTAGATTATCAACTTCTTTATAACGCTTTTTTAATAATTCTATTTGTGCAATTATGGAAGATTTCATGCAGAAATATTAACCTAAATATTATTAGTAAAAATATTATTTAACTTCAATAATCATTATCTGATTTTAGGTTTTAAAATTATGACATAATTTAATATGCGTAGCAATTTTAATAAAAAAATGGATGTTAAAAATATCTTTTCAAGAAAATTTCCTACTGGTATTATGCTTATAATAGTTCAAACGTTCAATAATTAATTAAACTGAAGTTAAACTAGATGACGAGTAATTGAATGATGATTCAGTGGCCAGCACCAGCCAAATTAAATCTGTTCCTCTATATTAATAGCCAGTATCCTAATGGATATCATCACTTGCAAACTCTATTTCAATTTCTTGAATATGGTGATACAATAAATCTTTTCTTAAATAAGAGTGGGAAAATAAGTTTTCAAGATTATCTTCTCGATGGGACTACTCCAGAAAAAAATCTAATTATTATTGCTGCAAAATTATTACATGAAAAAGCTATTAAACGGTGTTTGTTACCAACAGATGCTGGTGTAGAAATTAAATTAATAAAAAGACTACCATTAGGTGGTGGATTAGGTGGTGGTTCATCAAATGCCGCCACGATACTAATTGCACTCAATTATTTATGGAAAACTAATTTCAGTATTGATGAACTAAGTATCTTGGGCTTACAGATTGGTACTGATGTACCAGTATTTATTCAGGGTCATGCAGCTTTTGCTGAAGGTTTAGGTGATAAATTACAGCCAGTTATGTTGCCTGAAAGATGGTATCTTATTGTATGTCCAGGAATAATAATTCCAACCTCATTGATATTTAAAGATACTGAATTGAATAGAAATACACCTGTACGTAACTTGACGGAGTTACTACATAGTCCTTTCAATAATGATTGTGAGGCTATAGTAAGAAAAAGATTTAGAGAAGTTGAGCAACTATTTTCGTGGCTATCAAAATATGCGCACGCTCGTCTAACAGGAACAGGAGCTTGTATTTTTGCAGAATTTGAAAATGAATTCAAAGCCCGCCAAATGCTTGAGATAGTTCCGAAAGGAGCCCGGGGTTTTGTAACAAAAAGTGTAAATATATCCCCACTACACCGTAGTCTCTTTTAATTTATATAATAGAGAAGAGAAAGGTTATCTGATCCTAAGGTTGTCAATTGTGCCTAATATGAAACTTTTTACCGGTAATGCCATTCCTGAACTCGCCCAAAATATTGCTAGTCGTCTTTATACTCAATTAGGCGCTGCGGCCGTGGGGCGTTTTAGTGATGGTGAAATTAGTGTAGAAATTAATGAAAATGTACGTGGGGATGATATTTTTATCATTCAGTCTACCTGCGCTCCTACTAATGATAATCTTATGGAGTTAGTAGTGGTTGTTGATGCATTACGTCGGGCTTCTGCTGGTCGTATAACTGCTGTTATGCCTTATTTTGGTTATGCACGTCAAGACCGTCGCGTACGTTCTGCTAGAGTGCCTATTACAGCTAAATTAGTAGCTGACTTTCTTTCAAGTGTCGGTGTCGATCGTGTTTTAACAGTAGATTTACATGCCGAGCAAATACAAGGATTCTTTGACGTTCCAGTAGATAATGTATTTGGAAGCCTTATTCTTTTAGAAGATCTGCAACAAATTGGATTAGACAATCCAATTGTAGTTTCTCCCGATATTGGAGGTGTGGTGCGTGCTCGCGCCGTGGCAAAATTGCTGAATGATACTGATATGGCTATTATTGATAAGCGTCGACCCCGTGCTAATGTTTTAGAAGTGATGCACATCATTGGTGATGTAAATCGTCGTGATTGCGTGCTTATTGATGACATGATTGATACGGCTAGTACCTTATGCAAAGCAGCTGAGGCCCTAAAAGAACGTGGTGCTAAAAGAGTCTTGGCTTATGCTACCCACCCGATTTTCTCAGGCAATGCCGCCGAAAATTTGCTTCATTCAAATATTGATGAAGTTGTGGTATGCGATACTATCCCTTTATCCACCGAAATAAAAAAACTGCCGAAGGTACGAACTTTAACATTAGCTGGCATGTTAGCTGAAGCAATTCGTCGGATTTGTAATGAGGAATCTCTTTCGGCAATGTTTGAGCATTAATGCGTTCCCCATGTTATCTAATAGGAGATCAGTTACTTGCCAAGCTTAAGATTGATAGTTGGAATTGCTAATTCTGGATCTCAATATGAAGAAACACGTCATAATGCAGGAGCTTGGTATGTAAAACGTTTAGCAGGAATTCATAATATTGTACTGAAGCAAAATAATAAATTTTCCGGATATACTAATTCTACACCACTTGTTTTATTTAATCAAAATATACAGCTGCTTATTCCTGATAGCTTCATTAATCTAAGTGGTAAATCGGTTGCAGCAATGGCTAAATTTTATCATCTAGCACTAGATGAAATATTGATTGCACATGATGAATTAAATTTGGCACCTGGTATAGCTAGATTTAAATTAGGTGGTGGATCCGGCGGTCATAATGGACTAAAAAATATTATTAGCTATTTTGGTAATCAAACCCATTTTTACCGATTGCGGATCGGTATCGGTCATCCTTTAGATCTAAATATGATTACTAGTTTTGTTTTAGATCAACCCTCAGTAAAGGATAAAAAACTTATTAATCATGCTATTGATGAGGCGATCTTTTGTACTACAATCTGGTTAAAAGATGGTATTATGAAAGCAATGAATCGTTTACATACAAATCTAAAATCAAATATAGGGAAAATAGAAAGAAGCTAGGATGAGATTGAAATGCGGTATTATAGGTTTACCTAATGTAGGTAAGTCTACTATATTTAATGCACTGACTAATTCTGAGAGTAAGGTAGCTAATTTTCCATTTTCTACTATAGAGCATCATACTGGCATAGTAGCAGTACCAGATCAACGTCTCAATGTACTAGCAGCAATTGTTAAATCACCACGTATCATAACAACTACTATGAAATTTGTAGATATTGCTGGTCTTATTAAAGGATCTTCTAGAGGGGAAGGGTTAGGAAATCATTTTTTAAATAACATTCGTGATACAGACGCGATTGTTCATGTAGTGCGTTGTTTCGATGATGAAGATATCGTTCATCTCTCTGGTAAACTGAATCCATTAGAAGATATTAATATCATTAATACTGAACTAGCTCTTGCCGATCTTGAAATTTGTGAAGGTGCCATAAAACAGATAAATCAAAAAATTATAAGAGGTAAGATAAATAATGCAACTGCAACTACTGAACTTTTAATATTAGAAAAATGCCGATTACAACTAGATAATGCTAGACTATTAAGAGAATTGACACTATCTCAAGAAGAAAAAGGCACCATACGCTATCTTAATTTTATTACGCTGAAACCAACTATGTATATTGCTAATATTAGTAAACATGATTTTAAAACAAAGAATTATATCAAGCAAATTAATTTTCTGGCAGAAAAGGAAAGAACTTCTGTCGTAACCATTTGTGCTCAGCTAGAGTCGGAAATCTCTAAAAATCCAAGTGGCCTACAGTTAAAATCTAAACTTCATAATGTAATTACTAATGGCTATAAACTTCTGAATTTGCAAACTTATTTTACTGTAGGCATAAAAGAAGTACGTGCCTGGACTATTAATAATGGAGCTACCGCATATCAAGCTGCTGGCAAAATTCATACTGAATTTCAAAAAGGTTTCATTCGTGCTAAAATTATTAGCTATCAAGATTTTATACGCTATAAAGGTGAACAAGGTACCCGAGAAGCAGGTAAAATCCGCCTTGAGGGTAAAGAATATCTTGTAAAAGATGGTGACATTATATATTTTTTATTTAATAATTAACTTCCAGAAACTTCTTTTATTAAGTTTTACAATTATAAAAATATGATAATATTCATAAAGGCCTTTAAATAGGCCTTTAATGCATCAATTCCGTAATTTGCGATATATCCATAAGATAATAATAGAACCGATTATGGCCACTAAAAAGCTTCCAAAATTAAAACCATCTACTTTACCGAATCCCAATAAGGTGCTAATCCATCCTCCTACTAGAGCACCCAAAATACCTAAAATTATGGTAATTATAATACCCCCACCGTCTTTTCCTGGCATAATCCATTTTGCGAGTATCCCAGCTATTAAACCAAAACATATCCAAGAAATAATGCCCATTACTATCTCCCACTTTATTTTATGGTAATAAATTAATCTCTATTATGCTATAGAGATATTCTCTATAGCAAGAATATAGATTAATTTATTAGCAATCTACTTAAATTATTACGTTAATTATAGGAGAGATTTTTACACGGTGATTAATCTATATTCTTGCTTTTAAATTTTAGAAACTAATATTAACCTAATTTAGAGCTTATATTTAATTTAAATGAATAATGAATCTTATATTTATTTTATAGATAATTGCTATAATTAAATTATATCAGTTGTATGTTTATGGATCATCAAGCTAATAAAAAAGTTATCATTGGTATGTCTGGTGGAGTTGATTCTTCAGTGGCTGCTTTACTTTTACAACAACATCAATATCAAGTTGAAGGATTATTTATGAAAAACTGGGAAGAGGATGATTTTGGACAGTGTCAAGCTGCTCAAGACTTAGCGGATGCCCAAAAGGTATGTAATCAACTTGATATCCCATTACATAAAGTAAATTTTTCTGCGGAATATTGGGATAATGTTTTTAGTAATTTTTTAGATGAATATCAATCTGGACGTACACCAAATCCAGATATTCTGTGTAATAAAATCATTAAATTTAAAACTTTTATGGAATTTGCTACTGAAGATCTAGGAGCCAATTTTATTGCTACGGGACACTATGTACGTCAGTTAGCTTTAAAAGGTCAAAAACAACTCTTAAGAGGTATCGATAGAAATAAAGATCAAAGTTATTTTCTTTATACCTTGAATCAAAAACAGCTTATGCATAGTTTATTTCCTATAGGTGGATTGACTAAAAATGTCGTTAGAGATATTGCTAAGAAATATGGATTGGTAACAGCCAATAAGAAGGATTCTATGGGAATCTGTTTTATTGGTAAAAAAAATTTTAGAGATTTTATTAGCAAGTACTTACCTGCTTTGCCAGGTAATATCATCACAACTGATGGTCAAGTAATAGGGAAGCATCAAGGATTAATATATTATACAATAGGACAACGTAAAGGATTAAGGATTGGGGGCACACAAGGAAATAATGAGCCTTGGTATGTGATTGATAAAAATATGAAACAAAATTTATTAATAGTTGCGCAAGGAAAATCCCATCCTCAGCTTCTGTCAGTTGGTCTAATTGCTCATCAGTTTCACTGGCTAAATCGCTACCCATTAAATCACCAAATTTTTTGTTCGGTAAAAATTCGATATCGTCAAGCGGATGTTCCATGTCTTCTTATTCCTAATGATGATAAACAAACAATTACCGCCAAATTTTTGAAGCCTATAGCGGCAATTACTCCTGGTCAATCGGCCGTATTTTATTGGGGTGAGATTTGTTTAGGAGGAGGTATTATTGAAAAGAGATTACCACTTAACAAATGAATTGAGATATTATCTTTCTATAGTAATAGGAGTTAAAAATAATGAAATTATCTCCTCTTACGGCTATTTCACCGCTTGATGGCCGCTATGCAGATAGAGTTCATTCTCTACGTACTATATTCAATGAATATAGTTTATTAAAATTACGTGTAACCATTGAAATTCGCTGGTTGCAAAATTTAGCTAGGTGTTTAGAAATTAAGGAAATTAATGCATTTGATAATGAGACTAACGAATATTTAAATTCTATTATTACCGAATTTTCTGAATCGGACGCCGTAGAGATCAAAAAGATTGAACGAACTACTAATCACGATGTAAAATCCGTGGAATATTTTTTAAAGAAAAAAGTATCCCTCATTCCTAAACTTAAAGATATCACCGAATTTATTCATTTTGCTTGTACTTCGGAAGATATTAACAACTTATCTTATGCACTAATGTTAGAAACTGCTAGAAATGAAGTCATCTTTCCATTTTGGAAAAAAATGATGATGATTATTAATAATTTGGCTTATAAGTATCGTGCTACACCAATGTTATCTCGTACCCATGGCCAACCTGCAACACCTACTACGGTAGGTAAAGAGATGGCTAATTTCGTATATAGAATGACACGTCAGCGAAAACAATTAAAAAAAATAGAAATTCTTGGTAAAATAAATGGTGCGGTAGGAAATTATAATGCCCATTTGGCGGCTTATCCAGATGTTAACTGGCAACAGGTAAGTAAAAATTTTGTTACTTCTTTAGGTCTCAGCTGGAATCCATATACCACACAAATTGAACCACATGATTATATTGCAGAATTTTTGGATTGTATTAGGCGTTTTAATACAATTATTATAGATTTTAATCGTGACATTTGGGGTTATATTGCTTTAAATTATTTTAAGCAAAAAACTATGGCAGGGGAAATTGGTTCCTCTACTATGCCACATAAAGTTAATCCTATTGATTTTGAAAATTCTGAAGGTAATTTAGGGTTAGCTAATACCATCTTAACACATTTAGCTAACAAATTACCAATTTCACGCTGGCAACGTGATCTGACCGACTCAACGGTTTTACGTAATCTCGGAGTAGGATTAAGTTATGCAATGATTGCTTGGCAATCAACATTAACAGGAATTAGTAAACTAGAACTTAATTATAATCAGCTAATGAATGAACTTAATCAAAATTGGGGAGTATTAGCAGAACCTATTCAAACGGTAATGCGACGATATGGAATTGACCAACCATATGAAAAACTCCAAGTTCTCACCCAAGGTCAAACTGTTGATGCCGAGGTTATACATTCATTCATTGACACTCTACCAATCCCTGTTAAGGAAAAATCGCGTCTTAAAAAGATAACACCATTTAATTATCTTGGATGTGCAATTCAGTTAGTTGATAAAATAATATTTTAATATTTTATATAACTGGACGATTAACTCGCTGAGAAGCATATCTCAGCTTACTAAGATACTTAATACCAAAGTTTTTTATTATTAAAAATAATAATAATATCAATTTAGGCAGAAATCCAATCAAATTAGGTAAGGGTTTTGATTGATCATTATTAACACTATAAATATTAAATTTTATCTACCAGTTCTTTGATTCAAGCAATGAGGCTTATTTAGTCAGCACCATCGGTCCTAATGGACAACCGCCTAACAGATGCAGGTGAATATGATATACTTCCTGACCGCCATGTTTGTTACAATTCATAATTAAGCGGTAACCGCTTTCAGCAATTTTTTCATTCTGAGCAATTTTCACGGCAACGGTAATGAGCCTACCTAATATGGGCTCATGTTCAAATTTAACCTCATTAAGCGTAGAAATAAAAGTATTAGGAACAATAATAACATGGGTAGGCGCTTGTGGATAAATATCACGAAAGGCTATCACTAATTCATCTTCATAAAGAATATCTGCGGGGATTTTTCGACTAATAATATTCTGAAAGAGTGTTTCTTCTATCATATCAATCCTTTTTTTTTAATTATTGATATATTTATTTAATTTGTAAATTAACCCCAAATAAACTACAAAAATTATTTGTAGTTATTGCTGCCAGTTCTACAATCGAGATTTGTTTTATTGTGGCTATACAGCTGGCAATTTCACGTAGCCAAGCTGGTTGATTTTCTTTACCACGATATGGAACAGGTGCTAAATAAGGTGAATCCGTTTCTATAAGTAAACGATCTAATGGAATATAACTTACAATCTCACGCAGTTTTATTGCATTACTAAAAGTTACAATTCCAGAAAATGATATATAAAATCCCATATTGAGCAATAACTTAGCCATTTGACGATCTTCAGTAAAGCAGTGTAATACTCCACCACATATATCTGCTTGCTCTTCGCGTAAGATAGTCAAGGTATCTGTTTGAGCATTCCGGGTATGAACTATCACGGGTTTACTTAAATTACACCCAATCCTAATATGTTCACGGAAAAAAAACTGTTGTTTTACCTTATCTTTTTTATTGTTATAATAATCTAATCCAGTCTCACCTAATGCAACCACCTTACGATTTTTAGCTAGAGAAGGTAAATCAATCAGATCCGTGTTCTGATCAATATTTAAAGGATGTATACCACAGGTATATGTAACCTTGGGGTGATTCCCCAGCAGATTAGTTATTTCTCTATATTCTGATAAAGTAGTAGCTACTGTCAATACCAATTGGACATCATTATGAGCCGCTTTTTTTAAGACATCCTCCACATCTGTATGTATGGTGTTATAATTCAAATGATTAAGATGACAGTGGGAATCTATTAAAAACATAATTTAATCCTATCAATTGATCTTTAGATTTGAAATCATTAGTTTCTCCCAGTCTAGCAACTGTTCCATTAATAATAATTCACGATTCAGCGAGATAACTTGTTGTTGTATGTTGTGACGACAAACTAACCAGTATCGTAAACTTATCTGAAGAATTTTTACAGAAAACTGTTGTGCTAATTTACTAACAAGTTTGTAAAAATCTACGTTGATAATCAAATTTTCACCGCTATACGGCAATTTTAAGGCATCTAGCAACAAGGTACATAACCAGGAAATTTGCTTAGTAACATTTTCATTATGTAGTAGTGGTAAGATACTTATTATATCTACAGTACCTGTTAAATAATCACTAATTTTTTCATAAAGTTTTTTTCTTATTGGCCAGCTATTAGATTGCAGTAATTTTAAGGCTGCTGATGGTGCTCCACCTGAAAATCTTAAAGCAGCTATGCCATTCTGGGTGTTATTGTTATTTTTCATATGTTTAATTAACCACTTTAAGCCTTGATTTTCATCTGGGGGTAAAATTTGCCATAATTGACATCTACTTCTTAGACTAACTGGAAGACTTGAAGTAGTTTCAAGACTAGATAACAAAAAATATGTATGATCTGGAGGTTCTTCCACCGTTTTTAATAATGCATTTACGGCGGCTTCGGTCAGTTTTTCGGTTTTAGAGATACAGATAACTTTTATTCTAGCTATTAGAGGA
The DNA here is from genome assembly GCA_045690005.1 of Candidatus Dasytiphilus stammeri. Taxonomy (GTDB): domain Bacteria; phylum Pseudomonadota; class Gammaproteobacteria; order Enterobacterales; family Enterobacteriaceae; genus Dasytiphilus; species Dasytiphilus stammeri_P. The sequence goes on along the minus strand of CP145881.1, from coordinate 185,419 downwards.
CGTTGATAAATTTTCTCACACAGATTTCGGATAGTTTCAATCCCAAGAGGATTATTTTCTATTTCTAGATGAAATATGTAATAATCTGGGTGATTTCCAACCCGCATCAGTTGACAGCTCTGACAATTTCCACAAGGATTGAGATTAATAGGATACAAACACATTAGCCAGTTGCTAATCTTCAAAATTAACGCCTCTAAACCTAATCCATCGGCGGCATTTATTAATAGTGCATGATAACCTCGTGCTATCTGATATTGTTTAATAATTTTCTGATAAAGATGATTAAGCCATGGATACCCTTCTATCAATGTCTTTTCTTCCACCATTCCTCCAATACAAGATGTATAGCTGAGATCACTCTCTGAAGCGGTTGTGTAGCATCAATGATTTTAATACTATTATCTAGGGTTGTCTGTGCTAGATAATATCTTCTAACACTATTAAAAAATTCTATAGATTCCTGCTCAATGCGATCCATTTTACCACGGCTTCTAATTCGTTGTAACCCTAATTCTGGTGTAATATCTAGATAAAGTGTTAAAGTTGGTTTTAACTTACCTAATACTAACTTACTTAATACTTTCAACAAATTAATATCAATTCTACGTCCACCTGATTGATATGCTTGGGTAGAAAGCTCATGACGATCACTAATCACCCATGCTCCGCGCGCTAGGGCCGGTTTTACAATTTGTTCCATAAGCTGTAAGCGCGCGGCATACAGCATCAAAAGCTCAGTGTGTGCAGTAAGAGTTTCACCTTCAATGCCTTCTTTAATTAAGATCCGCAATTGTTCTGCTATTGGGGTTCCTCCAGGTTCATGAGTTAAAATAATGTCATTGACTTTTTTTTTAAAAAATTTCACTACTATATTACAGATAGTGGTTTTTCCTGCGCCTTCTAGACCTTCAATGGCAATAAAACTATTTTTCATATTTTCCTTGATGATTTTTATGATAACGATAAATTTTTACGGCTTGTAAATGATTAGCGAGATTAATATTAAAGATAAGTTTTCCATTACCATCAGCCACAAAATATAAATAAGTACTGTTAAATGGATGTGCGGCTGCCCGAAGTGAGGTTTTACTAGGGATAGAAATTGGTCCAGGGGGTAATCCTGGATTAATATAAGTATTATAAGCATTCTTACTTTCTAAATCGTAGCGACTTAAAGTTCCACGATATTTATTTCCCAAACTGTAAATCACGGTAGGATCAGATTGTAATCGCATCCCTGAACGTAGTCTATTAATAAACACTGAGGCTACTTTATAACGTTCGGTGGTTATAGCTGTCTCTTTTTCTATTATGGAAGCTAGAATTACTAATTCATTGGAACCTTTATAAGGCAAACCAATTATTCGGTTCTGCCACAAGGTATTAACTAATTGTTTCATACGTTCATGTGCCCGATGTAAGATCTCTAAATCACTAGTATTAGCAGTATAATACCAAGTGTCTGGATATAACCATCCTTCCAATTCTTGAAAGGACTTTATTCCTAATAAATCGGCCATTTCTTGGTGATTATCCTTTTTGAGGAAATGTCTGATCCAAGGAGCTTTTTCTAAGCTTATTAAACCGTCTTGCAATTGTTTACCTTCAATAAATTTCCAAGAAAACCAGGCTTCTTTTCCATTTACTAATAATAGTAACATCTTACGGATACTCATAGTGGGTTTCAGAAGGTAGGTTCCTGCTTTAAATTGAGATAAAGCAGGGTCCAAGCGTAATAACCATAAAAACCAATAACTATGTTTAATAATTTTTTTAGCTTCTAATTTAGTTTTTAATGCTTGCCATCCCGTTCCTAAAGGCAAAGTAAAAATGATATCTTGAGTAATTGTCAAAGATGACGCTGCAAAATTTTGAATCTGACAATAAATTACGATAATCACAAGGAATTTTATTAGTAAAACTCCTGATACTACAGCTCGTACACCAATTAGAGGCCTTTTTATCATGCTATTATTAATTTAACAGTGAGCAATTAACATGTTATCCAGTTCTCTGGATTAATAAGAAAATTACCACTCTGACACACTGGTAAAACTGGCATGACTGCATTAGTTATGATAATTTCATTCGCATCAGTAATAGTTTCCATACTTTATTGTACTTCCGGCACCTCATATTTTGAATTAGATAATAAGGTTATTATATAATGTAGCATAATTATTTTTGATCCCAGCTTCATTTAAGCAAGGAGTAAATACTTGGAGTTTCTTTCGCCAAAAAGATCTTGGCCGAACCACATTCTACTATGATACCTTGAGTATTAAGCACTAAAGCTTCATCTGCATGATTTTGATAAATCTGTATACGTTTTAATACTTGTTATAGCCGGTTCAAATGTTTAATTCCAGCTAGGAATTGATTTTGAGTAAGTCTTAACTGACTAAAAATCAATTTAGCGCCATTTATATACAATGGTTTATAATAATTTTGTCATGGCAAAAAATATAATATTCGGTTTGGTTGAGTGCAATTAAATACACTATAACCATACCTCCACTCCATTATCACGAGTTAAAATAATTTTAATACCCCATCTTTGTATCCATAAGATCATTAATAGGTATGTGCTGTTTGTTATCCATTCCATTAATCCAGTATCTCTTTTCTGCTATAATCTTCTCCATATTTTCACAATCCATGATAAATTTATCGAACTCTTAATAATCCTACCATATATCGTATTTCATTAGATACCTTATGATGGTCATCATCCGGGAACAATTTTAACAGTAAAAACCTCTTGGATTAAATCAATCACATGATAGTGGTAAAATATTAAGTTGGTCGTCAACAAACCGTAACCGATTTATTAACTGCTATTGCCTACTATATAATCAATAGCTGCCTGTACTGTAGTAATTTTCTCAGCATCTTCGTCGGGGATTTCTTTATTAAACTCTTCTTCAAGAGCCATTACAAGCTCAACGGTATCAAGAGAATCAGCGCCAAGATCTTCTACAAAAGAAGCTGTATTAAGAATTTCTTCCTGCTTAACGCCAAATTGATCGCAAATGACTTTCTTAACGCGTTCTTCGATAGTGCTCATACTGTTTTCCTATCAAACTCGCTTTCGCGATGGTTTAGGTTTATGGTTTTAGTAGTTTATTATTCAATTAATATTAGATCTCGATCTGACATCATTTATCTACGGTAGCTACCTAAATAAAATAATGTTACAAAAATTAAACCATATACATACCACCATTAATGTGTAAGGTCTCACCAGTAATGTATGAAGCTTCATTAGAAGCTAAAAAAGCAACTGCATTAGCAATGTCTTGCGGAGTTCCAAAACGCCCGGCCGGGATTTTTGTTAATACTATAGCCCGTTGTTGTTCGGTTAATACCCGGGTCATATCAGTTTCAATAAAACCTGGGGCTACCACATTAACAGTAATTCCCCGTGAAGCGACTTCACGAGCTAGTGACTTACTAAAGCCAATTAAACCTGCTTTAGCAGCAGCATAACTAGATTGTCCGGCATTACCTATAGCTCCAATTATAGAACCAATATTGATAATTCTACCCATATGTTTTTTTATCATAGTACGGATTACCGCCTTACAGAGATGAAATACAGAAGAAAGATTGGTATCGATAACAATTTGCCAATCCTTATCTTTAATACGCATAGTAAGATTATCAAGGGTCATTCCTGCATTATTAATTAAAATTTCTATTTCTCCAAACTCGGTTCTGATCTTTTCTAATACATTTTTTATAGAATAAGGTTTCGTTATATCCAAAACCAATCCTTTACCTCCAGTATTGATTAAGTTAGTAGTTATTATATTAGCACTTTGCTGATTTGTCGCAGTACCAATAACTTTAGCACCACGCTTGGCCAGAGTTTCTGCAATCGCACGCCCAATACCCCGACTGGCACCAGTAACTAGGGTAATTTTTCCCTGACAACTCATGACATTCCTCTTATTGTTATTAATTGTTTTAGAGCTGCTGATAAACTCTCGGAATTGTTAATAGAACTAACCATCAAAGTTTGATTAATGCGCTTGGTTAAACCACACAAGACATTACTAGGACCTATCTCAAATAGAGTATCAATTCCTTTTGAGATAAGATATTCTACCGATTCAATCCAGCGCACTGGACTATACAATTGACGAACTAAAGCACTACGAATTTTTAAGGGTAAACTTTCACATTGAACATCGGCGTTATTTATTACTGGTACCACAGGTACAGTAATAGTAAATTTTTCTAATGCTTTTGCAAATTTTTCGGCAATTGGTTTCATGAGAGTACAGTGAGATGGTATGGTTATCGGTAATGATAATACTCGGGCACCAGCTTGTTTAGAAGCTCGACCCGCCCTCAAAACCGCCCCTTTATGTCCGGCTATTACAAATTGTTCTGGAGAATTAAAATTAACTGGTGTGACCAACTCTCCTAGTGCGGAAAATTCACAAATATTAATTAGAGTATCATGACTCAAACCAATCACGGCTAGCATTGCTCCTGTACCTTCTGGTACTGCCTCTTGCATTATTTTTGCACGTAATTCTACCAAACCAACTGCTTCCTTAAAGGGAATTGCACCAGCACATACTAATGCCGAATACTCTCCTAAACTATGTCCTAAAAGGATCCTAGGAATAGGTCCTCCTTTATTTTGCCAGAGGCGAAAAATGGCGACCGAACTAGTTAACAATATAGGTTGTGTTTTGCTAGTTTGGTTTAATTCTCTAGTTGTTCCATTTTGTACTAAATTCCAGAGATCATATCCAATTGACTCCGAAGCTTCATAAAAAGTTTGCTGAATTATTGGATAATCTCGAGCGATTTCAGCTAACATACCTATTGATTGAGATCCTTGCCCTGGAAACATCATTGCAAAATTTGTCATTATATTCATTCTTTAATTAGAAATTAACTAATGCCGATCCCCAAGTTAATCCTCCACCAAAAGCCTCTAGCAAAATAAGCTGCCCTTGCTGGATGCGTCCATCACGTACTGCTTCATCTAGCGCCGATGGAACCGAAGCTGCTGAAGTATTTCCATGGCGATCAATAGTAATAATAACTTTTTCTATGCTTAAACCTAATTTTTGAGCTGTGGCTTTAATAATACGTAAATTAGCTTGATGAGGGATTAACCAATCTAAATCTAGACAATCTAACTTATTAAGTTTCAATGTTTCTTCAACGATACGCGTTAGCTCATTCACAGCAATTTTAAATACTTCATTACCTCTCATCGTCAGATAATAAGAATTTTTTTTACATGTACGATCATCAAAAGGTAGCGTAAGCAGTTTCCCGTATCGCCCATCAGCATGAAGATGGGTTGATAAAATTCCGGCGGTTTTACTAGCTCCTAACACTACCGCTCCCGCACCATCTCCAAAAAGAATCATTGTTCCACGATCTTTTGGATCTAGGGTGCGAGCTAGTACATCAGCACCAATAACCAGTGCATACTTTACAGTTCCATTTTTAACATATTGATCCGCGACGCTGAGTGCATAAATAAAACCAGCACAGGCGGCGGCCAGGTCAAAAGCTGCAACCTCATTATCATTCATACCAAGCAACTGTTGAATCATACAGGCTGAGCTAGGAAATGCATGACTAGAGGTAGTAGTAGCGACAATAATTAAACCCAGAGTATTTTTATCAATTCCTGCCATCCAAAGTGCCTGTTGAGCCGCATGAAATCCCATTGAGGCTACAGATTCCTCTGTTCCTGCTATGCGTCGCTCGCGAATTCCCGTACGTGTTACGATCCACTCATCGCTAGTTTCGATAATTTTTTCTAAATCAGCATTAGTTACCACCATTTTGGGAAGATAGCTACCTGTGCCGATAATTTTAGTATACAACATGTACGTAAATTAACGCGCTTACTAGTAATTATACCTAGATTATAGTTTACCATGGCAGTTAATTACTTGATATAGAGTATTAAAATCAAATAAAACATTACATTAACTAATGTAGTTACAACTATAACTCTTACAAGCTTCTTATTATCTCATTTTTACTTTAAAATCACCTTACGTCCTCTATAGTAACCATCCTTCGTAACATGGTGACGTAAATGGATCTCACCGGACATTTTTTCTATAGATAATTGAATAGTTGTGATTTTATCGTGAGAACGACGCATACCTCTTTTAGAACGAGTAGTCCTATTTTGTTGTACAGCCATAAAATTAATCCTGTTAATTATATAATTAATTGTTAATCATACAATTATCGAAAATTTTTGTCTATCAAGACCGTGAATCTTCAGAACTTCCTAAGTAGTTTTATTTCAATTTTAAATCTTATTTTGACGTAAGTATGAGAGACACTGTTTTAATTCATCATGTAATGGTGCGGTAAGACAGATTTTTTCATTATGGTGAGGATGATGAAAAATCATGACATAAGCATGTAAAAATAAACGCTTTAAGCCCAGGTTGGCGATCTTATAATTAAATTCTTTATCCCCATAGCGTTCATCACAAACAATTGGATGTCCTGCATATTTAGCATGAACACGTATCTGATGAGTCCTGCCAGTAACGGGACTTACTCTCATTAAGGTAGTATTAGAAAATCGTTCTTCTATCTTAAAATAAGTTTTAGAAATTTTTCCTTGATCGCTGACACATACAATCCGTTCACCATTTTTAATAACATTTTTTAGTAATGGAACATGCACAATCTTATTTTCGGAAGCCCATAATCCACATACAAGAGCTAAATAGTATTTTTTTACCTGTTGAAGACGGAATTGTTCATGTAATGTCCGTAATACGGAGCGTTTTTTAGCAATTAATAATATTCCAGAAGTATCACGATCAAGACGATGTACTAACTCTAAAAAAGAACAATCTGGGAGTAAAATACGTAGTCCTTCAATCACACCAAAATTCAAGCCGCTACCACCATGTACTGCTATACCAGAAGGTTTATTAATGGCTAAAATGTAATCATCCTCATATAAAACGGCTGCCGCGATTTTATTGGCGAATTTTGTTGAAACCACTGGAGCTTTATTCTTTACCGAAGTAATACATGGAAAGTATACCTTATCTCCTAATTTTAATTTATAAGCCGGCTTAACCGATCTTTTATTAACCAGGATATTACCCTTACGTAATAAGCGATAAAATAAGCTTTTTGGAATCTTTTTGAACTTAGATCGTAAAAAATTATCGAGGCGTCTACCTATTTCATCAGATGTAATAACTATAGATTGTAAATCGGTGAGATTAATTTTCATTATTCTAAATTTTCAAAATAAAAAGGTTATAATATCACGAGGATTTTCTCTATTTGATTAATAAATGCTCGATTAAAATTCGCAAGTTTACAAAACTTATTTATGAACAGTGGTGAGGTCAACAGATAAAATCACCTTAATAATTTTTCTTATAATGAAATCTCGAAATAATTCTAAGATTGGCTTATGAGAAAATGGGGTAAGCACTGTGGCATATGAATAATCTCTATAGATTGATCCATCAAATTTTGGAGATACTTTCTTAAGCGTAGTAAACTTTAGATTATATGTGCAACACACAGGGTTCATGATGTTACACAAATAATGATTAAGAATTCATGAGTAATGAGAATGAAAAGAATGTTAATAAACGCAACTCAAAAAGAAGAAATACGGGTTGCACTGGTTGATGGACAGCGTTTGTATGACTTAGATATTGAAAATCCGGAGCATGAACATAAGAAGGCTAATATTTATAAGGGAAAAATTACTCGCATAGAACCTAGTCTAAACGCGGCATTTGTGGATTATGGTCTGGAAAAGCAGGGTTTTTTACCTTTAAAAGAAGTTTCCTCTGAATACTTTCCTGAGCAATTATTTACTAATCCAAAACAATTAAACATAAAGGATATCTTGTGTGAAGGTCAGGAAATTCTTGTCCAAATTCATAAAGAAGAACGTGGTAATAAGGGTGCCGCATTAACTACCTTTATCAGTTTAGCTGGGAGTTATCTAGTTCTCATGCCTAACAATCCACGTGCCGGTGGAATTTCTCGCCGAATTGAAGGCGAGGATCGTGTAGAATTAAAGGAAACTATTTCTTCTCTGGGATTACCTAATGATATGGGAATAATTATCAGAACTGCAGGAGTTGGGAAATCTGCTGAAGCATTACAATGGGATCTAAGTTCACGCTTAAAACACTGGGAAGAAATTAAAAGAATCGCCGCGAGTCGTACCGCGCCATTTCTTATTCATCAGGATAGTAATTTTATAGTGCGCGCCTTTAGGGACTATTTACGTCAAGATATTAGTGAAATCATCATTGATAATCCTAAAGTAGTAGAATTAGCCAGATCTCAAATTGCCGCGTTAGGAAGACCTGATTTTACCAGAAAAATTAAGCTTTATTCTGGTGAAGTACCACTTTTTAGTTATTATCAAATTGAATCCCAAATAGAGTCGGCATTTCAGAGAGAAGTTCATCTGCCCTCAGGCGGTTCTCTTATTATAGATACAACAGAAGCATTAACTGCTATAGATATTAATTCTGCACGAGCTACTAGGGGTAGCGATATTGAAGAAACCGCCTTGAATACTAATTTAGAAGCTGCTGATGAGATCGCCCGTCAATTAAGATTACGCGATCTAGGTGGAATAGTAGTAATTGATTTTATTGATATGACATCCGTAAAGCACCAGCGTGCCGTGGAAAATAGGTTACGTGAAGCTGCTAAGCTGGATCGAGCACGCATTCAATTAAGTCATATTTCACGTCTTGGACTATTAGAAATGTCTCGTCAGAGGTTAAGTCCATCACTTGGCGAATTAAGTCATTATATCTGCCCGAGATGTAATGGTACAGGTACGGTGCGTGATAATGAATCTCTTTCTTTATCAATTCTAAGAATTATTGAAGAAGAAGCTATCAAAGAAAATACTAAAGAAGTGCATGCTATTGTGCCTGTACAAATAGCTTCTTATCTTCTTAATGAAAAGCGTGAGACCGTTAATAATATTGAAAAATTACAAGGAAATGTAAGAATTATCATTGTTCCCCATCAGCAGATGGAAACTCCCAACTATTTAGTATTACGTATAAAAGATGGTGAAAAAAGACCATCCTTAAGCTATTTATTACCTAAATTTTATGAATCAACACCTACCAGATCTCTAAATAATAACTGTTCGGTAGCAGCCGATGATCTGATGACTAAGCTTCATGATAAAAACTGCTTAGCTAAACAACAAATTCATAAATCTGCATCATTATTGAGATATAATATTAACTTCCCCTCTCAGAGCTTCCTGTTTTTATCACCTATTGTACGTAATTTAGATGTTAATGGTTACCGATTGACACCGCATCATTGCATGCATACATATATGAATGCTCAAATACCATTAACAACTCTAGTTTCTAGTGATCAAGTTATAAACTAAAATCTTCTAATACCCCTTCTTCTTATAAGACTCAGAAGTATGAAGTATGTACGAAAGCTTCCTAAGAGAAGCTCTAATAAATGCTTTATCTATTTTAGGATCTCAAGGTAAAATGTCGTAAACGTAATCCTAATAATAAAAGCGTAATACCATATATACTGGTCCCAATTAAAATAACTATCAACATTCGTAATAAACGCCCAGACATTGTCCAGATTTGCCAATCAGGCATTAAATACATTATAATTCCTAAGCTAGCAGCCATGATAATTACAGAGATAGTTAACTTTAGCATAAAGTCTTTCCAACCTGCTTGAGGTTGGTAGATATGTTTTTTACGTAATTGCCAATAAAGAAGAATTGCATTCAAACATGCGGAAATACTAATAGAAAGAGATAAGGCAATCTGTTTAAGTATTCCAATACATAACAAATTAACTACTTGACTGATTAGTAGTGTAATCATGGCAATTTTTACTGGAGTTTTAATATTTTTACAGGAATAAAATCCGACCGATAATACTTTTACTGCCATTATACCAACTAATCCTACGGCATATGTTCTCAATATTTTTTGAGTCATCAAAACATCAAATGAGGTAAAATTTTTATATTGAAAAAGTACGACCGTTAGTGGCTTAGCTAGGATTACTAAAGCTAGCGCACTAGGAACCGCCATAAGTAAGCAAATTTTTAATCCTCGATCCATCAGAAGGGAGTATTCTTCAGGTTGACTACTGGTAAACTTTTTATTTAATGATGGTAATAAAATGGTACCTAGTGCTACACCCAATACTCCAGAAGGAAATTCCATCATACGATCGGCATAATATATCCAAGAAACCGAGCCAGATACTAAGAAAGACGCTAATATTGTATTAATAATCATGGCTAGTTGATTTACAGATACTCCAATTAGAGCTGGAGCCATTTTTTTTAAAATCTGACATAAACTTATATCTAGTAAATCAATTCTAGGCCAAACTAACATACCAATTTTTTTTAAAGATGGTAATTGATAACATAACTGCAATATTCCACCAAATACTACAGACCAAGCTAGGGCTAAGATCGGAGGATGAAAATATGGAGCCGCGAATAATGAGGAAATAATCATACTAATATTTAGTATGATTGGTACTAATGCGGGGACATAAAATCGATTCCAAGTATTAAGAATGGCTCCGGCCATTGAGGTAAGTGATATCAGAAATATGTAAGGAAAAGTAATTCTAAGCATAGATGAAGTCAGCCAAAATTTATCTGTTGATTGAGTAAATCCTGGTGCGGTTACCAAAATAATCCAAGGAGCAACTAATATTCCAATTAAGGTAACCAATAATAATACTAAGCTTAAGATTCCTGAAATTTTAGCAATTAATAATTTGGTTGCTTGATCACCCTTTTGATTTTTATACTCGGATAATAGAGGTACAAATACTTGATAAAAAGCTCCTTCTGCAAAGAGACGTCGTAGTAAATTAGGAATTTTAAATGCAACTACAAATGCATCAGTTTCCATTCCAGCACCAAATATTCTCGCTATTAGCGTATCTCTTACAAAGCCTAAGATTCTTGAAAAAATAGTTATTGAACTAACTACGGCCAATGATTTTAATAAATTCATATCTGAATACTATTATTCAATTTATTTTCTATACTGCAATTAATATAGATAATTATAGTAAGATTAATGAGCGGCCGCCGGTTTGTAAAATTTTTACATCTAGAATGTTCTTATATGTATTTACCAGCTAAATTTTCAATATTTTATTGACTACGTCGCCAATGAGTACCTGTGGTACCATCTTCAATAATAATTCCCATGGCATTTAATCTATCACGTATTAGATCAGCCATTCTCCAATTTTTTAATTTACGAGCATCATGACGTTTACTAATCAAGTGTTCAATTATTACTATCTCTTGACGATTATCATTCAATCCAGCGCCTTGTAAAAATTTTTGGGGATCTTGTTGCAGCAATCCTAAAATTCCTGCTAAATAACGTAAATGTATCGCTAATTTATTGGCAGATTGCCGATCTGTGTTTTTCAATAAGTTTATTTTTCTAGATATATCAAAAAGAACAGCACAAGCTTGAGGAGTATTAAAATCATCATCCATAGCACTACGAAATCGTTGTTCAAAAACATCATCAACTTCTAATATTTGATGTTGATGATAACTTTTAGCATCGCAGAAATATAGTGCGGTATATAAACGTACTAAGGCCCTTCTTGCTTGATTGAGACGATTATAACTATAACTTAATGGACTACGATAGTGGCTGGAAATCACTAAATACCGCAGTGTTTCTGCGTTGTAATATTTGATAATCTCACGAATAGTGAAAAAATTGTTTAATGATTTAGACATTTTTTCATTTTTAATAGTAACCATACCTGAATGTATCCAATAATTTACATTATGACTTGTATACGCACAGTATGACTGAGCCATTTCATTTTCATGATGAGGAAACATAAGATCGCTACCACCACCATGAATATCAAAATGGTTTCCTAAATACTTATTAGCCATTGCTGAGCATTCAGCATGCCAACCTGGGCGTCCCATTCCCCATGGAGAATTCCAGCTTGGTTCATCATGATTTTGGTTTTTTTTCCATAATACAAAATCAATCAAATTTCGTTTGGCATTTTTAATGCTACTATTACGCTCACGGTTTTTTAATTGTTTTAATTGTTGACGTGAAAGAATCCCATAATCAGGATAACTACCCACATCGAACATAATGTCACCGTTATTTGCAATATAAGCATTTTGACGTTTTAATAGCTCCCTAATCATTTCTATGATCGTGCTAATATTTTGTGTAGCACGTGGTTCAATATCAGGTGGTAAAAGATTGAGAGCTCTAAAATCGATCTGCATGGCCGTAATCATTTTATTAGTCAAGGATTCAATATCTTCATTATTTTCAATTGACCTTTTAATAATTTTATCATCGATATCAGTAATATTACGTACATATTTCAATTTATAACCACAATAACGCAAATAACGAGCAATCATATCAAAAACAATAAATGTACGACTATGACCAATATGGCATAGATCGTAAACCGTAACGCCACATACATACATTCCAACTTCACCTGAATGAAGAGGTTTAAATTCTTCTTGTTGACGACTTAATGTATTGTAAATTTTAAGCATGTAATCATCCTACATAGTTATTATGTACTAAACTTAAAGTAAAATGGCAAGCCACGAAGATAAAATTTATTTAAATGAATAAAAATATCTTCCTTTTTAAGAGCCTTGCCGAAATTTTTAGCAAAAAAAATTAAGAGGTTTTCAGACCTTAACCATGTTTCTTATATAATAAGAGTCTTTATTTTATTTATTCCAGTTTTACATCTTGGCAAATAACCGTTAGGAGTTACTTGAATGGTTATAAAATCTGACGCCAGAAATCTGGATAATGTTGACAGAATAACTTAGTTTATAAAACTAAAATTTAGACACCGACATAAATTCAAATAGATTTGATTACTGATTACATGGTAATATTCATTGTCCAACTATTTATACTTTATAAATTGATGTATTTAGTTTGGTAAGGGATATTGGGTAATATTATTGTTTGATGTAAAAGCATCAAAATGACATTTTTATTATCAACTGATATTAAAATCAGTTGATAATAAAAATAATTTAGCGATAGTTATTGGAGATCTTATGGTTACCGCGTTTTCCTTTATAATGATAATGTTGATGATTATTTCTTGTAGTATTAAGATTGTACCACAAGGCTACCAATGGACGGTAGAACGTTTCGGACGCTTTACTAGAACTCTCTATCCAGGACTGAATCTCCTCTTTCCATTTATAGATCGCATTGGTCGTAAAATCAATGTCATGGAGCAAGTTTTAGAAATTCCTCCACAAGAAGTGATATCTAAAGATAATGCCAATGTTACCATTGATGCAGTATGTTTTATTCAGGTAGTAGACGCTTCTCATGCTGCCTATGAGGTCAGTAACTTAGATCAGGCTATCATTAACTTAACCATGACAAATATTCGTACGGTGATAGGTGCCATGGAATTAGATGAAATGTTATCTCAACGGGATAGCATTAACAACCGTTTATTATGTATCATTGATGAAGCAACTAATCCATGGGGAGTTAAAGTCACACGTATTGAAATACGTGATGTACGTCCTCCTGCGGAATTAATTGAATCCATGAATGCACAAATGAAAGCAGAACGTACCAAAAGAGCGGATATTCTAGAAGCTGAAGGAGTTCGGCAAGGTGCCATATTACGTGCCGAAGGTGAAAAACAGTCACAAATTTTAAAAGCTGAAGGGGAACGCCAATCTGCCTTTTTACATGCCGAATCCCGAGAACGCGCCGCTGAAGCTGAAGCACACGCTACTAAAATCTTATCCGAGGCTCTTTCTACAGGAAATCTTCAGGCTATCCATTACTTTGTAGCACAAAAATATATTGATGCAATACATAGTATTGGAGTATCCCATAACAGTAAAGTAATCATGCTTCCATTTGAATCTAATAATTTATTAGGGTCTTTGGCGGGAATTACGGAATTGCTCAAGAAGATTTCTTCTACCCAAAATGAACCAAATAACACCTAAAATTGATGTTGTTATTATATTAGTTACTTTTTTAGTCCATCTTTTACTGAGATTATTGACTCAGGATGGTTGCTAATGCTGCATTCACTGCTTTAATTTCAGCAGTTCCATCGATTTGGTAATACTTGGTAACGCCGGCATGCGCTTCTTTTATATAATAAGAAGTTAAAGGAACAGTTTGTTGGTGATATTCAATTAAACGTTGACGTATCAGATCTTCGTGATCATCTTGACGAATCGAAAGATTTTCTCCAGTTAAATCGTCTTTGCCTTCGATTTTTGGTGGTGAATATTTTATATGATAAATGCGACCAGAAGGTAAATGTATTCTCCGTCCAATAATACGTTCAATAATTATCTCATCAGGAACTACAAATTCAAGTACATAGTCTACAATAATATCTGCTTGATTCATAGCAGATAGTTGGTGAATGGTGCGTGGAAAACCATCTAAAAGAAAACCATGACGACAATCTTTATGACAGAGACGTTCTTTTACAAGATTTATCACCAGTTCATCTGGTACTAACTTTCCTCCTTCCATAATTTTTTTAGAGGTTTGACTTATAATCTCATTATTTTTAAAATATTTACGTAACATATCCCCAGTAGAAATTTTTGGAATACCATATTGTTCACAAATAAATTGTGCTTGAGTTCCTTTACCAGTACCTGGTGCCCCAAGAAGAACAACCCGCATCTTCTAATCCATTTTAGAAAAATAACTTTAACCATTGAATGTTTTTTACTAAATGTTTCAATCAATCAGCTGTTATTAGTAGCTGATTCAGGCGGCGGATAAACTTATTAGGGTCCTCTAAAGTACCCTTTTCCGCAAGAAGAGCCTGATCTAGTAGTAATTCAATTAAGTCCACAAATTTTGCATGATTTTTAGTTTCGGCGACCGCCCGCTTCACTAAAGGATGCTTGGGATTCAATTCGAAAAAATATTTTAATTCTGGAATTTGTTGTCCAGCTTCCGTCAACAATTTAGCCATCTGAGTACTCATATCATGAGCTTCTGTAGTCACAATAGCAGGCGTGTTAGTAAGCCGGTAGGTTAATCTGACATCTTTTACTCTATCACCTAATATTTCTTTGACTTTGGCTATAAAAGGTCGCAAAGATTTTTCAGATTTCGACCCTACTTCATCTTTTAACTGTCCGAGTTTATTGATTGATTCATCAATCTTACTAACTAAATGAAAATTTTTACCATCAAAATTAGTTAGATAGCTCATCATCCATTCATCAATACGATCAGACATTAATAATACTTCAATCCCTTTTTCTCGCATAAACTCAAGATGCGGACTACTATTGGCAGCTAGATAACTATCAGCCGCAAGATAATAAATCTTATTTTGTCCTTTAACCATCCGGCTGACATAATCTTTCAAAGAGACAGTTTGTGCATCACTATGAGTGGAAGCAAAACGTAGTAATTTGGCAATGTTTTCAATATTACTACTATCTTCTGCAGGTCCTTCTTTTAAAACTAAACCAAATTGTTGCCAAAATTGTTGATATTTTTCCGAATCATCTTTAGCTAATTTTTGTAGCATCTGTAAAACTCTTTTAGTTAGCGCCTGACGCAAGTTTTTAGTAATTTTAGTATCTTGAAGAATTTCACGAGAAATATTTAGAGACAAACTATTGGAATCAATTATACCACGCACAAATCGCAAATAGTGTGGTAAAAATTGCTCAGCATCATCCATAATGAACACACGTTGAACATATAGTTTTAGACCATGTTTATTATCCCGGTTCCATAAATTTAAGGGTGCTTTAGAAGGAATGTAAAGCACACTGGTATATTCATGATTACCTTCAACTCGATTATGACTCCATATAAGAGGTTCACTAACTTCATGTGTCAGATGTTTGTATAGTGCTTTATATTCTTCATCACTAATATCTGATCTATTACGGGTCCATAAGGCTTGAGCTTTATTAATCGTTTCCCAAATAGTGGAATTCTCATCATTATGAGATTCCATTTCGACCGGTAAAGAAATGTGATCAGAATATTTACTAATAATATTACGTAAGCGCCATGGATCCATAAACTCTTCCTCATTTTCACGGAGGTGTAGAGTAATTTCTGTACCGCGTTGAGATTTGCTAAGATCTGCTATGATATAATTACCTTCTCCTGTAGATTCCCAGAAAACTCCTTCTTCTGCAGGAACCCCGGCCGCTCTGGTACGAACCGTTACTTTATCTGCTACAATAAAGGCGGAATAAAATCCGACACCAAATTGCCCAATTAACTGGCTATCTTTAATGGGGCTAGTACTTATAGATTCCAGAAAAGATTTCGTTCCAGATTTAGCAATAGTTCCTAAATTTTCAATAACTTCATTGCGGCGCATGCCAATACCATTATCACTCAAGATCAACTGACGTTGTTCTTTATTTACAGTAATACGTACACGAAGCTCACTATCACCTTCATAAATTTCCGGTAATGATAGGGCACTAAATCTTAATTTATCGGCGGCATCTGATGCATTAGAAATTAATTCTCTCAAAAAAATTTCTTTATTTGAATAAAGAGAATGAATCATTAACTTTAAAAGTTGTTTTACTTCAGACTGAAAGTCATGGCTCTCTTTTCTTTTCATCTGATCTTTCATAAATAAATACCTAAATAAAATATAATCTCTTTTGAAGTTTTATGATATTTCATAACTTTTAAAGGTACTACCATCTTCTTCACTTTAATTGGAGTCGAGGTTATCTTTTTTTAAATTGATATCAAATTGTCAATTTTAAATCAGATGGTAATCCCATGTTTAATGCTGCCATTTTATCGCTACGGGCTTCTTCTAGACGTCGAGCTGCATCGTTAAATGCAGCAGTAATTAAATCTTCAAGCATTTCTATACAATCCTTACTCTCATTTATCAAACTGGGATCAAGTTTTACACAGCGGCAATTATATATACCATTTATGGTAATTTTGACAAGTCCAGCTCCAGATTCACCCTGTACTTCTAAACTAGCTATTTCGGTCTGGGTCTGCTGCATTTTATTTTGCAGCTGTTGTGCATGTTTCATTAAATTTTCCAAGCCATCTTTTTTATCAAACATTCTTATTAATCTCGCTTATGACTTTTTTTGTCTATTTTAAATTGGTAAAATACTTTCTTCATCAATGCTAGAATTCAAACTTCTACATAATATCTTAAGATATTTATCATTATTGATTGACTGTCGTGCATGTGCGAGTTTTTCTTCATAAATTATCTTTCTCCACTCAAGAGGGGTTCTGAATCTTAGATTATCATCTTCTATAATACGGATTTCAATAGTTTTTCCTAGAAATTGGCTCATGGCATCAGCTAATATTTTTTGGGATTCACTTGTATTCAAGTGATGTTGATGAGATCTAAGATGTAACCGTATCACACCTCCTTGCTCTTGTTCTCTCCAAGAATTTAAGGCTAATTGGCGTACTAATGGGGGAATAGAAAGCTGAGCAATGTCTGCGTCCCAGATATCATTTAATCTCACTTCTTCATTAGTTAGTAGGGGATTTTCCTTTAAATCTAAGGACGGGCGGTTTCCTAAAAATCTTGATTTACTTTGATGATCTATACAAAGATCATCATCTTGTTTTTCGGTTTTTTTACGGCCTACCAGCTTATTTAAGGCCTGTAAAATCTGATTGGTATTTTCTTGCAAAACTGGTTTATTAGCCTCAATCTTGTCTAGGTTACTAACCTCTGAGGAATTTTTTTTACTGTCTCTTATCATCAACTTGGATGTAATCGGAAGTGCGAGTTCCCTGTTTGGTGATATAATAGTTGGTTTTTTATCAATATTATGCGGTTGATTAAGTGTTAGAGCTCGTAATAGTGTCATCTCTACTCCCATTTTTTTATTAGGTGCTAGTGAAATTTCTTGGCGACCGCTAAGCAAAATTTGATAATATAGTTGCACATCTTCGGTTGACATAGTATTGGCAAGGGTTTTAATACGTTGTACAGTATTTCTTTCTTTATCGTGATCGACGTAGTTATCAGCTAGCAATTGTACCATGGCAATATGATGCAACAAACATAACATTTCTATTAAAATGGACTCCCAATCTATTGCACGTTTGATTGCTACTTGATTTAATAAATGAATAACTTTTTTACCATTGGCTTCAAAAAGTGCTTCAATTAATGCTAATGGTTCATCATCATCTAACCTTTGCAGCATGAAGTTAACTATATTAACGGAAATTTTTCCATTTCCTAAAATAATTGCTTGATCTACCAGACTGAGTGCATCGCGCATACTGCCATCCGCCGCACGTGAAATTAATTTTAATGCTCGAGGTTCAGCCATAATCTGTTCGGTATTACAAATTCTTATTACTTGTGATAAAATTTGATCAACTTCCAAAATTTTTAGATGAAATTGTAGACAACGTGAAAGAATAGTTATGGGTAACTTTTGTGGATCAGTAGTTGCTAATAAAAATTTAACATGGACCGGAGGTTCTTCTAAAGTTTTTAATAAAGCATTAAAGCTATGTCGTGATAACATATGCATTTCGTCAATCAAATAAATTTTATAACGGCCTACTGCTGGTGCGTACTGGATGTTTTCAAGTAATTCCCGCATTTCTTCAACTTTAGCACGGGAAGCAGCATCAATTTCGATGAGATCGACGAAGTTCCCCTGAGTTATTTGCTGACAGTTGGTACATTGCCCACATGGTGTTGCAGTAATACTAGTTTCACAGTTAAGCCCTTTGGCTAATAAACGAGCAATAGTTGTTTTTCCGATGCCACGTGTACCCGAAAAAAGATAAGCATGATGTATTCTACCCAATCTTAAGCTATTTTCTAAAGCGGAAATTACATAGTCTTGACCGATAACCTCAGAAAAAAACTTGGGACGCCATTTTCTGGCAAGTACATGATAAATCATTTTTATCCCTTGATTTGTTATGAATTACTTAAATATACCAAGATGGCTTATTAGATTAATAATCTATTTGTAATAAAAAAATAAATATGTTGTTATTATATGGTATGAAGTTATCAAAAACAAAAATTCCAGGTAAAATCAAACATCAAGTAAAATAAAATCCTAAACCGTTTATTAAGTGATACAGTACACCCCTGGCCTGGTAACGTTATTTGGAACTAAAACCTAACAGTAAGAGGTGTTGATTAATGAAACAATTCCCAATGACTTTACGAGGTGCCGAAAAATTACGTGAAGAATTAAATGAACTTAAGCTAATTCAGCGCCCTAAAATTATTGCCTCCCTTGCCGAAGCACGAGAATATGGTGATCTCAAGGAAAATGCGGAATATCATGCTGCTAGAGAACAGCAGGCGTTTTGTGAAGGCAGGATTCAAGAAATTGAAAATAAACTATCTAATGCACAAATTATTGATATTACCAAAATTCCTTCCAGTAATAGAGTGATATTTGGTGCGACCGTAACATTATTAAATATCGATAACTCTGAAAGATTTACTTACCGCATAGTAGGTGATGATGAAGCAAATCACAAACAAAATTTGATTTCTATCAATTCTCCAATAGCACGGGGATTAATAGGCAAAGAATTAAATGATACAGTACTAGTAACAACTCCAGGTGGAGATGTTGAATATAAAATTTTAAAAGTAGAATATCTGTAATAAAATAACTAATATTAGATTAGACATCTAAATAAATTTAGCGAGATTTTTCTAGCTTTATTAAAAGCAATCATCGATAAAGGCTTTCCAGATATTTTATTAATTGACTATCTAGGGAAAATCCTTGGAAATTTGTAAATAATGAGGAATCATAAAAAGCTTACTACTAGATCAAATATATGGTTAAAAGAGCATTTTAGAGATCCATATGTACAAAAAGCTAAAGCTATGGGACTGCGTTCTCGTGCTTGGTTTAAACTTGATGAGATACAAAAATGCTATCATTTATTAAAACCGGAGATGATCGTTATTGATCTTGGAGCGGCTCCTGGCAGTTGGTCACAATATACAGTAAAAAAAGTAGGATTAAATGGTACTGTGATTGCTTGTGATATTTTACCGATGAATCCAATTCTGGGGGTTGATTTTTTACAAGGAGATTTTACTGATGCCTCTGTTCGTCATGCTTTGCTAAATAGAGTGTGCAAGCTGAATGTTCAGTTAGTAATGTCTGATATGGCCCCTAACATTAGTGGTTTTTCTATAACTGATAATACTAGAACTATGTATTTAGCGGAATTAGCATTACAAATATGCTGTATTACTTTAACTCTTAACGGTAGCTTTTTAGTTAAAGTATTTCACGGAGAAGGCTTCGATCAATATTTGAAAAAAATTAGTTTAAGATTTAATAAAGTAAGGATTCGAAAACCTAGCGCTTCACGGTCTCGTTCGCGTGAAGTCTACATTGTAGCGACAGAGTACAAATTATAGTACTCTATGCTATTCCTATTCCAATGTAAAATATAATATTAAGATAAGAGGCTAATTTCTTGAGTGATATGGCTAAAACCTTAATCCTTTGGCTGGTCATTGCAGTTGTAATCATGTCTATTTTCCAAAATTTTGGGACCAGAGAAACAAATAGACACCTAGTGGATTATTCAACTTTTATATCCGAAGTGAATCAAGGACAAATTAGTGAAGTTCAGATTAATGGACGTGAGATAAAAGTTTTAAAAAAAGATACTAGTAGATACATAACCTGGATACCTGCTAATGACAATAAGCTATTAGATAATTTATTAATTAAAAAGGTAAAAATCATAGGTGAACCAGCAGAGGAGCCAAGCTGGCTAACTTCATTATTGGTTTCATGGTTTCCAATGATAATCTTAATTGGCATCTGGATATTTTTTATGCGGCAAATGCAAGGTGGTGGTAGAGGTGCAATGTATTTCGGAAAGAGCAAAGCTCGTATGTTAACTGAAGATCAGATTACAACCACCTTTGCTGATGTCGCGGGTTGTGATGAAGCAAAAGAAGAAGTAGCTGAATTAGTAGAATATTTACGGGAACCACATCGATTTCAAAAACTAGGAGGAAAAATTCCCAAAGGGATATTAATGGTAGGTCCTCCAGGAACTGGGAAAACGCTCTTAGCAAAAGCAATTGCTGGTGAAGCAAAAGTTCCATTTTTCACGATTTCTGGGTCAGATTTCGTCGAAATGTTTGTTGGGGTTGGTGCTTCTCGTGTACGTGACATGTTTGAACAAGCTAAAAAAACCGCTCCATGTATTATTTTTATTGATGAAATCGACGCAGTGGGACGTCAACGAGGTGCTGGATTAGGTGGTGGTCATGATGAAAGAGAGCAGACTCTTAATCAAATGTTGGTTGAAATGGACGGTTTTGAAGGAAAGGAAGGTATTATTGTTATTGCGGCTACTAATCGGCCTGACGTTCTAGATCCAGCACTGCTACGTCCGGGACGTTTTGATCGTCAGGTAGTGGTGGGCTTACCTGATATACGCGGTCGTGAACAAATTTTAAAAGTTCATATGCGTCAGGTACCATTAGCTAAGGATATTGAGGCTTTAGTGATTGCTCGTGGTACTCCGGGATTTTCAGGGGCAGATCTTGCTAATTTAGTTAATGAAGCAGCATTGTTTGCGGCTCGTGAGAATAAACGGGTAGTATCCATGGTGGAATTTGAAAAAGCTAAGGATAAAATTATGATGGGTGCCGAACGTCGTTCTATGGTAATGACTGAGGCTCAGAAAGAATCTACCGCTTATCATGAGGCAGGGCATGCAATTATTGGACGTTTAGTACCAGAACATGATCCAGTGCATAAAGTTACTATTATTCCACGGGGACGTGCCTTAGGGGTAACTTTTTTCTTACCAGAAAGTGATTCTCTAAGTGCCAGCAGGCAAAAATTAGAAAGTAAGATTTCTACACTATACGGAGGACGCTTAGCTGAAGAAATTATTTATGGTATTGAGAATGTTTCTACTGGAGCTTCCAACGATATTAAAATTGCTACTTCTATTGCGCGTAATATGGTAACCCAATGGGGATTTTCTGATAAATTGGGTCCCTTATTATATGCTGATGAAGAAGGAGAAATCTTTCTAGGGCGTTCCGTCGCTAAAGCTAAACATATGTCTGATGATACTGCACGCATTATTGATCAGGAAATTAAGTCATTAATTGATAAAAACTACTTACGTGCTAGAAAAATTTTGCACCAAAATATAGATATTTTACATGCTATGAAAGAAGCATTAATGAAATATGAAACGATTGATGCCTTACAAATTGATGATCTTATGGCTCGACGTGAGGTGCGCCTACCAGCCGCATGGTTAGATACTGATTATACCTCTACTTCTGATAAACATGGTACCCCATAAAAAGCATAGTCTCACCATCACAAGCTATCGAAATTTTCTAAGAGAAATAATTTAAACCGGTCTGTTAAAGCAACTATAGAAGTAATGCGTATCATTCAGGCAACATTAGCAATTAGCAGCACCTGCCTTGGCTTTAAGGTATTAATGGTAATTTGATGAAATCAATAACCTATAAATAGATAAAACCAATTAAAAATAGCAGTTTATTGACAGGTGTTATTATATCAGTATTGAAAATAGCAGTTGATTATGTTATTGTATAAGCTATTAATGTAACTACAGTAAATAGAGTTATTCTAAAATTAGTCCCTAATGCTTAGTTAAATTTAAATCTTCTAGATAAATAGATCTAGTAGAATAATCTCTGCAATTTGGTGTGAAATGGTATGTATGAAACCCTTTTAACATTTTTTATTATCATTGCAATAATTTTAATTAGCTTAATTATGCTCCAGCAAAGTAATGGAGCTGATATGATATCTTCAAGTAATTATGGTGCATCTACAATTTTTAGATCTCAAGTATCAGGAAAATTTATCAATCGCATAATTACCGTGCTAGGAATTATGTTCATTATTCTTAGTCTATTTTTAGATAATATAAATAGCCATGGAGGCAAATGGTATAAATTAAGTCCTCCAACAGAAGTAAAAGCGAAATTAAAGAAAAATTAGTGACACTAGCACTACACCAGTTCATTATAACTAAATAGTAGCAACAATAAATCTAACGGCCGGGGTGGTGGAATTGGTAGACACGCTACCTTGAGGGGGTAGTGCCGAATGAGGCTTACGGGTTCAAGTCCCGTCCTCGGTACCAAAAGTTAATATCATTTGCATTTTATACATAGCACAGCAGCAGTGTAGATTCGATAAATTTGTAAACGCGGGGTGGAGCAGCTTGGTAGCTCGTCGGGCTCATAACCCGAAGGTCGTTGGTTCAAATCCGACCCCCGCAACCATTTATTATGAGAGACTATTTGGTTTGATATCCAGTTTAGAATCCTGACTTGTATGTAAATTTAAATTGATCAGCTACTAAAAATTAGTATACAAGCAGCTATTTAGCAGTTTATAACAAAAAACCCCGAAATTCGGGGTTTTTTGTTATAGTTGATGGTAAATATTTAGTTTTTGTCAGAATAACGATTACCTAGCCCTTGTTATATTTTGGGAGTGATTATGTCGGCATTAGATAGAAAACTAGAAAATAAATTTATTTTGATACCAATATATGAATTTATTTTGATGAAATTGATTTATCGGTATTCTAATTGGTATATTTATGTTGATATTAAGGTTAACTGTAAATGTGCAGATGTGATTCATGTAGTAATTACCATTTTAAATGTAACTGAAATTATCAAGGTTACATATAATCGGAGATGTTTATCACCGATTAATAAAACTTTATTTATGCAGTTTTTTAAAATTGATTCTGGATTGAGGCAACGAAGATGAACAAAGAGATTCTTGCTGTAGTAGAAGCCGTTTCCAATGAAAAAGCGCTACCGCGTGAAAAAATCTTCGAAGCATTAGAAAGTGCATTAGCGACGGCAACCAAGAGAAAATATGAAAAAGATATTGATGTACGTATCCGTATTAATCGGAGAACTGGTGATTTTAATACATTTCGAAGATGGTTAATTGTCAAAGACGTTATACAACCAACTCGTGAAATTACACTAGAAGCGGCTCGTCTGGAAAATATCTCATTAAATATTGGTGATTATATTGAAGATCAGATTGATTCAGTAACTTTTGATCGTATTACTACTCAAACAGCAAAACAAGTGATTGTACAAAAAGTACGTGAAGCTGAACGCGCTATGGTAGTTGATCAATTCCGTAAATATAAAGGTAAAATTGTTACTGGGATTGTTAAAAAAGTCAATCGTGATAATCTTAATGTTGATCTTGGTAATAATGCTGAAGGGATCCTTCTTCATGAAGATATGTTGCCCAGAGAAAATTTCCACCAAGGTGATCGAATACGCAGTGTATTGTATGCGGTACGGCCGGAAGCTCGCAGTGCTCAATTATTTTTAAGTCGTTCTCGTACTGAAATGCTAGAGGAACTATTTCGTATTGAGGTTCCAGAAATTAGCGAAGAAATAATTGAAATAAAAGCCGCCGTGCGCGATCCAGGATCCAGAGCCAAAATTGCGGTAAAAACTAATGATAAACGGATTGATCCGGTTGGAGCATGTGTAGGAATGCGAGGTTCACGTGTGCAAGCGGTTTCCAGTGAGTTAGGAGGTGAAAGAATAGATATAGTGTTATGGGATGATAATCCAGCACAATTCGTAATTAATGCCATGGCTCCTGCTGAGGTGAGTTCTATTGTTGTCGACGAAGATAAGCATACTATGGATATTGCAGTTGAAGCATCTCATTTAGCTCAGGCAATTGGTAGAAATGGTCAAAATGTACGTTTAGCATCACAACTTAGTGGTTGGGAACTGAAGGTAATAACAGTCGAAGAGCAAAACGCGAAACATCAAGCTGAGACGCATGCCGCTATAAACCTATTTACCCAAGATCTAGATCTGGATAGAGATTCCGCTACCAGATTAGTAGAAGCCGGTTTTTACTCATTAGAGGAGCTCGCTTATGTTCCAATTAGTGAATTGCTTGAAATTGAATGCTTTGATAAAAAAAGGATAGAAAAATTACGTCAGCGGGCCAAAGAAGTCTTAATTCATAAAGAATCAGCTAACTTTAATAATAAACCTGCAGATGAATTGTTAAATCTTAGTTATGTGGACCAAATATTGGCATCGAAACTTGTAGCAAAAGGTATCTACACGCTGGAAGATTTAGCTGAACAAGGAGTTGACGATCTGGCTGATATTGAAGGCATAAACAATGAAAAGGCAGGTAAGTTAATTATGGCTGCTCGTGAGATCTGTTGGTTCAGTAACCATAGATAATGATAGGAAACAACCGCATGACAAATGTAAGTATAAAAGCTCTGGCAACAGAAATTAAAATTCCCGTCAAGCTGCTGATCAAACATTTTGCCGCTGTAGGAATATGCAAGTTAGAGACTGATTATGTTACTAAACAGGAAAAAGAGATATTATTTAATCACCTTAATAATAAATCAGGCATGTTAGAACAGCTTACTTTACAGCGTAAAACACGCAGTACCTTGAATATTCCTCGTAGCGGAGGTAAAATAAAAGCAGTAAAAATTGAATTCCGCAAAAGTAGAACATATTTAAAAGAACAACCTTTAGCTATATCGGATGTTGAAAAACCTTTTCAAGAACAAATGCCCTTCGATAAATTAGAAAAAATGATAGAAAAATCGAATAACCATACTAAAAAGGAAATCCTAAATAATCATCCAAAATCAAACAAAGCATTACAAGAAGCAGAAACTGCTACAGCTAAATTTCAGCGTAAAATTGAAGAAGTCGTTCTTTTAAAGATAGAAGAGGAGGCACGTCGCGTTGCTGATGAAGCCCGCAGAATTGCCGCTGAACAAAAGAATGATTGGAATGAGTTATTTTTAGAGGAAGATCCCCATGATTATCATCTCACTACATCTGAACATGCTCGGCAAGCGGAAGATGAAAATGATAGACAGCTAGAATGTGATCGCCGTAATCGTACAGCCAAATTACCACGACCAAGAAAAAACCATAAGCAGCATTATGAATCTAAGGCTGAGAGAGAAGAAGCACGAGCGGTAGCTCGTAGTAGTAAAAAACGCCAATTTAGTCTCTTACAACATAGTTTCAATAAACCCGAACATTTAGTAAATCGCGAGGTTATTATCGGTGAAACTCTTACTGTAGCTGAACTAGCCAATAAAATGGCTGTCAAAAGTTCACAGGTTATAAAAATTATGATGAAAATGGGGGCCATGGCAACTATTAATCAAATTATAGATCAGGAAACCGCTCAGTTAGTTGCAGAAGAAATGGGACACAAAGTAATCTTGCGTCATGCCAATGAGTTGGAAGAAGCTATAATGAGCGATCGAGACAGGGGGATCATACCAGAATCGAGAGCTCCGATAGTAACTATTATGGGACATGTGGATCATGGAAAAACTTCTTTACTAGATTATATTCGCTCTACAAAAATTGCTCCTGGTGAAGCAGGAGGTATCACCCAACATATTGGTGCTTACCATGTAGAAACTGATAAGGGAATGATTACCTTTCTTGATACTCCAGGACATGCAGCATTTACTGCTATGCGTGCTAGAGGGGCTCAAGCTACAGATATTGTGGTTCTAGTAATTGCCGCCGATGATGGGGTGATGCCACAAACGCTTGAAGCTATTCAACATGCTAAAGCCGCTAAGGTTCCAATAGTGGTAGCAGTTAATAAAATTGATAAGTCTGGCTTTGATGCTGAGAGGGTTAAAAATGATTTATCCAAACATGGGATTACTCCAGAAGAATGGGGGGGTGAAAATCAGTTTGTTTACGTTTCAGCCAAAACTGGCCAAGGCATTGAAGATTTATTAACGGCAATTTTATTACAGGCAGAAATGTTAGAATTAACAGCTATACGTAACGGTATGGCAAGTGGTCTAGTAATAGAATCCTTTCTGGATAAAGGCAGAGGTCCCGTAGCAACAATAATAGTACGTGAAGGAACCTTAAAAAAAGGTGATATTGTATTATGTGGTTTTGAATATGGACGTGTTAGAGCTATGAAAGATGAACTAGGTAGGGAAATTTTTCAAGCCGGACCTTCTCTACCAGTAGAAATTCTTGGTCTTTCTGGGCTACCTTTATCTGGTGATACCGTAACTGTAGTACGGGATGAGAAAAAGGCACGTGAGGTGGCATTATATCGTCAGGGAAAATATCGTGAAGTTAAATTAGCTCGTCAGAAAACTACCAATATAGACAAGATGTTTGCTCATTTAAATCAAGATGAATTTGATGAGCTCAATATTATCCTAAAAGCTGATGTCAAAGGGTCGGTAGAAGCTATTATTAACTATTTAACACAGATTTCTACCAATGAAGTTAAGATTAAAATTGTCAGTTCAGGAGTTGGAGGTATTACGGAAACCGATGCTACCTTAGCGGCGGCTTCTAATGCTATTCTCATTGGATTTAATGTACGGGCAGATAATTCAGCACGACGAGTCATTGAAAGAGAAAATATAGACCTACGTTATTATTCTGTAATTTACAACTTAATTGATGAAGTTAAACATACCATGAAAGGAATGTTAATACCAGAATATAAACCTAAGATTATTGGTATGGCAGAAGTACGCGGGATATTTAAATCTCCTAAATTCGGGGAGATTGCAGGCTGTATGGTAATTGATGGTATAGTAAAACGTAATAAACCCATTAGGATTTTGCGTAATAACATTATTATTTACGAAGGAAAACTTGAATCTCTACGTCACTTTAAGGAGGATATTAATGAAGTTCACCAGGGTGTAGAATGTGGTATAGGACTAAAAAATTATAATGATGTGCGTACCGGTGACATAATTGAAATATTTGAAATGGTTGAATTAAAACGTGATAACTTAGATCCTAGTTATTAGATTAGCACCCCAAAAGATACCTTGTTATTTAAAATAAAATCTTCAGGAAAATCTTATGGTAAAAGAAAAGGAAGTTGAACGTTTGCAGAGAGTAGCTCAAACTTTGAAAAAATATATTACCATTATTTTACAACGTGATATAAACGATCCAAGGCTAGAAACAATTGTTACTGTAACTGATGTGGAAATTTCATCTGATTTGAGGTATTCTAAAGTATTTATTACTTTTTTCGATGATCAAGATGATGATCTTGTTAGAATCAGAATGAATTTATTACAGAATGCTGGTGGATATATTCGTATGCTACTTAGTAAAATGATGTTAATACGCACTATACCAAAACTAACTTTTATTTATGATAAATCTATTAAGGATGGGGTATATGTTTATAATTTGATCAATCGCGTTATGACTTCGACTTCATTACAGAGTATCGGATAAAAATTAATGACTTACTGTAATAAAATTAATGGGGTGCTATTACTTGATAAACCTTCAGGCATTTCTTCTAATGTTGCTCTGCAGCAAGTAAAACATATTTTCCATGCTAAAAAAGCGGGATATATAGGTACTTTAGATCCACTAGCGACTGGCATGTTACCAGTTTGCTTCGGTGAAGCTACTAAATTCGCACACTATTTGCTTAATTCGGATAAACGTTATCATGTCACTGCTAAATTAGGTCAACGTACTGATACCTATGATGCTCATGGTAGAGTGATTAAGGAACGTTCTATAAATATTAATACTTCCAGCTTGCAAGAGACATTACAAGGTTTTATAGGCCAAATAAAACAAATACCTCCAATGTATTCCGCAATTAAATATAATAGTAAACCCTTATATAAATATGCACGTCAAGGGATTACTGTATCACGTCAAGCACGTTATATTATGATTTATGACTTACAGTTTCTTGGTTTAGAAGAAAATCAACTCAAACTAGAAATACATTGTTCTAAAGGTACGTATGTACGTGCCCTAATTGATGATTTAGGAGAAAAATTAGGATGCGGGGCTCATGTTCTTGCTTTAAGACGTTTAAATGTAGCTGATTATTCAATAGATCGTATGATCACCTTAAATCAACTTAAGGCCATAAAAAATCCCTCTTTCAAAGATGCTACTGTTATCTCTAATTTGCTTGCCCTATTAATGCCAATAGAGAGCATAGTTTCCATTTTACCTGAAATAAATTTAATTAGTGTCATAGCAAATAATATTAAACATGGAAAAAAAGTCTTTATTCCGAAATTACATTTTACTGGATTGGTAAGAGTTACCGAAGGAACCGGAAGAAGATTTGTGGGTTTAGCCGAAATTAATAAAGGATTCATACAACCGCGTCGTTTGCTAGTAGATGGTTAATTAAAATAAAGGCCAATAGATTTACCTTTACCTTGACACCTTACTGAATCTATAATAATTGTTTTTTTAGATTAAAATCCGCCAAATTGTGCTATTATATCCTGGAGTCAGGTCATGTCTATAAATTTAAAAAATAAAGATCAAATTATCACTGAATATGGACGTCATGCAAATGATAGTGGTTCTACTAAAGTTCAAGTAGCTTTACTAACTAATAAAATTAATCATTTACGCATCCATTTTATGAAACATAAAAAAGATCATCATAGTCGTCGTGGTTTATTGCGCATGGTTTCACAAAGACGTAGTTTATTAGCTTATTTAAAGCATAATGATTTAGCGAATTATACAATTATGATTGAACATCTTGGCTTACGTAGATAATGCTCTTCTAAGAGCATGGTGGGTGCTATTATGCATCATGCGACCAGATGAAATTTAAAACAAGGGGCACAGCATTAATAAGCCCCTTAAATAGTAAAGGTTGGTATGAAGCTTAAGTAAGCTTGATAGCCAATACTTGTACTAACCATACAAATTAAGTTTTAAGATTAATAACTATTAACCTGTTAATGGTCAGGAAGTTAAGGATATTATTTTGCTGAACCCAATCAGCCGTACCTTCCAGTACGGAAAACATACAGTAACATTTGAAACTGGTATGATAGCTAGGCAAGCAACAGCTGCTGTAATGACTAGTATGGATGAAACTGCAGTATTGGTAACTGTAGTAGTGACTAAAAAACTAGAACCCGGACAAAAATTTTTTCCAATGACTGTAAATTACCAAGAACGTTCATATGCAGCTGGACGAATTCCAGGAAGTTTTTTTCGGCGTGAAGGGCGTCCAACTGAAAATGAAATGATAATTGCACGACTTATTGATCGGCCGATTCGTCCTTTATTTCCAGAAGAATTTTTTAATGAAGTTCAGATTATTGCTACGGTAGTTTCCTTAAATCCACAAATTAATCCAGATATCGTTGCAATAATGGGAGCTTCGGCAGCTTTAAGTATTTCAGGAATTCCATTTAATGGTCCCATTGGTGCCGCCAGAGTTGGATATATTGGAGATAAATACATATTGAACCCTACCACCGAGGAACTAACAGAGAGTAAGTTAGATTTAGTTATTGCCGGAACGCAAAAGGCAGTATTAATGGTAGAATCTGAAGCAGAATTGCTTAATGAAGATCAAATGCTAGATGCGGTAATATACGGTCATGAACAACAGCAAGTTGTCATTGATAATATTAATTTGTTAGTAGATGAAGCGGTAAAAAATCGTTGGAATTGGAAATCCGATGATACTACCATGACAACAATTAATGCGGAACTTTATGCCCGGGTTACGGAACTTTCAGAGGTGCGTTTTAGCAATGCCTATCGTATTATTGATAAACAAATGCGTTATGCTGAAGTTGACCTTATAAAATATGATGTAATCTCAGCGCTACAATCAGATGATTTGACGTTGAATGAGGATGTAATTAGTATCATTCTACATAATATTGAAAAAAAAGTAGTTCGTAATAGGGTATTACGGGGAGAACCCCGCATTGATGGACGCAATAAGGATATGATTCGTAGTTTAGATATAAGAACGGGGATCTTACCAAGAACACACGGATCGGCATTATTTACTCGTGGAGAAACACAGGCGCTTGTAACTGCTACTCTCGGAACCGAACGTGATGCACAGAATCTGGATGAATTATTAGGTGAAAGAACCGATTCCTTCATTTTTCACTATAATTTCCCTCCTTACTCCGTAGGGGAAACCGGAGTAGTAGGAGCACCAAAACGTCGTGAAATAGGTCACGGTAGATTAGCTAAACGTAGCGTATTAGCTGTTATGCCAAATCTCGATAGTTTTCCATATACGATACGTATCGTCTCGGAAATTACTGAATCCAATGGTTCTTCTTCAATGGCCTCGGTATGTGGTGCATCTTTAGCACTTATGGATGCCGGAGTACCCATTAAGTCAGCGGTTGCTGGAATTGCTATGGGTTTGGTAAAAGAAGGTGATCAATATGTAATTCTTTCGGATATTCTTGGCGACGAGGATCATCTTGGAGATATGGACTTTAAAGTGGCAGGTAGTTATGAAGGAATTACGGCACTACAGATGGATATCAAAATTGAAGGTATTACTCGAGAAATTATGCGAGTTGCACTGAATCAAGCGAAGGGAGCTCGTATACATATATTGAATATCATGCAAAAAGCTATTGGCGGTCCACGTGTAGATATTTCAAAATATGCACCACGCATACACACTATTAAAATTAATCCAGAAAAGATTAAAGATGTAATAGGTAAGGGTGGGTCCGTGATTAGAGCATTAACTGAAGAAACGGGTACAATTATTGAGATCGAAGATAATGGTACTGTAAAAATTGCGGCGATTGATAGTAACAAAGCCCAATTTGCTATTCAACGCATTGAAGAACTTACCGCAGAAATTACAGTAGGACGGATTTACTCTGGTAGAGTTTCTCGTATTGTAGATTTTGGCGCATTTGTGGCGATTTTTGGCAGCAAAGAGGGATTAGTGCATATATCTCAAATTTCCGACAGGCACATAGTAAAAGTTAGTGATTATTTAAAAATCGGTCAGGCAGTCACGGTAAAAGTTATTGAAGTGGATCGTCAAGGTCGGATACGTTTGAGTATTAAGCAAGCCAAGAATTAAAACTAGTGTCCATATATGTTTTTATAATCTCCTTAATCTGATAACCAGATATTTTAGTTATCATTCATATAGCCACGGTTATTATAACGTAAAGTTAGACACTACACTAATATCACCTGCTAAAATTAAACTGGATTTTATCCAATTTAATTTTAGCAGGTGTAATGTATAAGTTGAGCTGGGATATAATTTTAATTATATAAACTGGCCGCAAAATGTAAGAGGTATGTAAACTAAATGGTAAAATTTAAAACAACTTTTGCGGATTTTGGGCTGAAATTATCACTTCTAGAATCGCTAAAATTTAGCGGTTATGTAAAACCTTCTCCTATTCAAGTGAAGTGTATTCCATACTTACTTAAAGGATCAGATGTTTTAGGAATTGCCCAAACCGGAAGTGGTAAAACGGCAGCATTTACCTTACCACTCCTAAATAACTTAGAGTTAGATCTCAAATATCCACAGGCGCTAATCTTGACACCTACCCGCGAGCTCGCTATTCAGGTAGCTGAAGCGTGCACTGAGTTAGCAAAATATATGCATGGAGTACATATATTAGCCATCTATGGTGGTCAGCGTTATGAGGTGCAATTACGTGCATTACATCGTGGTCCACATATTATAGTAGGTACTCCAGGTAGATTGCTAGATCATCTACAACGTGGTACTTTGGATTTATCTAGATTACGTAGTTTAGTGTTAGATGAAGCGGATGAAATGTTACGCATGGGTTTCATTGTTGATGTAGAAACTATTTTAGAGCAAATTCCAAAAGAGAAGCAAACCGCTCTATTTTCTGCAACTATGCCTGAAGCGATTCGTCGGATAACCACCAAGTTTATGAAAAATCCGTATGAAATAAAAATTGATACTGATATTACAACGCGTCCGGATATTAATCAGAGTTACTGGAAAGTTAGTGGTAATAAAATTAATGCCTTGGTACGTTTTTTAGAAGTAGAAAAATTTGATGCCGCATTAATCTTTGTACGGAAAAAATCGTCTACCATAGAAGTAGCTGAAATACTCGAACGTCGTGGATTTAGTACTGCGGCACTTAATGGTGATATGAATCAGACTTTACGTGAGCAAACGTTGGAACGTTTCAAAGATGGACGTCTGGAGATTCTTATTGCAACTGATGTTGCAGCTCGTGGTTTAGATGTTGATCGCATTAGTCTAGTTGTAAATTATGACATACCTCTAGATGCAGAATCTTACATTCATCGGATTGGCCGAACCGGACGTGCCGGGCGCACTGGTCGGGCCTTGTTATTTGTAGAAAATCGTGAGCGCCGGTTATTACGCAATATTGAACGCCTTATGAAAATAACCATTCCCAAAGTAGAACTGCCCAGCTTAGAATTGATCAGTCAACGACGGCTAGAGAAATTTTATGCTAAAGTTAAACAACAGCTTGAAAGTAATGATTTAGCTCAATATCGCACTTTATTAGCCAAAATTAAACCGGATCAAAATATTGATGTGGAAACTTTAGCAGCGGCTTTACTTAAAATAGCACAGGGCGAACGGCAGTTAATTTTACCACCAGATCAAGTTGAGCGTAGTGATCATTTTTCCAAACGAAGAGAACGTCGTCTTGGAGAAATGGATTTATATAGAATTGAAGTTGGTCGTGATGATGGTGTAGAAGTAAGACACATTGTTGGTGCCATTGCTAATGAAGGCGAGATCAATAGTCGTTATATTGGTAATATAACGTTATTTGCTTTTCATTCAACTATAGAACTACCTAAAGGTATGCCAGGTAAACTTTTACAGCATTTTACTCGAACACGTATATTAAACAAACCGATTAATATGCAATTACTTGGGGATGCACATTCCTTAAATTGTGAAGACGTCAATAAAGAACGTCGCGGTAAAAATCGCCATTATTACAGTAGTGATCGGTTATCACGCCGTTATAGTTATAATCTTTAAAAATACATAAAATTTATGAATCGCGCAATGATTTGGCATGATGTGTTAGCACGTGAAAAAAAAAACTTATTTTATTCAAACCTTGCAAGCTGTAGCAGTGGCACGTTCTGCGGGAAAAATTATTTACCCCGGTAACCAAGATATTTTTAAGGCTTTTAGCCTAACCGAACTTCACCAAATTAAAGTAGTAATAGTTGGTCAAGATCCATATCCTGGACCAGGATATGCACATGGTCTAGCTTTTTCGGTACGTCAAGGCATACCTATTCCACCTTCACTTAATAATATATATAAAGAATTAGAAAACGATTTCGTTAAATTTACCAGGCCTAATCATGGTTGTCTTGAAAGTTGGGCGATACAAGGTGTTATGTTACTAAATGCGGTTTTAACTGTAGAAGTAGGAACCGCACATTCTCAGGCAAATTGGGGTTGGGAAATCTTTACGGATAAAGTCATTTCAGTTATTAATAAGTATCGTAACAACATAGTATTTCTACTATGGGGAAAAAAAGCTCAAAACAAAGGAAAGCTCATTGATTGCCAACGCCATACGGTTTTACAAGCACCACATCCATCTCCCCTTTCTGCTTATCGAGGTTTTTTTGGCTGTAGACATTTTTCTAAAACAAATCATTGGCTTACAGAACGTGGCATACCACCTATTGACTGGACGCCACGTTTGCTGAACAATAAGCCAATATAATGGATTTTATCACTCAGACTTTACTTTAGAAACCGTGACCATAGCGGGCCGCAATAAACGACCGTTGAGAGTATAACCTCGTTGCATTACTGCAATTATATAGTTAGGTGCAATTTCATTGGTTTCTTGTATTAACATGGCTTGATGTAGATCTGGATTAAAAGGAACATGTATATCATTGACTACTTCAATTCCAAATTTACGCATAGTATCCAGTAAAATTTTTAAAGTTAGTTTAATTCCTTCAATCATTACATCTAGCTCAGTAGATTTCTCGGCCATTTCTAAAGCACGTTCTAGATTATCGATAACTGGTAATAATTCACTAGCAAATTTTTCTAAAGCAAATTTCTGCGATTTTTCAATATCTAAACAAGTACGACGACGGATATTTTCTAATTCTGCCTGTAAACGCAACAGGTTTTCACGCTCTCTTTTTTGAATTTCAGAAAGTTGCATTTCAAGTTTAGCAATGCGTTTCTCATTAGCATCTACTTCTAGATTACCTCGGATTTTTTCAGAAGGATTATCTAGCTCAATCTGAGCTGAATCAGAATCATTTAAAGAATTGAAATGCTCGGTTGTTTCATCTGGAATTGGATCGTTCGGTGATTTTTGTTCTTTAATCATGAATTTCTCCACGTCTACACATTAATTTACTGATTAGCTTATTATGGGGATCATAATAATAGTTTCAAGGTAAATTGTTAGATTGATCACATCTTAAGGTTAAGGAATACTAGTATAATGAAAAAAATTTTTAATTGCATTGGTATTATAGGGAGTCCACGTGATCCTAAAGCGTTAGATACTCATAAAATGATTTATAAATGGCTAGAAGCAGAAGGTTATCATGTGATGATGGAATATCAAATAGCACAGGAATTAAAGATTCATAAGCAGCTAGAAACCGCTTCTATATCAGAAATCGGGAAGCAAGCAGATTTAGCAGTAGTTGTAGGAGGTGATGGCAATATGCT
Source organism: Candidatus Dasytiphilus stammeri (assembly GCA_045690005.1). Taxonomy (GTDB): domain Bacteria; phylum Pseudomonadota; class Gammaproteobacteria; order Enterobacterales; family Enterobacteriaceae; genus Dasytiphilus; species Dasytiphilus stammeri_P. The sequence goes on along the minus strand of CP145881.1, from coordinate 149,778 downwards.
AGGAGCCGCCCGCCTTTTAGCGCCATATAATATTCAGGTAATAGGTATCAATCGTGGTCAACTAGGTTTTCTAACTGATCTTGATCCTGATCATGCTAAACAACACTTAATGGAAGTGTTAAAAGGCCACTATATTAAGGATCGTCGTTTTCTACTTGAAGCAACCGTCTCCTGTAAAAACATCCAACGATGCTTCAGCATGGCAATGAATGAGGTAATTTTACATCCCGGAAAAGTTGCTCATATGTTTGAATTCGAAGTTTATATTGACGATAATTTCGCTTTTGCACAACGTTCGGATGGTTTAATTATCGCTACTCCAACAGGATCTACTGCTTATTCACTTTCGGCGGGTGGTGCTATTTTAACTCCTTCACTCGATGCTATCACTTTAGTTCCTATGTTTCCACATACCCTGTCTTCTCGTCCATTAGTAATTAATAGTAGTAGTACAATCCGTTTGCGTTTCTCTAGTCTGCGCCACAAATTAGAAATTAGTTGTGATAGTCAAATTATTTTACCAGTTTTTAAAAATGACGATGTCTTAATCCGCCGTAGTAATTATCATCTGAATCTTATTCATCCTAAAAGTTATAATTATTTTAGAATATTAAGTAATAAGTTAGGTTGGTTAAAAAAATTATTTTGAATTATCGGAAAATATCAATATAGCCTTTTTAAAATCCAGGCATGACAACCAAGTTTTAAGCTTTGACAATGATAGATAATTAATTCATATTAAAAATCTCAGCGGTTGTGAATATAATTAAGATAACTACTATGAAAAAATTGTGCAATCCAAATACTACTATTACTATTAATAAACGTGCTTATCACGAATATTGGATTGAAGATCAATTTGAAGCTGGACTAGTCTTACAAGGCTGGGAAGTTAAATCAGTTCGTTCAGGTAAAGTTAATATCAGTGATAGTTATGTAGTACTACAGAATGATAATGCTTACTTATTGGGGGCGATTTTTCAGCCTCTAATTACTGTGATATCAAAAGATTTGATCTGTGATTCAAGCCGAACGCGAAAACTATTACTTAACCAACGTGAACTAGCTTCTATGTATGGTCGTGTTAATCGTCAAGGTTATACAGCGATAGCACTATCTTTATACTGGAAAAAAATTTGGTGTAAAGTAAATATTGCTATTGCAAAAGGTAAAACACAACCTGATAAACGTGCCAGCATTAAAAATCGTGAATGGCAAATAAATAAGGCACGTATTCTAACGTATGTGAATAAAAACTAGTAAATAATGGTAATATTAGTTATCATATCAGTATGGGGCTGTTTTGGATTCGACGGGATTTGCGAAATCTAAGGTGCATGTCGAGGAACGGTAGGCCTCGTAAAAAAACCGTAATAAATAGTCGCAAACGACGAAAATTACGCTTTAGCAGCTTAATAAACTGCTTAAAGCACCTTGTATCTTTAACCTTCTCTCTTAGGTAGAAGATTAAGCAAGGTAAAATTACCAAGAGATCGCGTCAATATCTCACCTAGGGTTAGACGTTAAATTACATAGGTTAGTTTATTAGCAGTTTGTCGGTTTGCTACTAACTAAACGAAAAAAAAAACTAGACTAAACATGTAGTACCAAGGACAGAGGAGTTCCGGACGCGGGTTCGAATCCCGCCAGCTCCACCAAAAATATTATCTAATCAATACTGGTTCCGTTATTTACCTAGAGATGAATGAGATAATTAGTTTGTTTAATTAGATTATAAATTTACTTTATTTAAATTAAGTTGGCCTATTATAAATAGGATTAGGTATAAAATTTATTTAATTGAAAATTTTTCAGGAATCAGTCAGATGAAAAAAAAAATTAATACTTTAATGTCTCATCTTAATGAAAAAGTTATTTTGACACCCCAAGAATTAAAAGAACTGTATCCTTGTAATGAGCGCTTGCAAGAACAAATATATACTTCACGCCAAACGATTTCATCTATTATAAAAGGATCTGATGACCGGTTTTTGTTAGTATGTGGTCCTTGTTCTATTCATGATACTCAAGTGGCAATGCAGTATGCTTACAATCTTAAAAAACTTGCACATCAAATTCAGGATAGAATTTATATAGTTATGCGTGTCTATTTTGAAAAACCTCGGACTACAATAGGTTGGAAGGGCTTTATTAATGATCCATATATAGATAATTCTTTTGATATTGAAGCTGGATTCAAGATAGCACGTCATCTATTGCTAGAATTATCCAAGCTAGGTATCCCCTTGGGAACCGAGACCTTAAATCCTTATACACCTGCATATTTAGCGGATCTTTTTAGCTGGATGGCAATTGGCGCTAGAACTACTGAATCACAGATTCATCGTGAAATCGCTTCTGGACTATCAATGCCGGTGGGTTTTAAAAATAGTACTAATGGCAATCTTGAGACAGCAATTAATGCGATAATTACATCAGCTATTCCACATCGTTTTGTGAGTATTAGTCAAAACGGCCGAGTTTGCTTGTTACAAACTGCTGGAAATCCTGATGGACATATCATTTTACGTGGAGGAATAACCCCCAATTACAATTCTCAATCTATTTCAACATGTGAAACTACTATGATACAGGCAGGATTACATCCTGCAATTATGGTAGATTGTAGCCATGATAATTCTAATAAAGATTATCGTCAACAACCTAATATTGCTAAATCAGTAGTTATTCAACGTAAAACCGGTAATCGTTCAATCATGGGATTGATGTTAGAAAGTAACTTATATGAGGGAAATCAGCCCTTTGAACCATCGCCGGAAGGTAGGCGTTATGGAGTATCATTAACAGATGCTTGTATTAGCTGGGAAACCACAGAGGCATTGCTCAATGAGCTTTATAAAGATTTAGAATAATTTTTATCTCAAGAGGCATACTTTATTTATGGTTGCAGAACTCAATGCACTACGTGATCAAATAGATCAAGTAGATAAAGCTTTATTGAAAATAATAGCTAAAAGAATCCAATTAGTTACTAAAGTTGGCGAAGTTAAACATCGTCATGGTTTACCTATTTATGTTCCAGAGAGGGAAATTTCAATACTTCATTCCCGTCGTAAAGAAGCCGAAGAGTTAGGTATTTCTCCAGATTTATTTGAAGACGTTTTACGCCGGATTATATGTGAATCTTATAGTAACGAGTATTTAAAAGGTTTTAAGCCAATTTATCCATCATTACGCCCAGTTGTTATTATTGGCGGCAAAGGTAAAATGGGACATTTTTTTGCTAAACTATTTAAAATTTCTCAGTATAAGGTTAAAATCCTTGATAAGGAAGATTGGTTAAATGCTGATCAAATTTTAGGAGATGCTGTAATGGTAATTATTAGCGTGCCTATTCAGCTTACTGAAAAAGTCATCAATAACTTACCTAACTTACCCCATGATTGCATTTTAGTAGATCTTTCTTCGGTAAAAAATCTTCCACTGCAAGCTATGTTAGCAGCTCATAAAGGCCCGGTACTTGGATTACACCCCATGTTTGCTCCGGATAACGATAATCCCGCTAGACAAGTAGTTATTTTATGTGATGGACGTAACCCTAAAGCTTATGAATGGTTTATAAAACAGCTTCAAATTTGGGGAATGCGTTTACATCGCATTAGTGCTCTAGAACATGATCATAATATGGCTTTTATACAAGCCTTACGTCATTTTTCTACTTTCGTATATGGATTAACTTTAGTACAGGAAAATGTACAATTAGAGAAGTTACTCATACTTGCAACACGTATGTATCGAATTGATTTGGTCATGGTAGGGCGATTCTTTACACAGGATCCGCAGCTTTTTGCAGATATTATTATGTCTTCGGAATTTAATTTAGCATTAATTAAACGTTATTATCATCGTTTTGGAGAAGCTATTAAATTAATTGAACACCGAGATAAGCAGGAATTTATAAAGACATTTACAAAAATTCAACAATGGTTTGGTACCTATACGAAACAATTTCTTATTGAAAGTCGTTCATTATTACGCTGAACTATTATGGGCAACTTATCGCATAATCTTCACGTTATTAGATTAGTAGCTATTTGCTAATAAAATCGGGGAATTTAAATTCACCATAGTAGGGTGATAATGATCACTCGGATAACATCCTAATATTTTTAAAGTGTTAAGTTTTTTTTTCATGATTCTTAAGGCTTGTTGCATTTCACTGGAATGTAAATTTCCTTTAACATCCAGATAAAACATATTTTCCCCGGTGGGATTCAGCCTCTGCCAGGATTCTACATGACTCAAAATTATATTATATTGACGTAATATCATTAATATTTCTACCAAAAAATTCAAGGGTTGTTGGGTAGAAATGATCAGTGTAGTTTTGGCTGGAATATGAGTCGCTACTTCTCTACGTTTCCTAGAAAGGATAATGAACCTTGTACTATTTCGTTGCTGATTACAAATATTACGTGCTAATATTTTTAGATGATAGTATTTACTTCCATCTTCGCTTCCTAAAGCCGCTATTTTAGAAGATTTTATAGCGGCGACTTTCTCCATAGCAGCTGCCGTACTTACGGTATATTCTATATTCCATTGTGAAAATTTACTAATAAAATTACTACACTGTTGGAAAGATTGTGGATGACTATAAATTTTTTCAAGGTTTTCTAGACAAGCTTTAGTTGAAACTAACATGCAATGTTCAATTGGTAAAATAAGTTCTCCAACAATGAAAAGATGAGTATGTTGCAATAAATCATAAATTTCCTTAATAGAACCAGCAGTACTATTTTCAATAGGTACTACTGCATAATCCGCTTGTCGAGTTTCTACTTTATGAAAGATAGGAGCAAAATTAAAAAAACTCATTTCTAAAAATTTCTTGAAATAACGCGCCGCATATTTATTCGCAGCAATATGAGAGTAGGAACCTCTTGGGCCAAGAAAAGCTACCCGCGGAAGATGCATAGACATATGATAAAATATTGAATTTCATTGAAGTTATACTAAATATTGTGCCTTGACAACAATTTTATTATTTAGTTTAGTATAGAAATTGCCGCATCTTCATTTAAGATAATTTTTTATAAGCAGTTTTCATAATTGAGAGTGCCATATATGTTGATTTGGTATTAGGATAATCTAACATCATTTGTTTAACACGATTTATAACTGCTACATAAGCACATCGTTTAAGATAAAAATCTGCTACTAATAATTCATATTTTGCTAAGCGTTCTTTAAGATATATTAGATGTTTTTTAACATCAGGTATATATTGACTATTTGGGTAACTACGCATGAGGTGATAAAAATCATATAAAGCAGCTCTAGCATATTCAGGATCGCGATCTGATGGATCTATCTTAAAAAAATTTAGAATGAGATTATAATCTAATCTCATATCTATCATTCCACGCAGATAGAGTACATAATCCATTTTTGGATGATGAGGATTCATAAGTATAAAACGTTCAATTAGAGCTCTTGATAGTGCGAAATTCGCTTTTTTATAATATATATAGATCCACTGTATTTGATTTAAATTAGAACTCAATGAGGAATTATCAATATTTTCCAGTTGATTCATTGAAATTATGTTTTTATTATAAATACCGGAACAACCTTCTAGTAACCAAGTTACTAAAATCATTATCATTAAGAAGTATTTCTTACACATCTCTATCACAATATTTTATGTAAATTAAATTAGCACAATTATACCATGAAATATTATTACCAATAAAATTACAACTATAAATAGCCATTTATGACCTCAAAAATTAGATTAACTGCAACTATATCTCAATCACAGAATGGACAACGTTTAGATAAAGCTTTAGTAACTTTATTTCCAGAATATTCTCGTTCTTGTATTAAGAAATGGATATTAAGACGATATGTTATAGTTAATAATATGGTTTTTGATAAACCTAAAATTAAAGTATTCAATGGAGCTAAAATTAATATTCATATTGATGATAGTACTTTATTAGAAGCGCAAAATATTGCCTTAAATATTATTTATGAAGATGAAGATTTAATAGTAATTAATAAACCGCCTAATTTAGTAGTACATCCTGGCGCTGGTAATCCAAATGGAACTCTGCTAAATGCTTTGCTTTATCATTACCCCAATATTGCTAATGTTCCTCGGGCTGGTATCGTTCACCGCCTTGATAAAGATACCACTGGTTTAATGATTATTGCCAAAACCGTTTTAATACAAAAAAGATTAATAGAAGCTCTGCAATGTCGAACAATCCTTCGTGAATATGAGGCGGTTGTCATCGGCTCTATGAAATCTGGAGGCTGTATCAGTCAACCTATTAGCCGTCATACTAATAAACGTACTATCATGGCAATTCATCCAGGTGGTAAAATTGCAATTACTCATTATAGCATAATAGAAATGTTTAGAGGTTATACACATCTTGGTTTAAGGTTAGAAACCGGCCGCACACATCAGATACGTGTCCATATGGCCTACCTTAATCATCCATTAGTAGGAGATCCTATTTATCGAGGAAAAGTATCCAATAAATTGCCATCTGTGGGGGAAGGCGGTTGTATCTATAAATTTAATCGACAAGCCTTGCATGCTTCGAGGTTGCGTTTTTATCATCCTCATCGTGGTATCGAAATGGAATTGCATGCACCATTACCACTAGATATGCTTAATTTAATTAATATCTTAAAAGAAGATATGACAGAATTTAGATAATTATTATTTGGGTTAATAGGCAATTTAAGGTTCCAATAAATGTAAATGGAGGAATATTATTATGCGTTTTGATCGCTTTACTAAAAAATTTCAGCAGGCTTTAGCAGATGCCCAGTATATAGCAATTGGGCAATCTCATCAATTTATTGAACCTTTACATTTGATGCGGGCATTTTTAGACCAAAAAAATAGTACCGTATCTTCGTTAATTGCTAATCTAAATATTGATTATTCAATACTACGGAATCATCTTGAAAGAGCTCTTCAACATTTACCTCAAGTAGAAGAAAATAATGGAGAGCTTCAATTATCTCAAGATTTAGTGCGTGTACTTAATCTTTGTGATAAATTGGCGCAACAAAGAGGTGATAAATTTATTTCATCTGAATTATTTCTTTTATCTATAATTCAGACACCCGGTTCATTATCTGAGATTATCAAACATCTTGGTCTAACTACTGATAAGATAAATCAAGCTATTGATAAATTACGTAAAGGAGAACAGGTGAATAATCAGGATATAGAAGACCAGCGCGATTCTTTAAATAAATATACGCTCGATCTTACAGAACGTGCCGAAAAAGGTAATCTTGATCCGGTCATTGGGCGTGATGAGGAAATTCGGCGTACCATTCAAGTGTTACAACGACGTACTAAAAATAATCCCGTACTTATTGGCGAACCTGGAGTAGGAAAAACTGCAATTGTTGAGGGATTAGCTCAACGTATCGTTAATAGTGAAGTACCAGATGGCTTAAAACATCGCCGAATCTTAGCATTAGATATAGGAGCATTAATAGCTGGTGCTAAATATCGTGGTGAATTTGAAGAACGATTAAAAGCTTTATTGAAAGATTTAGCTAAACAGGAAGGTAATGTTATATTATTTATTGATGAACTACATACGATGGTAGGTGCTGGAAAAACCGACGGGGCTTTAGATGCGGGAAACATGCTTAAGCCAGCTTTAGCACGTGGTGATTTACACTGCGTTGGCGCTACTACACTCGATGAATATCGTCAGCACATTGAAAAAGATGCTGCATTAGAACGTCGATTTCAAAAAGTATTGGTTGCGGAGCCTACAGTAAACGATACCATTGCTATTTTGCGGGGATTGAAAGAACGTTATGAGTTGCATCATCATGTCCAAATAACTGATCCGGCAATTGTGGCCGCAGCTACATTATCTTATCGTTATATTTCTGATCGTAAATTGCCAGATAAAGCTATTGACTTAATTGATGAAGCAGCGGCAAGTATACGGTTACAAATTGATTCCAAGCCAGAACCGTTAGATCGTCTAGAACGCCGGATTATTCAGTTAAAATTAGAACAGCAAGCATTAAAAAAAGAAACTGATGATGCTAGTCTTAAACGTCTTACAGCACTAAATCAAGAAATTCTACATAAAGAGCGTGAATATGCAGAATTAAACGAAGAATGGAAGAACGAAAAAGCCGTGCTTTTGAGCACGCAATCAATTAAAGCGGAATTAGAACAATTTAAAATAGGTTTAGAACAAGCGCGTCGTTCCGGAGATTTAGCACGTATGTCGGAATTGCAGTATGGGAAGATACCAGAACTAGAAAAAAAATTAGAAGCCTCTATCAACAAGTCTAACTCTACAATAATGCAGCTCCTACGTAATCGAGTGACAGATAGAGAAATAGCCGATGTTTTATCACGGTGGACCGGAATTCCGGTATTTCGCATGATGGAAGGAGAACGTAATAAACTATTACGTATAGAAAAAGCGCTGCATCAACGTGTTATTGGTCAAGATGAAGCAGTGGAAGTAATTGCCAATGCGATCCGCAGGAACCGTGCTGGATTATCAGATCCTAATCAGCCTATTGGTTCTTTTCTTTTTCTGGGACCTACGGGAGTTGGAAAAACAGAACTTTGTAAATCATTAGCCAATTTTATGTTCGATAGTGACCATGCTATGGTACGCCTGGATATGTCAGAATTTATGGAAAAACATGCGGTATCTAGATTAGTTGGTGCTCCTCCGGGTTATGTAGGTTATGAAGCCGGAGGTTATTTAACTGAAGCGATTCGTCGTAGACCTTATTCGGTCATTTTATTTGATGAAGTAGAAAAAGCACATCTAGATGTTTTTAATCTTTTACTACAGGTATTAGATGATGGTCGGTTAACTGACAGTCAAGGCATAACTGTAGATTTCCGTAATACGATTATTATTATGACTTCAAATCTAGGATCTGATCTGATTAGAGAAAGTTTTACTAATTATAGTAAAATGAAAGAGATGATCATGAAAATTGTTAGTAAACATTTTCGTCCCGAGTTTATTAATCGTCTTAATGACGTAGTAGTATTTCATCCCTTAACTAAAAGGCATATTACTTTAATTGTCAAAATGCAGTTACAACGATTATCTAATCAATTAAAAGCACAGGGCTATAAAATCCATATTTCTGATAATGTATTACAGCTTTTAGTAGAAACTGGCTATGATCCGGTCTATGGAGCAAGACCGCTAAAAAGAACTATCCAACAAAAACTTGAGAATCTTTTAGCTAATAAGATACTTTCTGGTAGTCTGGTACCAGAAAAACTCCTTGAAATAGATTATATAAAAGGTAAAATCATAACTAATTAATAATGAATTAATGTCCCCTTCGTCTAGAGGACAAGGACATCGCCCTTTCACGGCGGTAACAGGGGTTCGAATCCCCTAGGGGACACCACACCAATCACCTAACTGATGCAATTGATTAGACTAACTTAAATAAGACGATTAATGAGCTTATCTAGGTGAATCCGCCGCATAAACCGAATTAATTCACGGATTTGTAATGGGTAATCAATTATACTTTCTACTTCACTAAAATGTGTGATAATAAAGGTATTTTTTCTTATTTTTTCTAATTCATGATCTCGTTGGAATACCAATTGATGTTTCGGATCGTGAATGAGTAGCGCGTTTTCTAGATCTAATTTCCAAGCCCGGGGATTAAAATTGTGACCTGTAATTAGCATCCATTCTTTATCTACCCATATTCCTTTTAGATGATAACTATTTTCATATTTCTTCCATATGCGTATGGTAAGTTGTCCGTTATTAACATAGTATTGTAATCTTCTCAGAAAACTCCGTAAATTAATTTCATATAGATAAGGTAAAGTACCCATGAGTTTAAATGGCTCGTGATCAGGTATATAAAAATCGTTGGCGGTCTTATCACCCACAATAATTTCAACTTGTTTACCTTCGCGCAATAAAGTAATTATACTCTCTCCTAATGGAGTAGGTAAATTAAAGTAAGGCGTACATAGAGTTAATTTATATTTTGTAGATTGCATTAAATTAGATATAGTCTTATTCAACAAACTGCGCTTTCCTAGACCAACTAATGGTGTTACTGCTAATTCCTGATTACCAGCATTACCTTCTAACTGGTAATTGGTGTTCCGTAATTTAGAGCGAAACCTACTTATTTTATAATTATTAGGACTTGTAGAATTACTAATAATATGTACTGCTTTAGCTAACTTGAAATTGGTTTGAATCCATGTAAACATCGTGTTAGTTAACTTTGAGTTCTGAATGATGTAATATCGATCGTAGCGGTACTTTCTATCTTTATGTAAGTAAAGATTATTTAAACTAGCGCCACTGTATATTAAAAAATCATCTACAATAAATCCTTTGAAATGTAGAACTCCTAAAGCTTCACGTATATTTATAGGAACACCATAAATGGGTATAAAACTCGCGGGATTTTTTAGAGCTAGTTCATAATACAAATCAGCATTATTATTTTTTATGTTAGTACCAATACGGCTGCGGTGAGCACGATGCCAATCCACGAAAATGCTGATATCTAAATAAGGTCGGATTTTTTTTGCTGTATATAATGCTGACAGAACTTCTTTTCCACCATCGTCATCTTCAATAAAAAGGGCAACTATACAAATCGAGCGAGTTGCTTGTGTGATTTGTTCCAGCAGTATCTTACGTAAATCCTGAGGTTTATATAGAATTTTGATTTGTTCAACCTGTTGAGAAAGTTTTGGCAATTTAGCAAGTTGCGTAAGATGTTGTTGATGTCGATTTTTTTTAAATTTAGGCCATATCACAAAGCGCTTCTTGTATAGTTTAGTAATCCGATTATGATAAAACTTGTTTGACGGTTTTACCAATATCTGTTAGGTTTCTAACGGTTGTAACACCGGCTTCTTCCAGTATAGTAAATTTGTCCTCTGCTGTTCCTCTACCGCCTGATGAGATAATCGCACCAGCATGTCCCATACGCTTGCCTTGAGGTGCCGTAACTCCAGCAATATAAGCTATGACTGGTTTATTGATATATTTTTTTATATATTTAGATGCTTCTTCTTCTGCATTTCCACCAATTTCACCGATCATCACTATCGCTTCAGTTTGTGAATCTTCCTGAAATAGTTTTAGAATATCTTTGAAATGAACTCCGGATATTGGATCACCACCGATACCAACACAAGTAGATTGTCCATATCCTATATCCGTAATTTGTTTTACTGCTTCATAAGTTAATGTACCAGAACGTGAAACTACCCCCACCTTTCCAGATTGGTGAATATAACCAGGCATTATTCCAATTTTACATTCTCCAGGAGTTATAACTCCTGGACAATTTGGGCCTATCATACACACCCCAGTTTGATCTAATTTCATTTTGATTATGAGCATATCCTGTATTGGAATTCCTTCAGTAATAGTAACAATTAGACTTATTCCCGCATCGATTGCTTCTAGAATACTATCTTTACAAAATGGTGCTGGTACATATATCACCGATACGGTGGCTCCTGTAAATTCAACTGCCTCATGCACAGTATTAAATACTGGTAAACCTAAATGTTTACTACCTCCTTTACCAGGAGTTACACCTCCTGTCATTTTAGTACCATAATCTATTGCCTGTTTAGAATGGATCGTACCTTGACTACCAGTTATACCTTGACAAATAACTTTAGTATTTTTATTAATTAATATTGACATTAATTGTTTCCTTGGTCGCCGCAACTACTCGCTGCGCCGCATCTTTTAAACTCTTGGCTACAAAAATATTACTACCGCTAAAAGCGATTTTTTGTGCTCCGCGATGGGCTTGATGGCCCTCTAAACGTACTATAACTGGCACGTTTACATCAGCAGCTACCGCACTAATGATACCATCAGCTATTAGGTCACAACGAACAATACCACCAAAAATATTTACTAGAATCGCTTTGACTTTCTTATCGGATAAAATTATTTTAAAGGCTTCGGTAACTCGTTCTTTTGTAGCACTTCCACCAACATCTAGAAAATTAGCTGGCTGTCCTCCATAAAGCTTGACAATATCCATCGTACCCATGGCTAAACCAGCACCGTTTACCAGGCAACCTATATTTCCATTTAAAGCTACGTAGTTGAGTTCCCATTGTGCAGCATAGGATTCTCTTGGATCTTCCTGACTCGAATCATTCATTTGACGTAGTTCGGGTTGTCTAAATAAAGCATTATCATCAATATTTAACTTTCCATCAAGGCAAATAAGATCTCCATTTTCAGTAATAACTAATGGATTAATTTCTGCTAGTATTAGATCACGTTCTATAAATAATTTTGCTAATTCCATAAATATTTTAGTAAACTGACTAATTTGTTTTCCAGTTAGTCCGATTTTGAAAGCTAATTGACGTCCTTGGTAGGGTTGCGGACCAATTAGAGGATCTAAGATAACCTTATGAATGAGATGTGGGTTAGTTTTGGAAACTTCTTCAATATTTACACCACCTTGAATTGAAGCGATAAATATTATGCTACTAGTACTCCGATCAAGTACCGTACCTAAATAAAGCTCTTGAGTGATATTTAGTGCGGTTTCAATTAGTAATTTATTTACTAGTTGTCCTTGATAGCTCGTTTGAGCAGTGACCAAACGCTTACCTAACCAATACTCTGCAAAATTTCGGAGTTCTGTTGTTTGGCGGATTAATTTTACTCCACCTGCTTTACCCCTACCCCCAGCATGAATTTGGCATTTAATAACCCATGGTCCTGGCCCAATTTTTAACACCGCTTCTTCTGCTTCACGAGATGTAGTACATACATAGCCCATTGGTATTGGTAAACCGTACTTTACAAATAATTGTTTTGCCTGATATTCATGTACATTCATTTAATTTTATCCACCCTGCGATAAATTATCTTTTTTAGTGCAATCTTTATCCGTTTTATAATTAAATCTCTAATAATAATCGAGTGGGATCTTCTAGCAGATCTCTAATAGCTACTAAATAGCTCACTGACTCCTTACCATCAATGAGACGATGATCATACGAGAGTGCTAGATACATCATTGGCAAAATTACTAATTTTCCATTAATAGCCATTGGTCGTTCTTTAATAGCATGCATGCCAAGAATACCGCTTTGTGGTGGATTAAGAATAGGAGTGGACATAAGTGAACCAAAGATCCCTCCGTTTGTGATAGTAAAATTTCCTCCCGTCAGTTCATCAATCGTTAATTTTCCTTCTGCTCCTTTCACCGCAAACTCTTTAATTTTTTTTTCGATTTCTGCCATACTCATCAAATCTGCATTATGCAATACTGGAGTAATCAGACCGCGTGATGTTGAAACTGCAATGCTGATATCAAAATAATCGTGATAAATGATATCTTCACCGTCAAGATACGCATTAATTACTGGAAACCTTTTTAAGGCTTCTACTACGGCTTTAACATAAAAGGACATAAATCCTAACTTTATTTCATGAATTTTCTTAAAGTGATCTCCATAGCGTTTGCGTAACTCTATAACCGGCTTCATGTTAACTTCATTAAATGTAGTTAACATCGCGGTATTTTGTTTGGTTTCTAGTAATCTTTCGGCAATCCGCTTACGTAAACGTGTCATCGGAACACGTTTATCCTTACGTTGATTCTGAGAATTATTTAATTCATATTCTGCGGCACTCTTTTGGGAAAGAGTATCTTTCTGTTCGAGATAATGATTAACATCTCTTCGGGTAATGCGACCTCCTATACCAGTACCTTTAATAATGGACGAATCTAGATTCGATTCTGAAATAATACGTCGAACCGTTGGGCTAAGAGCCACCTCAGATTCTTCAGATTGTGCTATTAAAGGTTCTTTTAAGGTCTTAATCTTACCTGGATCGGCGGTTAGATCTAATAAAAGTTTACTATCAATTTTATTACTCTCTATAAATCTACCAATTATCTGTTTTGAAATTACCGTTGCGCCTTCATCCTGGAGGATGGCAATAAGAGTCCCATCAGCGGGAGCTGGAACTTCTAATACTACTTTATCTGTTTCAATTTCAACTAAAATTTCATTACAGTGGAAAGATTCCCCGGGTTTTTTATTCCACTTTAATACAGTTGCGTCAACCACCGATTCTGGAAGGTCTGGAACTATGATATCTACATTACTCATTAATCCATCCTTATCTTAACTAAACTAAAAAATTAGGGCTTCATTAAGAAGTGCTTGTTGTTGTTGCTGATGAACAGAAATATAACCTACAGCTGGTGAAGCCGATGAAGGACGAGCAACATATTGTAATGAAGCTTCCGATGGTATTAATTCTTTAAGATAGTGCTGAATGTAATACCATGCTCCCTGATTTAGGGGTTCTTCTTGGCACCATATAAAATCCTGTACATGTGAATAGTTTTGCAACATTTTCTGCAAGATTTGTTGAGGAAAAGGATAAAGTTGTTCGAGACGCATGATGATAATGTTTTTTTGATTATTTTTACGACGTTGCTTAATTAATTCATAGTACACTTTACCAGAGCAGAGAATGATGCGTTTTACTCCTGATTTGTCAAATGTATCAATTTCATCAATAGCTAGTTGGAATGTTCCATTGGCTAATTCTGTTATTGAGGAAGTTGCTAAAGGATGACGAAGCAGAGATTTAGGGGATATTACAATTAGTGGCCGTCGCATTTTGCGCAGTGCCTGCCTGCGTAAAAGATGATAAATTTGCGCTGGTGTAGAAGGAATGCAAACTTGCAGATTCTGTTGCGCACACAATTGAAGATAACGTTCCAAACGTGCTGATGAATGTTCAGGACCCTGTCCCTCATAGCCATGAGGTAATAACATCACCATACCACAAAATCTGCCCCATTTTTGTTCACTCGAACTAATAAATTGATCAATGACTACTTGGGCGCCATTCGCAAAATCTCCAAACTGTGCTTCCCAGATAGTTAAGGTTCTAGGTTCGGTGGTGGCATAACCATATTCAAATGCTAATACCGCTTCTTCGGACAGAACAGAATCCCATACTTGAAATTTACCTTGTTTATTGTTAATATTCTGTAATGGAATATAAGTAGAACCATTAATCTGATTATGAACGATTGCATGTCGATGAAAGAAAGTACCACGTCCTACATCTTCACCTGATAACCTGATAGTAATTCCTTGATCTAGTAAGGTAGCATATGCTAAATTTTCGGCTCCTCCCCAATCGAATTGGAGATTTCCGGTCGCCATGTCAGCACGATCATGATAAATTTTAGCTACTCTTGACTGCATTTTAATATATTTAGGAATGTTACTAATACATTTTGCTAGTTGTTCAAGACGTTTTAATTCAACCGATACTGGATAAATTTCATTCCATTGAGGCGGTAAATAAGATGACCAAATTAATTCCTTTAAATTATCGAAAGGTTTTTCATCGACTACGCATTTACCCAGATCTAAGGCTTCACGATATTGATTTAGCATTTTTTGAGAATCTTCCATTGAAATAACTTGCTCTGTTACTAATTTATTAACGTAAATCTGACGAGTAGTCGGGTGATGTTTGATTTTTTGATACATGATGGGCTGTGTTGCACTTGGTTCATCCGCTTCATTATGTCCATTACGTCGATAACATACAAGATCAATAAAAACGTCTTTTTTAAAGATCTTACGAAAATTTAAAGCCAAGCGCATTACAAAAACCGTTGCTTCTATATCATCAGCATTTACATGGAAAACAGGTGCTTGTATCATTTTGCCAATATCGCTACAATACTGTGTGGAACGAGCATCATTTAAAGAAGTAGTAAATCCAATTTGATTATTTATAATAATACGGATAGTTCCGCCAATTTCATAACCTCGTACTTGTGACATATTTAGAGTTTCTTGCATTACCCCTTGACCTATTACTGCCGCATCTCCATGAATAGTAATAGGGAGTACCTTATTACTGTCAGGTACTTTTAAACGCTCTAAGCGAGCACGCACTGATCCCATTACTACTGGATTGACAATTTCTAGGTGAGAAGGATTAAAAGCTAAAACTAGATGAATATTGCTTCGTTCCATTTTAATATCCGAAGAGTAACCCATGTGATATTTTACGTCTCCAGTACCATATCCTACTTGATATTTACCAGAGAATTCCTCAAAGATTACCAGCGGATTTTTACCTAAAATGTTAACAAGTACATTTAAACGGCCACGATGTGCCATCCCAAAGACTATTTCTTCGATTCCAATTCTTCCAGCATAGCGCACGACTTCTTTTAACATCGGTAGCAGCGCCTCACCTCCTTCTAAAGAAAAACGCTTGGCTCCAGGAAACTTCGCACCTAGATAGCGCTCAAATCCTTCAGCTGCACTTAACTCTTTCAAGAAAATCTTTTTGTCGCTGTTACTAAATACCGCATGTCCCCTTACTGATTCGATATTCTGCTGAATCCAATTTTTTTCCTCAGCATTAGATATGTGCATATATTCCACACCAACTGAACTGCAATACGTAGTTTTCAAAGCTAAATAAAGATCTCCTATATTCAGGAGATTTTTATCATCATAGAAATCATTTACTTGAATACGTTTCTGGAAATCTGTTTTTTTTATATCATGAAATAATGGATCTAGTTCGGGAACTCTTTCCTGGGTCCATAGTCCAAGAGGATCTAGATTAGCATGTTGATGTCCTCGAAAACGAAATGCGTCAATTAATCGTAGCACTTTCATTTGTGTTGAAGAAATATGTTCCTTAGAGATCATTTTATCATCTAAAATCTCTTTTGCAAAATTTTGTCTAAATATGGAACTCCAGTGATTATCAACAGAACTCGGATCGTTTAAAAAATCTTTATAAAGCTGCTCTATCCATAACTGGTTTATCCCAGTTAGCCAAGAAGTTTCTAGCCAGTTTTTCATCGCACTGTTCGGCATTGTAAGTGAACCCTTATTAAATTGTAAATGTTTTAGTTTTTCCGGTTGATAGCTAAACATTACGTTAAAGATGTCTCTTTCTTCTTAGTAACATTAACTTAATTTGATTAATAGCATGTGTAGGATTTAATCCTTTAGGACATACATTTACACAGTTCATAATGCTATGACAACGAAATACGCTAAAAGCATCACTTAGATTATTTAAACGTTCTTCAGTTGCTGTATCTCGGTTATCTACAATAAACCGATAAGCAGCTAACAATCCAGCAGGACCTATAAATTTATCTGGATTCCACCAAAATGAGGGACAGAATGTTGAACAACATGCACATAAAATACATTCATATAAACCATTAAGCTTATCGTGTTGTGTAATGTTTTGTAAGTATTCTCCTTTTTGAGGAAGTTTCTTATTTAAAAGATAAGGCTGAATTTTTTTGTACTGATTGTAAAATTGTCCCATATCGACAATTAGATCACGTATGACTGGTAATCCTGGCAATGGGCGAATAATGATTTTTTTATGATTATTTTTAGTTAATGCAGAAACCGAAGTAATGCAAGCTAATCCATTCTTACCATTAATATTCAAACCATCTGAACCACATACTCCTTCTCGACAAGATCTACGAAACGATAGTGTCGGATCTTGTTCTTTTAACAATAATAAAGCATCTAATAACACCAGATCATCGCGTTTGTCTTCTACTATCAAACTATAATTTTGCATATGCGGGCAGTTATCAATCTCTGGGTTATAACGATAAATCGAAAATTTTAATTTCATTACCTTATCTCTGTAATTAATAAGTACGTACCTTAGGAATAAATGCTTCACGCAGTTTAGGTTGCAAATTCACTTGACGACGGGTCATGCATTTTTTTTGTGGCATATATAAGGTATGACATAACCAATTCTTATCATCTCTTTCAGGAAAATCGTAACGACTATGTGCACCGCGACTTTCAGTACGAAAAATTGCCGCACACGCCGTAACATACGCGGTTTCCATAAGATTATCTAGTTCAAGGCATTCTATGCGATGAGTATTAAAACTTTGAGACGTATCGTTAAGATAAGCGTTTTTCAATCTTTCCCGAATAGATTGTAACTCTACTAGTCCCGTGTTCATAGTCTTGCTTTCACGGAATACTGAAAAGTTTTGCTGCATGCAATTTTGTAATATTTTACGGATTTCTATGGGATCCTCTCTACCAGATTTTTGATTATAATGCCAGTGCTTCAATCGTTCCAATGACGCTAGAATATCATCATCTGAAGCCTGACGTAGAGCTCCTTGTCCTTGAATAGAATTACTTAAATGTATACCAACCGAGCGTCCAAAAACTATTAGATCGAGCAAAGAATTGCCTCCAAGACGATTTGCACCATGCACCGATACACAAGCTATTTCACCGATTGCAAACAGACCTGGAACAATCATATCGGCGCCTTGATCATTAATGGTAATTACTTGACCCGTAATTTTAGTTGGAATTCCCCCCATCATGTAATGACATGTAGGTATCACCGGAATTGGTTTTTTAATAGGATCAATCTGAGCAAATTTACGTGCCAATTCTAGTATTCCTGGAAGACGTGATTCTAAAATTTCTCTTCCTAAATGATCTAATTTCAATTTGACATGTGGACCCCAAGGAGCTTCATCATAGCCACGATTTTCTCGGATTTCCATCATGATGGAACGTGCTACAACATCACGTCCTGCCAAATCTTTAACGTTGGGCGCATATCGTTCCATAAAACGTTCACCATGGCGGTTAATTAAATATCCTCCCTCTCCTCTACAAGCTTCAGTTATCAAAATACCAGAACCCGCAATCCCGGTAGGATGAAATTGCCACATTTCCATATCTTGTACTGGTATTCCTGCACGCAAGGCCATTCCAATACCATCTCCGGTATTAATGTAGGCATTAGTAGTAGATTGATAAATCCGACCCGCGCCTCCAGTTGCTAAAATCGTAGCACAAGATTTAAAATATACTACTTCACCGGTTTCGATACATAACGCGGTACAACCCACAATTCCACCGTCCTGATTTTTCACTAAATCTAAGGCATACCATTCCGAAAAAATGGTAGTGTTATTTTTGATATTTTGCTGATAAAGCGTATGTAATAGTGCATGTCCAGTTCGATCAGCGGCAGCTGCAGTGCGGGCCGCTTGTTGTTCACCAAAATTTCTAGATTGTCCGCCAAAGGGCCGCTGGTATATTAGACCATTTTCTAGTCTGGAAAATGGTAAACCCATATGTTCTAATTCTAAAATAGCCGATGGACCATTTTTACACATATATTCAATAGCATCTTGATCACCCAGATAATCAGAACCTTTTACCGTATCGTACATATGCCATTCCCAATTGTCCTCATGTTTATTACCTAGTGCAACCGTAATGCCACCTTGAGCTGATACGGTATGAGAACGTGTTGGAAAAACTTTTGATAGCAAAGCACAAGAATGGCCCGTTTGGGAGATTTGTAACGCAGCACGCATTCCAGCACCACCGGCACCGATAACAATCGCCTCAAATTCTCTCACGGGACAATTCATTAAACACTCCATACTACAATAATTCCATAACTAATATATCCAAAAAGGATTATAACGTGTAGTAATTGCAACATCATACGCGTTTTAAAACACTTAACATAATCAGTTAAGACTTGCCATATCCCAATCCAACTATGAATCCCCATGGAAACGAGGGTAATTATCGTGAAACCTTTTGTTATATAAGAAGTAAAGAAATTACGCCATGTCATATAGTTTAATGGATCTACGGTAATAATAAAACCAATGATATATAATATGTATAGAGCCATTACTATTGCCGCGGCACGTAATAATAGCCAGTCATATATACCTGGAAATCCTAGTGCCGAAGTATTCTTTACCATATAAGCACTCCAATCATAATGGAAAATAGAATTGTCAAAATAAATACTCCCTGCGCTGAGCGGGTACCAGATTGATGGCTATCAGCAATGTATCCCAAATCCATTAGGATATGGCGAATTCCGCCCGCAATATGATAAGTGCTTATAGTTAAAATACTCCATATGATCAATTTAAAATACATTCTATTCATCAATAGTTGAGTTTTTATAAAACCTTCAGGTGAAGATAAAGAAATACCAAGTAATCGGATAAAAATCCCCACAGTAATAATGTTAATTACGCCAGAAACCCGTTGAAGTATAGATGCAATCGCATTCAGAGGAAATTTTAGGGTGGTGAAATCTAAATTTATTGGTCTTTGTTTTTTCAAAATATTAACCTTATATTTTTACTTCATCATGACTTAATCTTTTCCTAAAATCCTAAAATTATAAAACTATCACATAATTATAACAATTATCTTATAATTAATTTTGTAAAATTATAAAAGTAAGTGATGGGTATCACGACCCATCAGATATTTAATCCCATTTCCAGCTACACAACATTAATTAGCATTATGTTGTTGATTTATAAATCAACTACCTTTTAGTCCTCATTAAAATGTACTATTATTAAATTACAGTTAAATAGATGATATAAAAATTTCAAGGCTAATCTCATCAAATATGATAATTATGGTAAAGCACATATGTTTATGTATCTTCCATTTTTAATCGGGTTTCTAACCGTAATGAGTTTTTTATTAGATCACAAAAAATTGGGTTATATATTATGGGGGATATTATTAATAGTTACTGTTATTTGGTTTAAGTACCATAGCACCAGCTCACTAAATTTATCCTTTTAATGCAATACAGAGAAAATAAATAAAATGAATAAGTTTGGAGGTCATGCTAAGAAGCAATTTAATGCACGTAAAATCTGTTATCTTCTAAATATAGTCGGCATGCTTGTTAATAATCTTATATTAACAATTGCCTTTTATTACCAGCTAGTTAAGGATGAATTACCTTGTCCAATCTGCTTACTACAGCGCGTTGGGGTGATAATGATTAGCCTCGGATTTTTTCTCAATGTGCGCTTTGGTATCAGTAGTAGCCACTATGGAATAGCGCTACTAGGTAGTATTCTCACAGGTATAATTGCAACCCGTCAAGTACTTTTACATATTCTTCCTGGAGATCCAGGTTACGGAAGTTCAATATTTGGACTTCATTTTTATACTTTAGCATTATTAAGTTCATTAGTTACAATTATTGCTATTGCTATGCTATTAATCTTACAACGCTGGGAAGAAATTGAGCGGAGTTCCATAACTTTAACATTTGAAGGGAAAATGGCTATTATAATTTTTATAGTATTAATTGCTGCAAACGTAGTATCTACACTACTAGAGTGTGGGTTTGGGCCGTGCGATAATAATCCTACGAAGTATAATTTCATGCCTTGAATTTAAGCTGGATTGAGAATATCTATAAAAATCACCTCAAGAGCATAGTTTTGTTCTAACCATAAGCTTAACGCCTGAATCCCTCCACGTTCGGTAGCATGGTGACCGGCTGCAAAAAAGTGTAACCTATTTTCACGTGCGCTATGGATAGTTTGTTCTGATACTTCACCTGTAATAAAAGCGTCTACCCCAAAATCTGCTGCAGAATCAATAAATTTCTGTCCACTACCAGTACACCAGGCGACACTCCTTATTAAGCTTGGGGCATGATTATCACCATAATGTAATGGAACACGCCCGAGCTTTTTTATAATGCGTGCTAACAGGAGTTCACTAGTTAATGGTTGTATAAATTTTCCCCAATAAAGCAAAGGTACTATTTCTCCTTGTACTATTATATTCAATAATTTAGCTAATTGGGCATTATTCCCCAATTGTGGGTGAGCATCTAATGGTAAATGCCAACTATACAAGTTAATATCATTTAATAATATAGTTTTTAGGCGTTTTCGTTTCATTCCATATATGATGGGTAATTCATCTTTCCAAAAATACCCATGATGAACAATGATAGCGTCTGCATGATGAGAAACTGCTTCATCAATCAAGGCCTGACATGCGGTTACTCCAGTAACTATTTTAGTAATATCTTCGCGTCCCGTAATCTGTAACCCGTTAGGTACATAGTCATTGAAAGAAGCACTACGTAGTTCCAGGTTAATTAATTTTTCCAATTCTAGATTATGCATATCTCTTTGGTTAGTTATTACTTGGGGGATTAATCTAGATCCCAATCGAATTAATAGTATATAATATTAATTGATTTTATCTTCATAAAATTAATTAATATTATTAGGTTAATATTTAACATCTGTTGAGATTATGAAATTAAATATTTGTTTACATTCCGTAAAAAAGGTGACTAATACAAGAATTACACCAGTTATGATGATTCATGGATTATTTGGTAGCATGAATAATTTGAAGAGGTTAGTAGATGGTTTAAAGTCCTCTAGGACAATTATTCAAGTTGATGTACGAAATCATGGTTTTTCCAACCATAGTGAAGAAATGAATTATCAAGTAATGGCTCAAGATATGCTGGAAACACTCAATGCTAACAGCATAGAGCGTGTTATTGTTATTGGGCACTCGATGGGAGGGAAAATTGCTATGAAAATGACAGCGATGGCTCCTGAAAGGATTGAAAAAATTATTGTTCTTGACATAGCTCCAGTATCCTATGAAAGACAACCCAACGAAATATTTTCGGCCTTGAATGCGGTCACCAATGCTCATACTAATTCACGTCATCAAGCAGCTGTTATAATGCAACATTATTCAATTGAAGAGAAGATCATTCAGTTTCTATTAAAGTCTTTTCATAATGGTGGTTGGCGCTTTAACCTGCAAGGGATTCAAAAACAGTATATGGAAATTATCGATTGGCAATCGATATCGTCTTGGCAAAATCCGGCATTGTTTATTCGAGGAGAGTGTTCTAACTATGTGAATGAGAGGTATTATCCTCTATTGCTTAAGCAGTTTCCACATGCCTATATTAACATGATTAGGGGTTCTGGACACTGGTTACATATCGAAAATTCAGAAAGAGTTTTAAGTCTTATTAGTCGTTTTTTGAGATTGTGAATATATTAGTATTTGATTAAAGGATACTTACTCTGAAATTTATAATTAAAGTGTTATGATATTATCTAATTTTATTTATTAAAAGATTTAGTTTTATTAGTAGGATATAAAATGAAAAACTTCGGGATTTTTTTTGGTAGTGATACCGGTAATACAGAAAATATTGCAAGAATGATTAATCTCAAGCTAGGTAAAAGCATTACTGAAATTTATGATATTGCTAAAAGCACAAAACAAGATCTTGAAAAATTTAAGATTTTATTATTAGGTATTCCAACCTGGTATTATGGTGAAGTTCAATGCGATTGGGATGATTTTATACCAGCTTTGAAAAAGATAGATTTCAATGATAAATATGTGGCAATATTTGGGTGTGGAGATCAAGAAGACTATTCAGAATATTTTTGTGATGCTATGGGAACATTACGTGATATCATAGAACCAAATAGAGCACACCTCATTGGACGCTGGCCAACTGCCGGATATCATTTTGACTCATCTAAAGGTTTAGTAAATAATGATTATTTTATTGGTCTGGCGATAGATGAAGACAGACAACCAGAATTAACTAAACAACGTGTTAATAATTGGGTAGAACAAATTTGTAGCGAATTACCCTCCAATTGTTTGTAGCCTATTGTAAATTACAATACCAGAATTAAGAGTTATATTTTATTTTTCCAATTCGAGCGCAACTTAACAGTACGATTAAACACTAGATTATTAGCCGAAGAATAATGGCTATCAGCACAAAAATAGCCTTGGCGCTCGAATTGGAAAGGAGTATTCAATTGTGCTTCTTTTAAACTAGGTTCTACGAAACCATTGCAGATCTTTAATGAGGATGGATTTACTTGGGATAAAAAATCTTCTGTAGTATCCGGATTAGAAATCCTAAATAAACTTTCATAAAGACGGAACTGTGCAGGTAGAGCATGTCTTACTGAAACCCAGTGAATTACCCCATGTACATTTTCCGTAAATTGGTTAAGAGTGTTCAGATCACAGGTACAGTATAAACTAACAATATTACCTGCATTGTCTTTTACAAGACGTTCGGCTCTGATAACATAAGCATATCTAAGTCGTACTTTTCTACCCAGTATCAAGCGTTTGTATTGCGGGAGAGCTTCTTCACAGAAATCCGTGCGATCAATGTATATTTCGCGACTAAATGGTACCTTACGATTACCCATTTCCGGTTTCTTTGGATGATTACTCATACTTAATCTTTCTGTATAACCCAGAGGTAAATTTTCTAGCACGACTTTTAATGGATACAAAACCGCCATAGCACGTGTAGCATGTTCGTTTAACTCTTCACGTATACAGGCTTCCAATGAAGCCATTGTCACAATACTCTCCTGTCGAGTAATACCAATCCGACGACAGAATTCCCTAATGGAAGCCGCCGTATAACCCCGGCGTCGTAAACCAGAAATAGTTAACAGACGTGGATCATCCCAACCTTCAACAATATTCTTAGATACAAGCATCTTAAGCTTACGTTTAGATATTACTGCCCTTTCTAAATTTAATCTAGAAAATTCGTATTGTTTGGGGTGCGTTGAAATAGTAATACTATTTAATATCCAGTCATATAAATATCGGTTGTCTTGGAATTCTAGTGTACAAAGTGAGTGAGTTATACCCTCTAGCGCATCTGAAATACAATGAGAAAAATCATACATTGGATAAATGCACCATTTATTACCGGTCTGATGGTGTCTAGTAAATTTAATTCGATATAACACTGGGTCACGCATTACAAGGATGCTTGAAGCCATATCAATTTTAGCGCGTAGGCAAGCACTTCCTTCACAGAAACCACCTTGACGCATTTTTTCAAATAGACGTAGATTACTTTTTACACTGCGATAACGGTAAGGACTATTTTTTCCTGGAGCTGTTAGGGTCCCCCGGTACTCACGCATCTGTTGCGTAGTTAATTGATCAACATAGGCTAAACCTTTTTTAATTAATTCCACAGCGTAGTCGTATAATTGTTCAAAATAGTTAGATGAATAACGAATTTCGCCGCTCCATTGGTAACCTAACCAATGCACATCATGCTTAATAGATTCTATATATTCTGGATTTTCTTTGACTGGATTAGTATCATCAAAACGAAGATGGCACTTTCCCTGATAATCTTGTGCAATTCCAAAATTAAGGCAAATCGATTTAGCATGTCCAATATGTAAATGACCATTTGGCTCAGGTGGAAAACGAGTAGATACCATGTGATATTTCCCATCAGCTAAATCTTGCTCAATAATTTGACGAATAAAATTTTTCTGCGGTACTTTTCCTTTATTCATAATTTTATCCAATCATTTAATAAAAGTTAATATTTATTAAAAACCAATAATTAACTACATATAGTTAATTAAAAATTTTCGGAAAGTCATTGACGCTCATAGGATAACTTAAGCATAATATTATTTAAAGTAAAATCTGGCTACGTAGCTCAGACGGTTAGAGCACAGCACTCATAATGCTGGGGTCACAGGTTCGAATCCCGTCGTAGCCACTATAATTGTGCGGAAGTGGCGGAATTGGTAGACGCACCAGATTTAGAGTCTGGCACCGCAAGGCATGCGAGTTCAAATCTCGCCTTCCGCACCAGATAGATTCAATTTAATGAGTTTGGTTGGGGTATAGCCAAGCGGTAAGGCACCGGGTTTTGATCCCGGCATTCCCAGGTTCGAATCCTGGTACCCCAGTTCCCCGTTTGAGATTAAATTATGGTGTTGTGGGGTATAGCCAAGCGGTAAGGCAGCGGATTCTGATTCCGCCATTCCTAGGTTCGAATCCTAGTACCCCAGGGGTTTTCAAGAGTCTTAACCAGCAGGGATTACTTGATTGAACGGTAAATTCGATGACAAAGAAATTATATATTAAAACTTGGGGCTGTCAGATGAATGAATATGATTCATCTAAGATTATAGCTCTTTTAAAAAAAACGCATAGTTATTCAATTACTAATATCTCTGAAGAAGCAGATCTTTTGCTACTCAATACATGTTCAATCCGTGAAAAAGCACAAGAAAAAGTATTCCATCAGTTAGGTCGATGGAAAAAACTCAAGGAAAAAAATCCCCAGATAATTATTGGAGTGGGAGGATGTGTAGCTTCACAGGAAGGGGAATATATTCTTAAGCGCGCTAATTACGTTGATATGGTATTTGGACCACAAACTATGCAGCGTCTACCAGATATGATTAATACGGTTACTAGCTTACATAGACCCGTAGTAGATATTAGTTTTCCTAAAGCCGAAAAGTTTCTTGATCTTCCTCACCTTATCTCTGGTGGTCCCACCGCCCTGGTTTCCATTATGGAAGGTTGTAATAAATATTGTTCTTTTTGTATTGTTCCTTATACACGTGGTAGAGAAATGAGTCGCCCGTGCAATGAAATTTTAGATGAAATTTCAAAACTTGTAGAACAAGGGGTACGTGAAGTGAATCTCTTAGGACAAAATGTTAATGCATATTACGGTACCTCCTTTAATCATGGTTGCTGCTCTTTTTCAAATCTTTTACGACAAGTAGCAAAGATTAATGGTATTGATCGGATACGTTTTACTACGAGTCATCCTATAAATTTTACTGATGATATAATCGATGTTTACCGTGATACTCCTGAACTGGTTAGTTTTTTGCATTTGCCAGTACAAAGTGGTTCTGATAGGGTACTTAAGCTAATGAAACGCGGATATACTTCATTGGATTATAAAACCATTATTAATAAATTACGTGCCGTACGTCCTGAGATTCATATCAGTTCAGATTTTATGGTAGGTTTTCCTGGAGAAACTAATGAAGATTTTGAACAAACCATGCAACTAGTTAACGACATAAATTTTGATATGAGTTTTAGTTTTATTTATTCTCAAAGACCAGGTACACGAGCTTCTCGTATGATGAATCAAATTAGTGAAACTGATAAAAAGCACCGTTTGTATCTTTTACAAACCCGTATTAACCATCATACTAGATCTTGGAGCCGACGGATGCTTGGCACTGTACAGCGAATTCTGGTTGAAGGAATTTCGCGGAAAAATATTATGGAGCTTTCAGGTCGTACCGAAAATAATCGCGTAGTAAATTTTGAAGGGTCTCCAGAACTCATTGGTAAATTTATTGATTTAGAAATTGTGGATATTTTACCTAATTCTCTACGTGGTAACAGGGTAAGTACTTGAATCATCAGAGTTTAACTTTAACTAGTTAGTTAAAATGTTATAATGAGCACGATAATTATCAATCTGCAAATTGCCTGTAGTAATAATACTAGATTACCAAACCAAAAATATTTTGATAAATGGCTCAATGCCGTTTTTTTTCAATATAAAGAAGATAAAGAACTTACTATTCGTATAGTAGATGCATTGGAAAGTAAAATCCTCAATTTTAGATATCGAGGTAAAAATCAACCAACTAATGTCTTGTCTTTTCCTTTTAATCTACCATCGTACATAGTTTTACCATTCATTGGTGATTTGGTGATATGCTGCTCTATTGTTGAACAGGAAGCAAAAGAACAGAACAAAGTATTACTCGCACATTGGGCTCATCTGGTGATTCATGGTAGTTTACACTTATTAGGTTATGATCATATTCATGATTCAGATGCCATCAAGATGCAATTAATAGAAAAGCAACTCATGCTTACTTTGGGATATTCTGATCCCTATGTTATCAGAAGTTAATGAGTAACTACTGGGTTTTTGATCCGAGTTTTATTAGCTTTATAGAGGGCTCAGTGAATTTTTACCATTGAAAAATTCCGGCACCAATTAGCTCTATTGATAAAGTAATGGGTTACGATCACGATCATCAACGTCCATATGCTATGAAATGATTTGGGTACCGTAACAAGTTATGGAGTGGAGAATTATCTAGATTTATAGCCATGCTTGGGTAATTTTATAGGTATCAATGAAATGGCGCTGAGGCATGGTCCTTGAACTAGAACGACCTTTATTTCTAAACTAGAACCAAATAAAATGGAGTTTACCGCAGTTATTAATGCGGAGATGATTCCGCAGTTTAATTTAAAGTTATCAAGGCTCAAGGTATTCGTACATGTGGTATTAACTAGAGATTGGGCCATAAATTAATATGGATCATTAAAATCAGGTTTCTAGTAAGAGGGATTATTTGATACTTTATAAAAAAATAATGATTTAGATAAGATTTTTAATCTTAATTAAAATTAATTTAATCAGCTATGATGCATGATCAATATATTCCTAACCAAATAGAATCTGGCGTACAGCTTTACTGGAAAAATAATAAAACTTTTCAGGTTAAAGAAGTAGAAGACCAAGAAAAATACTATTGTTTATCTATGCTTCCTTATCCATCTGGAAATCTACATATGGGGCACGTCCGTAATTATACTATTGGAGACGTGATTGCTCGTTACCAAAGAATGTTAGGAAAAAACGTGTTACAACCCATAGGTTGGGATGCCTTTGGCTTACCAGCAGAATGTGCTGCTCTAAAAAACCATATTGCACCAGACTATTGGACGCATAGTAATATACATTATATGAAACACCAGTTGCAATCCTTAGGATTTAGTTATGATTGGAGTAGAGAAATCGTGACCTGTTCTCCTCAATATTATCGTTGGGAACAGTGGTTTTTTACTAAATTATATGAAAAAGGACTAGTATATAATAAATCTTCAAAAGTTAATTGGTGTCCTCATGATCAAACTGTGTTAGCCAATGAACAAGTTATTGATGGCTGCTGTTGGCGTTGTGATACCAAGGTTGAAACTCGAAAAATTCCTCAATGGTTCATCAGAATCACCAATTATGCTGATGAATTACTTAATGGCTTAGCTCAGCTAGAATTTTGGCCAGAACAAGTTAAAACTATGCAACGCAATTGGATTGGACGTTCTGAAGGATTAGAAATTAATTTTTATTTGATTGGAGATGAGAAAAACACCATAACAGTATTCACTACACGACCAGATACTATTATGGGTATAACGTGTATTGCTATTGCTTATGATCACCCTATGGCGGTTAAAGCTTCACTTAAACATCCGCAACTGGCGGTTTTTATTACACAGTGTAGTAATATAAATAAAAAAAATGAAAAACTAGGAATGTCAACAGGAATTTTTGTCATTCACCCATTCACTGGTGAGCCTTTGCCTGTTTGGGTAGTAAACTTTGTGCAACTGGAATTTGGTACTGGTGCTATTATGGTAGTTCCAGCGCATGATCAACACGATTGGGAATTTGCGAAGAAATATAATTTGCCAATGAAAACCGTCATATTAGCGGCCAATGGTACTATTCCCAATATTCAATCACAGGCTATGACTAAAAAAGGTAGGTTATTTAATTCAGAGGAATTTAGTGGTCTTTCTAATGAAGAGGGAAGTAAGGTAATTATAAAAAAAATTCTTGCACAAGGTATAGGAAATCGCAAAGTTCATTATCGTCTCAGGGATTGGGGTATTTCTCGTCAGCGTTATTGGGGGGCTCCTATTCCAATGCTTAAAATGGAGGATGGGACTTTTAGACCAGTTCCAGAAGATCAACTACCGGTTTTACTACCCGAACCTGCACCCCATGGATTTATTGATGGTACCACGAATTACATAAAAATAGACCCAGAATGGGGTAAAATTATGGTTAATGGCCAGCATGGAGTACGGGAAACTGATACTTTTGATACTTTTATAGAATCTTCTTGGTATTACGCACGTTATACATGTCCTCATTATGATCAGGGCATGTTAGATCCTAAGGCGGCAAATTACTGGTTACCTGTAGATCAATATGTTGGCGGAATAGAACATGCTATTATGCACTTAATGTATTTTCGCTTATATCATAAGCTTCTTCGCGATGCTGGATTAGTTACTTCAGACGAACCAGCTAAACGCTTATTATGTCAGGGTATGGTGTTAGCCGACGCTTTTTATTATAGAGATCGTAAAAATGGGGAACGTCATTGGATTTCTCCTCTGGAGGTTACCGTAGAACGTAACGCTAAAGGAAGGATTGTAAAAGCTACCGATAAAATCGGTCGTGATTTAGTTTATACTGGATTAAGCAAAATGTCTAAATCAAAGAATAATGGAATCGATCCCAATATAATGATTGAACGATATGGAGCCGACACCGTACGTCTATTTATAATGTTCGCTTCACCAGCCGAAAAACCCCTAAAGTGGTGCGAGTCCGGAGTAGAAGGTGCTAGTAGGTTTCTAAAGAGACTTTGGAATTTGGTGTATAATCATACAAAATCAGGTCCTACCTCTACCTTAGATAATCGTCTCTTAAATGAAGACCAGAAATCTTTACGATGTGAACTACATAAAACCATTGCTAAGGTAACTGATGACATTGATCGCCGACAAAATTTCAATACGGCAATTGCTGCTATTATGGAATTGATGAATAAACTCTCCAGAGCGATTATAGATAGCGAACAAGATCGAGCATTGATGCAAGAAGCCATGCTTGCAGTAGTACGCATGCTCTACCCATTTACACCACATATTTGTTTTGTCCTGTGGCAGGCTCTTCATCATTCTAATTATGGAACAAAAAATAATATAACTATTGATGAGGCATCATGGCCTAAGGTGGATGAAGAATTAATTATAGAAAAAACTAAGATCGTGGTAGTCCAGGTTAATGGAAAACTTCGGGGTAAAATAACGGTTCCAATAGAATTTACCCCAGAACAAATACAACAACTTGCTATAAAAGAAAATAGCGTAGTTAAATATATCAGCGGTTTAAGGCTCCGAAAAGCGGTTTATGTAGCCGGCAAGCTTATTAATTTTATTGTTGATTGAAATAAAGCGTTAGGATAATAGAATAATATACAACTACAACAATAATCGATAGAGAAACTCTATTATGATTCAGATATATCCTGAAGAACTTAAGGCGCAGTTACACCAGAAGTTAACTTCTTGCTACCTTCTAGTAGGTCATGATCCTTTGCTACTGCAAGAAAGTCAGGATACAGTGCTAAAGTTTGCTCATAAACATGGTTTTAATGAGCATTTGCATTTGATATTTAATAAAAATAATACTAACTGGAATGAGATTATTAATCATTTTAATACCCCCAGCTTATTTTATAGACAACGTACAATATTGCTGACGGTGCCAGAAGACAAAGGATTTCGTCCCAAAGTAAGTGATAGATTATTGAAGCTAATAAAATTATTGCATGATGAAATTATATTAATTATTATTATTCCTTCTCTTACCAAAGAACAAGTAGAAAGTTATTGGTTTGCTTTATTAAGTCAGAATAGTGTAGTTGTCCATTGTTTTACGCCTGATAGATTTCAGTTACCACAATGGGTCTTTCAAAGAGCAAACGCCATAGGATTGAGAATTGAAGAAAAAGCTATACATTTTCTATGCTATAATTATGAAAATAATTTATTAGCATTAGTTCAAACTATGAATATGCTTGTTATGCTATGGCCTGATGAGATGATGACACTTCAACGTCTCACCAGATTGGTGAACGATGTTGCACATTTTACTAAGATAGATTGGGTAGATGCTATACTTGAAGGGAAAAGTAAACGTACATTGCATATACTTCATCAGTTGCGGATTACCGGAAGCAAAATCAATTTACTATGTTACCGTTTGCAACGCGATTTAATTACCGTGCTAACTTTACAGCGTAAAATAACCAAGACACCTTTACTACTTTGGGAGCAAATTGGCTATAAGCGTCGGATTCCATTTACTGAAGCTATACAACGCTTGAATTATCAACGTATTAAACTAGCTATCGACTTATTAGCACGTATGGAAATCGCGTTCCAAAAAGGGCACCAAGATACTTTATTATGGTGTCAAATAGAAAAAATTTCATTACTGTTAAGCGATCCGAGGTTTCCGGAGAGCTTGGCTCATTTATGACAGTAAATGGGCTACTTCAATCATAAGAGGGAGAGGTTGTTTACTAACCATATGAATAATTGTAGCATTGTAAGTATTCGGCCGAAAATCCTTGATATTTTAAGGTAAGCGGGGATTGGCACAACTTACACGCTAAATAATTACTTAATGACACCGGTCGCTATGGCTGAGCCAATATGCATTTATAAAAATGATGAATCATTTAGGACTAAAAGATACCCCTTTTAAGACAGTTGGAACTATTCCATATATGCCTTCCGATAAATTTATTATTCGTCATCTTGGGTTACAACCTTGGTCCAAGGTATCTCATGCCATGCATCAGTTTACTCAACAACGTCACGCGATAACCATTGATGAATTATGGTTAGTGGAGCACTTTCCAGTTTTTACTCAGGGAACTCTAATAGATCCTAAACATCTCATTAATACCGGTGATATTCCAGTACTCCAAAGTGATCGCGGAGGAAAGGTTACTTATCATGGTCCTGGTCAGCTAATTATGTATATAATGATTGATTTAAAAAGGCGTCAAATTAGTGTTCGGAGGTTAGTTACTGCAATTGAGCAAACGGTGATTGATACTTTAAAATTCTTTAATATTGAAGCTCATGTATGCTCTAATGCTCCAGGAGTTTATATTAATGATAAAAAAATCTGCTCGTTAGGTTTACGAATTCACCATGGATCTTCTATGCATGGATTGGCACTGAATGTAGCTATGGACCTCTCACCTTTTGAACGTATCAATCCTTGTGGTTATGCCAATCTTCAAATGACACAGTTAAGCATATTTAAGCCAGATATTACTGTTTTACAAGTTCAGCCAGTACTAATAGATAATTTTATCAGTAATTTTTAATCCAATCTTAAATAAAATGAAATTAATAAATAAATCTCATATACTTTAAAATTTAAAAATTTTAAAAGGATAATCATTCTATGCAGCAGGTGTGAAATGAACTTTAAATCTAAATCTCTCAACCGTGGCGTAAAATATCGTGATCAAGATAAAGTAAGATTAATTTCTAATAAAAATAAGATAGATAGTACAGCTCAACCCCAATTACTTAAAAAACCAGAATGGATTAAGATCAAATTACCGGTGAATTTTCAACGTATCCAAAACCTTAAAGCACTAATGCGTAAAAATAGTTTATCTTCAGTTTGTGAAGAAGCATCCTGTCCTAATCTGGCTGAATGTTTCAACCATGGTAAAGTTACTTTCATGATTTTAGGGGATATTTGTACTAGGCGCTGTTCATTCTGTGATATAGCACATGGAATACCATTACCTCCAGATCTCAATGAGCCTAAAAACTTAGCCAAAACTATTAATGAGATGAATTTACGCTATGTCGTCATTACTTCTGTTGATCGTGATGATTTACCTGATGGTGGTGCTCAGCATTTTGTGGATTGCATACATGCTATAAAGGAAATGAACTATTTAATTAAAATTGAGATTTTAGTTCCTGATTTTCGTAGATGTCTTAATCGTGCACTTGATATTTTAAGTATTATGCCACCAGATGTCTTTAATCATAATCTGGAAACCGTTCCTAGTATGTATCGTCAAATCCGTCCAGGAGCTAGTTACGATTTATCTTTAAAATTACTAGCAAGTTTTAAAGAAGCACATCCTAATATATTAACTAAATCTGGGATAATGGTTGGTTTGGGTGAAAATTATAATGATATTATTACGGTTATGCAAGATTTACGTAATAATGGCGTAAACCTACTAACCATAGGTCAATACTTACAACCCAGTCGCCATCATTTCCCTGTCAAACGTTATGTTAGTCCAGATGAATTTGAAGATTTAAGACAAAAAGCTTTAGCCATGGGATTTACGCATGCAATATGCGGTCCTTTTATCCGTTCTTCTTATCATGCTGATATATATGCATGTGATCAATTAAAAACCCGACATTAAGACGGGTTTTTAATTCTGACTGTTAACTTACACAAGAATAACGTTAGCAGCAGAAGGGCCTTTAGCGCCATTAGTGATTTCAAACTCTACACGCTGTCCTTCAGCCAGAGTTTTAAATCCATTACTCTGGATAGCAGAAAAATGAACAAATACGTCTTTACTACCATCTTCAGGAGTAATGAAACCGAATCCTTTAGATTCATTAAACCATTTAACGTTACCTTTAATCTTGGACATTAATTTTACCTTTAAAAAAAATGAAAATTTGACACTCAAACCGTGTCAATTGTTAAATACAACAATTACATCGCGTTTTGTCCAGTATATCATAATTAAAATACTAAGTATTAAAATTTTTATTTTACATGTATTATTGAAGTTAAATTACCTTAATGTTATTACATTCCGTAAGCTAGATTATATATCATCAATAATATTTGTCCAAATAATAATTAATCTGAATTATTCAACATACTGCCAAATGCAACATTTCTGGCTGAGACACTGACTTATAATCCACATTACAGAAGAGAATCGCTAAGTTAATTAAAAATTAACTTAGCGATTTCAACCATTCGACATCATATAATTAAGATTCCACATGATCCATAATGAACCAATTACTAGTAACGCAATTATTAGTATACTAAATATTAAAGCTAATAAGTTCCAACGTACTTCCTCTTTGGCAGAGCTATTAAGATGTAGAAAAAATACTAAATGGACAATGATTTGTACTACCGCACAAGTAACAATTATAAATAAAGTACTATGATATGGTAGTATCCGAGTCATTACTATCCAAAATGGGATGACAGTCAAAATTATTGATAGAAGAAATCCTATTAAATAATTTTTAACGCTGTTATGATATTGAGATTCGATTTTCAAATTCAATGTATCTCTAGATTTCATTATAAAGTTCCCATTAAATATACTACAGTAAAGACACAGATCCAGATTACATCTAAGAAATGCCAGAATAAGCTCAAGCATTCCATCCTCGTTATGTTGAGGGTTGTCAGACCACGCTTATAGAGTTGATAAATCAATACTACCATCCATACCAATCCTGAGATTACATGTAGACCGTGGGTACCTACGAGGGTGAAAAAAATAGATAAAAATCCGCTGCGTTGGGGACCATAGTTTTCGGTAACTAATTTATGAAATTCATACATTTCCATGTAGATAAAACACAGACCTAACATCCAAGTTAATCCTAACCATATCATTCCCTTAGTTACATTAGAGGTTTTACTAATTCTAACCATAGCAATACCGTAACTTACCGAACTTAATAGCAAACAGGTGGTTTCCAACAATACCAATGGGAGATTGAAAATCTCCTTGCCTATGGGACCGTCTGCAGTTCCCTTAACTAAAACCGCATAGGTAGCAAACAGAGATGCAAAAAGAATGCAATCACTCATTAAATATATCCAAAAACCAAAAACTTTATTAGCATTTATCATCGAGTGAGATATAGCTTTATTTGACATGGTTTGATCCTAATTTGGCTAATACTTGAAAACGTTGATTCTCAATTTTTATAATCTCACTAAGAGGTACATGATATTCCAAATCTTCATCAAAGCTTTTGACAATCCAAGATATAATGATTCCTAAAAAAGATATTATAGCTAACCACCAAATATACCATATCATTGCAAAACCAAACAATGCACTAAAAGCGGCAATTATAATCCCCATACTACTATTTTTAGGCATATGGATTTCTTCATAAGGTAAATTTTTTATATAAGCTTCATTTCGGCTTTTCATTTCCCAGAAAGCGTCACGTTCCGTTACTTTTGGTACCATAGCAAAATTGTAAAACGGTGGAGGCGACGAAGTTAACCATTCTAACGTACGTCCATCCCACGGATCTCCAGTAAAATCCCTATTTTTATTGCGATCAATAATAGATATATAAATTTGTATGACGAAACATAAAATTCCAATCGCAATGAGTACGGTACCAAAAGCAGCGATTACTAAAAGTGGATGAAATTCTGGATCAATATTTTGACTAATTCGGCGGGTCATTCCCATTAAACCTAGGAGATACAAAGGGATAAAGGCCATTAAAAAACCAATAAACCAAAAACCAAACGAACGCTGCCCCCAAACTTCATTTAACTTGAAACCAAATGCTTTAGGAAACCAGTATGTTAATCCTGCAAAACAGCCGAAAACAACCCCACCGATAATCACATTATGAAAATGTGCCACGAGGAATAAACTGTTATGTAATACATAATCAGCCCCTGGTACCGCCAATAGAACCCCTGCCATACCACCAATTGAAAAGGTTATAATAAAACCTATTGTCCATAGCATCGCGGAGTTTATCTGAATACGTCCTTGATACATAGTAAATAGCCAGTTAAATATTTTAACGCCGGTTGGAATAGCTATGATCATAGTACTAATACCAAAGAAAGCATTAACATTAGCCCCTGCTCCCATCGTAAAAAAATGGTGCAACCATACAATAAAGGAAAGAACAGTGATAACTATAGTTGCCCAAACTAGAGAATTATAACCGAATAGTCTTTTTTTAGAAAAAGTGGCGACTACTTCTGAGTAAATTCCA
The DNA here is from genome assembly GCA_045690005.1 of Candidatus Dasytiphilus stammeri. GTDB lineage: Bacteria > Pseudomonadota > Gammaproteobacteria > Enterobacterales > Enterobacteriaceae > Dasytiphilus > Dasytiphilus stammeri_P. The sequence goes on along the minus strand of CP145881.1, from coordinate 113,351 downwards.
AACACTGGCAGAACTAATATATATACTTCGGGATGGCCCCATGCCCAAATTAAGTTAATATACATCATCATGTTTCCACCCATATCGTTAGTAAAAAAATGAGTACTCAGGTAACGATCCAGAGTTAGCAAAGCAATAGTTGCAGTCAATATGGGAAATGCGATAATAATAAGAACGTTAGAGCATAACGCTGTCCAAGTGAATACGGGCATTTTAAACATGGTCATGCCTGGAGCACGCATCTTAATAATTGTCACTAAGAAGTTAATCCCTGTTAACGTAGTGCCAATCCCTGAAATTTGTAAGCTCCATATCCAATAATCTACTCCGACACCTGGGCTGTATTCAATACCTGAAAGTGGAGGGTAAGCAACCCAACCAACCTTAGCAAATTCTCCCACTATAAGTGAAATATTAATCAATACGGCACCGGCGGCTGTCATCCAAAAGCTCAAATTATTAAGAAATGGAAAAGCAACATCACGTGCCCCAATTTGCAGCGGTACTACAAAATTCATCAGACCAATAATCAACGGAGTTGCCACAAAAAATATCATAATGACACCATGCGCTGTAAAAATCTGGTCATAGTGTTCAGGTGGTAAAAAACCGGTTTCACCTGCTGATGCTAAAACTTGCTGACCACGCATCATTATAGCGTCAGCAAAACCACGAATCATCATTACTAAAGCTAAAATAATGTACATTATTCCTAATCGCTTATGATCTACGGATGTGATCCATTCTTTCCATAGATATTTCCATTTTCCACAATAAGTGATTCCCGCTATTATTAAGAAACTAATTACTAGAAGAGTAGTAACCGTGCCCATGATAATAGGCTCTTTGTATGGGATAGCGTTTAGGGTTAATTTTCCAAACATGACTTGATTCCTTAAATCTATAAATCTATTTTATTTGTGAGTTATGTGAGATTGATTCTGAATTAGGCTTAACAAGATTTCTAGATTTCAGAAACTTATTTTGAATATCTATAAACAAACTAGGTTTGACACTAGAAAAAAATTCTACCGGATTGTTTTCGCTAGGTATTGCTAATTTTTCTAACGATTCCATTGTATTTAAAGTTGCTGGTGCCTGTTTTGCTTGAGCTATCCAATGATTAAAAGAAGCGACATCAGGGGTCGCCAAAACGGTAAATTTCATACCAGAAAAACCTTTACCACTATAAGCAGAAGAGATTCCTTTATAAACCCCGGGTTCATTGGCTATCAAGTGTAATTTTGTCTGCATTCCCGCCATGGCATAAATTTGACTACCTAGACGAGGAATAAAAAATGAATTCATCACAGACCAAGAAGTAATTTTAAATTCAACCGGAGTATTCACTGGAAAAGCCAGTTGATTAACTGCAGCAACTCCTTGCTTAGGATATATAAATAACCATTTCCAGTCCATTGAAACTACTTCAATGGTTATAGGCTTGACATTAGAAGGTATTGGTTTCTGAGGTTCCAGTAAATAAGTGGTTTTCCAAGTAATAAATCCTAGCAAGGTGATAATTAAGATAGGGATTATCCAGACGATTGCTTCAATTTTATAAGAATGTGCCCATTCTGGACGGTATTTGGCATGAAGATTAGTGTTTCGATACTTTACCGAGAAACCAATAGCCATAATGATCGCCGGAATAACTACAATTAACATTAAACCAAGAGCAGTTAATATGAGTGAACGTTGTTCAATACCAATTTGTCCTTTGGGATTTAACAAAGCAATATCACAACCACTTAGCAATAAAGTCATTGCAATTACCGACGATAATAAAATATTTTTACTATGTCCCATTTTAGACCTCAATGACAAGGATAATCTTGTAAGATTCTTATATTGTTATTTATTTTACGAGAAGGTGTTAATGCTGTAAACATAATTGCATGTTGGTCTATTTGTTGGTTGCTATCAAGTGCTTCTTCTATACACAGAAAATGTTATAATCTACTGCGATTAGACCAAAGTCTAATCATAGTATCGATATTCCCTAGGTTTGTGAGGTAATAATATGCCAGTATCAGTTGAAACTAATCATCGCCTTAGGCGTAAAATCAAAATCACTATACCTGCAGATCATATTGAAAATATGGTTAAAAAAGAACTATTAAATTTGGCACCAAAAATTTCTATGGACGGTTTTCGGAAAGGTAAAGTACCCATAAAAGTTATAGCACAGCGTTATGAATCTTCTATTCGCCATGATGTTTTAAAAGATCTCATGCATAACCATGTTAGAGCTGCAATGAATAAACAACAAATTCGTCCCGTAGGCAAACTTAAATATGTTTCCAATGAATATCAAGTTGGTCAGGATTTTACCTATTTAGTAGAGTTTGAAGTATATCCTAACATTGAACTTAAAGGATGGGAAAATTTTAACATTGAAAAACCCCGGGTTGAAGTTACCGAACCAGATGTGGATAATATGTTAATTACTCTTCGCCAACAGCAAGAATCTTGGAAAAAAACTAATCGGGCAGCCGCTGATGGTGATCGTGTAACAATTGATTTTATTAGTGTAGAAGACGGGAAAGAGGTTGAAAAATTCACTGATGCGGTTCTGGTCATCGGACATGGACTGATGCCGTTAGATTTTGAAACCGCTATGATCGGTCATCAAGCCGGAGAAAAGTTCAGAGTTGAAGTACGTTTATCTGAAAATCCTAAAACTGATAATCTTCAAGGTAAACTTGCCAAGTTCTCCATTTCACTCAAAAAGGTAGAAGAGCTGGAATTTCCAGAATTAGATCAAGATTGTATTAAAAGTTTGGTGCCTGGGGAATGCTCTATCTCAGAAATCCGCAATCAAATACGCCAACATCTGGAACGTGAACTAAAATTGGCAGTGCGTAGTTATATTAAATTGCAGGTATTTAAGGAATTATTAAAATCTAATACAATTGATCTTCCGGTTTCACTTATTGAAACCGAAATTGAAAGATTACGGCGTAAAAATAGTCTTTATCTAGGAAATAATGGGAACAATCTACCCTTACCAAGGAGTTTGTTAGAAGACAATGCCAAAAAACGTGTTGCTATAAGTTTATTATTAGGTGAATTTATTCGTATCCACCATCTTCAAGCGGAAGAATCTCGGATTCAAGCATTCATGGAAGATTTATCAGCTACATATGATAATCCCAAGAAGTTAAGAGAATATTTGAGTAAAAATAATGAGATAACCAATCATTTTTATAACCTGGTTTTAGAAGATCAAGTTATAGACATGATTATTAATAAATCGATTGTTAATGAAACAGTAATGTCATTTAGAGATCTTATAGGTCATATAAATAATAACCGTTGGATTGAGATTTACTAAATAATTAAAATCTTGTATCAACCACCTCTAATCTTAAAATGATCAGGTTACTATTTCAGTAATGTAATGAGACGATGAGGAGATTAACATTATGTCATATCATGGCAAAACGGCAGCAGACATACCATCTAAAATGATGTTAGTTCCTATGGTGGTTGAACAGAGCTATCGTGGTGAGCGTGCTTATGATATTTACTCACGCCTACTTAAAGAACGCATCATTTTTTTGACTGGTCCAGTAGAAGATTACATGGCAAATTTAATTGTGGCACAATTATTATTTCTTGAAGCGGAAAATCCCGAACCAGATATTTATTTGTATATAAACTCACCCGGAGGCGCAATTACGGCCGGAATGTCTATTTATGACACCATGCAGTTTATCAAGCCTAAGGTAAGTACCATCTGTATAGGACTAGCCGCTTCAATGGGTGCTTTTTTACTTACAGCGGGTGCTAAAGGTAAAAGATTTTGTCTTCCTAATTCACGGATTATGATTCATCAACCTTCAGGAGCTTATCAAGGGCAAGCAACTGATATAGAAATACATGCCCGTGAGATTTTGAAAATCAAAACGAGGATGAACCAAATCATGGCTCAACATACAGCCCAGCCACTAGAAGTAATAGAAAAAGATACAGACCGGGACTGTTTCCTTTCGGCGAATGAAGCAATAGAATATGGATTAGTGGATGCGATTTTGACACATCGTGCATAATCATCAAAATAAATAGTAAACCTAACTTGTTAGGTACAGGTCCTAATTACGGACCAAAAGAATAATATCAAATATCATAAGGGGTTAATTGATGACAGATAAGCACAAAGACAGTTCAGAAAAACTGCTGTACTGCTCTTTTTGCGGTAAAAGCCAGCATGAAGTACGTAAACTCATTGCCGGACCGTCTGTATATATCTGTGATGAATGTGTTGATTTATGTAATGACATTATCATAGAAGAAATAAAGGACGTTACTACACACCGTGAAGTTAGGGAGCTGCCAACTCCACATCAAATTCGCCAGTATCTTGATGATTATGTGATCGGTCAAGAACAAACCAAAAAGGTGCTCGCAGTCGCGGTATATAATCATTATAAACGTATTCTTCATCAAATGGATATTAATCCGGATATCGAAATTGGTAAAAGTAATATACTTTTAATTGGTCCTACTGGCAGTGGTAAAACTCTTTTGGCAGAAACCCTCGCACGCGGGCTTGAGGTGCCATTTACTATTGCGGATGCTACCACCCTCACTGAAGCCGGATATGTTGGTGAAGATGTTGAGAATATTATTCAAAAACTACTGCAAAAATGTGACTATGATGTTCATAAAGCACAACATGGGATTGTTTATATTGATGAAATTGATAAAATTTCACGTAAATCTGATAATCCTTCCATTACCAGGGATGTTTCAGGAGAAGGGGTCCAACAGGCACTATTAAAAATCATTGAAGGGACAGTTGCTGCTGTACCTCCACAGGGTGGCAGGAAGCATCCACAACAGGAATTTTTACAAGTAGATACTTCTAAGATTCTATTTATTTGTGGGGGTGCATTTGCTGGATTAGATCAAGTTATTAACCAAAGAGTGGACATGGGATCTAGCATTGGTTTTGGAGCTAATGTCAAGGGAAAGAAACAAAGAACATCTGAAAGCAAGTTACTAGAGCAGGTCGAACCAGAAGACTTAATTAAGTTCGGTTTAATTCCCGAGTTCATTGGTCGTCTTCCAATTGTTACTACACTCAAAGAACTCAATGAAGAAGCATTAATGAAAATTTTAAGAGAACCTAAAAATGCCTTGATTAAGCAATATCAGGCACTTTTTCATCTCGAAGGTGTAAAATTAGAATTTAGTGAGGAAGCATTAACATCTATTGCACATAAAGCGATGCTACGTGAAACCGGAGCACGTGGTTTACGTTCTATTATTGAAGGCATGTTACTACATACTATGTACGATCTCCCTTCTATGAACGACGTGGAGAAAATCGTAATTGATGAATCAGTTATTGAAGGTCAGACAAAACCAAGGGTTATTTCTAGTAAAAACCAAAACCAACAAGCATCTGGCGAATAGATTTTTATTTATCTCTTTAAGATCAACTGAGGACTTAGTCAATTCAATAACTAGCAAGGAGCTAAACTGTAAAAATCCAGGCATGCACTACTATGTTATGTGTTCCAACAATCCGAGCGGGAAGATAAACTAAGAGAGAGCTATATGAACAACCATGAGTGTTCTGAATGCATTATAATCCCTGTATTACCGCTACGTGACGTCGTGGTTTATCCGCACATGGTTATTCCATTATTCGTTGGTAGAGAAAAATCTATGCGATGTCTTGAAAACGCTATGGATCAGGGTAAAAAAATTATGTTAGTGGCACAAAAAGAAGCATTAATGGATGAACCCGGAATCCATGATATTTTTACAGTAGGAACTATTGCATCAATTTTACAAATGTTAAAACTACCAGATGGTACAGTAAAAGTATTAGTTGAAGGATTACAACGGGCACGGATTACGGAGTTAACTGACAATAGTGATTATTTTATTGCTAAAGCTGAGTATTTGATTTCACCATTGATCGATGAACGGGAGCAGGAAGTTTTAATCCGTGCCACAATTAATCAGTTTGAAGGATACATTAAACTTAATAATAAAATTCCTCCGGAAGTACTTACCGAATTAACTAATGTTGATGATGCTGCACGTCTTGCCGATACAGTTGCTGCACATATGCCCTTAAAACTTTCTGATAAACAATCCGTATTGGAAATTGCAGATGTTAATGAACGGCTCGAATATCTTCTGGCGATGATGGAATCTGAAATGGAATTATTACAGATAGAAAAACGCATCCGGAACCGTGTTAAGAAACAAATGGAAAAAAGTCAGCGTGAATATTATTTACATGAACAAATGAAAGCTATTCAAAAAGAGCTGGGTGAAATGGATGAGACACCTGATGAAAATGAAATCCTCCAAAGAAAAATTAGAGCCGCCAAAATGCCTAAGGAAGCCCGTGAAAAAGCTGAAGCTGAATTACAAAAATTAAAGATGATGTCACCCATGTCAGCAGAGGCTACCGTAATACGGAGTTACCTCGACTGGATGTTTCAGGTGCCTTGGTATGCTCGCACTAAGGTAAAAAAAGATCTCCGGAAAGCTCAGGAGACGTTAGATACTGACCATTTTGGTTTAAACCGTGTTAAAGAAAGAATTCTTGAGTATCTTGCGGTCCAAAGCAGAATGAGTAAAATCAAAGGACCCATACTTTGCCTGGTTGGTCCACCTGGAGTAGGCAAAACATCTTTAGGACAATCAATTGCCAAAGCAACGGGACGTAAATATGTGCGGATGGCTTTAGGTGGAGTACGTGACGAAGCAGAAATTCGTGGGCATCGTCGTACCTATATTGGCTCCATGCCTGGTAAATTGATACAAAAAATGGCAAAAGTTGGAGTAAAAAATCCATTATTTTTGCTAGACGAGATCGATAAAATGTCATTAGATATGCGTGGAGATCCTGCTTCGGCGTTATTAGAAGTCCTTGATCCAGAGCAAAATAACGCTTTTAATGATCATTATATTGATGTTGACTATGATCTATCTGATGTAATGTTTATTGCTACCTCAAACACTATGAATATTCCGGCTCCATTGTTAGATCGGATGGAGGTAATTCGTCTTTCTGGATATACTGAAGACGAAAAATTAAATATCGCTACTCGTTATTTATTGCCAAAACAAATTGAACGTAATGCCTTAAAAAAGGGTGAAATCACTGTAGATCAAAAAGCCATAATTAATATTATTCGTTTTTATACACGTGAAGCAGGTGTACGTAATCTTGAAAGAGAATTATCAAAAATATGTCGTAAGGCAGTAAGAGCTTTACTAATGGATAGTAGTATTCAGCAGATTGAAGTAAATAACCATAATATTAAATCTTATTTAGGAACTCAGCGTTTTAACTATGGACGTGCCGATATTGAAAATCATATTGGGCAAGTCTCTGGATTAGCATGGACCGAGGTAGGAGGAGAGCTCTTAACTATTGAGACAGCCTGTGTTCCAGGTAAAGGCAAGCTATCTTATACCGGTTCCTTGGGAAAAGTGATGCAGGAGTCTATACAAGCGGCCCTGACTGTTGTTAGAGCACGTGCCCATAAATTAGGCATTAATAGTGATTTCTATGAAAAACGTGATATACATGTGCATGTCCCGGAAGGTGCGACACCAAAAGATGGTCCAAGTGCTGGGATTGCTATGTGTACCGTATTAGTATCTTGTCTTACTGGCAATCCGGTTCGTGCTGATGTAGCCATGACGGGTGAAATTACTTTACTGGGTCAAGTATTACCTATTGGTGGTTTAAAAGAAAAATTGCTCGCCGCCCATCGTGGAGGTATAAAAACAGTAATTATTCCTTATAAAAATCACCGTAATTTAGAGGATCTTCCGGATAACGTTAGAGCTAATTTAAACATTTATCCGGTCAAATATATTGAGGAAGTACTGAAAATTGCATTACAGAATGATCCAGAAAAATAAGGTAAATTTAGTATGAGATGTTTATTAAGGAATCGGAGTAAAATTATATATGATGGAAAAATTACGGGCGGCGTCAAATAGTTTTGGAATTAAAATACTCCTGGGATTTATCATATTGATAATTGCAATAACTGGTATAGGTAATTACTTAGGTAAGCGTAAAAATGATTATGCTGTCATGGTTAATAATCATATAATTAGTAGTGTACAATTTGAACAAGCTTTAACGTTGACGCTACTTCGAGAACAGCAAGTACTAGGTGAGCAGTTTACTGAATTGGCAAATAATGATAATTATATGCGGCAGTTGCGTCAGCAGGTTTTACATCAGCTAATTGATGAAGTATTACTACAACAGTATGTACATAATCTAAGAATGGATATAGATGATGAACAAATTAAAGAAGTAATTTTCCAACAGCCAGAATTTATGATTGATGAACAATTTAACTTCGATCGTTATAGAAATTTTCTTCACCACATAGGATTGACTAGTCAGCAATATGCTGAAACCTTACGTAAAAAATTAACTGTCAGTCAATTACTTAATGCTATAGCCAACACTGAATTTATACTCCCTTCTGAAAAAGAAGTATTAACGTCATTAATTAAACAAGAGCGTGTCATACATAAAGCAGTCATTAATGTTTCTGCTCTGGCCCAAAGACAACTGGTTAGCGAACCTGAAATCAAGAATTATTATAAGCAACACTCAAATTTTTTTATGCTACCAGAGCAATTCAGGGTGAGCTATTTAAACCTAGATGCCGCAAAAATACCGAAGCCACCGGTCAGCGAGCGAGAAATTAAAAGCTGGTATAACTTACACCAAAGAGACTATATCCAACAACCACGGTACAAGTACAGTATTATTCAACTTAAAACCCAAACCGATGCGGCGGTTTTATTGGAACAACTCAAAAACGGCGCGAATTTTTTTAAAATAGCAAAGTCAAAATCTATTGATCCGATTTCGGCACCTTTAGGTGGAAAAATGGAATGGATGGACGCATCAGATATCCCAGATGAATTAAGAAATGCCAAATTGCAAGAAAAGGGTCAAATTTCAGAAATCATCGATTCTTCTATTGGTTACTTAATTGTACGTCTTGATGATATACAACCTAAAAGTATCATCCCATTAAATACCGTACGTACAATGATAACTAATCAAATACAACAAGCCAAAATCATAAACACATATTATCAATTGCAACAAAAAATGATTGAAGCAGCTAGTAATAGGAAATCTCTTGCTATCGTTGAAAAAACCACTGGTATTAAAGCCGTAAAAACTGGATGGTTTAGCCTTGAAAATCTCCCCAAAGATTTAAAGCCTCTTAGGCGGCTCCTGGTAGATAAATCCTTCCTCTTAGGAAATAATTCTGAGGTGATTACTCTTGAAAATCACCGAGCTTTAATGGTGCGTCTTAGCCAGCATAGATCAGCACGTTTAGAATCCCTTAGGAAGATACATGGTATTCTTTCCTTATATATTAAGCGGGAAAAAGCTGAACGGCAAGCACAGGGTAAAGCCGAACAATTATTATCAGCGCTTAATGCCGGTAAACCATTGGATAAGTTAATTTTTGGAAGAGCTCTAGTGATTACACGTGATAATCCAGATAGGATAACCAAAACGGTTTTCGCTATCAAGCCCCCGGAAAAAAACTCTATCTCTTATGGTATTGGTAAAGATCTACAAGGTAATCTAGTGCTAATAGCCTTAGATGAAGTGCGTTGTGGAAAACCTTCTCAACTAGAAGATAATTCCATATTCGACAGCATAATACAACATAAAAATAATATGAGTTTAACCTCTCTATTAAAAACTCTTCGCAAAAAGAGTCTAATTCAGTACGGAATGGAATAATCACCTCATAGATTAACCTGATTTGAGTTCTATGCATATGCATAACTACTTCAGAATTTTCATGATAATTTTTTAATCCTTGAGCACGTAAATAACAGAATGCACAATATATATTCCGACCTGGAACAAAGGGATTCCCTGATACCTTGAAGTACCAATAATTGGAAGATTATCACGTGTCCGACTACTGATAGCTAATTCTTTCAAAAGATTAAGATCCAGAATTTGATGTATACCCATGAGAGCTGATAGCTGCTGTGCAACGCCTATCTCCGATGACGCTGACCATAATTAAAAGTAATACAGTGGATCTCATCATATTGATGTAAGGCTTGAATCCGACAAGTGGTTGAATCCTGCCCACCACTAAATACTACTAATGCACGTTTCTTCATGATATAATCACTGGTTTGACGTTTAACATCATTTGGCATCTTTTAAGGTTAGAAGTATCCCTACGGTTAGAGGGATCATTAGCCATAACGTTTTTAAACCAATACCAGATCCTATAACTAGATGATCTAGTAATATGGCAATTACCGGAAAAATTAGAAAAACCAGTGAAGCCTGAAAAGGGATAGCTAATCGCTGTAAATAAAAATAACCAACCATTCCCAATACATTAGATACCATACCTAAATAAACTAGAGACAATAATGACGAAACCGAGAATTGGGCGTAAATTGGCTTTTCTATAAGATAACCAATAAACGTTAGTAGTAATCCTGCACCTAAACAAGGTAAAGTATTATAGGTCAGTATAGAAACTTGTTCATCTCTTTTATTAAATAATACATACATAATAGCATGCATTATCACCGCAATAATTAAAGCAAAAATTCCTTTGAAACTATTTCCTACGATAGGATTAGTTTCTTTAAGCAAAATAACAATTAGAGATAACATACTAATTAATAATCCTACGGTTTGTTTAAAAGAAATTCTGGCTTTAACTAGGATAATAGATGCTAATAAAACAGCAACTGGCATGGTTGCAAAAATAATAGCAGCTAAGCCAGCACTAGTATAACGTTCGCCATAAAACATTAGCGTAAATGGAATAGTAAAATAACACATACATATCATAAATTGGAAACTACGGCTTCCGGCAGCAAATAAAATTGGTTGTTTAGTTAACATCGCTATTAAAAGTAACACTGGTGAAGCACATAGAAAACGTAATCCGGTAGCAAAAATTGGAGGTACCGTTTGGATGGCGATTTTCATCGCCATCCAAGTTGTTCCCCATGTCAAAGACACTATCAGAAATAAGCAGATAATTTTCAAGGTTTTATTGATTTTCATGTTGGTATCTCGATATTGGTATATAGTGCCGCTAAAATACCGGGGCTCTAAATGCCAATGGCATTGTTTGTTATGAATTTCAGGTAAGGATACGTTTAAGTATTACCTTACTACTCCTATACTATTAATCTTTCATTTTTCCACATTGAGCACGATAGCGTAATAAATGATCCATGATTACAATAGCTATCATAGCTTCAGCTATTGGTACTGCACGAATCCCAACGCAAGGATCATGGCGACCACGCGTCACAACCTCTACCGCATGACCCAATTTATTAATAGTATCACCTGGAACCAGAATGCTAGAAGTAGGTTTCATTGCCAAATGCGCTATGATTGGCTGTCCACTACTAATCCCTCCTAGGATGCCACCGGCATGATTACTTTTAAAACCCTTAACAGAGATCTCATCACGATGTTCACTTCCATGTTGGTTAATTACCGAAAAACCATCCCCTATTTCTACTCCTTTAACAGCGTTTATACTCATTAAAGCATGTGCTAAATCTGCATCAAGACGATCAAAAACTGGTTCTCCTAATCCTACCGGGACATTTTCAGCTACCACGGTAACTTTCGCCCCAATCGAATCTCCATCTTTTTTTAATTTTCTCATCATACTATCTAAAGCAACCAATTGGTCGCTATTCGGGCAGAAAAATTCATTTTTATGGACTTGTTCCCAATTTTTAAACTCACAGACAATATTTCCTATTTGTGCTAAATAGCCTCGGATTTTTATGTCATATGTTAGTTTAAGATATTTTTTTGCAATGGCTCCGGCAGCTACACGCATAGTAGTTTCCCTAGCAGAAGAACGACCACCTCCACGATAATCTCTTAACCCATATTTTTTTTCATAAGTATAGTCTGCATGACCTGGCCGAAAGATATCTTTAATCGTACTATAGTCTTTGGAACGTTGGTCGTGATTTTCTATCAATAGACCAATACTAGTCCCAGTCGTCAATCCTTCAAATATACCCGAAAGAATTTTGACACGATCTAGCTCACGACGCTGAGTAGTGTAGCGCGAAAATCCTGGTCTTCGACGATCGAGATCTGGTTGAATATCTTCTTCTGCCAGAAGAACTCCTGGTGGAACACCATCTATAATACATCCTAATGCATTACCATGTGATTCGCCAAAAGTAGTTACCCTAAAAATTTGCCCAATACTATTGCCCGCCATTATAATTAGTTCCTTATTTGATGAAATCTGCTGCTGGTTTGGTTAATCAATGCTCATATATTTCTTATTGGCAAGTAATTGCGCTTTAGTCAACATAAAAACACCTTCCCCGCCATGATTAAAATCTAGCCAAATGAATGGAACCTTCGGATAGTGTGCGATTAGGTGCTCTTGATTATTTCCAACTTCGCAAATTAATATGCCATTATCATTCAGATAATCTGCTGCCGAGGAGATAATACGACGAATGAAATTTAGTCCATCGGCACCAGCTACTAAACCTATTACCGGTTCAAAGTGATATTCATTAGGTAAGATACTCATCTCATCTGCCTTTACGTAAGGTGGATTGGAAATGATAATATCGTATTTGTTTTTAGCTATATTACCAAAAAGATCTGAAAGTAGAGGTGTAACTACATTTTGAACGCCATGAGCCGCAAGATTTTTTTCAGCAACTGCTAAGGCATCTGCCGAAATATCTACCGCATCGACTCTAACCTTGGAAAATGCATGACTACATGCAATTGCAATACAACCGCTTCCCGTACACATATCAAGAAGATATTTTGGTTCTTCTTCAATCAGTGAATCGAAATTGCTTTCAATTAATTCTCCGATGGGAGAACGTGGGATTAATACTCGTTCATCAATATAAAACTCATATCCACAAAACCATGCTTTGTTAGTTAGGTAAGCTACAGGAATACGTTCCTTAACACGACGCATAATTCTTTTAACAAGATGTTGTCGTTCTTGGATAGTTAGTCTCGCTCCATAAAGATTTACCGGATAGTTTAATGGTAGTAAAAGTGTTGGTAATACTAGTCTCACTGCTTCATCCCAAGGATTGTCTGTGCCATGGCCATAATAAATATTGGCGGCCGAAAAATAGCTAGTTGTCCAACGTAGTATATCTAGGATAGTATGCATCTTACTTATTACTTCATATTCATTCAATTCTCCCATATTTTATCCTTATTTTTATGTTTACTGCGTTTCTTCTAATATTATAAGAGGATACAAACCATCTACAATTAATTAGAGATCATGTATAAACCCCTAATTCATGGTTAATCGTATGCCTAATTTCAAAAATAGTGCAATAATCTTTGTAAAATTTGCAATATCTTTAAAAACCAATGCATATTAACCTTAGCAACGGATAAATAAAAAGAAGAAGAAAATGGAATTATTATTGCTATACCTGTAAAAGCAAGACAAAAGAATCGTTCAGGATCTTTTACTTTTGGAAACTTAATTAATGGTAACCTAAACCGCCGGCGCAATGGCCACAAAAGCGGAATACCATAAGGTGTAATAAAATCCGCAATTAAATGACTTATATAGCCTATTATCATTCCATGCCAAACATCTGCGGGCAGCAGATGTTGCATATTTATCGGAACGGCTTGATGGAAGATTTCAATGCTAACAGCAACTACTAGTATACTGTGAGTGAAACCTCGATGTCCAAAAAAATATCTCAGAGGATAAGATAACCATTTTAAACGTCGACCCAGGGTTGAATGAGGATGATCTAGATCGGGCAATAGTGAAGTTAATAGTGCTGAAGGAATAATATGCCACCAGTCTCCATTAGTAATAACTGGTGTTAAGTGAGCGCGTTTAGCAAAAATCGCCATAGCCATCGCAAAAATAAAATGACCTTTAGCTGTCATATGTTATACCTATACCTGAAAGGATAATTTAGTAGAGTCGACTTTCTAAAAGAGAAGCTATTATATATAATTCCAGGTAGTGATAATTAAGCTAGCAATAAGTACCAGAAATTATGCATTGAATTTACAATTCAACCAACTTCTGAACATGTAATCTTCGCTTTGGCTTTGTTATTGATTACCACTACAACTAAGGATTCATAATGTTCTCTATTACTCTTCCTAACGGAACCGTGTATCAATTCAATCATGCGGTTAGCATCATTGAAATTGCTAATCAAACCATCGGTTATGACCTAGCTAAATTTTGTATCGCGGGGATTGTTAATGGTGAATTAAAAGATCTCTCTGATCTGGTAACTGAGGATGCTCTAGTGAACTTTGTTACTCCGAAGGATGAAGTTGGTCTAAAAATTATCAGACATTCCTGCGCTCACCTGTTAGGTCATGCTATTAAACAATTATGGCCTGAAACTAAGATGGCTATTGGTCCCGTTGTTGAAAACGGTTTTTTTTATGATGTAGATCTTAATCATGCTCTAAATCATGTAGATCTAATGCAATTAGAACAGAGAATGCATGAATTGGCTGATAAAAAATACGACGTAATTAAGAAGAACGTAAGCTGGCAGGAAGCTCGTGAGATTTTTATTACCCGAGAGGAACCATATAAAATTGCGATTCTTGACGAAAATATAAGTCGCGATGTTAGTCCTGGTTTGTATTATCATGAAGAATACATTGATATGTGTCGTGGTCCACATGTTCCTAATATGCGGTTTTGTAATTCCTTTGCCCTACAAAAAATCTCAGGTGCTTATTGGAGGGGCAATAATAATAATAAGATGCTACAACGTATTTATGGTACGGCTTGGTCTGATAAAACCCAATTAATTAAATATTTGCAAGACATGGTAGAGATAACGAAGCGAGATCATCGTAAAATCGGTAAAAATTTAGAATTATATCATATGCAGAAAGAAGCTCCTGGTATGGTATTCTGGCATAATGATGGTTTGCTGATTTTACGTGAAATTAAATCTTTTATACGCTTTAAGCTCAAAGAATACGAGTATCAAGAAGTAAAAAGTCCATTGATATTAGATCGGAGCTTATGGGAAACAACTGGACATTGGAAAAACTATCAAGAAGCAATGTTTCTAACATCATCAGAAGAGCGGCAATATTGCATTAAGCCAATGAATTGCCCAGGACATATACAAATCTACAATCAGAAAATTAAATCCTACCGTGAGTTACCATTCAGAATAGCAGAATTTGGTAGTTGTCATCGTAATGAGCCTTCCGGCGCACTACATGGATTGATGCGGGTACGTAGTTTTACTCAAGATGATGCTCATATCTTCTGTACAAAAGATCAGATACTTACTGAAGTAAATAACTGTATGAAAATGTTATACGAAGTATACAGTACTTTTGGTTTTGATAAGATCCAGGTTAATTTATCGACTCGTCCTGAAATCCGCATGGGTAACGATATGCTGTGGGATCAGGCCGAAGAAAATTTAGTAATGGCACTCAAACAAAGGAATATCCACTTTAAATATCAGTGTGGAACTGGAGCTTTTTATGGGCCTAAAATTGAATTTATACTACATGATTGTCTGGGTCGTGCATGGCAATGTGGTACTATTCAACTAGACTTTTTTTTACCTGAACGTCTTCATGCTTTTTATATAGATGAATATAATAGAAAACAGATACCCGTAATGATTCATCGTGCAATTTTAGGTTCATTAGAACGATTTATAGGCATAATAACGGAAGAATATGCGGGCTTTTTTCCAGTTTGGTTAGCACCCGCGCAGGTGATCTTAATG
The DNA here is from genome assembly GCA_045690005.1 of Candidatus Dasytiphilus stammeri. Taxonomy (GTDB): domain Bacteria; phylum Pseudomonadota; class Gammaproteobacteria; order Enterobacterales; family Enterobacteriaceae; genus Dasytiphilus; species Dasytiphilus stammeri_P. The sequence goes on along the minus strand of CP145881.1, from coordinate 97,550 downwards.
AATATTACTAATCGTCAATCTAATTATGTTAAGCAATTAGCTAATATCTTTAAAGAATCTGGTATTAGAGTAAGAGTTGACTTGAGAAATGAAAAAATTGGCTTTAAAATTCGTGAACACACCTTGCGGAGAATTCCCTATATGCTGATATGTGGCGATAAAGAAATGGAATTAGGAGAAGTGGCGGTCAGAACTAGGTTGGGTAAAAATATTGGAAATATGAAAGTTAATAATCTACTAGAAAAGCTGTGGCACGAAATTAAGGTTCGTAAGATTCAACAAGAGGAGGGATAGAGTATTAAAATCGGAAAACAAATTCAACAAATACGTCCTAATAGGATTAACCACGAAATATATGTAAATGAGGTTCGGCTGACTGATGTTAACGGCGAATCAATTGGTATTGTAAGTCTGAATGAAGCTTTAGAAAGAGCTGAGAAGGCTGGATTAGATCTGGTGGAAATTAGTCCGAATGCCGATCCACCAGTTTGTAGGATGATAGACTATGGTAAATTTCTTTACGAAAAGAGTAAAATATCAAAAGAGCAGAAAAAAAAGCAAAAAATTATTCAAGTAAAAGAAATCAAATTACGTCCCGTAACGGATGAAGGAGACTATCAGGTAAAACTGCGTAGCCTAATGAGATTTTTAGAAGATGGTGATAGAGCGAAAATTACATTACGTTTTCGCGGACGTGAAATGACGCATCAACAAATCGGTATTGAAATGCTTAATCGCCTTCAAGGTGATCTAAAAGAAATCGCGGTGGTTGAATATTTTTCTCCTAAAATAGAAGGAAGACAAATGATCATGGTGCTGGCTCCCAAGAAAAAACATTAAGATTTGAAAGAGGTGTTTTACTATGCCAAAAATTAAAACAGTACGAGGTGCTCTTAAGCGCTTCAAGAAAACGGCTTCTGGTAGTTTTAAGCATAAAAAAGCTAGTCTTCGTCATATATTGACTAAAAAATCCGCTAAACGTAAACGTCATCTACGTTCAAAAGAGATGGTATCTAAAGTAGATTTAGGATTAGTATTGGTATGCATGCCATACGCATGAAGTTTATATTCATCAAAGGAGAGCAGAATATATGGCTCGTGTCAAACGTAGTATTGTTGCTCGTGCACGTCATAAAAAAATCTTGAAACAAGCTAAAGGATATTATGGAGCGCGTTCTCGTGTCTATCGTATTGCCCTTCAAGCTGTTATTAAAGCTGGTCAGTACGCTTATCGTGACCGACGGCAGCGTAAACGTCAGTTTCGAAAACTATGGATCATGCGCATTAATGCTGCCGCCCGAAAAAACGGGCTATCTTATAGCAGTTTAATGAACGGACTGAAAAAATCGTCTATAACAATAGATCGTAAAGTATTAGCTGATATAGCGGTTTTTGATACCAATGCATTTTCAGCATTAGTTAACAAATCGAAAATGGCATTATCATTTTTAAGTTAGATTAAAATTTAATGGGATTTTATATAATTGCTATGTAGTGTAATCCTACCTGTTGATTCAAATTATTCAAAAATATACTAATTGTTTTAGTTAGTATGTCTATCTATCTTAATTAAAATGAATGGAGTAGCAACTTTCTCTAAAAAATTGGAAGGATAAAAATGCTTCATCATATAAAAGAACTTATTTACCAATTGCAGACCAATATTGATAAAATCAAAAATTTAAGTACTTTAGAAAAAATTCGTGTCGAATACTTAGGAAAACAAGGTATTCTTACACTCTATATGAAAAATTTACGTGATATCAATCCAGAAGATCGTCCAGCTGTAGGTATGGTGCTTAATAGAGCAAAAAAGCAGCTTTTAGAAGCTTTACATTCTAGAAAAATGCTTTTAGAAAAGGAAACTATGAGTACTCTTATGTTACAAGAAAATCTTGATGTTTCATTACCCGGACGTGGTATTAAAACGGGTGGATTACATCCGGTAACGAGCACAATTGATCGTATAGAAAAAATTTTTTGCGAATTAGGTTTTGAAGTAGTAAGCGGACCAGAAATTGAAGATAGTTACCATAATTTTGATGCTCTTAATATACCCATGAATCATCCAGCACGTACGGATCATGACACTTTTTGGTTGAATGATAATCTTCTATTAAGAACACAAACTTCCGGAGTTCAGATTAGAACCATGAAAAATCAGTCTCCTCCGATACGTATGATTACTTCAGGTAAGGTATATCGTAAGGATTATGATTCTACTCATACCCCAATGTTTCATCAAATGGAATGTTTAATGGTTGATAAAAAAGTAAGTTTTACTCATCTTAAAAATACCTTATACAATTTTCTGCAAAAATTTTTTGAAGAAGATTTAAAAATTAGGTTTAGAGCATCTTATTTCCCATTTACCGAACCCTCTGCTGAAGTTGATGTAATAATTCAAGGTAAAAAATGGTTAGAAATTTTAGGTTGTGGCATGGTACATCCCAATGTGCTACGTCATGCTGGCCTGGATCCAGATATCTATTCGGGTTTCGCTTTTGGTACTGGAATAGAACGGCTTATAATGTTACGCTATAGAATTAAGGATATACGTGTACTTTACGACAATGATTTACGTTTTCTAAAACAGTTTAAATAAATAATCAATAATGAAAGTAAGTGAATTTTGGTTAAGGGAATGGGTTAATCCAAATATTGATAGCGAAACCTTATATGAACAACTAGCTTTATTGGGGCTCGAAGTAGACAGTATGGTTACAGTAGTAGCCGGTCATTGTACAGGTATCATAGTTGGTGAAATCCTCGAATGTGAATATAAAGCAGACTCCAAACTCAAGGTAACCCAAGTTGATATAGGTAGTGGTAATTTACTGAATATTTTGTGTAGTGCCTCAAATTGCCGCAAGGGTATAAAAGTAGTAGTAGCCACTCTAGGAGCCAAACTTCCAAGTAATATAAAAATTAAAGTCAGTAAAATATTTGGAACAATTTCTCAAGGTATGCTGTGTTCGTTAACTGATTTAGGATTAGGAGAAGATGATCAAGAAATTATTGAACTACCAGTAACAGCGCCATTAGGAATTAATATTAGAGAATATCTGCAACTTGATGATAAAATTCTTGAAATAAACGTGACACCTAACCGTGCCGATTGTCTAAGTATTCGTGGTCTTGCACGTGATCTAGCGGCGGTGAATAAATTAACTATCAATGAACCTCAAATCTCGCCGGCAACCGTAAAATTAAATGATAAATTACCCATTTATGTTGAAGCTGCTTCAGCTTGCCCACGATATTTAGCGCGCATCTTAAAGGGGGTGAATGTGAAGGTAGCTACGCCATTATGGCTTAGTGAAAAACTGCGGCGAGGCAATCTTCTTTCTGGTAATGTAATGATTAATATTACGAACTATATTTTACTGGAACTAGGTCAACCCATGCAAACCTTTGATCTCGATAAGATTGACATCGGGATCAAAGTACGTCTGGCACAGCAAAATGAACTCTTTAGGTTAATTGATAATACTCAACTTAAATTACAAAAAGATACGCTAGTGATTGCAGATCATACTAAAGTGCTCTCAATTGCCGGAATTATTAGTGGAAGAGATTCAATAGTCACTAATCAAACCAAAAATGTACTGCTTGAAAGTGCCTTTTTAGATCCGTTAATTATGAAACATAGTCTACAACACTATTATGGTTTACAGACTCCTGCTTCACAACGTTATGAGCGGGGAGTAGATCCAATGTTACAGTCTCAAGCTATAGAGCGTGCCACCAGTTTATTATTGGATATATGTGGAGGTCAAGTAGGACCCATTATGGAAATTAGTAATAGTGCCTGGTTGCCAAAGAGTACTGTAATAACATTGCGTCGTGAAAAGATTGATCTTTTGCTTGGTCAGCAGATTGACCCTAATGAAGTGGGGGATATTCTATCTCGTCTGGGCTGCCAAATAAATTATGATGAAAAACAAACTTTATGGAAAGTAATTCCGCCAAGCTGGCGTTTTGATCTTACTCTAGAAGAAGATTTAGTTGAAGAAGTCGCTCGGATTTATGGCTATAACAAATTGCCCTGCGTATCTTTCCAAAACGAAGTTATAAGCAATCGTAATCATAGTAAAACTAACATTTCTCTGAAACGGATTCGGACGCTTTTAGTAGATAAAGGTTATCACGAAGTGATAACCTATAGTTTTGTCAATCCCAGAATGCAACAACTCCTCCATCCAAGTGAAAAAGATCTCAAGTTAAATAGTCCAATGTCTGTGGAAATGTCAGCAATGCGCCTTTCATTATGGAGTGGATTACTATCTGCAGTTGCTTATAATCAGAACCGGCAGCAGAAAGTTGTCAGACTATTTGAAATTGGTCTACGCTTTGTACCAGATCTTACTTCTAAAATTGGCATAAGACAAGATTTGATGCTAGCAGGTGTGATGAGTGGTATAAATAATGAAGAACATTGGGATGTCCCTTGTAAATCAGTAGATTTTTATGATTTAAAAGGTGATTTAGAGGTTTTACTGGATCTCACTGGTAAAATAGATGAAATTCATTTTCAAACCTTGATGCATCCCGCGTTGCATCCCGGCCAAAGTGCCACTATCTACTTAGGTAGTGAGCCAATTGGTATCATTGGGGTAATTAATCCTATCTTGGAAAAAAGGTTGGAACTCAATGGTAGAACAGTCTTGTTTGAGTTATTATGGAACCGCCTTTCAGATTATCGCCGGCCAATTATACAAAACCTTTCTAGTTTTCCATCAACTCGTCGTGATATCGCGGTTGTTGTAGCTGAAGATATTCCAGCTTCAGAGGTACTTAAAGAATGTAAACAATTTGGAGAAAATCAGCTAGTTGCCGTAAAATTGTTTGATGTATACCGTGGTCATGGGATAGCTCATGGCTATAAGAGTCTGGGAATTAGCCTGATTTTACAAGAAACTAGGCGTACTCTTAAAGAAAGGGAAATATCTGCTATTGTAGCTAAATGTACTAATGCCTTAAAAAAAAGATTTAAAGCATACTTAAGGTCTTAATCTAGGGTGTGAATAAAAAAGAAGAATAGTAATTTACTAATATTAGTAGAACAGTTTATTTTTAATCAAACACAATTTTAATAAAAATATCTTTCATTAGTCAACAAAAATCTGAAACTGTATTTCGCCTCAAAATGATATTAATGAATTTGATAAGGAAGACTATGAAAATAGGAGTACCAAAAGAGCGAATTACTCGAGAATCAAGAGTTGCGGCGACCCCTGATACAGTCAAACAACTTATCAGACTAGGTTTTGTGATTTTAGTAGAATCTGGTGCCGGAACATCTGCTAGTTTTGAAGATACCGATTACTCAGAAGCTGGAGCACTACTGACTAATTCTACTGAGATCTGGCAGTCAGATATTGTTATTAAGGTAAATCCACCAACTGAGGATGAATTATCTTTGATACCATCAGGTATCCTTCTAATAAGTTTCATCTGGCCTACACAAAATTCTACCTTATTAGCTAAACTAGCTAGACTCAAGATAACCGTACTATCTATGGATAGTGTTCCGAGGATTTCACGTGCACAAGCTTTTGATGCACTTACATCCATGGCTAATATCGCTGGTTATCGTGCTATTATTGAAGCCGCTCATGAATTCGGAAGATTTTTGAATGGTCAGATTACGGCAGCGGGAAAAATCTGGCCCGCTAAAGTCATGGTAATTGGAGCAGGGGTCGCAGGTCTTTCGGCGATTGGTGTCGCCAGAAGTTTAGGTGCTATTGTACGGGCATTCGATAGTAGATTAGAAGTTAAGGAACAAGTAAATAGCATGGGAGCAGAGTTTATTGAACTGAATCTTACAGGACACGTAGAAAGGAGTGATGGTTGCTATGCTCGAGTGATGTCTGATAATTTTATTAAATCCGAAATAGAATTATTGACTTATCAAGTCAAAGAAGTAGATATTATAATTACCACGGCTATGATCCCAGGAAAACCAGCTCCAGTCCTTATTACGCGAGAAATGGTTAAAACTATGAAAACTGGCAGTATTATTGTAGATATTGCTGCCCAAACTGGGGGTAACTGTGAATTAACCTTAATGGATAAATTAACTATTACTAATAACGGGGTTAAAATTATTGGTTATACTGATCTACCTAGTAGGTTACCTACCCAATCATCTCAGCTTTATAGTAATAATCTAGTCAATCTACTCAAACTACTCTGCATAAACAAGGGTCAGATTAGCATTGATTTTAATGACCTAGTAGTGCGTCAGATGACGGTTATTAATGAAGGAAACATAACTTGGCCACCACCACCCGCCGCTAAGTCCGCCGAATCAGTAAAACCGGTGTCACCATCTTCCTCATCTCCATCCACCCCATTATTAAATAAACCTGGATTATGGCGACAATATCTTCTATTGATATTAGCTATTATAATATTTGTTGGACTAGCAAGTATTAGTTCAATACCTACCGAAATTGTTTCACATCTTACTATTTTTGCGATGGCCTGCATAATTGGTTATTATGTAGTTTGGAATGTAAGTAATGCGCTACATACGCCTCTAATATCCGTCACTAACGCTATCTCAGGCATTATCATTATTGGAGCGTTATTACAAATAGAACATGGAGGTTGGATTTCGGTTTTTTCTTTAGCTGCAATATTTATTGCCAGTATTAATATTTTTGGCGGGTTTACGGTGACTCAGCGCATGCTTAAAATGTTTCGCAAAAATTAGGATGGGTGATAACAATGTCAGGCGGATCTGTTACTGCAGTATATATTATATCCTCGATATTATTTATTTTTAGCCTAGCGATGCTTGCCAAACCAGAAACTTCCAAGCAGGGTAATATTATCGGCATGATTGGGATGAGCATAGCATTGATTACTACCATATATAATTTAAATACGGTTTATATGGTTTGGATATTTTCCGCTATGATAATGGGTGGTATAATTGGTGTCTATTTAGCAAAAAAAGTAAATATTACTGCCATACCTGAGCTGGTTGCCCTATTACATAGTTTCGTGGGTCTTGCCTCAGTATTAGTTGGTTTTAGTAGTTATTTATCAATAATATTTATTTTCCCACAATATATAAACAATATTCATTTAAGCGAAATTTTCTTGGGGATATTTATTGGTACCATGACATTTACCGGATCTCTAGTAGCGTTTAGCAAATTGCGGGGCTATATTTCTCCGCAACCCTTAATCCTTGTACACCGTCACCAGATGAATAGTGCCGCTTTGTTAATTTCACTCCTGCTGATGATAATTTTCCTTACTACCCATCATACTAGTTTAAAGAGTATTACATTATTACTCATGACACTTATTGCATTTATCTTGGGATGGCATTTAGTTATTTCCATTGGTGGAGCCGATATGCCTGTAGTTATTTCTATGTTAAATTCTTATTCAGGATGGGCTTCGGCATCTGCGGGATTTATGTTAGATAATGATCTACTAATTATAACCGGGGCTTTAGTAGGCTCTTCTGGAGCCATACTTTCTTATATTATGTGTAAAGCCATGAATCGTTCGTTTATAGGTGTGATGGCGGGTGGTTTAGGTGAAAAACCTGGCATGCTTATGCTTAATTATGAAGAAGAAAGAGGAGAATACCAAACCACTGATGCTCAGGAAACTGCCACTCTCTTAACAAGAGCTTCTTCAGTTATTATAACACCTGGTTACGGTATGGCAGTAGCACAAGCACAATATTCGGTGGCAATGCTTACTAAACAATTACGTCAGCGCGGGATTCACATTCGTTTCGGAATTCATCCAATTGCCGGTCGCCTTCCAGGTCATATGAATGTCTTATTAGCTGAAGCAAAAGTATCGTACGACATAGTACTAGGAATAGATGAAATTAATAATGATTTTCAACATACTGATCTAGTACTAGTTATTGGGGCTAATGATACCGTGAATCCGGCGGCACAAGAAACTTCACATCCTTCTCATTCTATCAATGGTATGCCGGTACTAGAAGTATGGAAAGCACATAGTGTAATTGTGTTTAAACGTACTATGAATCCGGGTTATGCTGGAGTTCAAAATCCCTTGTTTTTTAAACCTAATACTAGAATGCTGTTTGGTGATGCTAAACATAGCGTTGAAGAGATTATTAAAGCGTTGTGAAAGAATTTTTATACGTAATACGGCGCTGCATGTATTTATCTTATAGAATACTTAATTTTGAGGATATTTAAGTTTTATAAGGGAAGAATAAACTGCAGTTAGGGTTTTAGCCGGATTTATAGAATGTGTAATAGGTCGCCCGATTACCAGATAATCAACCCCGGCACCAATGGCTTGATATGGTGTCATAATCCGATCCGGATCATGATCAGTAGGATCACTAAGATCCGGCCTAATACCAGGGGTTACTATTATCAAACTCTTTTCAGTAAGTTTCTTAACCTGGCTGGCGTCAGATGCCGAGCAGATGATCCCATCCAGACCACATTCATATGTCAAACGTGCTAATAGTTGAGTATGTTCTGATATAGAAGAATTTAAACCGATACCTGGTAAATCCTGAGCATTTAAACTGGTTAGCATGGTAACCGCCATCAATAATGGGGCCTCATTTTTAAATGGCAAGAGTGCCTCATTGGCGGCACTCATCATTTTGGCTCCTCCACTAGCATGAACATTTACCATCCACACCCCCAATTCAGCGGCAATGGTAACTGCATGAGCTACCGTATGAGGAATATCGTGAAATTTTAGATCTAGAAAAACTTCAAATCCTCGCTGTTGTAATTCACGCACAATTTTAGGACCTAGTAAAGTAAAAAGTTCTTTTCCTACCTTAAGACGACATAATGCCGGATCTATGTTATCAACCAAAGCCATTACACCATTGCGAGAAGAATAATCAAGCGCTACTATTAGAGGTGAGTCTATAAACATTTATAAGTAATCCTCGTTTTGATTTATAAAATAGAATCACAATATAACCTAAAATCATTGGTTTAATCTTAAGAATTATCCTATTATAACAGATAATAAACATTGCTTCCTAATATTATAATAATATTTAGCTCGAAGAAATCTTTTTGCAAAATATCTAGATCTATTCAGTAAGTCGCTGGAGAGTGCATATGCAGTTAAAACTTGTGGCAGAAGCTAAGTTACCAACACACTTTGGAGAGTTTTTAATGATAGGCTTTGAAGAACTAGCGACGGGACATAATCACATCGCCTTAGTTTATGGAGATATCTCTATTCAAGGTTCTATCCTGACTCGAGTGCACTCCGAATGTTTGTCTGGCGACGCCCTCTTCAGTTTACGTTGTGACTGCGGTTTTCAACTGAAAGCAGCGCTGTCATCAATTGTTACAGAAGGTGGAGGGGTATTAATTTACCATCGTCAGGAAGGTCGCAATATTGGATTATTAAATAAAATCCGTGCTTATGCACTACAGGATCAAGGGTACGATACTGTTGAGGCTAATCAAAAATTGGGATTTGCAGCAGATGAACGAGATTTCACATTATGTGCGGACATGCTTAAATTATTAAATATAGATAAGGTTAGATTATTAACTAATAATCCTCATAAGGTAGAAATCTTAAGCAAAACTGGAATTAACATTGTTGAGCGCGTCTCTTTAAGTGTTGGGCGTAACCCTGAAAACGCTTACTACCTAGATACTAAAGCAGAAAAAATGGGTCACCTCTTCCGTAAAGAGACCTAGATTAACAGGTAATTGTTAGATTGTAACTTGGCAAGTTAATCATGTTTTTTATTCACCTGCGGCACCATCAATAAAAATTGGTTCGTAAACTGTCCTTCTTGTATTTCATATCCATCGCAAATGGGGTTAATAGAATTTTTTAGTGTTATCGATAAATATAGCTGTCTCACATTTTAGACAGCGAAGCTTTGCCTTAATAGCATGATTTTCTGCGACCGCATCAATATCTTTTCACATCTAGAATGAGATTAATAGTGGTTTTACAGCGAGGTTTTTTGAGATGATAAACCCCTGTAATTGCCGTTATAATGCGCATTGCTCTTCCACAGGATGGACAATTTAGGCGGGTAAAAACTACATGGTTTAAGCGCATCCCATCTCTTTCCTGATCTTGTTTAGCCTGTTGCAGTTTTTCGCTAAAATGATAAAAAATCATTTAATACATCTTTCCATTCTGCTTGGTTATTTGCAATCCGATCTAAGCGCTCTTCCATCTTGGCCGTAAAATCTTCACTAATTATTTCTTGGAAAGTTTCCGTAAGCCGATCTGTAACAATTTCAACGATTTTTCAGCATAAAACCGCCGATTGTAAACACGGATGTAACCACGATCTTTAATAGTAGAAATAATTGAAGCATAAGTTGACGGACGACCAACCAATACCAAGTTTTTCTAATTCTTGTACTAACGATGCTTCAGTATAACGAAATGGAGGTTTAGTAAAATGTTGCTGTAGCAATTGTTGTAAATTAAGTACCTTACCATTACTAACTGGTTGTAAAATAAGATCTTCATTCCACCGATTTGGTAAAATTCTAGTCCACCCGTCAAAACTAACTATGCGTCCTTTAGCACGTAAGGTGAACACCTCAGTTTCTAACGTAACCATTTGGCAAGCAATAAATTGACGTCGGATAATTTGTATAATCTTTTAGCATCTTCATCAACATCATCCTGAGGCGGCTTCTGATGGACGAATTGCTTCATGCGCTTCTGGTGAAATGTACTGGAGAGCATAAAAGTTCGGGATTGCTGGCAAATATTTATCACCAACCTGAATTCCTTCAGGACTAAGCAAGCTTAGTGGAATCGGTACTAAGTATAGTATACATTGGAGTTCCGATACTCCTTTGATTTTCAGCGGTAAAATTGGGTAGTTGGCCTGCCATCCATGCCATGGATCAATCAATGCCCATACTATACTAATAATTAGCGCGCGAGTATCGGGTTTTATCTGACTTTGATTTGATTTTAAGGTGCCTCTGGTGGGCAGATCTCTAATGTGCCCAATGCTAGATTTCACAAGATCTTGTGAAATCTAGATATTTATTAATGGTTTGTGCTTTTGCCGGAGACTCAACTATAACTAGAGCTTTACCCATATTCATTCATTATACCTAACCTTATAATTTCCGATTGAGGTTACCAAATTGTAAACAATGCCATAGTAATTTGCCGATCCTAATACTAGTGGATAATTTATCGATCCATCTTTGCTGACGACATACGTAATGAACCGCCATTAACTCACATGTTTCTATTTTTTTTAAAATAAACTCGTCGCTGGTGCCAATGGCATCAATTAGACCTTTTTCCAGAGCATTTCTCCCCAACCAATGCTCTCCAGTAGCTACTAGATCCATATCTAGTGCTGGACGCATTTCATGAACGAAACGTTTAAACAATTGATGTATTTCTGATAGTTCTTCACGAAATTTTTGACGTCCCTGTTCACTATTTTCTCCAAATAATGTTAAAGTGCGCTTGTATTCTCCAGCAGTATGTAGTTCAAAATCAATGTCGTTACGTTTTAACCAACGATTAAAATTCGGAAACTGAGCCATAACACCAATTGAACCAATTACGGCAAATGGAGCGGCTATAATTTGATTAGCCACGCAAGCCATAAGGTACCCACCGCTTGCAGCAATTTTATCCACCGCTACAGTTAAAAAAATTCCTTGGTTACGCAACCGCTGTAATTGTGATGCAGCTAATCCATAGTTATGTACCGTGCCACCATTACTTTCCAAACGCAATAAAACTTGATCATTATTTGTGGCAACTAATAACACGGCTGAAATTTCTTCTCGGAGTGAATTGACTTCTTTTGCATCCATACTACCTGTAAAATCCATGACGTAAATAATCCTTTTTAATTTATTTTCTCGTCCCGTTTTACATCGTGCATATAGCTTGGATGTATGTTTTTTTTGTTCCTTTTGCCACTTTTTACGATCCCTAGGCGGCAGGGTTGCTAATAACATTTCATTTTTTATTCCATGATACTGATCACCCAAATGTGTTAATTGTAAATGACCCGATTCTAACTTTTTCCGTTGTATAATCTTTCTCATTAAAATAAGCAGGATTGTAATCCCCATGATGACGGTCATGGTTTTTGCCATAAATAATACATAAAGTTCCACAATATTCATCACTCTGAATCTTCCTATTCTTAGATAAATGTGTTGCTTACTTCTGAATTTTTAACTCCAATTTACCATGATAAAGGGTAATTAATCTTTATTTTATACATTAAAAGGATTATTTACCAAAAATATTATATGGTAAGATTTTATCTTTACTGTATCCTTAGACAAAATTCAATCTCTATCTATATTCGAGGAATACTTGTGAATTACAATCCTAAAATTGACCTTCTTAGTAACAAAATTATTTTAGTAACTGGGGCAAGCAGTGGTATAGGTAGAGAAGCAGCTATCACCTATGCGAGATATGGTGCTACTCTTGTTCTGCTAGGTCGCAATCGTGAAAAATTACAAAGGGTGGTACATGAAATTCATCAAATAGGAAAACCCGCATACTATTATGTATTGGATTTCAAAGACTCTACCTTAAAAACATGCCGTGATCTTGCTGAAAAAATGGCTAATCATTATTCAATAATTGATGGAATTTTACATAATGCAGGCATGCTTGGTGAAATTAATTCTATTGAAAAACAATCACCAATAATTTGGCAACAAGTAATGAATGTTAATGTCAATGCAACTTTTTTTATTACTCAAGCATTACTTCCACTATTATTACGTTCTTCCAGTAGTTCGGTGATCTTAACGAGTTCTAGTGTTGGTCGGAAGGGTCGTGCTAGATGGGGAGCCTATTCTGTTTCTAAATTTGCTACCGAAGGTCTGATGCAGGTTTTAGCTGAGGAATATCATGGTAGTAAATTAAGGGTAAACTGCATTAACCCAGGAAGTATTCGTACTAAAATGCGTGCCCAGGCTTTTCCAGAAGAAAATGCTGATTTATTAAAAACACCTGCGGATATTATGCCAATCTATCTATATTTAATGGGAGAAGATAGTATCCATGAAAACGGTATTAGTTTTGATGCTCAATAAGATTAAGCATCATCTACGAAACTGGCATCAGCTATGAAGATGATCTATAATCATCAGTAAAAATAATAATTATTAATAGTTAATTTATAGCTTAAGGTTATAGGAACGCGGTAATAAAAATAGATTACTTCCAAAGTAGATGCCAATGCTCTGCTGAGATCAGAGATTAATCAATCTTTTACCACGCACGCAAGGAGTGCTTACCATGTTGTATATCACAGCCAGTTCTTTATACCGTGAAACCATAAATTTCTTCCGAAATCAGTGGATCACCATTACATTAATGGCTATATTAACATCTTTGATTACGGTTATCTTAAATCATGTTCTGTTGCCTTATTATACTGAGCAACTACAGTTTATATTGGGAACTAAAGATCCCAATCCCCAAGGCATAAGTTTACTTCAAATCATCAAACAACTCTCATCAGAGCAATTTAGGCTACTCTTACATATTTCTGCTATAAGGTTTTTAATTACCCTAATAGGGCATACCTTGATGTTGGGGGGAGTACTTAATTTGATTTCTCTAGTTTCTGCAGGAAAACCAGGTAAGCTCTTTCTAGCACTAGAAAATTCTCTGTTTCAATTACCAAAATTATTTGGATTACTATTCCTGATGACATTATTATCCCAATTAGGTTTTATAATATTGATTATTCCCGGTGTTGCATTGACTATACTGTTAGCATTATCTCCAATTATTATGATCTTGGAAACAAAAAGTATGTTCTCTGCAATGCAGACTAGTATGCAGATTGCATCGAGATATACTAGATTAGTAACTCCAGCAGTTATTTTATGGCTAATAGTCAAAGGTATGATGTTGTTGATTTTAACATTTTTTACTACCTTACCCCTTATGATAGCCACCGCAATATTGAATATTATTTATAATCTCATTAATGCCGTGTTAACTATCTATTTATACCGATTTTATATGTTATTACGCAACTAAACAGATAGACCATGATTCCATGGAATAAACAGTACAAATAGTATTGATGATTCATTCTATGACTAATGTTTACCATTTAATCAGCTGGATAATAGTGTATTGCTACGGGTTCTTAATGGCAGTCACCACTATCAGAATTTTAATGAAACGCAGGGCAATCCCATCTTCTATTGCTTGGTTATTAATTGTCTACATAATCCCTTGGTTAGGTATTATAGCTTACTTTATTCTCGAAGAACTATACTTAGGAAAACAACGCTCCAAACGTGCCAGAATTTTGTGGCCATCAATAAAGCATTGGCTTCAGAATTTAAAAAATTACCCAACATTATTCGCCATCCATAATAGTGATGTTGCACGTCCATTGTTTAAGCTCTGTGAGATGCGTCAAGGAATTGCTGGGGTTAAGGTTAATCAATTAGAACTGCTAACTAATGCGGATGATACACTAAAATCCCTAATTAGAGATATTAAGCTAGCGCGTGATAATATCAAAATGGTTTTTTATATCTGGCAACCAGGAGGAACAGCTAACGAAGTAGCCGATGCACTTATAGCCGCCGCTAAACGCGGGGTTCACTGCAGGTTAATGCTTGATTCGGCTGGAAGTAGAAGATTTTTTAGTAGTAAGCTGGCAGTTACCATGCGCCATGCAGGCATTGAAGTAGTAGAAGCATTACGTGTCAGTCTGTGGTTAATTTTTTTTCGACGTTTGGATTTACGTCAACATCGAAAGATAGTGCTGATTGATAACAAAATTGTCTATACTGGAAGTATGAACCTGGTAGACCCGCGTTATTTTAGGCAAAAAGCTGGAGTTGGTCAATGGATTGACTTAATGGCACGTATGGAAGGTCCTGTCGTGAATATGATGGAAATTATTTACTCCTGCGACTGGGAGTTAGAAACTGGTAAGCGTATTCTACCACCACTGGCACCTGATATGAATCTTCTCCTTTATACGCCAAAAAAAATTTCGGCACTTCATGTGATAGCATCAGGACCAGGTTTTCCTGAAAATATAATTCATCAGGCATTATTAACCGCCATTTTCTCAGCACGCGAAGCGCTAATCATGACAACACCTTATTTGGTGCCAAGTGATTGTTTACTCCATGCCATTTGTATTGCTGCTCAACGTGGGGTTGAGGTAATTATTATTATTCCACGCTATAATGACTCCCTGTTTGTGCGCTGGGCTAGTCGTGCTTTCTTTACGGAACTTTTAGTAGCTGGCGTCAAAATTTACCAATTTGAAGGAGGCTTGTTACATACCAAAACTTTACAAGTTGACGGTCAATTAAGTTTAATCGGGACAGTAAATTTTGATATCAGGAGTTTATGGCTTAATTTTGAAATCACCTTAGTAATTGATGATGACAACTTTGGGAAGAAGTTATCTCGTATACAAGATAATTACATTAGTCATTCCAGTAGTGTGGACGTTAAGCACTGGCTACGTCGTCCTTATTGGCAACGTCTAGTAGAAAGATTGTTTTACTTTTTTAGTCCCTTATTATAAGTATAATACTTATACGCCAAATCTTCGGCGATTTTGGGAGAATTTATCATCTCGCTTTAGGAGCTCAAACCTCTAATTTTAAATTCTGAACTAAGACCATTTTTAATGGTTATAGCTTTCAGAATATTCGGCTGGTGGCAGCTAAATAAAGTGCGGCTAATTAAATAAAATCCCGCTCCTGAATACTGAAATTAATGGTTGATTCATCTGCTGCACCGCTAGCTAGCGCATCTAGGAAATTATTAGGCGAATAACTATAATTAAGATTTAGTTAGGATTTCCAACATACTAAACAGTAATTTTTTTTACCACGTCGCAATAAGGTATAACGACCACAAAGCTTATCAACCGAGCTTAAATGGTATTTAGTATCCTGAGTTTTTTTACCATTAATGGTTATCGCACCAGCGGAAATTAGTGAGCGGGCTTGACTTCGTGATGATACTAGTTTAGCGTTTACCAGGACCTGTAGTAACTCAATAGGTTCTACTAATTCAATGGCGGGTATCCCATCTTGGGCAAGCTGACTGAAATCCGCTTCCTTCATTTGACTTATTGTACCATAAAATAAACTTTGTGTTATACGTTTGGCCGCCGCCAATCCGGTAGCACCATGTACCATTCGGGTTACCTGTTCCGCTAATATAAACTGTGCACGTGGCGTCATAACTTGATTACTCCTAGTTTGATCTTCTTCCTCTAATCTAGAAATGATCTGGATATCCAGAAGAGTCAATAATTTCAGTAATCTATAGACGTCAACATCTGCTGTGTTGATCCAAAACTGGTAAAATTTATAAGGACTAGTTTTTTTAGCATTAAGCCATATGGTATCACTATCGGTTTTACCAAATTTAATACCATTAGCTTTGGTAATTAATGGAAGAGTTATACCAAATACTTTTTTTTGATGTAGTTTCCTAGTTAAATAAATCCCCGAGGTAATATTCCCCCACTGATCAGAGCCACCTATTTGTAATTCAACACCATACTGTGTATTTAGACAAGCAAAATCATAACTTTGTAATAAATTATAAGCAAATTCAGTAAAAGAAATACCTATCTCATCACGATTGAAGCGCTGTTTCACTGCTTCTTTATTAATTAACTGATTAATAGTAAAATGTTTTCCGACAATACGTAGGAAATCTAGAACACTCATTTTACCAAGCCAGGTATAATTGTTGACGATAATCGCACTATTATATCCATCATTAAAATCTAGAAATCTTGCTATTTGGTCGTAAAAATTTTTGACCCATTCGTTTACTTGATCAGTAGTATTTAACTTACGTTCACTAGCTTTAAAACTTGGATCACCAATTAAACCAGTTCCTCCGCCTATCAGGACGATAGGTTTATGACCAGCATTTTGAAACATTTTCATGCAAAGCAATGGCACGAGGTGTCCTAAATGTAAGCTATCAGCTGTTGGATCAAAACCACAATAAAGTAAAATGCTTCCCTGTGCGAGTCTTTTGGTTAAGGCCTTCTCATTCGTGATTTGAGATATCAGGCCCCTTTCTTTCAATTTATTAATCAGATTAGTAGTCATTCAATGATTTAAGTAATATTTTATGAAACCACATGAGTGGAAAATTTTAGGGAGATAAACGATCTATTTTCCATTGGTTTCCTTCACGATGAAAAAAAAATCGATCATGTAAACGATGTTCACCACCTTGCCAAAATTCTATGGCGTTAATGTACACCCTAAAGCCACCCCAAAAATTGGGTAAAGGAATTTCTTGATGTTGAAACTGTTGTTTTAATTTAAGAAATTTGCGTTCTAATACTTTGCGAGTGGTAATAATATTTGACTGATGTGAAACCCAAGCTCCAATTTGGCTATCACGAGGACGACTATGAAAATAGTTTTCGGTCTCTCCGTTAGAGAGACGTTGCACCCTACCGAGCACCATTACTTGTCGTTCCAGCATATTCCAATGGAATAATAAGCTCATACATGGATGGTTATTTAGATGCTGTGCTTTACGACTACTTAGATTAGTGAAAAATATCATTCCTTGTTCATCCAAATGCTTAAGTAGTACCATGCGTTGCCAAGGCTGGGAGCAATCGTCGACCGTGGCAAGACACATTGCCGTTGGATCTGGAAGTTTAGCGGCACATGCTTGGTTCAGCCATTGTCTAAACAATGTCAAGGGATCTAAAGGTAAATTAGTACGGCGGAGACTACCACGAGTATATTCTCGACGTAATTGAGCAATTTTAGGTAAATCAGATATTTCTGTCATGAAAAATTTTTGCTTGGCTAATTGATTGAATCAGGAGATAAACCTAACGGATATTTATCCGCAGTTTCTTTTATTATACTCTGTAATTCCCCGTGCTGGAACATCTCAATAATAATATCACAACCCCCAATGAGTTTTTGATCTACCCATAATTGGGGAAAAGTAGGCCAATTAGCATATTTAGGTAATTCAGCACGAATATCAGGATGTTTTAAGACATCTACGTAGGAAAATTTTTCAATACATGCTAAAAGTACCTGTACAGCCTGTGCAGAAAATCCACAGGACGGAAGCGTTGGTGAACCTTTCATAAAAAGCAAAATGGGATTTTCAGCAATTTGCCGCTTAATTTTTTCAATAGAATCCATTATTATTTTACCTTGATTTATAATCATTTTCATTAATTTTACTAGAAAACCTCTGCCGTAGTAAACGCCAAATATTAAAAACTTCAATTAGTATAAATCAAGTAAAATAATCGATTAACTTTTAATAAGGCATAGTAGCTACTATGTGCGGAGGTTTTTCTAAACATAAAGATTCAACAGTTTCGATAATAGTTTTCGTATAAAAATCAATTTCAATGTTGACTTTATCTGTCAATCGCTTACTACCAAGTGTAGTGCGAGCAATAGTTTCTGGGATCAAATGTACCCCGAATTGATTATCTGTTACTGATCCAATTGTCAGGCTAATTCCGTCAATAGCAATAAAACCCTTATGCCGTATATATTTACGAACACTTTCATCTCGCAGTTGAAACCATAATTCACTATTATTTTCTAGAGTGATAATTTTTATTATTTCTGCAGTAGTCATTATATGACCAGAAATTAAATGTCCGCCAATTTCATCACCTAATTTTGCCGCACGTTCTACATTAACTTGATCGCCCGGTTTTAACTCTCCCAAATTGGTTACAGATAAGGTTTCCTTCATGATATCAAATCTTACTTGGTCGTGATTAATTGCGGCGATTGTTAAACAACAACCATTGTTAGCTACTGACATACCACTTTTCAACTCCACTAGCATATCAGCTGGTAATCTAACTAGGTGGGTGCGTAACCCTGGTGCTTGCTTTATCTTTAGTACGTTTGCTATACCTTGTATAATACCAGTAAACATTTCTTTAATAAGATTCTTATAATTATGTGTTTGCTACCAGTATAGCAGCAAACACATAATTAATATAAAGAATTTTAGGTGGTAAAGGTAAAGTAGTTTGCCTAAACTTACATGTAACGTTAAAATGAGATTTTTTAGTTCTTTGAATTAGATTCGAAAGGATAAGATACGTGCAGAAATATTTGGCCGAAGCACGTCAACTATTAATGCTAGCTGGCCCAGTAATTATGGCACAAATAGCACAAACAGCAATTGGTTTTGTGAATACCATTATGGCTGGAGCAGTTAGTACGGCTGACATGGCTGCGGTAGCTATGGGTACCTCAATATGGTTACCTGCCATTTTATTTGGCTATGGTTTAATCCTTGCACTAACACCAGTAGTTGCACAACTTAATGGTTCCGGTCGTCGCGACCAGATTGCTTATCAGGTTTCTCAAGCGTACTGGCTGGCGGCCATAGCATCTATGTTAATTATGTTGGTACTATACAATGCAAGTTATATTATTCATTTAATGCCGGATATGGATCCAATACTTGCTGATAAAACGGTTTTTTATTTACATGCCATGCTATATGGTACTCCAGGTTATTTATTTTTTCAGGTATTACGTAATCAATGTGAAGGTCTTGCAAACCCTAAACCAGGTATGGTAATAGGTTTTATTGGATTGATAGTGAATATTCCAGTTAATTATATTTTTATTAATGGAAAATTTGGGATGCCAGCCCTTGGTGGAGTAGGGTGCGGAATAGCAACAGCGTTTGTTTACTGGATTATGTTTATCACCATGATAACCTGGTTGAAATTTACTAGTAAAAACCCCCAAACTACACTTTTAGTAAAGCCAGATAGGAAAGCACTATGGCGTCTCATTACTCTAGGATTTCCCATTGCTCTATCTTTTTTCTTTGAAGTTACTTTATTTGCCATGGTTGCTTTGCTGATTTCTCATTTAGGGGTTGTGCAAGTAGCTGGTCACCAAATTGCGCTTAATTTTAGTTCGCTGGTTTTTGTTTTACCACTATCACTTAGTGTAGCAACGACGATTCGAGTAAGTTTTCAGCTGGGCCGAGGTTCCATAAAAAATGCTAAATTAGCAGCGGATACAGCTCATGGTACTGGGATTGCTATTGCCAGTATTACCGCAATTTTTACGATAATTTATCGTGATCACATTGCGTTATGGTATAATGATAATCCACAAGTGATAGCACTTGCAGCACAGCTTATGTTATTGGCTGCTCTCTATCAGATTTCTGATTCGGTACAAATTATTGGGAGTGGTATCTTACGAGGTTATAAAGATACCCGTTCCATTTCTATAATTACTTTTACCGCTTATTGGTTACTAGGATTACCTTGTGGATATATACTCGCGCTAACGGATTGGATCGTTGCTCCTTTAGGTCCTGCTGGTTTTTGGATAGGATTTATTGTAGGGTTAACTGCGTCAGCAATTATGATGATCCATCGGATACGCAAATTACAAAGTTTTTCTGCGGAGGAAATTTTCAAAATAGCAGCTAATTAAAATGAAGAGTGTACTTTTGTAGTGATTTTTTTATATTATACGACTCGTGGGAGTATAATTTCCATCAATACGTCCGTAGCTCAGTAGGTTAGAGTACCACCTTGACATGGTGGGGGTCAGTGGTTCAAGTCCACTCGGACGTACCCCAAATTAACTAACTGGCACGATAACGAACGAGAAGGGTGGTAACCATAACTCTATAATGTGTAAAGAGAAAAATTCTTGTCTTAAAAATCTGCTACAAGGAGTAGATCTACCACGAAGACTATTTTTAGGTATGTTTCTTACCTTATTAATCATCACCTGTTTTTTGATAGTCCAGCCATTTATTCCTGGTTTTGCATGGGCTAGTATGGTAGTCATTACAACTTGGCCTTTACTAATCAAACTACAGAAGTTGCTATGGGGCAATAGAATACTAGCTATTATTGTTATGATACTTATCATAGTTTTATTATTCCTTATTCCTATAGCTTTACTAATTAATAGTTTTATGGATAATATGATTCCAATCATTCAAAATATTACCTCAGGTCCGATCCAACCTCCCAAGTTGCATTGGCTTATTAAGATTCCTATTATAGGAGCTAAACTTTATTCTAGCTGGCAGAGTTTTTTAGCTGGTGAAAGTAACTCGATAATTACATATCTAAAACCTTATCTGGGCAGAACTACAAGCTTTATTTTTTGGCAAGCCGCACATTTTGGACGTCTCATCCTACATTTAGGGATACGTCTCATGTTACATCTTAGTTTAATGCTGCTATTTAGCATATTGCTTTATTGGCGTGGCGAGCTAATCGCACAAGAAGTTCGTAATTTTGCAAGTAAGATAGCTACACATCGTGGTGATGCGGCGGTCTTGTTAGCTAAACAAGCTATCCGCGCTGTGGCTCTAGGTGTAACGGTTACAGCTTTAGTACAAGGAATCTTGGGAGGGATTGGTCTAGCAATTTCGGGAATTCCTTATGCTACATTGTTAACCGTAATCTTAATTGTGTTGTGTTTGATGCAGTTAGGTACACTTCCCATATTAATCCCGGCTATAATTGGGCTTTACTGGCACGGTGATACTAATTATGGGACGTTTTTAATAATTTGGAGCTGTATTGTGGTGACTTTAGATAATATCTTACGACCACTTTTAATCCGTATGGGAGCCGACTTACCAATCATTCTAATTCTTTGTGGCGTTATAGGTGGCCTGTTGACTTTTGGGATGATTGGTCTGTTCCTTGGACCAGTAGTCTTGGCAATTTCATATTGGTTACTTACCGCTTGGATAAATGAATCTCCTAGAGATAAGAATGAATAAATTAGCTTGGTGGTAACCTCATAAAAATTAGATTAAGGTTTAGATGATGATTAAGAAACAACTGGGTTTTATTGGCGGCGGCCAGATGGCTAATGCAATCATTGGTGGTCTTATTGAAAGTGGACAGTTAATTCCAGAAAATATTTATGTTTATGATTGCCATCCCGACAAGAGTAAAAGATTACAGCAAAAATATGGGATAAATTTGAATTTTAGTGAACAAGAAGTAGCCCAAAATGCTCAGATTTTATTTTTAGCAGTTAAACCTAACGTTATTATCAAGGTGCTAAAAGATAATCAGCTATCTATCAGGAAAAAAGATTTTATCGTAATTTCTCTGGCGGCCGGTGTCACCTTAGATTGGCTAGCTAGATTAATAGGACCCGGTTATAAAATCATACGTGTTATGTCCAATACACCAGCTTTAGTAGGAAAAGCTATGACCTCAGTCACACCAAACGCATTGGTTACACAACAGGAAGTTAATGAAGTACTAAATATATTTAATATTATAGGTAAAACTGAAATTTTACCAGAATCTCTTATTAACACTGTTATTGGCGTTAGCAGTTCTGCTCCGGCTTATGTATATATGTTTATAGAAGCGATGGCGGATGCCGCGGTTAGGGCGGGGATGCCACGTATACAGGCTTATAAATTTGCGGCACAGGCAGTAAAGGGTGCCGCCCAAATGGTTCTAAAAACCGGAAAACACCCAGGAGAATTAAAAGATGAGGTTTGTTCTCCAAATGGTACAACTATTGAAGCCGTCAAGTTATTAGAAGAAAAAGGGTTACGCGCTACTGTGATGGCTGCTGTACAATCATGCATAGAAAAATCCATTAATATCGAAGATAATCTCAGACAATAATTATCAGGTAAGATGGCTTATTATTTAATAAAATTATATAGTTTATAACTATATGATATATGATTATTTATCATCTCTTCTTTAATGAATTATTTTGGAGGATGAGTATGAAGCATAGTCTGTCTAAGGTTGTCAAATCCGATTGGAATGTCTCGGTGCCTAATGAAAATGAAAGACAATTGCTGACAGCAATCATGAATGAACTTACAAATTTAGGGAAACCTGTGACGAACAAAACCATCGTAGCTCATATCATTTATAAACTTGAATTGGAAGCAGATGAAATCTTGCTGCAACAATATCGTAATATTCTTAATAAAATCATGGAAAAAGTTCTCATTTACTAGAAATATGTGGGTCGTTAGCTTAGTTGGTAGAGCAGTGGACTCTTAATCCAACGGTCGGGGGTTCGAATCCCTCACGACCCACCACTAGCACGAGGTAGATTATGGAACAATCGACGTCATCCCATCCATGTAATAATGCAAAATATCTGGTACCAAAATACTACCATCGGATTGCTGATAATTTTCCATGACTGCTACTAGTGTACGGCCGATGGCTAATCCTGAACCATTTATAGTATGCACTAATCGGATTTTTTTATTTTGTTTACTACGATAACGTGTCTGCATCCTACGGGCTTGAAAATCCCACATATTAGAGCAAGAAGATATTTCTCGGTAAGTATTCTGGGCGGGTAACCATACTTCGAGATCATAAGTTTTACAGGCACTAGCACCTAAATCGCCAGTACATAGCAACATCTTTCGGTACGGTAATTTAAGCAATTTAAGTACGGCTTCTGCATGACTCGTTAATAATTCTAATGCATGCATAGAATCTTCGGGACGTGTAATTTGCACTAATTCTACTTTATCAAATTGATGCGTCCGAATTAGACCCAAGTTGTCACGACCATAAGAACCTGCTTCAGAACGGTAACATGGAGTATGTGCAGTAAATTTTATAGGTAATAATTCATCTTCGATGATTTCATTACGTACTAGATTAGTTAATGGTACTTCTGCAGTAGGGATTAAAGCATAATAATTACTATTTTCTTTGTGGTGCAGTCTAGTATGGAACAATTCTTCCCCAAATTTAGGAAGTTGCCCCGTGCCATAAAGTGAAGCATAATTCACTATAGAGGGAACATAAACTTCTGTATAGCCATGTTGGTTAGTGTGTAGATCCATCATAAACTGTCCCAAAGCACGATGTAGTCTGGCAAGCGGGCCTTTCATTACTACAAAACGACTTCCGGTTAACTTTACAGCAGAAGCAAAGTCAAGACCATGAACCATGTTACCTAAATTAACATGGTCACGCACAGTAAATTCATATTGCCGTGGTTCCCCCCACCTACTGATTTCAAGATTTTCGGTTTCATCTTTCCCGATAGGAACTTCCTCTGCTGGTAGATTAGGAAGCGTCAACGACACTTCACGAATTTTCTGTTTGAAGGTATCTAGCTCGGTGATTTTAGAATCTAAAAATTCACTCAACGCCTTCAATTCTTGACGGAAACCTTCGATATCTCCTCCACCACTTCCAAGGTTTTTAGCTCGTATCTTGCGTTCCGCCTGTAATTGTTCGGTTTCAATTTGTAAAATTTTGCGGCGGGCTTCTATCATACGTAGTTGATCAATGTCAAGTTTAAAACCTCTACTTGCAAGTTTTTCAGCTACTCTGTCTAGTTCATTACGTAGTAAATTGGGATCTAGCATCTTGATTTAATTTATCATCAAACGTGATACCTGGATGCAAAAATTTTATAGTCTAATAGTTCCATTTATTTTTATTTAATAAAATCTTTCATTTTATATCGGTTACAATAAAATCTCTGATTTTATGCTTTGAAAGATTTACCATCCTTAGCTGGATTGAGGTGATGGTAAATTTCTCAGAAAATTACATGCCCTTTTAGGACGTTTAATCCATAATTTTCCTATGCTGGGCTGGTAATAGGTGTAAAACAAACTAGCATGTAAATGGTTGATTTTCGCCAGACGTTGCTGTAGCTGTAATACATCTGACTGATTAGCAAATGCTCCGAAGGCAGAGATGATAACCCATCTTATCATATAAAAGAGTAAGAAAGAAATGTTTTTCATTTTTTAGAAACTCTTCTCTTCATAGAAGAGTTTCTAATTTTGAATTTTTATATAAAAAAAGCAATAACTAATAAATTTACCGGGATAAATAATAACACTTACTATGATATCATGTGATATTATTTGATTATGAAAAACCAACCTCAAGCAGAATGTCGTCAGCTCGTGAATTTGAGGAGGATATTATCATTATGATCCAACATAAAAAACTAATCATTTTAGGTTCCGGTCCCGCCGGATATACAGCAGCTATTTATGCAGCACGTGCTCATCTGAAACCAGTTTTAATTACAGGTATTGAAACAGGTGGGCAGCTGACGACTACCTTAGAAATTGAAAATTGGCCAGGTGATTCTATAGATTTAACCGGTCCCAAATTGATGGATCGCATGCATGAACATGCAGTAAAATTTCATACTGAAATAGTTTATGATCATATTAATAAAGTAAATTTGCAAAAAAGGCCTTTTTGTCTTTTTGGAGAAAATGAAGAATATAATTGTGATGCGCTAATTGTGGCAACTGGAGCATCGGCACGTTATTTGGGATTAAAATCTGAAGAGGCTTTTAAAGGAAAAGGGGTGTCGGCCTGTGCTATCTGTGATGGTTTTTTTTATAAGAATCAAAAAGTCGCAGTAGTCGGAGGTGGTAATACTGCAGTTTCCGATGCGCTGTATTTGGCAAAAATTGCCAGAGAAGTTCATCTTATACACAGAAGAGAACGTTTTCGGGCTGATAAAGTTTTAATAAGTAGATTGATGGAACAGGTCAAATCTGGAAATATTATTCTGCATTATAAATATCTAATTAAGGAAATTATTGGCGATCATATGGGAGTAAGCGGTGTACGATTATGTCCGGTCGAACAACATCAACATCCTACCGAAGTAAAGTCGATTAGTGTTACCGGGGTATTTATTGCTATTGGACATCAACCAAACACAGCAATTTTTCAGGGACAATTAGAGATGGAAAATGGTTATCTAATAGTAAAATCTGGTTCCCCAGGATCGGCGACCGAAACTAGTATTAAAGGTGTATTTGCTGCAGGTGATGTGATGGATCCAATATATCGCCAAGCTATTACATCGGCTGGAACAGGATGTATGGCTGCGTTAGATGCCGAACGTTATATTGATGAGATTAGTTTTTAGTAGGTAGGTGTATAATAAATATATGGCTAAAGAAGAAAATATTGAAATGCAGGGAACTGTACTCGAGACTTTACCTAACACTATGTTCAGAGTTGAACTAGAAAATGGACACGTAGTCACGGCGCATATATCTGGTAAGATGCGAAAAAATTACATTAGAATTTTGACTGGTGATCAAGTAACTGTAGAACTTACTCCATATGACCTTAGTAAAGGAAGAATTGTTTTCCGGAGTCGCTAAGTTAACTTGATCTTTAATAGATAAAATGTCTTATATAAGACTAATAACTTCGGCTAGAAGTTAAATGTGGAAAGCTTATTCTTGTATGCAGCCCAATCTACAATTGGCCGAGTTGCAACTCCTGACATCATGGCGGCTTGTGCCACTGCTGGTGCAATGGTGACAATCAATCGTGGATCAAATGGTTTAGGAATTAAATATTCTGATCCAAAAGTAAGCGCATCATCACTATCACTATAAGCAGATGCTACAATTTCATTTTTTTCTGCCAGTGCCAGATCAGCAATAGCATGTACTGCTGAAAGTTTCATTTCTTCATTGATGGTAGTAGCTCCTACATCCAGGGCTCCCCGAAATATAAATGGAAAACAAAGAACATTATTAACCTGATTAGGATAATCTGAACGACCCGTACAGATGATAGCATCTGGTCGGACTGCTTTTACGAGCGGAGGTAAGATTTCTGGTTCTGGATTAGCTAAAGCTAGAATGATTGGATCTTTAGCCATCCGTTTTACCATAGCCTGAGTTAAAACATTAGGTATCGAACACCCTAGGAAGATGTCCGCTCCATTAATAACTTCATCAAGAGTAGTATACTGGCCGTTAACTTCAATAGCATACACTGCTTTGGAAATCGCTAATTCCTGGTCTCGACCTTTATAAATTACACCCTTAGAATCACATACCACAATATTATGTTTCTGTATGCCTAGTGTAACTAGTAGATTAAGACAAGCAATAGCTGAAGCCCCCGCGCCGGATACTACGAGTCGAACCTCAGAAATCTTTTTATTAACTACACGTAAACCATTTATAACGGCGGCCGTACAAATAATGGCTGTTCCATGTTGATCATCATGAAATACCGGAATATTCATCCGATCACGTAATACTTTTTCAATATAAAAACATTCAGGGGCTTTAATATCTTCAAGATTAATCCCACCAAAAGTAGGTTCTAGTGCAGTAATAACGTTAATTAATTTGTCAGGGTCCGGTTCATCAATTTCGATATCAAAAACATCAATCCCCGCAAATTTTTTAAAAAGTACCCCTTTACCTTCCATAACTGGCTTACCAGCAAGTGCTCCAATATTACCTAGTCCTAGTACAGCAGTACCATTAGAAATCACTGCTACCAAATTTCCTCTGGCAGTGTATTTATTAACAGCCAGAGGATCGGCAACTATCTCCAAACAAGGCGCCGCAACTCCTGGAGAATAAGCAAGAGCTAAATCACGTTGTGTGGTTAAAGGTTTGGTGGCAGTCACTTGTATTTTACCTGGTACTGGAAATTGATGATAATCAAGTGCATGTTTATTTAGTTGATCGTCCATTGTGATTCCTTGTTTTGAATACTAGCAAAATTTAAGGTTTAATTTTATTACAACTATTCTATTTTAGAATGCCTGTCTAAGTCCAAATCTAAGTAAATAGTTTTCAATTTATCGCCGGTGACCAAACAAAATAGGAAAAATCTTCTATAGAATTAAAATGTAGAAAGAGTAAGGCTTCATAGCCTAAAAATCTTTTATTTTTTGCTGATTGGACTGTTGCAGAATTCTTTGTCGGGTTTCTTCATCGATTTTTTGTCTAATTTTAACCAAAAATGGTGAAATATTGGTTTGATCTTTTCCATATGTAAGATTGAAGAGGTAATTAAAATCAACTGGATTATCTCCCTGATTATGCTGAATTATAGTTTCAAATTTATCAAAAGCTTTAACCACTTGTGCCTCAATAGAAGAAGCATGTTCATATTCTTCCCATAACTGTAAAAAATTATTTCTTAGATTATCATCAAGTGACTGCATTAATTGTAGTAAGTCAGTACGTTCTCGTTTACTTTTATTCAATAAATCAACCTGATGAACAGCAGGTATATCTCCATGAAGAGCTTCTCCTAAATCATGTAATACACATAATTTTAGTATTTTTGCAAAGTCCAGGGACTTTAACTGATCTTCAAAAGTCATAGCTAGCAAGCAAAGTCGCCATGAATGTTCAGCGGTACTTTCTCTACGTCCGGTGGAAGTATACGCACTGCGCAGGGTATCTTTAAGCTTTTCTGCGTAGCGCAGAAACTGTAGACGTCCGCCCACCAAATTTAGCATAATTTCTTCCTATACTAAGAGAATTGAGATTAATATTCCGCCCATTCATACTGATTATTATTATCTACTAAAATACCAATTCTTTCACCCATCTTGATTCCTCTTTTAAGATAAATATCTGGACGTATAGAAAAATTAAAAATCGCCAGATCGGAAAATAAACTTTTCGCGTTCCGTACCACAAAAAATATCTTGCTTCTAGTATCATATTCCATGGCGATTTTTAGAATTTCCCAGGTTGGAAATTCCGTTTCAATAATTGTGCCAAATTCAGAGAAATAATCAAATGGATAGATTACTCTTTTTATCGACAAACTTTTTTTGATAAGATGATGAAACATAAAAGTTTCATTTTGAAATTGCATTAAATTTAATCCAGATTCTTTTCCGCAAAAAATTCCAAAAAAATATGGATGTTTTCGGGTATAGATTTTATCAATTTTAAATTCGTAACTATACGTTTGATCAGAATAATACCCTTTAAATTCACAGAATGGACCTTCAAGAATTTTATTACCTTCCGTGGAACCGTAAAGCACTATCTCACTGGCGGTGGGTACTGCTGGGTAAGGTTCATCTTTAAACAATTTTATCTCTGATTGGGATAATGCATTAGAAAACAAATAACTGTCAATGGTATCAGGAATTTTGCTAGCAGCACTAAGGTAATTAACTAGAGGTCCACCATTAAAAAGACTAATAAAAGCTTTTTTGTTATTTTGTAAACACTTATTAAGTATAAGAGATGCATCTGTTCTGGGATCAATAAAAATTGCCATAGTATTTTCGTTTTTAATCTCGCCACGATAAAACCCTAAATTATTTCGACCATAATCATCTTCGATACAAAATATAAATGAAGTTAAATAACGACCCGCATCTTTAGGTTGATACCTAAGAAATGGAAAATCTAATAGAGATAATGAAGATAATAACCAGTCAGGTCGGTGCTGATAATTGAGACGCTGACCAGAATATGAAGATAAGGTATCTATCCTTTTACAGAATTCTAGAAGATAATTACCTTCATTCATATCTAAAGCGTCTAAAATAATTAGACGCTTTAATAAATTATCAACATAAGGAATCTTAGATTTGCATAAAATTTTATTAAAAACCGTTATCGGATAATTTCTTAAATTGGGGTATTTATTATGCAAATAGTGAGAAACCTCTATATCAGGTGATAAAGGAATATCCACACTAACAACATCTGCTCTAGAAAGTAAATATCTCATATCCATCTGATCTCTTACAGACTAATTTCCCAAGGAAAGCGAACCCATTCATGTACTTCTTTTGCATAAAAATCCACCCATTGATTTATACGATTTAGATCACCATTTTTAGAATTAAAAAATAGACTAGCAACAAAAATTGTGCGAGTTGGTATTGAAAAATTTTCTCTAATAAATTTAATGGTTTCTCCACTTCCAACAATATCATCAATCACCATCCAGTGATTACATTTTTCAGCTAAGTTTCCAATATCTAATATTTGAGGATCAAGTTTTTCGGAGTTAATATCATCAGTTTTATTTCTGATCATAGAAATGGAGGTTAATTCTCTTACACCAAGATAATGTGCCACAATAACTGCTGGAACTAATCCAGATCGAGCGATACCAAGAATACAGTCATATTTTATATTGTTTTTCTTGATTCTTAATGCAATGTTGATAGATAAAAATTTAATTTCTTCCCATGAAACATTAATCATCGCTATACACCACCTCTTGATTATAATCTATCGGTGGCGTTCCATATATATTTAGGGCATGAGGTAGATTTTCTTGCTGTGTTTGTAGAGAAACCTGGATAAATTCATGGTTAGAAATAAGTTCTTGATAATTATTAGCTCCACTGTAGCTAAAACCCGATTGAATACCCCCTATTAATTGGTATAAATATTCGCGTAAGGATCCTATATATTCAAAACATGCTTCTACCCCTTCCGGAACATACCGGATATATTCTTCTATTGAAATTGTTTTTCCTTGTAATCTTCGTAATTCCAGTTTAGTACCAAACGTGACAAAACCTCTAGTAGCTTTATATTTTTTACCTTCAATTTCGATTAATTCTGCAGCACTTTCATTGGTTCCTGCTATCATTCTACCTAGCATGACGCACGAGGCACCAGCCGCTAAGGCTTTTACTATATCCCCGGAACTTTTAATCCCACCATCAGCAATAATACTTACACCTAATTCTTTTGCAGCTTGAACACAATCCATAATGGCCGTAAGTTGAGGAACCCCCGCACCAGTAACCAATCTAGTCGTACATACACTGCCAGAACCGATTCCAACTTTTATAACGCTTGCACCCGCCAGTGCTAAATCAACGACCCCCTGCGCGGTTGCTACATTTCCAGCCATTAAAGGTATTTCAGGAAAAGAATGAGTTAAATTCTTAATTGCATTAATAGCCTGAGTTGAATGTCCATGAGCAACATCGACAGTGATGAAATCCACTCCAGAACTAATTAATTGAATTGCCCGATCCAAATAATCATCAACGATTCCTATCGAAGCTCCGACCTTTAATTTTCCATCTTTGTCCAAGGTCGGGTAAAAGTCTTTCTCATGTGTAAAATCCGATCCAGATATGGTTTTGACTGCATGCACCTGACTAACTTGAGTCTCAATCGTACACATACGATGAATTATCCCCAGCCCTCCCATTCTGGCTATGGCGATGGCCATCTGAGATTCAGTACACCATTGAGTATTAGCTGAAATTATGGGAATACTTAATCTACCAATTTTGTTTAAATTAACACTAATATCAATACATTTTCTACTAGATACGTTAGTTAACTTGGGTACCAGTAGTACATCATCAAATACATAACTTTTTCTGAACATCGGACATCTCCTTAGGATACGCAGGATATTCTGCCCAACAATTAGGGGTTTCATAAACTCGGACAGATTTAACTATCATCCAATTTGTTTCGGAAAAGCTGGTTGAAATTTTTATTGAAAGTATTTCATACCAGTGCTTTGCTAATGCTTCAGCAGTCGGTGAAAAAGGGACGAGATAAATTTTCATTCCAGCGGAATTATAAACAAGTAAAGCAGTTTGAGACTGTTGAACTTTATTTCCAGATTCAACAATATCTAATATTTTTATTAGGTAATTATCTTCGGCATCTACAATAATGGCATGATCACAATTACTCTCAATGCATTCCTTCATAGCATCTTTTACCAAACTAAAATCCATGACCATACCGGTTTGAGAACCCTGATTAATTAAATCTTGTGATGAAATAGTTAAAATAATTGAATATCTATGTCCGTGCAAATTGCGACATTTTGAAGCATGTGCTTTAATTCTATGACCCGCATCAATTTCTATTTTTCGGTTGATTTGATACATAAT
Source organism: Candidatus Dasytiphilus stammeri (assembly GCA_045690005.1). GTDB lineage: Bacteria > Pseudomonadota > Gammaproteobacteria > Enterobacterales > Enterobacteriaceae > Dasytiphilus > Dasytiphilus stammeri_P. The sequence continues at coordinate 65,874 of CP145881.1, read as the reverse complement.
ATTTCCTTACTGAGAATAATGTACACCTTGACCCCAAGGAAGAGACACCGATTTATAAAATTCTTCTTTTTTAAGCAAATCTTGCTCAAAAATTCCCGAAAAATAAATGGTGGTCATAAACGCATTAGGTTTATAAGCACCTCTGGTACACAAACAGTTATGTCTAGCTCTGATGATAACCCCGACTCCTTTAGGTTTAAGAACCTCGTCAAGCGTTTGTCCAATTTGGGACGTTAATCTTTCCTGGATCTGCAATCTTTTAGAAAATACATCTACAACACGTGCCAGTTTAGAAAGTCCTACTACTCTCCTATCAGGTATGTAGCCAACCATAGCACTGCCTACTATAGGAGCGAGATGATGTTCACATGTAGATTCAAAATGAACATTTTGAAGAAGTACTAAATTATTATATCCTTCAACTTCTTCAAAAAACTTTTCGAGGATTTTAGAAGGGTCTTTAGAATAACCTTCGGTTTGAGTTTTTAATGATTTTAGAAAACGATCTGGTGTATCAAGAAGTCCCTGTCGAGTCACATCTTCACCAAGGTAATTTAAAATCTCCACGACAGCTTGACGTGCTTTTTCCTTTTGATTTGACATCATAGTATTTTCCTTATCTTTATATTTTCTTTCATTAGCCAAAAAATTTCTTATGGGAGATCAAGTTGTTTATGTAACTGAAGATTTAATGTTCGACCATGTTTCAGGGCTACTTCTATACAAGTTTTTATATTCTTTTGGTTAATTTCTTTATCATAATCGTCTCGAGGCATAACGTATACTGGCTTTCCTAAAGGAGGTCTAAATAATTTTAAAGTTTTTCCTTTAACTTGAGTGCAACAAGCCGGAAGGCCATCATTTTCATCAATTTCTCCATACGCAATGACATATTTGTAGTGAGTAATGATTGCTACGGTTCTTGGATGTAACTGAGGGGTTTTAGGGCTACATACTACTGTCAAGCTTTTATTAATATTAATGGGTCGATGTATAGTCCCATTAGTTTCTATTTGAACTTTAAATTTCTGGTTAATAAGAAAATCTATTAATGGTACTATATTTTGTCGAAACGGTTCTCCACCGGTAATAACAACTAATTCAGGAGTAGGGTAATCAAGATTATTAATTTTATTAATAATTTCTAGAGGAGTAAGATTCAATTTAAATGATTCAAATTGTGTATCGCACCAATAACATTTTAAATTACAACCTGAGAGTCTCACAAAAGTTGCCGGATAACCACTATATGGTCCTTCTCCTTGAATAGTCTGGAAAATGTCCTCAACCCATAGTAGTTGGTCACTATTAAGCGCTTTTTTTCGAGCAGGGTTTTTGCCAAACATATAATTAGTATCCTTCAGTAGTATCAATTTGTAATCAAATATAAAAATCAATGGAGTGCCACTTCTCAACTGGCGAAGTTAGATATTTATAGGTACCGCAGAAGCCAGCGCCGCAATGAAGCTATTGATTATGATGAGATTAATCTAATCCATTAAAGTAAAGATCTAGAATAGATAGTATTTGGAGATTTGAGTGCACATAGGAGAATAGTTTAAATTAGAGACTAGATGATGCCAATCTTAATGGCATTAAAAGCATTTCAAATGGAATTAAACCCATCTAAATCCGCATGAGATGCCTAAATTCTTTGACCTTACTGCGGCTCACAGGTACTCGGAACTTTTGCTCACGAATTTGAAGTAAATAAGTTTGATTGAACCATGGTTCAATTTCTCTTATATGAGTGAGATTAACACAATAGGAACGGTGGCACCGAAAAAAATCGCTAGACGGCAGTTGTTTACAAAATCTAGTAATACTTACTGGCATTACATATTCTCCCGAGCTAGTATAAACAAAAGTCATTTTTTCATGAGCTTCTGCATAACCAATATCACTAAGATTGGTAATAATAAAACGATCATTTTTTATCAAGTTAATAGTTTTAGTTCTGGGTATATGTAGCTTTTGCTGCCAGTTGGCTTCTAATTTATGCAACACGGTTAAAAGGCGTTTTTCCTGCCAAGGTTTAATAATATAATCAAAAGCTTCCACCTCAAAAGCTTCCACTGCATACTCCTTATAAGCCGTAAGAAATACAATAATTGGCTTATTTACAAACTTTTTGAGGTTCTGAGCCAGAAGTATTCCATCTAAAGATGGAATACGTATATCCATAAAAATCACATCTACTTGATGGTTTAGAAGATATTTGAATACTTCTAAACCATCATCAAAAATTTCCCTAATGTTAATAATACGACTGTACTGACGTATGAGCAAATTTAGTTCTTGCTGAGCTGGAATTTCATCATCAATAATAATAGCTTTCACGGTGTTTAGTCTATGTATTATCACACAAAGATCCAAACGGGTTGGATTAATGTAAAAAAAAATTTACATACCAGGAGGAAGTTGACTAAAATGCAAAGCAAACCTACCACGTAAAAGATGAACATTAAGCCGACCAATTTGGTAGGCGCGGAATTTAGTTTTACCGGATTGAATTTATTACTTTCAAGTATCCCAAAGGAAAAATAATTGAACTCAAAACTAATAATATTACTCCAGTACCGACCGCAGTAACCGGCAGATCAGATTAATAATAATCATTCTATATTTTGAGACCTTTATGAAGGATTGCCAAAATTATAAAAATCATAAATTAACCTTTTAACTTAGGCGAGTAAAATTAAAAGTATAAGAGCCAACCTAAATGCTTAATAGAGTGATTTTAAAATAGCAACAAATCTAATATGCTAGTTTTAGTTTAGCGTTCCCTTAGTTAAAAAGGATATAATAAGCCCCTCCTAAGGGCTAGTTGTAGGTTCGAGTCCTACCGGGAACACCAAAATATTAACACCAGTAATTAACTAGTGGCAGTTTCCTGATAATATTTTATAGACGTTAATTATGGTGGTTATAAGAATTATTCTAATTTTGATAGTATTTTTATCAATTATATAAAATACAGTAGTATTAATTTTAGTTAATCACTAACTATACACGGTACTCTTTTGGAGCATACATGTATCACAACATTTATCATTTTATTTTATCATTAGGAATCATTGCATGGCTCGCGTTATTGGTCAGTCATAATCGTAAAATTATACGAATTCGTTTCATAATCCAATTATTATTTATAGAAATTTTTCTGGCCTATTTTTTTCTTCACTCTGAAATTGGATACAGTGTTATAAAGAGTTTTGCCAATTTATTCACAATTTTGCTTAAATGTACTGCAGAAGGTACTGATTTTGTATTTGGTGATGTTAGACGTTATGGATTAGCGCTTTTTTTCTTAAATGTACTTTGTCCTATCATTTTAATTTCAGCAATTATTGGAATTTTACAGTATATTAGATTTTTACCTATAATTATCAGATTTACTGGAACTATATTATCTAAAATTAATGGAATGGGAAAACTAGAATCATTTAATGCTGTTAGCTGTTTGATTGTAGGACAATCCGAAAATTTTATCGCTTATAAAGATATCATTGGAAAAATTCCTCCACAACGAATCTATACTTTATCAGCAACCGCTATGTCTACCGTATCTCTGTCAATTGTGGGCTCCTATATGACAATCCTACAGCCCAAGTATGTTGTCACCGCATTAATCCTAAATATGTTTAGTTCTTTTATTATTTTGTCACTTATCAATCCATATCAAATAAAAGACGAAGACTGTTGTCTACTCATGAGTAATGTGCATGATGCTAAACAAAGTTTTTTTGAAATGTTGAGTGAGTATATTCTCACGGGTTTTAAAGTGGCGGCTATTGTCACCGCAATGCTGATTGGTTTTATTGCATTACTTACTGCTATTAACTTGTTATTCCTCACACTATTTGGTATTAGCTTTCAATCTATTATTGGCTATGCATTATTTCCATTGGCTTGGGTAATGGGTGTTCCATTTAATGAGGCTATACAGGTAGGTGGTATTATGGCTACTAAGCTAGTTACTAACGAATTCGTAGCAATGCAGTCGCTGGCAAAACTATCTGGTCAACTATCTCCACGTACTGAAGGGATCCTATCAGTATTTTTAGTTTCTTTTGCTAATTTTGCATCTATCGGTATTATTTCAGGTAGTATCAAAGGGTTAAACCAAGAACAGGGAAACCTTGTGGCTCGCTTTGGATTAAAGCTGCTTTACGGATCGACGCTGGTTAGTATCTTATCTGCTTCAGTTACCGGTTTAGTGAGCTAAAATAGGTTTGGTGGAGCTAAGCGGGTTTGAACCGCTGACCTCTTGCATGCCATGCAAGTGCTCTACCTGCTGAGCTATAGCCCCTCATAAGGTTAGGTAACCTTCTTTTAGAAGATCTTATTCATTCTTCTATCTAAGATATAGAGTAATGCCTTGTCAATACGTTTAATTACTTTTTTTTTGCCAATGGCATGCACTGTAACATCAATAGCAGGAGATTGATTGATCCCAGTTACTGCTACACGTAATGGCATCCCAATTTTACCTAGACTAACATTCAGCTTATTAGCTGTATAATTAATAGCGTGATGTACATTTTCGACAGTCCAGTCTTTATCCGTAATCTTCGATAAATGATCGCATACTATTTTTAGTGACTGTATAGCAGCTGGTCGCAGATATTGTTTCGCGTAACTGATATCCTTTAGATTAAATTCTTCATAAAGATAACGACTTGAAACTACTATCTCTTTTAGAGTATTACATCGACTACCAAATAATTCTATCACTCTTTGTAATGAAGGTCCTTCACTAATCTCAATTTTTTCACGATCCATATACAATTGTAATTGTGAAGCCACATAGTCTACAGGTAATTTATTAATATAGTAGTGATTAAGCCATAAAAGTTTATTTTTATCGAACGCACTTACTGATTTACTCACTCTATCTAAAGTAAATAAGGATTTCATATCATCAATACTTAAAATTTCCAGATTTCCATAAGACCAGCCTAACCGCACAAGATAATTAAGCAATGCCTCAGGTAAATAACCTTCATCACGATACTGCATAACACTAACCGCACCATGACGTTTGGACAGTTTTTGGCCATCTTCACCAATGATCATCGATACATGAGCATAAGCTGGGACGAATGCTTCCAAAGATTTCAATATGTTAATTTGACGAGGTGTGTTATTAATATGATCTTCCCCACGAATAACATGTGTAATCTGCATGTCCCAGTCGTCGATAGCTACACAAAAATTATACGTAGGATAACCGTCTGATCTAAGAATAATCAGATCATCAAGTTCCTGATTACTGAATCTTATAGTACCACGTATTAGATCTTCAAAGAATACCTCACCGTGTTGAGGATTGCTAAAACGTACTACATAAGGTTCATTTATTTCCCGGCACCTCCGATTATTACGACAGTAACCATCATAACGCGGTTTTTCCCCCTTGGCAATCTGTGTAGCCCGAAGTGTTTCCAATCTAGCTTTAGTACAGTAGCATTTATAAGCGGTTTGTTTGTTTAACATATCATCAATCACTGCATGATATCTTGCCAAACGTTGTGTCTGGTAATAAGGACCTTCATTCCAATCGATTTTTAACCATTTAAGAGCCTCTAAAATAGCATTACTAGCATGATTTTTGGAACGTTGCGGATCGGTATCCTCTATACGTAAGATAAAATCTCCTCCTTGATTACGAGCAAATAACCAAGAGTAAAGTGCAGTACGAACCGAACCGATATGTAAATTTCCAGTTGGACTCGGTGCAAAGCGCGTTTTAGTTTTCATTGTTCTCCTGAACCCAAATTAGTTTTAAGCAGATAATAAAATATTTTTAGATTTTAATTTAAAATTCGTTGACTCACTTTGAACTATCTCTATAATGCAATTCAAAAGGGGTGATTAGCTCAGCTGGTAGAGCACCTCCCTTACAAGGAGGGGGTCGGCGGTTCGAATCCGTCATCACCTACCACCTAAAAATTTGGGTCGTTAGCTCAGTTGGTAGAGCAGTTGACTTTTAATCAATTGGTCGCAGGTTCAAATCCTGCACGACCCACCAACGAAACTAAAATCTTAAATTTTATAGTAATCTTACCTAGATCTAGGGCCAACCAACTTTAGGCAGGTAAAGTTTCTAACCTCATGAGGTGCGCCAGCATGAGATTTTTACCCCACCTTACTGACTAAGTGTTGATATCTAGAGGAGATAATAAACGTGCTTCAATTTCCAGTAAAATAGGAATGCCATTCCTGATGGGATAAGCTACCTTATCCCATTTGCAGATGAGCTCTTGCCGATTTTTATAATAAAACAGCTTTCCTTTACAAATGGGACAAGCAATAATTTCTAGTAACCGGTGATCCATAATAATTTCTCCAACTTTATCAAAATCAAGCTCATGCGGTCAATTAGTGTGATCGTGGAGTTTTATACATTTGCGCATAAGGACCGTTCTTATGCAATAACTGATGGTGATTACCATGCTCGATAATTTTACCTTCTTCTAGTACGAAGATTTCATCAGCTTTTTCAAGAATTGAAATACTATGAGCAATTACTAATAAAGTGCGGTTTCTCTTTAATTTATCTAGTACCACTTGAATCGCTAGTTCGGATTCAATATCTAGCGCTGAGGTTGCTTCATCAAGAATTAAAATCGGACTGTCTCGTAATAGTGCTCGTGCAATAGCAATCCGTTGACGCTGCCCCCCAGATAGTCTTACTCCATTTTCTCCAATCATGGTATCTAGTCCGTCATCCATTCTACTGATAAAATCCATGGCATGTGCCATTTTGGCAGCTTTTTCTATCTCATGACGACTGTAGAGTTCCTTACGTGCATAAGCAATATTGTTAGCAATAGTATCATTAAAAATATGAATATTCTGTGATACGAGTGCCACCTGATTACGTAGCGACATAAGAGTATATTCATTTAGTTCATAGTTATCTAATAGAATTTTACCTTGCTGACTCTCATAAAAACGTGTTAATAGATTAATTAACGTCGTTTTTCCAGATCCGGAACGTCCTACGAAAGCTACCATTTTCCCGGAAGTTATAAAAAAGTTGATATTACTTATGGCAGGATTATTGCGTCCAGGATAACTAAAAGTAACATTACGAAATTCAATATGGCCTTTTGCTCTATTAATAACATAAGTTCCCTTATCACTTTCCTGTTGGCTATCAATAATTTTAAATAACGTGTGACACGCCGCCATACCACGCTGAAACTGTGCATTTACATTCGCTAACGATTTTAAAGGACGCATCAAAGCAATCATGGATGAAAAAACTACAGTAAGAGTACCTGCCGTAAGATTTTTCATGACGCTAGGAAAACTAGCCGCATAGAGTACAATCGCTAATGCAAGTGAGGCAATTAATTGAATTACCGGATCAGACATAGAAGATGCAGAGACTCGTTTCATATCCTGCTGTCGCATTTGATTACTGACCTCAGTAAAGCGATCATTTTCGATCTGTTGTCCCCCAAATAATAAAACTTCTTTATGTCCCTTTAACATCTGTTCGGCACTATCGGTAACTTGTCCCATGGTATTTTGCATATTTTTACTGATCTTCAGAAATCGCTTTGAAACACAACTCATGGCCAAATAAACTAGGGGAGCTAAAATTAAAATAATAATCGAAAGGTGCCAGCTATAATAGAACATCATGATAAAAAGTCCGGTAATAGAGGCGGCTTCTCTTATTAAAAGAATCAGTGCACTAGATGAAGAGGCCGACACTTGTTCAGAATCATAAGTAATACGGGATAATAGTGTTCCTATTGACTGCTGATCAAAAAAAGCTACTGGCATACCCATCAGATGGTTAAATAATAATCGACGCATATTCATTACTACTTTACTAGATACCCATGACATACAATAGCTAGAAACATAACCAGATATCCCACGTAATATCATCATTCCTATTAGAGCCACTGGGATACTAAGTAGTACTAATTGATTAGTTTTTAGAATACCTTCATCAAGAAGAGGCTTTAATAATGATATCATAAATGCGTCACTAGCGGCATTTACTAGCAGTGCGCTAGCAGCTAATATTAAGCCTATTTTAAATGGAGCAATCATTTGCCAAAGGCGCCGAAAAATCGGCCAATGGGGAGATTTTTCGGCATTATCTTGATACATGTCTAATATTTCAATAATTTATGAATAATCAATCATAAAACCTCCAGTTACAACCGGCAACTCCTAAAAAGACCTTAATCACCTTTGGCAGCTTTAAAAGCTTCGGCCATAGCACTCGAAAAGCTATTGGCTTCCGGTTTTTTATTAACCTTCTTAATTACATCAAGATCTTCTGATTCAGTTTTGGTACGACCAGACAAACTAATAATACGATTCTTACGATCCACGCCAGTAAACTTAGCGACAACTTCATCGTTAACCTGGAAACTACGAATTACTTCATTAGTTCTGAGATAACCTTCAACACCATCTGCTAATTTTACTTTTACCCCATTAGAATCCACCGCTATGACTTTTCCAGTAACTATAGTTCCTTTCTTATTTAAAGAAAGGTAGCGGTTCAAGGGATCTTCTACTAATTGTTTAATACCTAGTGAAATGCGTTCCCGCTCGGCATCAACTTGTAAAACTACTGCTGTGATTTCATCACCTTTATTATACTCTATAACTGCTTCTTCTCCACTAATATTCCAGGCAATATCGGAAAGATGCACTAAACCGTCAATATTACCATCTAGTCCAATAAAAATACCAAAATCAGTAATTGATTTTATCTTACCTTTAACCCGATCTCCTTTGTTATAAGTTTCAGAAAATTTCTGCCATGGATTAATTTTACACTGTTTTAAACCCAAAGATATCCGACGTCTGGCTTCGTCTATATCTAATACCATTACTTCTATAATCTCACCTATATTAACCACTTTGGATGGATGAATATTTTTATTAGTCCAGTCCATTTCGGAAACATGTACTAATCCTTCAACCCCTGATTCTATCTCAACAAAACAACCATAATCGGTAAGATTAGTCACTCTTCCAAAAATCCTAGTACCTTCAGGATAATGTTTAGCAATGGCATTCCAAGGATCTTCACCTAATTGTTTTAAACCAAGAGAAACCCGGATACGTTCACGATCAAACTTCAATACCTTTACGGTGATTTCATCCCCAACTTTCACGATTTCGTTGGGATGCTTAACACGTTTCCATGCCATGTCCGTAATGTGTAAGAGACCATCAACACCACCCAAATCAACAAAAGCTCCATAATCAGTAAGATTTTTAACAATCCCTTTAACTTTAGCACCTTCTTGTAGATTTTCTAATAAATGCTCGCGTTCGACACTGTTTTCCGATTCAATTACTGCACGACGTGACACAACTACATTATTACGTTTATGATCTAGTTTGATTACTTTAAATTCAAGTTCCTTACCTTCTAAATGAAAAGTATCGCGCACTGGCCGCATGTCAACAAGCGAACCAGGAAGAAATGCCCGTATCCCGGCTAACTCAACTGTAAAACCCCCTTTGACTTTGCCATTAATAATACCCATAACCGTGGTGGCTTCTTTATGAGCTTTTTCTAAATGCAACCAAGCTTCATAGCGTTTAGCTTTTTCACGTGAAAGCAGCGTCTCTCCAAAACCGTCTTCTACGGCATCTAAAGCAACATCAATTCTATCACCAATTTGTATCTCTAATTCACCATTAGCATTTTTAAACTGGTCGATTGGAATCGCAGACTCAGATTTTAATCCAGCGTCAATTAATACGATATCTTTATCAATAGCAACCACGATACCACTAATAATAGACCCTGGACAGATTTTGAGTTTCTTCAGGGACTCTTCGAAGAGTTGAGCAAAAGATTCAGTCATATTGTAATATCTTTAGGATTTTTAATGATTAATGTCCATCTCACATCATGTAAGATGGTATTGTTGTAAATATCCTGTAACCTTCCCTGTTACAAAGGAACCAGTAAATTAAAGCCATCTTTACTCACTCACTAGTAAAGAGTAAATTAAGCTACAGATGTAGATGTGCATCTTCTATAACTTTTTCGATAATATGTTCTATACTAAGATTTGTAGCATCAAGTATTCTAGCATCATCTGCAGGCTTCAATGGTGCTATTAGTCGATTGCGATCACGTTCATCACGCTTTTTTATATCTTCAAATAGCTGTTTAAAGTTAACACTAAAACCATTTTTCTGCAACTGTAACATACGGCGTCGCGCACGTTCTTCAACACTAGCATCTAAAAAAATTTTGACAATGGCATCAGGAAATACTACCGTACCCATATCTCGGCCGTCAGCAATTAATCCCGGTAATTTTCGAAAGGCACGTAATCTATCTAGTAATGCTTTTCTTACGCTAGGCAAAACTGCAATCTTTGAAGCCATTCTACCCACGTTTTCCATACAAATTTTTTTTGAAATATTTTCACCATCATAAATTACCTCATATTTTTCACCAATCTTGAAAAAATGCACCTTAAGATGCCTTGCCATTGAGATTAATAATGCTTCCGTCTTATAATCACTAACATATAATTGATGATGAAGTGCATAAAGAGCCAAAACACGATAAATCGCACCGGATTCTAATAAATTCCATTTTATCCTTTCAGCTAGGGCCTTACAAACGGTGCTCTTACCTACTCCTCCTGGCCCATCAATCGTAATTACCGGAACTACAAACTTCATGTTTAAGATGTATGAATGATACTAGCAAGATGATGAAAAAAATCTGGATAGGTTTTTTTTATACAGCTCGCATTCCGTATAGTGACTGGTACTGAGCCCAGGGCTACCAAAGAAAAACACATTGCCATGCGATGATCATTATAAGTGTCAATCTCAGCCGGATGAAATTTTTGGGGTGGCGTAATGCATATATAATCTTTACCCTCTACTACTTCTGCTCCTACTTTACGTAATTCTTTAGCCATGGCGGTTAAACGATCGGTTTCTTTAATACGCCAGTTGTAAATATTACGTAATATAGTAGTACCTTTCGCAAAAAGAGACAAGGTAGCTAGGGTCATAGCCGTATCTGGAAGGTCGTTCATATCTCTATTAACCGAATTAAGCTCACGAGTATGTTGACAAATAATGGTGTTATCATTCAACTCCACTTTGGCTCCCATTTGTTTTAGAATTTCAGCAAAATAAACATCACCCTGTATACTCTTACGCCCAATACCGGTGACGCACACTTTACCACCTTTAACCGCAGCAGCTGCTAAGAAATATGAAGCTGAAGATGCATCTCCTTCTATTCGATACTCTCCGGGAGACTGATATTTCTGATTACCACTAATGCTAAAATCACGATATTTATTATGGGTTATACAAACTCCAAAATCACGTAATAAATTTAATGTTATATCAATGTAAGGACGTGATACCAATTGACCTTGGATGATGATTCTGGTATCCCTTGATGCTAATGGAGCGGCCATTAATAAGGCGGTGATAAATTGGCTCGAATCACTGCCATCAACTATAATTTCTCCACCTCTAAAACCTCCTAATAAATGCACTGGCGGAAAATTATCATTTTCTAGATAATGAATTTTGGCACCTCCTTGGCGTAGTGCTTGTACTAAAGGCCCTATAGGTCGCTCCTTCATCCGGGTTTCTCCTGTAAGCACAACATCATTTGAAGCTAAACTAAGTGCCGCCGTAAGTGGCCGCATAGCTGTCCCGGCATTTCCTAAGAAAATTTCTATCCTATGATTAACCTGTAGCGGTCCACCACAACCAAACATCTCACAAACTGTGTGATCCTCTGACAGGATATAATGCACCCCCATATATTGCAATGCTTGAAGCATATGCCGCACATCATCACTGTTAAGCAAGTTAGTTAAACGAGTAATGCCATGTGCTTGAGCGGCTATCAACAGTACTCGATTAGATATACTTTTTGATCCAGGTAAATTAATAGTGCCATCTACTAGCGCAATAGGCTGTATGGTAATGTTATCCGACATCCATTCCCTCCAATAACATAAAAGGTAACATTATTTACTTCAATAAAAATACAACAGTAACTATCGAGTTCACCCATGTTGGGATTCAAATGATTTCATAAATTCAATGAGAGCTTGGACTCCTTCAATTGGCATGGCATTATAAATAGAGGCACGCATTCCTCCAATTGATTGATGACCATTGAGCATGCGAAGACCAACTACATAAGATTCTTGTAAAAAAAGTTTATTGAGACGGGGTTCCGCAAGCTTAAAAGGCACATTCATTATAGAACGGTACGTCATAGCCACATCGTTCAGGTAAAAATCACTGTTATCGATAGTGCTATACAGCAAATCCGCTTTGGCCTGGTTGAGTTTCTTTATTTCGGCAATGCCTCCTTGTTCTTGTAACCATTTAAATACTAGTCCGGAAAGATACCACGCAAAAGTAGGTGGAGTATTAAACATAGAATTATTTTCTGCCATGATTTTATAATCAAGAATTGAGGGGACTTCAAAACGCGCAGTACCAGTACCTAATAAATCTTCACGTATAATCACTACTGCTAAACCGGCCGGGCCAATGTTCTTTTGCGCGCCTGCATAAATTATGCCATAATGGTTAATCTTCATGGGACGTGAAAGTATCACCGATGAGCAATCCGCAACCACAATTGTTTCAGTAAAATCCGGATCCTCATGAAGAGCTAAACCATTGATGGTTTCATTGGGACAGTAGTGTACATAATCAGCATCTTCAGATAATTGCCAACTTGGCATCGGTGTTAAAGCCTGTTTTCCATCTACAAGATTTTTTATATCAATAACATTAGGTGTACAGTACCTTTTGGCTTCATTGGCGGCACTGTTGGCCCAATAACCACTATCTATGTAGTCCGCTTTACGGCGGCGGCCTAGCAAATTTAAAGGAATTGCCGCAAATTGTGCACGGGCACCTCCATGACAAAACAACACTTTATAATTCGATGGAATTTTCAACAGATTGCGCAAATCTTTTTCTGCTTCTTCGGCAACCTGTAGGAATTCTTTACTGCGATGGCTAATTTCCATCACTGAACAACCTAAATCTCTCCAATTAGATAATTCATGCGAGGCTCTCTGAAGCACCTCTTTCGGTATCATAGCTGGGCCAGCACTAAAGTTATAAATCGGTGACATTACCACTGAATAATTTCCTTATAAAATCAAGCTCAGGATAGAATATACCATTCATCCCATGATATTTTATAGACTACTTAATAAGTTAACGACGTTAATCCAGCTTGTTTAATAGCTTGCTCCACAGCAACGCGGCCTCTATAAGATAGAGGGGTCATTGGTAAGCGTACCGTATCAGTCGTGATTAATGCTAATTGTTTGAGAGCCCACTTCACAGGAATTGGATTAGGTTCAATAAATAATTGATGGTGCAATGGCATTAAGCGCTTATTTAGATTTCGGGCTTCTCTAAATTTACCCTGCTTCGCCAAGGTACATAAATCTACCATTTGGCGCGCGGCTAAATTAGCAGTTACCGAAATCACCCCATGGCCTCCTAATTGCATAAAATCTAATGCGGTGGCATCATCACCACTGAGCAAAATAAATTGGTCATCTACCATCAACTTGATCTGGTTGATACGTGAAAGATTACCAGTGGCTTCTTTAATACCAATGATATTTTCAATGATTGCTAATCTTTTAATAGTTTCTGGTAAGAGATCACAACCGGTACGTGAAGGAACGTTATATAATATCAGTGGTAATTTACTACACTGTGCAATTGCTTTAAAATGCTGATATAATCCCTCTTGCGTTGGTCGATTGTAATATGGAGTCACACTCAGACAACCGACAACACCGCTATTTTCAAAGCGTTGAGTGAGATAAATCCCTTCAGCCGTTGCATTAGCTCCTGTGCCTGCGATGATTGGAATTCTACCATTAGCTAGCTCTAAAGTTAGCATGACGACATCACAGTGTTCACGATTGCTTAAGGTAGCTGATTCACCGGTGGTACCTACGGAAACAATGGCAGATGTTCCACTTGATATATGGAAATCAATGATTTTTTTAAGACTATATCGGCAAACCTTTCCTTTATCATCCATCGGCGTAATCAGTGCAACTATACTTCCCGTAAACATTTACTATCTCCTTAAAATTATTGTAGGATTAAAAATATATATAAAAGAAGTCAACCAACATCCTTACTTCATTAAGTAATTTACTTCAAGTAATAGATTGAGATTACCTTATCGGAACCTCCAAATGCTGCAGAAGTAATGAGTATTAAGTAAGTTTAGATTACTTCATTTAAGATCCTGAGAGATATTTAGCCATGATACCTCTAATTTTGAGAGTTCGATGAATTTTATCAAGTTCGTTTTACTGATCTTAAATCTAATTGATAATGAATTACTTAAATATTGGCTATGTCAGGATTTTAATCGTTATGACCGCGAGGTAACCCAATTAAAGTTGGTGCACCAATAGAAATCTCTAATTATCTTAAAAATCTCATAATCACTGATTCAGATGGATTCAAGGTATTTCATGCTTTGAAGATAATAAACCAACTACTTCATATACGTTTTTTAAGGTCTGCTGAGCATAAATCCGAGCTTGTGATGCACCATCATGCATAATTTGCTGAAGTAGCATTTCATCATGACGAAAACTATAGTAGCGTTCTTGGAACGTACTTAGCATTCCTGAAACCGAATCAGCTACTGCTAATTTAAGCTGCTTATATTGTTGGTCTGAAAATTCTTTTTCTAATTCTGTAATTTGTCTACCAGTAAACGCTGCTAGAATATTTAACAAGTTAGAAATTCCGGGTTTATTTTTTACATCATAACGTATGATTGGTGGATTATCTGAATCAGTAACTGCAAGTTGAATCTTTTTGAAAACTGATTTGGATGATTCTAGTAATCCAATACTATTATTACGTTTCTTATCAGATTTTGACATTTTTTTAGTTGGATCTAGTAGTGACATGACTCTCGCTCCTGATGAAGGTATAAATGGTACAGGAACATTGAATACATTACCATACAGGGTATTAAAACGATTAGCAATAGTACGAGTAAGTTCTAAGTGTTGTTTCTGGTCTTCACCAACCGGCACATATTGTGTTTGGTATAATAGAATGTCGGCCGCCATTAATACCGGGTAATCCAATAATCCAGCATTAATATGATTCGCATCAAGTGAAGTTTGATTTTTAAATTGTGTCATTCGTTTCAATTCTCCTAAATAAGTGTAACAATTTAGGATCCAGTTCAGTTGTGTATGTTCAGGAACATGGGATTGCACAAAAATAATACATTTTTTAGGATTGATACCGCAAGCCAAGTATAGTGCCATAGTATCTAAGGTGGCTTGACGTAATGAATTCTGACTAGCAGCAAGAGCATGAAGATCTACTATACTATAGATACAATGGTATCTTTCCTGCAGTTGTACCCATTGACGCAATGCTCCCATATAATTACCAATGGTTAATTCACCTGAAGGTTGTGTACCACTAAATACAATGGTGTTTTTCATTAAACAATCCTGAATCGGCAAGTAATAATAAGTTAAAGTTCAATACGACAATTTTTTAATTCAGCACGTATATAATTAATCACTTTTTTATAATTCGACTGACTAAATATTGCTGAACCAACTACTAAAATGTCAGCACCAGCTGCAGCAATCGCGCCTACGTTACTAACCTTAATTCCACCATCAACTTCTAAATAAATATCATAGCCTTTATCATCAATTATCTTACGTGTTTGGCGAATTTTGAAAATTGAGCTCGGAATAAAAAATTGTCCACCAAAACCTGGATTTACAGACATAAGTAAAATAATATCAAGTTTATCCATAAAGTTTTTTAGATACTCCAGGGGAGTATCTGGATTTAATACTAATCCCGCCTGGCATCCATACTCTTTGATAAGCTGTAAATCACGATCGATATATTCCGAGGTTTCCGGATGAAAATAAATAAGATTGGCACCTGCTAGGGCAAATTCCTTAATGATGCGAGGCAATACCGGGTTTACCATGAGATGCACCTCTACGGGAGCAGTAATCCCGTAATCCCTAAGTGATTTTAATACCATGGGCCCTAAAGTTAGGTTAGGTACATAATGGTTATCCATTACATCGAAGTGTATCACATCTGCTCCTGCTGCTATAACCTTAGCCGTTTCTTCACCCAATCTAGCAAAATCCGCTGATAAAATTGATGAGGATAATAAAAAAGGTTTCATTTATTCTATTCCTTCTATCTAGATTAGATCTTAGCACAAGGATGTTACTCTATGGCGATAAGTTGCTTGGAATCTCCAATTGGTAAAACGGTATGTATAATCATTCCAATTATTTATAGCGGCATATGATAATATTGATCGTAGTTTTGAACACTATCATCATCTCATATTTTGACAATCGTAGATAGCCGATAATATCTGATCATATGGTATACCACTACACACTGCAGCTTTACCCAACGATAACGGCAAAACTAATCGCAAATTACCTGAGATGACTTTCTTATCACGTAACATATGTGGTAGAAAACTTTGGGGTTTCATATTAGATGGACCAGAAACTGGGAGACCAGAACGTTGTATCAATGCAATGATACGATCTTTATCACATTTTGTTAATTTTCCTAATATTTCCGCTGTGCGGGCCGCCATAACGATTCCTGCAGCGACCGCTTCTCCATGCAGCCAATTACCATATCCCATTTCAGTTTCAATGGCGTGTCCATAAGTGTGGCCTAAATTAAGTAAGGTACGCAAACCACTTTCAATTTCATCAGCAGCAACTATCTTGGCTTTTAATGTACAGCAATGACGAATACAATCAACCATAGCTTGGTATTCGAGCACTAACAAATTATCCATATTCACTTCTAACCAACTAAAAAAACTACTATCCAAAGCAACCCCGTATTTGATCACTTCTGCAAGACCAGCCCGAAGTTCTCTTTTAGGTAAACTTCTTAAGCAATCGATATCAACCACAACTGAGGCGGGCTGATAAAACGCTCCTATCATATTTTTACCTAGTGGATGATTTACTGCAGTTTTTCCTCCAACTGATGAATCTACCTGCGCAAGTAGAGTAGTTGGAACTTGAATGAAACGGACACCACGTTGATAACTTGCTGCCGCAAATCCGGTAATATCACCTATTACACCTCCTCCTAATGCAATTAAAGTAGTATCACGGCCATGTGATTTTAATAAAAGTTCAGTAAATAAAGTATTTAAAACATTAAGATTTTTATATTCCTCTCCATCAGGTATAATAATCTGATCAGCCAACACGCCCGAGTTTTTTAACCGCACCATTAAGTTATTGAGATAGATAGGCGCTAGTGTCTGATTTGTTACTACCATGGCTTGTTGTCCCGACTTTAATGGCCAAAAAGAATCGACATTTTTCAATAAACCGGCAGCAATAGTAATAGGATAACTACGTTCTTCCAATGTAACGATAACCCGTTCCACCATTATGAGTAACCTTATTTTAAGATCTTATAACTTTTAACTTTTTTTTAGCATCAACATTATTTTGTTGGCAACCATTTTCGCGCTATGATCATCAGTACAAACTGTTATATCAGCTGTTTCTTCGTATAAAGGATTACGCTCCTCAGCAAGTGCCTGCAGTATCCTTGGTCGAGAATCTAATTTTTGTAGTAGCGGGCGTTTTTTATCACGTTGGGTGCGTGCTAGTTGTTTTTCTATAGTGGTTTCAAGATACACCACTATACCTCGTGCCGAAAGGCGTTTACGGGTTTCTTTGGATTTTACGGCACCACCACCAGTAGCCAATACAATACCTTGTTTTTCAGTAAGTTCATTAATAATTTTTTCTTCACGATCGCGGAAACCTTCTTCACCTTCTACGTCGAAGACCCAGCCTATGTCCGCTCCCGTCCGCCGCTCAATTTCTTGATCTGAATCAAAAAAATCCATATTTAGTTGTTGAGCTAACTGTCGTCCAATAGTGCTTTTTCCAGCTCCCATTGGTCCAATCAGAAAGATATTGCGTTTATCTGCCATGGTTTTCTATTTCTTCTTCTTATTTTATTTAGGATTTTTATCATACTATCAAATATTTTTTTTGAGATTAGTTTGTATATTATTTTGCTAGAAGTTTAAACTTCTTTCATTATCTTCTAAAGAAGACAGTAATTATCACTATCTTTTAAGCAAAAATAAATTAATAAAAAATCAATAACCAAATATTGATTTTTTATTCAGACATCTATCTTCTTTATGATAATAAAGAACTTTTTATAGAGAAGTAGTTACATGTGTGTAAAATTTACTACCATAATGCCAAAATTAGATATAAGAGCCTATAATATCACTAACACAGTTGAAATAATCTATAATCCAGATTATGAGACTTTATATCGAGAAGAAACTAGAGCCAATTTAACTGGATTAGAGCGTGTAATTTTAACACAATCTGGTGCAGTTGCAGTTAATACTGGTCTATTTACTGGGCGTTCTCCTCAAGATAAATATATTGTTCGCGATAACACCTCTAATAAGAATATTTGGTGGTCAAATCAAGTAAATAGTCAAAGTGATAATCATCCGATTTCTCCTAAAATTTGGGAGGAACTAAAATCTCTGGTTACTAAACAACTATCGGGAAAGCGCCTATTTATTATAGATGCTTGGTGTGGTGCAAATCAAGATACCCGGTTAGGGGTAAGGTTTATTATGGAAGTTGCTTGGCAAGCTCATTTTGTAAAAAATATGTTTATTCGTCCTTCTGAAGCAGAGCTCACTAATTTTAAACCTGATTTCATAGTGATGAATGGAGCCAAATGTGTTAATCCATACTGGAAAGAACAGAGACTTCATTCAGAAAATTTTATTGCTTTCAATCTTACGGAAAACATGCAACTAATTGGTGGAACTTGGTACTGCGGTGAAATGAAAAAAGGCCTTTTCTCAGTTATGAATTACTTGCTACCCCTTAAAGGGATTGCATCAATGCATTGTTCAGCTAACGTCGGCAAAAAAGGTGATGTATCTATTTTTTTTGGATTATCTGGCACAGGTAAAACCACGCTATCTACTGATCCACAACGTAAATTAATAGGAGATGATGAACATGGTTGGGATAATGAGGGGGTTTTCAACTTTGAAGGAGGATGCTATGCCAAAACGATTAACCTTTCAGAAAAACAGGAACCTGATATCTATCATGCTATACGACGTAATGCCTTATTAGAAAATGTTAGCGTACTGGCTGACGGTTCAGTAGATTTTAATGATAGTACTAAAACCGAAAATACCCGGGTTTCTTATCCAATTTATCACATCAATAACATTATTAAGCCGGTTTCTAAAGCGGGCCATGCAACTAAAGTTATTTTGCTAACTGCCGATGCATTTGGGGTATTACCACCAGTATCAAAGTTAACTGCTAAACAAACCCAATATCACTTTTTATCAGGGTTTACTACTAAATTAGCCGGAACTGAACGTGGCATCAATGAACCAATTCCAACATTTTCCGCTTGTTTTGGGGCGGCTTTTTTGATGCTACATCCTATTAAGTATGCTGAAGTCTTAGTAAAACGCATGCAAGCCGTTAATGCCCAAGCCTATTTAATTAACACTGGTTGGGATGGTACTGGAAAGCGAATTTCTATTAATTCTACCCGTACTATTATTAATGCCATTTTAAATGATGAATTCAAACTCGTAAAAACCTTTCTATTACCTATATTTAATATTTCAGTACCAGTTTCATTACCTGGAATTGATAAACATTTTCTGGATCCTCGGAACACTTATCCAGATCATAATCAATGGTATAAGAAAGCAATAAATTTAGCTCATCAGTTTATTGAGAATTTTAAAAAATACCTGGATACCTCAGCTGGGGAAGAACTCGTTAATGCCGGTCCTATAATTAACCACTGATCAGAATTCAGAATGGTGAATCATTATCATTAATATATAGTGGTCTAATTTAAACAGCAGCTTTTGTTATAGATCGTTTAATGCAATTATTAGATCTTAAAATTAATTAAAGTAGCTTTATTGGGAGCTTTGTATATGATATTGGGACGATATTTATAGCCGCCTGATCGTTAGCAACCTTATTTTAATCTTTTAAAGAAGATCCTTAGTGTAATGGTAATTACACTGGTATTATTATTGAAAATGACCACCTGGTTACTACTATAACGACGTAACCAGTTTTATACTTATACTATTATACTATGTATGATGAAAATAGGGATGATTAGTGTTAAACCACGTGCTCTATTTAGGTCGTGTGTCGGCACGCACAACTATCCTCCATACGTTTATAATTGAAGAACCTTAGGTTGCTATGGGTAAAAGGATCACGACAATTAATTATCGTGATCATATTTATTTAAACCAGATTTTATTATTTCATTTATTAGGTAGATTTTATGATTAAGATTACTATCCCAGCACAAGAACATTTTATAAAATTATTATTGAGTCAAGCAAAAGGAACGCAAATACGTGTATTTGTAATGAATCCGGGAACTGGTAATGCGGAATGTGGTGTTTCTTATTGTCCCCCTCATACCATATCGCCAACTGATATTGAACTGCCATTTAATAACTTTTCAACTTATATTGATGAAATGAGTGCTCCTTGGCTAGAAAATGCTGAGATTGATTTGGTGGTAGATAAATTAGGGTCACAACTGATATTAAATGCTCCAAAGGTTAAACATAGTAAATTTACCGATGATAAACCATTGATTAAACGTGTAGAAAATATGCTTAATACTAAGATTAATCCTCAGTTAGCGGCGCATGGTGGTCATGTTCAATTAGTAGAGATCACTGATCAAGGTTATGCCATTCTAAAATTTAGTGGAGGCTGTAATGGATGTTCAATGGTAAAATTAACTCTAAAAGAACATATTGAAATAGAATTATTGCAGGATTTCTCAGAAATTAAAGGAGTACAGGATTTTACAGAACATCAACGTGGGATGCACTCCTACTACTAATTTTTAATCAGTACCGCTCTTACGCTAACTATAAGGAATTAAGGACTTATGACATGGAAATCAACCGTTTAAAAGATTTAATTGTTATCGGTGGTGGCATCAATGGTGCAGGAATCGCGGCCGATGCGGCTGGACGTGGATTATCGGTGCTCATGTTAGAACAACATGATTTAGCTTGGGCAACATCTTCTGCTAGTTCGAAATTAATTCATGGTGGTCTACGTTACCTTGAGCATTATGAATTTCGTCTGGTTAGCGAAGCACTGGCAGAACGTGAAATCATATTAAAGTTAGCACCACATATTGTTTTTCCTATGCGGTTTCGTCTTCCACATTGTTCCCATTTACGTCCCGCGTGGATGATCAGAATCGGACTTTTTATATATGATCACTTAGGTCAGCGTGTAAGTTTACCAAGGAGTGAAAGCATCAGATTCGGTAGAGATTCGGTTCTGCATCCCCAAATTATGCGGGGATTTGAATACTCTGATTGTTGGGTAGATGATGCAAGATTGGTAGTTCTAAATGCACAGGAAGTCATTAGACATGGAGGTGAAGTTCGCACCCGTATTAGAGTAATCCGCGCTTGGCGTGAAAATTATTTATGGTATGTCAAAGCGGAAAATATTGATAGTGGTGAAATAGTAACTTGGCAGTCTAAAGGTTTGGTAAATGCCGCCGGTCCTTGGGTCAAAATAGTGCTTGAGAAAGTATGCAAACTACCTTCAACTTATGGTATCCGACTGATCAAAGGTAGCCATATTGTGGTACCAATGGTTAATCAACAAAAGCATGCATATATTCTGCAAAATGAAGATCATCGGATAGTTTTTGTAATTCCTTGGATGGGTGAATTTTCTATTATTGGAACTACCGACATAGAATATAACAATGATCCCCAAAATGCCAAAATTTCAGATGAAGAAATTACTTATCTGCTGAAGGTTTATAATAAATACTTTAAAAAAAGTATTTGTAAAGAAGATATTATCTGGTCTTATTCAGGGGTGCGACCCTTATATGATGATGAATCAGATTCTCCACAATCCATTACACGCGATTATACTTTGGATATCAGTGAAGTTAACGGGCGAACTCCTTTACTATCGGTATTTGGGGGAAAACTCACTACTTATCGCAAACTTGCTGAGCAAGCACTTAATAATTTGGCTAAATATTATCCCAATTCAGGTCCGGCCTGGACTAAAAATAATCTCTTACCAGGTGGAAATCTAAGTGGAAACCGAGATGATTATGCAGCTAACCTTTATCGGCGTTATCTTTTTATAAATAAATCGCTTGCACAGCGCTATGCATATACCTATGGCAGCAACAGCGAAATTATTCTTAATCAGATTAGGAGTTTATCTGACTTAGGTGAACATTTCGGTCAGAATTTTTATGAAGCTGAACTGCGTTATTTAGTTAATTATGAATGGGTCTATCAATTAGATGATGCTATTTGGCGTCGCACTAGATTAGGATTGTGGCTAACTGAGCAACAGAAAAAACGGATTGCTGAGTGGTTAGCTATCAATGTCAATGTGAATAAACATATTCCATCCTTAAGGACTTATGTTTAGTTAGCTTATATTTATTAATAAGCGTAACATTCTACGCAATGGCTCGGCAGCTCCCCAAAGCAACTGATCTCCAACTGAAAAAGCAGACAAATAATTTGGTCCCATAGCTAATTTGCGCAATCTTCCAACCGGGATTTTCAAGGTACCGGTTACAGCAGCAGGTGTCAATTCATACACGGTTGACTCGCGCTTGTTAGGAATTACCTTAACCCATTGATTATGGTCGGTTAGTAACTGTTCAACCTCTATAATAGAGATATTTTTTTTAAGTTTTATTGTAAATGCTTGACTATGACAACGCAATGCACCAATACGTACACAGATTCCATCTATGGGAATCTTAGGCACCGTTTGCAAGATTTTATTCGTTTCGACTTGCCCTTTCCACTCTTCGCGACTTTGTCCATTTTCAAGATCTTTATCAATCCAAGGTATTAAACTACCTGCTAGTACTACACCAAAATTATCCACAGGCATCTCATTACTTCTACTTACGGTTGTTACCTTACGCTCAATCTCTAAAATTGATACAGCAGGGTTATGTAAATCTATAACTACACTGTTATGTAATACTCCCATTTGATGTAATAATTCTATAATATATTGCGCACCTCCACCTGACGCTGCTTGATAAGTTGATAGAGAGATCCATTCAATGAGGTGGTTTGCAAATAAACCACCTAGTGACATTAGCATCAGACTAACCGTACAGTTTCCACCAACAAATGTTTTTAGGCCTTTATTGATACCATTATAAATTACCTCCCGGTTCACTGGATCAAGAATGATTACTGTATCGTCTTGCATTCTCAATGTCGATGCGGCATCTATCCAATAGCCATGCCAACCAATTTTACGTAACTTGGGATAGATATAGCTGGTATAATCTCCTCCTTGGCATGTGATAATAATATCTAGCTCTTTAAGCGTATTAATGTCATAGGCATTCTGTAGTAATTTTTCTGCAGCGGGGATGGGAGCCTTTTTACCTACTTGTGAGGTAGAAAAGAACACCGAATTGATTTGATCAAAATCCCTTTCCTCCACCATACGTTGTATGAGAACGGAACCTACTATTCCACGCCAGCCAATTAAACCAACTTTTTTCATATATATTCTAACAACTCATTTATAACTAGAAAATAAATTATATTAATTATACAATTAGGATCCATAGTCTCAGCTCACAAAAATACAAAACTATGCTACATACTCATGAATAAAATTGATGATCTGCTTTACAATTTATACCCAACCAAACTAAGCTTTATGATGTTATGATGTGATGTAAAGAGAATATCAGCCATGAAAGAAATTATTTCAGTTACTATGCTACTGTTAATTATTATGGATCCTTTAGGTAATTTACCAATTTTTATGTTGGTATTAAAACCTTTCGAACCAAAACGCCGTAATGTAGTAATAATACGTGAAATGATTATCGCTTTGATAATCATGCTGTTATTTTTATTTACCGGAGAAAAGATGCTTAATCTT
This sequence comes from Candidatus Dasytiphilus stammeri, assembly GCA_045690005.1. GTDB lineage: Bacteria > Pseudomonadota > Gammaproteobacteria > Enterobacterales > Enterobacteriaceae > Dasytiphilus > Dasytiphilus stammeri_P. The sequence goes on along the minus strand of CP145881.1, from coordinate 41,779 downwards.
TTAAATTTGAGAACCGAAATAGTATCAATTTCTGGTGGAATAATTCTCTTTTTAATCGCTCTTAAAATGATTTTTGCATCTTCGCCAGATCAATGTGATAATAACTATATTTCTATGGTTGAGGAACCATTTATAGTACCACTCGCAATCCCCTTAATTGCCGGACCAACATTACTAGCAACCTTAATATTACTTTCACATAAATATCAACATAGAATTATGTCTATGATTATTGCTTTACTTGGTGCTTGGTTAGGTACGTTAGTGATTTTGTTATTATCAGGAATCTTTCTAAGATTCTTGGGAGATAAAGGAATTAGTGCACTAGAACGTTTAATGGGATTAATATTAGTTATGCTAGCAACACAAATGGTTCTTGATGGTATCAGAGTTTATCTAAGTAGTTAGAAACTTAAAATTTCAAGAACACCATTTCATTAATTTATTGCAGTTCCACCTACCGTAATACTATCAATTTTTAAGGTTGGTTGACCTATTCCTACTGGAATATTTTGCCCATCTTTATTACAAATACCAAGACCTTTATCAATAACTAAATCATTTCCTACCATAGAAATTTTATGCATCACTTCGCTACCTGAACCAATGATTGTTGCATCTTTTACGGGTTTAGTAATCCTACCTTTCTCAATTAGCCATGCTTCAGCAGTAGAGAATACAAAATTACCTGAAGTAATATCTACCTGACCGCCTGCAAGATTTGGAGCAAATAGTCCCTCTTCAATACTATCTATTATTTCTGTGGGAGTTGAATTACCTGCTAACATATAAGTATTAGTCATGCGAGGCATAGGTAAATGTGCATATGATTCACGGCGACCATTTCCAGTAGGTTGCATACCTAACATACGTGCACTTAATTTATCATGCATATATCCTTTTAATATGCCATTCTCAATGAGAATATTGTATTGACCTGGAACCCCTTCATCATCTATGTTTAATGAGCCACGTAAACCGAGACATGTTCCATCATCTACTACGGTACATAAATTAGAAGCAACTTTTTCTCCTATTTTGCCACTATATATAGATGTATTGCGACGAATAAAATCCCCTTCTAATCCATGACCTACCGCTTCATGTAATAATACCCCAGCCCAACCTGATCCAAGTACCACGGGGAGCCTTCCGGCAGGTGCAGCGATGGCAGATAAATTAACCAGAGCGATCCGGACTGCTTCACGTGCCCAATATTCGGCATTTATATATCCTTTATCTTCACCTAACAAAAAATCATAGTTAAAACGTCCGCCTAATCCACTGGAACCACATTCACGTTTGCCACTTTCTTCTACTAATACACTAATAGAAAGCTGTACGGATGGACGTATATCCATTGCTAAAGTACCATCAGTCGCATAAATAAATATCTGATCATAGCAACCACTCAGAGTAGCAGTTACATCATTAACACGTTGATCTTCCAGACGTGCTATGGTATCAATGCGGTGTAGTATTGCTATCTTTTCTTCGTTAGTAAAAGATTTGATGGGATTAAGATGGGTATTATAATGGTTTAGAGCGGCAGCTGGATAATTACAATTATTTTTTTCTACTGTGGAATTTGCAATTTGCAGTTTACCTGGTTGAGCAACAATATTGCTAGCTAATTTAACACATTCTATTAATTTATTTTTTTTGATTTCATTGGTATAAGAAAACCCTATTTTTTCACCAGTGATTGCCCGAACTCCAACTCCTTGATCTACATTATAAAAGCTATTTTTTATTATTCTATTTTCCAATACCCAAGTTTCATGATAGCTTGATTGAAAATATAAATCGCCATAATCTAACTGAGGTTTTTCAAGTTGGCTTAAGATAGACAAAATATCTGATTGTTTTATATTCTGCTTAATTAGCCATTGTTCTTTAATGACATTATAATCGATACCTTCTAAATTTATCACGGGGCGGTTTTCTAATTGAATGAAAACAAGTTACTATTATTTAATATAACATAATATATGCAGCATTACAAATAGGATAATTTATGCTGACGCGATTATACTAATTAAAGTGACAAATTTAATCAATAAATTATATAAGAGTTCGTAACCATATGATACCTAAATTTAAGATTTTGCTTTTAAACGGGCCTAACCTAAATCTTTTAGGGAGTCGTGAACCTGAGACATACGGTAAAGTAACCTTACGTGATATAATCAATCATCTGGCATGGTATGCTAAAGAACTAAATGTTTCTCTGGAACACTTGCAATCTCATGCTGAATATGAGCTAATTGAACGTATACACTTGGCAAAAAATCAAGTTCATTATATTATATTTAATCCAGCGGCATTCACTCATACTAGTATTGCCTTACGTGATGCTTTACTAGCAGTTAACATTCCCTTTATTGAGGTGCATTTATCAAATGTATACGCACGTGAAACTTTTCGTCATCAATCCTATTTTTCTGATATCTCTAATGGTGTAATCTGTGGTTTTGGAGCAGATGGTTATATTTTTGCATTAGAAGCCGCCGTAAAGCATCTTAAACGAATAAGATCAAAATAGGTAATAGTAATAATGGATATTCGTAAAATAAAAAAGTTAATTGAGCTAGTTGAGGAATCCGGGATTGCTGAACTAGAAATCTCAGAAGGCAAAGAATCTATTCGTATTAATAGAATCTCTAAGTATCAAGATTATCATTCAATGATACAGCATAATAATAGTACTATCCAAGCTGCTATTGCCCAACCTACTACTCCTCATGCAACCGATGTCAATAAAAATAGAATTGATGATATCGATGGATATATTGTCCGCTCTCCTATTGTAGGAACTTTTTATCGTACTCCAAATCATGAATCCAAGGCATATATTGAAGTAGGTCAGCAAGTTAATATTGGTGATACTTTGTGTATTGTTGAAGCAATGAAAATGATGAATCAAATTCAAACAGATAAATCTGGTATAGTAAAAGCAATTTTAGTCGAAAATGGACAACCAGTGGAATATGATGATCCTTTGGTAATCATTAAGTGAGTTATGAAATATGCTGGATAAAATTGTCATTGCTAATCGTGGCGAAATTGCTCTACGTATTTTGCGGGCATGTAAAGAATTAGGTATAAAAACGGTTGCCGTACATTCAAGTGTAGATCGCAATCAGAAACATGTATTGCTGGCTGACGAGACTATTTGTATCGGTCCTGCACCAGTAGCACAAAGTTATCTTAATGTACCTGCACTAATTTCCGCTGCTGAAATTATAGGGGCAGACGCAATTCATCCGGGATATGGTTTTCTTTCTGAAAATGCGGATTTTTCAGAACAAGTAGAGAGATCTGGTTTTATTTTTATTGGTCCTCGTGCAGATACTCTTCGTATTATAGGTGATAAACTTTCAGCATTAAGCATCATGAAAAAAGCCGGAATAGCTTGCGTTCCTGGTTCAGAGGAAGGTCCTCTTGAGGAAAATCTTACTTTGAATCAGGCGATTGCTCACAAAATTGGTTATCCTGTAATCCTCAAAGCTTCCGGTGGAGGGGGTGGACGTGGCATACGTGTAGTATATAACGCAAAGGATTTAGAACAATCAATTGCTATGACTAAATTAGAAGCTAAAAAAGCTTTTAACAATGATGTTGTGTATATGGAAAAATTTTTAACTCACCCTAGGCATATTGAAATCCAAATCATAGCTGATAATCAAGGTCATGCCATTTATCTAGCCGACCGAGATTGCTCTATACAGAGACGTCATCAGAAATTAATAGAAGAAGCTCCAGCAATTGGCATAACCGATGCCATGCGTCGTTACATTGGAGAATGTTGCTGTCAAGTTTGCATTGACGTCGGATATCGCGGTGTTGGTACCTTTGAATTTTTATACGAAAATGGCAATTTTTACTTTATTGAAATGAATCCTCGTATTCAAGTAGAGCACCCAGTTACTGAAATGATTACTGGTGTCGACTTAATAAAAGAACAACTCCGTATTGCATGTGGAAAACCGTTATCTCTTTCTCAAGAAGAGGTGTGCATTAAAGGACATGCAATAGAATGTCGCATTAATGCAGAAGATTCCGAGACATTTTTACCATCGGCAGGAGAAATTACTGAATTCTATGCACCAGGAGGAGTAGGTGTACGTTGGGACTCTCATATTTATGCTGGATATACGGTACCTTCATACTATGATTCTATGATAGGCAAATTAATTACTTACGGTGAAAATCGTGATATAGCTATCGTTAAAATGAAAAATGCTCTAGCGGAACTTTTTATTAAAGGGATTCAAACAAATATTGAAATACTCATAAAAATTCTTGCTGACAACAACTTTCATCAATGTCTAACTAACATACATTATCTAGAAAAAAGATTTAATTGATAACATAACTAAAAATCCGCGTTTGCGGATTTTTAGTTTTAAATTATTGGCGGTACGGACGGGACTTGAACCCGCGACCCCCGGCGTGACAGGCCGGTATTCTAACCAACTGAACTACCGTACCTCTATCTTTAGAGTAAAGATTTTCTTTATACCAGATAACGACCTGCTCTCGCACAGTTAATTACCATACTACCCTCGGTGCTGCGGCGTTTCACTTCTGAGTTCGGAATGGTATCAGGTGGTACCACCACGCTAGAGTTATCTGGTATCTTTATAAGATATAAAGAAGATAAAACACTTCCGGTGTTGCAAGGTTAAGCCTCTCGGGTCATTAGTACTGGTTAGCTCAACATATTACTATGCTTACACATCCAGCCTATCTACGTCGTCATCTCCAACGTCCCTTCAGAAAGTTTCTCAACTTCAGGGAAGACTCATCTTGAGGCAGGTTTCGCACTTATATGCTCTCAGCGCTTATCCCTTCCGCATTTAGCTACCGGACAATGCCACTGGCGTGACAACCCGAACACCAGTGATGCGTCCACTCCGGTCCTCTCGTACTAGGAGCAGCCCCTCTCAATCTTCCAACGCCCACGGCAGATAGGGACCGAACTGTCTCACGACGTTCTAAACCCAGCTCGCGTACCACTTTAAATGGCGAACAGCCATACCCTTGGGACCTGCTTCAGCCCCAGGATGTGATGAGCCGACATCGAGGTGCCAAACACCGCCGTCGATATGAACTCTTGGGCGGTATTAGCCTGTTATCCCCGGAGTACCTTTTATCCGTTGAGCGATGGCCCTTCCATACGGAACCACCGGATCACTAAGACCTGCTTTCGCACCTGCTCGCGCCGTCACGCTCGCAGTCAAGCCAGCTTCTGCCTTTGTACTAACCTCACGATATCTGACCGTGATTAGCTGACCTTTGTACTCCTCCGTTACTCTTTAGGAGGAGACCGCCCCAGTCAAACTGCCCACCAGACACTGTCCTGGTTCCGGATAACGGAACTCAGTTAGAATATTCAGCCTTAAAGGGTGGTATCTCAACGATGGCTCCATGTAAACTGGCGTCTACATTTCAATGCCTCCCACCTATTCTGCACATTAAGAATCAATATTCAGTATCAGGTTACAGTAAAGGTTCACGGGGTCTTTCCGTCTTGCCGCGGGTACACTGCATCTTCACAGCAAATTCAATTTCACTGAGTCCCAGGTGGAGACAGTCTGGCCATCATTACGCCATTCGTGCAGGTCGGAACTTACCCGACAAGGAATTTCGCTACCTTAGGACCGTTATAGTTACGGCCGCCGTTTACCGGGGCTTCAGTCCAGAGCTTTAGGTTGCCCTTGACTCCTTCTTTTAACCTTCCGGCACCGGGCAGGCGTCACACCGTATACGTCCACTTACGTGTTTGCACAGTGCTGTGTTTTTAATAAACAGTTGCAGCCAGCTGTTATCTTAGACTGACCTTAGCTTCATCCGCAAGGATATCACTATACGTCAGTGTGCCTTCTCCCAAAGTTACGGCACTATTTTGCCTAGTTCCTTCACCCGGGTTCTCTCAAACGCCTTAGTATTCTCTACCTGACCACCTGTGTCGGTTTCGGGTACGGTTATATATTACCTGGAGCTTAGAGGCTTTTCTTGGAAGTGTGGTATAAATCACTTCATTACTTTCGTAATTCGTCATTACGCCTCAGTGTTAACAGTGATCCGGATTTTCCTAAATCACCCACCTTCACGCTTAAACCTGGACGACCGATGCCAGGCTGACCTAACCTCCTCCGTCCCCCCAATCGCAGTAATATATAGTACAAGAATATTAACCTGTTTCCCATTAGCTACGCTTTTCAGCCTCACCTTAGGAGCCGACTTACCCTGCCCCGATTAACGTTGGACAGGAACCCTTGGTCTTTCGGCGGATAGGTTTTTCACCTATCTTATCGTTACTTATGTCAGCATTCGCACTTCCGATACCTCCAGTATGCTTTTCAGCATACCTTCTATGGCTTACGGAACGCTCCCCTACCCAGCAATTTATGTTGCTGCCGCAGCTTCGGTGCATAATTTAGCCCCGTTAAATCTTCCGCGCAGGCAAACTCGGCCAGTGAGCTATTACGCATTCTTTAAATGATGGCTGCTTCTAAGCCAACATCCTGGCTGTCTAAGCCTTCCCACATCGTTTCCCACTTAACTATGACTTAGGGACCTTAGCTGGCGGTCTGGGTTGTTTCCCTTTCCACGACGAACCTTAGCACCCGCCGTGTGTCTCCTATGATAGCATTCAGCAGTATTCGTAGTTTGCATCGGCTTAGTAAGCTAGGATAGCACCTTTGCCGAAACAGTGCTCTACCCCCGCTGATGAATTCATAAGGCGCTACCTAAATAGCTTTCGGGGAGAACCAGCTATCTCCCGGTTTGATTGGCCTTTCACCCCTAGCCACAGGTCATCCGCTGATTTTTCAACATCAGTCGGTTCGGTCCTCCAGCTAGTATTACCCAACCTTCAACCTGCCCATGGCTAGCTCACCGGGTTTCGGGTCTGTATCCTGCAACTTAACGCCCAATTAAGACTCGGTTTCCCTACGGCTCCCCTATACAGTTAACCTTGCTACAGAATACAAGTCGCTGACCCATTATACAAAAGGTACGCAGTCATCTTTTATTTATTAAAAGACTCCTACTGCTTGTACGTATATGGTTTCAGGATCTATTTCACTCCCCTAACCGGGGTTCTTTTCACCTTTCCCTCACGGTACTAGTTCACTATCGGTCAGTCAGGAGTATTTAGCCTTAGAGGATGGTCCCCCCTTCTTCAGACAAGATATCACGTGTCCCGCCTTACTCTTTGAACTTATAAGTTTATATGTTGGATATACGGGACTATCACCCTGTATCGTCGATTTTTCCAAATCGTTCTACTAATTATTACAAACTAATTTTAGTTCTGGGCTCTTCCCATTTCGCTCGCCACTACTAAGGGAATCTCGGTTGATTTCTTTTCCTCGAGGTACTCAGATGTTTCATTTCCCTCGGTTTACTTTGTCAAGATATGTGTTCACCTGACAATGATGCAATATGTGCATCAGGTTTCCCCATTCGGATATCACTGATTCAGACGCTTCTGTCAGCTTATCAGTGCTTTTCGCAGATTAGCACGTCCTTCATCGTCTCTGACTGCCAAGGCATTCACCATATACGCTTCATTGCTTAACCTTACAACCCGCAAGTGTTTCTTTTGCTAATTTAGGCTTCTTCTATTCATCTTATTTTATATTTTTAAAGAACATTAATCTATTTACTATTTAATTATTAAATGTAACTTCATATCATAACTCAATGGTGGAGCTAAGCGGATTTGAACCGCTGACCCCCTGCGTGCAAAGCAGGCGCTCTACCAACTGAGCTATAGCCCCATCACCAACTATTCAGGCCTAAAATCAAGCTCTAAAATTTTAGAGCTACTTGTTTGGTAGGCCTGAGTGGATTTGAACCACCGACCTCACCCTTATCAGGGGTGCGCTCTTACCTGCTGAGCTACAGGCCTGATATATGATTTGTGTGTGCACTGTACAGAAAATTTTTTTTAATTTAAGGAGGTGATCCAACCACAGGTTCCCCTACGGTTACCTTGTTACGACTTCACCCCAGTCATGAATCACAAAGTGGTAAGCGCCCTCCTAAAAAAAGGTTAAGCTACTCACTTCTTTTGCAACCCACTCCCATGGTGTGACGGGCGGTGTGTACAAGGCCCGAGAACGTATTCACCGTGGCATGCTGATCCACGATTACTAGCGATTCCGACTTCGTGGAGTCGAGTTGCAGACTCCAGTCCGAACTACGACGCATTTTATGAGGTCAGCTTGCTCTCGCGAGGTTGCTTCTCTTTGTATACGCCATTGTAGCACGTGTGTAGCCCTGGTCTTAAGGGCCATGATGACTTGACGTCATCCCCACCTTCCTCCGGTTTATCACCGGCAGTCTCCTTTGAGTTCCCGCCTTTATGCGCTGGCAACAAAGGATAAGGGTTACGCTCGTTGCGGGACTTAACCCAACATTTCACAACACGAGCTGACGACAGCCATGCAGCACCTGTCTCACAGTTCCCAAAGGCACTTTAATATCTCTACTAAATTCTGTGGATGTCAAGACCAGGTAAGGTTTTTCGCGTTGCATCGAATTAAACCACATGCTCCACCGCTTGTGCGGGCCCCCGTCAATTCATTTGAGTTTTAACCTTGCGGCCGTACTCCCCAGGCGGTCGATTTAACGCGTTTACTACGGAAGTTACAGTTTGTATCCGCAACCTCCAAATCGACATCGTTTACAGCATGGACTACCAGGGTATCTAATCCTGTTTGCTCCCCATGCTTTCGCACCTCAGCGTCAGTGTTCGTCCAGGAGATCGCCTTCGCCACTGGTATTCCTCCGGATATCTACGCATTTCACCGCTACACCCGAAATTCTATCTCCCTCTACGAGACTCTAGCCAATCAGTTTCAAATGCAGTTCCTAAGTTGAGCCCAGGGATTTCACATCTGACTTAATTTGCCACCTACGTGCTCTTTACGCCCAGTAATTCCGATTAACGCTTGCACCCTCCGTATTACCGCGGCTGCTGGCACGGAGTTAGCCGGTGCTTCTTTTGTAGATAATGTCAAAACTAAGATTTATTAAATCTTAATTCTTCTTTCCTACTGAAAGTACTTTACAACCCTAAGGCCTTCTTCATACACGCGGCATAGCTGCATCAGGGTTTCCCCCATTGTGCAATATTCCCCACTGCTGCCTCCCGTAGGAGTCTGGACCGTATCTCAGTTCCAGTGTGGCTGGTCATCCTCTCAGACCAGCTAGAGATCGTAGCCTTGGTTAGCCATTACCTAACCAACTAGCTAATCTCATCTGGGTTCATCCAATGGTGTGAGGCCTTTCGGTCCCCCACTTTTCTCTTACGAGTATATGCGGCATTAGCCATCGTTTCCAATGGTTATTCCCCTCCACTGGGTAGATCCCCAGATCTTACTCACCCGTCCGCCACTTGCCAGCAGAAAATTTTAATTCTCTCTGTTGCCGTTCGACTTGCATGTGTTAGGCTTGCCGCCAGCGTTCAATCTGAGCCATGATCAAACTCTTCAATTCTCTTCTCTAATCTTACTTACCTTAAAAGCTATATACTATTAAGGTTTAATATCTGGTTTTGTTATATATGAACAAAACTATTTTATTACTTTATTTTCCGACAATGCACACCCAAATTTTTAAAGATCTAACACTAATTAAGATTAATATTTTACTATATTGTATATTTCATTACAATAGATTCATCATAACTATATATAAGTTATTATTCATTCAATTCAAGAAGAGCGGTTCAAGTATTTTAAAACCATAGCGTTGTAATACTGAAAATTTTTGTTCTGAATTATTAGTAAAATCTATACAAAATGCGGTATTAGTACCTTTTAAAATTTGTTTTGAAGTAATATGCCTTAATACTAAATTTATTTGACGTGCGACTGCCGCACTTGAATCTAATATTTGAATTTCTATTGGTAAGATCTGAGATAATTCTTCTGTTAAAAATGTAAAATGTGTGCACCCTAGAACAACAATATCAGGAGGATGATCTTTAATTAACCACGGTTGCAAGATATTTTTAATTATCTCCATGGAAATAGGTATATTTTGTAATTTCATTTCCGCTAATTTTACTAATTCTAATGAACCTAACATTCTAATTCGGCATTTAGAAGCAAAATTGGCTATCAGTCCATGTGTATAAGATTGTGATATAGTTGTTGGAGTTGCTAACAATCCTATAATACCATTACTTGTTAACTCTGCAGCTTGTTTAATGGCCGGTACTACCCCAACTATGGGAAATTTAAATTTGGTACGTAAACTCGACAGTGCTACAGTACTAACTGTATTACAAGCAATAACTACCATATCTAACAAATATTTATTTGATATCTTTAATATAATTTTTTCTACACGTTGTAAGAGAAAGTTATTTTCCTTATTTCCATAAGGAAAATACACATTATCAAAAACATAAAGGTAATGTACATTTGGTGAGAGTTTACGTATTTCATGGTATACTGAAATACCACCTAATCCAGAGTCAAATATTAGTATTCGGTGTTCTTTGATAATAAAGGTTTCCTTATAAATTAAATACTACTTTGAATACGCATTCCTAAAAAATGACAAATTGCATAAATAATTTCTGATCTATTAAGAGTATAAAAATGAAAATCATTAACACCTTCACTACTTAAAACTTTAACCATATCTATAGCTAAATTTGCTCCAATTATTTGATTAGCTTCAGAATGATTTTCTAAGTTTGAAAATAAAATCTTCATCCATCCGGGAATGCGAACATTACTCAGAGTAGTGAATTTTTTTATCTGTGTTAAATTTAATACTGGTAATATACCAGGTATAATTTCTACATCAATCCCCGCAGCTACACATCTATCCCTAAAACGTAAATAAGTTTCCACATCAAAAAAAAATTGGGTTATAGCCCTAGAAGCCCCAGCATCTATTTTACGCTTCAAGTTAATCAAATCCGCCTGGGCATTTTTAGCTTCAGGATGAACTTCCGGATACGCCGCCACCGAAATGTCAAAATCTCCTATAGTTTTTAATAATGCTACTAGATCTGCTCCATACATGGTTGTCTTATTACTTCCTAGTGGTAAATCACCTCTGAGAGCAATAATATGACGTATCCCATTATTCCAGTAATTTTGTGCAATTTCTATTAACTCTAACCTAGTTCTATTAATACATGTTAAGTGTGGAGCAGTTATAAGCCCAGTACGCTCTTTAATCTCTTTTATAATACGGTTAGTACCTTCAATTTTTCCCAATTTTACTCCGGAAGTTACTGACACAAACTTCGGTCTTAATTTGCTAAGAATATCAATGGATTTCCATAAAAGTTGTTCCATTTTTAAGGTGGTGGGTGGGAAAAATTCAAATGAAATATTTACTTTTCCATTTAATTCTACCAATCGCTGATTCAGTGCTGAAAGCTGAGAAGCATACAAACAACTCATATCCATTCCTTTTATAATATAAATTAACCTTAAAATAAAGGAGTAAAGAGGTTAAATGTATAAAGTAAAATAATTAAATTTAATAATGATTATCTTGAATTTTCATCAATCTCCCAAATTAAGAATATGTTTAAACTTCCACCAAGTAAGTTATAATCTGCAGTATTTATATTAACCAGATATCTAAGATATAGATCGAAAGGCTTGATCTAAATCATTAAGGAGATCTTCATAATTTTCAATACCGGTAGAAATCCGTAAGAGCATATCCGAAATTCCTGCCTTTTGACGCGCCTTTTCTGACATAGCAGCATGTGTCATAGTAGCAGTATGCGATATAAGACTTTCTACACCTCCTAAGGACTCAGCTAAAGTAAATAAGGTTAAGTTTTTAAGAAAATCCATAATAGTTTGCTGGTTACCATCTAGTTCAAAACTTAACATTGCACCAAACCCTTTTTGTTGACGGACAGCAAATTGGTGTCCATTATTTTCTAATAATGAAGGATGATAGATTTTTTTAACATGTGATTGTTTTTTTAAATAATTTACTATAGCTAAAGCATTCTTTTGTGCTATCGCAATACGTGCTCCTAAGGTACGCAATCCACGCATTAGTAGATAGGTATCAAATGCTGCTCCGGTAACACCAATATTATTAGCCCACCAAGCAATTTCTTTTAAACGATTAATATCGTTAGCCACGACAACTCCGGCAATAATATCTGAATGTCCATTAAGATACTTTGTACATGAATGGATAACTAAGTCGGCTCCTAGTTGTAATGGATTTTGTAAAATTGGACTTAAAAAAGTGTTATCTACAACACTAATAGCTCCTGCTGATCGAGCAGCATCACAGATATAAGGGATATCCACTACACGTAACAAGGGATTACTAGGACTTTCTATTAACACTAATTTGGGTTCTCTAGTTAAGACCCTATTTAAAGCGTTTTTATCTCCTTGATCCATAAAGATTACTCGGTATATACCTCTATTACTAAGACTATCAATCATCCGATAACTACCTCCATAACAATCGTGAGGTGCTATCATTAAATCACCAGGATTTAAATATACTATACAAACTAAATGAAGTGCTGCTAGACCACTATTAGTTATAACTGCTCCTGCTCCATGTTCTAATTCTGCAATAGCTTGCTGTGCTAGATCACGTGTTGGATTACTACGACGTGAATAATCGTATGCACGTGGCTGATTATAACCATAAAAATTATAGGTGCTAGAAAGATGAATGGGTGAAACTACACTACCATACTGTTCATCCTGATTTAAACCGCTGCGGGCTGCAATTGTTTCTGCTTTACATATCATAATACTTAGTCTTCCTACAAGAATCTTCATTATTAATAATATCTAGAGTAAACATTGGTATTAGAGAGGTCAATAAATTTAAATTTATTGAAATGTAAAAACTTCTTTATTAAGAAAAATTGCTGATTTATTTACCATAATTAATATTAAAACGTCTATTAAATAGTTCAACACGACCTTGCGTATCTACTATACGTTGTTTACCAGTATAAAATGGATGACATTGGCAACATACATCTAAATTAAGATCGTTGATTAAAGTAGAGCCAATCTTAATTCGATTACCACAAGAACAAATTGCGGTAATATATGTATAATTTGGATGAATATTTTTTTTCATATAAATTCCTTAACCCCTTAATTAATAATTTAAGAATATATCCATATATTCCATGCGATGGTTAATATAGATATATTATCTACTTATACTTATATTGGTTAATTTTATGTTAATTGTTCAGGTAGTCATTTATATTCCATTAACACAATATTTTGATTATTTACTACCATCACATCTTAATACAGTAATAGGTGCTAGAGTTAATGTCCCTTTTGGTAATCGTAATGTTACTGGTATAGTAGTAAAAATCAAGAATTACAGTAATTTACCTCTTACCAAATTAAAACCTATTAATAAAATCATTGATAATAAATCTTTATTTCCTAGTTCATTATGGCGCCTACTAATATGGGCTGCAGATTATTATCATAATCCACTAGGGGAAGTAATTTTTAACGCGCTTCCAATCTTACTAAGAAAAGGACAACCAGTTATACCGCCTAAAATGTGGCATCTTACTAAGATGGGACGAGAGATTTCCTTAGAGACTATTAAAAATAATCCTAAACAACAACAAGCAATAGCTATTCTAAAAAAAGATGCCATTTATCATTGTGAGATCTTCCAATATAATTTGAATATAAACACTTTAAAAGCTTTAGGCAAAAAAGGATTATCTCAGCTCTGCTATCCAGTTAAAACCATAAATAAATGGAATAATAATTTATCAGTATCTAACAAAATATTAACTTTAAATGCGGAACAGATTACTGCTATTAAGACTATCCGTAAATCAGATAATTATTTTTCAGCGTGGTTGCTTGAGGGTATTACAGGTTCTGGAAAAACCGAAGTATACCTTAATGTTATAGAAACTATATTGGCTAGAGGTCTACAGGTATTAGTATTAGTACCAGAAATTGGCTTAACACCGCAGACTATTAAGCGTTTTAGAGAACGTTTTAACGTACCTATAGAAGTTTTACACTCTAGTCTTAATAATTCAGAAAGATTTAAAGTTTGGTTTAAAGCGAAGCAAGGAGAAGTAGCGATTATAATTGGTACAAGATCTGCTTTATTTACTCCTTTTGCTTATCTTGGAATAATCATAATAGATGAAGAGCACGATATTTCTTATAAACAGCAGGATACCTGGTGTTATCATGCACGAAATTTAGCTGTATTACTTGCTAAAAAAGCAAATATTCCAATAATCATGGGTTCAGCAACACCTGCTTTAGAAACCTTATATAATGTGCATATTGGTAAATATAAAAATTTAAAACTTAGTAAACGTGCTGGTAAAGCCGGTTTATATAAACAATTAGTAATCGATTTAAGAGGTTTAAAATTAGAATCTGGTCTTTCTCCTCTACTAAAAAAACTTATAACAAAACACTTACAAGCTAATAATCAAGTATTACTTTTTTTAAATAAAAGAGGATTTTCAACATCCCTTATATGTCAGGAATGTGGTTGGATTGCTGAATGTCAACGTTGCGATCACTGTTATACTTTACATCGACAGGATAGCCAATTACGCTGTCATTATTGTAACAGGAATCATGCTATTCCTTCTCAATGTATCCAATGTAGTACAACTAATTTAATTCCAGTTGGGTTAGGAACTGAGCAACTAGAAATAAATTTGTGTACCCTTTTTCCCAAAATACCTATTTCACGTATTGATAGTGATACAGTAAAGAATAAAAAAAATTTACAAAATCAGCTTCATGAAGTACAACTTGGGGGAGCTCGAATTTTAGTAGGAACACAAATGCTTGCTAAAGGTCATCATTTTCCTGATGTAACCTTAGTAGCATTATTAGATGTAGATGGTGCCTTATTTTCGGCGGATTTTCGTTCAGCTGAACACTTTGCACAACTCTATACACAGGTTGCTGGACGAGCAGGTCGTGCTAATAAATATGGTGAAGTGATCTTACAAACCTATCATCCTAATCACCCGATCTTAAATAGATTATTGCATGATGGTTATCATTCTTTTGCAATACAAGCTTTACTTGATAGAAAAAACAGATCACTACCTCCATATACTTACCATGTAAGAATTAGTGCGGAATCTTATGAAAATACTCAAAGCCGCCAATTTATTTATAATTTAATTGATATTTTGGATTGTAATCTTTTAAAAAAGGATGGATTCTTTATTATTGGGCCAGAACCCGCTTTAAAAGCCAAATGTAATGGATTCTATCGTTGGCAACTACTCTTACAACATCATTCACGTTATAAATTACAACAACTTATTAAAAGTAATCTATCTCTAATTAATAAGTTAGCCAAGTTAAGTCAAATTAAGTGCTCATGGGATGTAGATCCCATCGAAAATTAACAAGTTTTATTGGATATAGTTTCATGATTTTATTAATCAATCCAAAATTATTTTTAACTGTACTAAGATTAAATCAATTAAATCCAAGTAAAGTTTTATCATGTCATTAAAAGGTTAAATTCAAAAAATTCGTTTATGCCATTTAATATTCCAATATTTATTACTTTGTTACGTATTTTGTTGATTCCATTTTTTGTTTTTGCATTTTACTTGCCATTTCATTGGGCACCTTTCTTTTGTGCAGTTTTATTCTCAACTGCGGCAATTACGGATTGGTTTGATGGTTTTCTTGCTAGAAGATGGAAACAAACCACCTATTTTGGTGCGTTTCTTGATCCAGTAGCTGATAAAATCATGGTAGCTATGGCATTAGTGTTGATAGCAGAACATTTTCATACATGGTGGATCACCCTACCTTCTTCAATTATTATTATGCGTGAACTTATGATTTCTGCACTGAGAGAATGGATGGCTAGAAAAGGTAAACCTCGCATATTAGCAGTCTCCAAAATTAGTAAAATTAAAACTGCCATTCAAATGATGGCATTGTTTGCATTACTCTGGCGTCCAGATAAGTTTATAGAAAACTGGGGTGTCATTGCTTTGTATATTGCAGCAGTCTTGACTTTATGGTCAATGTTAAAATATTTCTATGGGGCTAGCCAAGATTTATTTTCTTCTAAACAATTTGATAATAAATGATAATTATATTGACTCATTAGATCAAATCAGTAGAATCTACAAATATATACGATGTTGATAAGGAAAATTAATAATTGGCGCGTTGGCAGAGAGGCTATGCAGCGGATTGCAAATCCGTATACCTCGGTTCAATTCCGGGACGCGCCTCCAGTTATTAATGTTACCCGGATGGTGGAATTTGGTAGACACAAGGGACTTAAAATCCCTCGGCCATATGGCTATGCGGGTTCAAGTCCCGCTCCGGGTACCATTCAGTTAATATTTGGATTAACCATCATAAAATTAGTTTTTAGTAAAATATTTATAAATTTTTTAATCTATTAATTAGATTAATCAGTTTGGAATACACTTCAATTATTTTGATAAATCAAAACTCATGGAATTATGTAAGACATTTCAATATCAATTAAAATTGACCTAGTTTTATAATATGGAAAACTTATTTTATAAGTCGCTAAAATCAATCAGTTAATTAAATTCAAGAGAGTGAGTGAGATATGTCCATTGAACATGTTTTGACAATGTTGAACAAACATGGAATCAAGTTTGTTGATCTGCGTTTTACTGATACTAAAGGTAAAGAACAGCACATTACAATACCATCACATCAAGTGAATACTAACTTTTTTGAGCAAGGCAAAATGTTTGATGGCTCTTCTATTAGAGGTTGGAAATGGATAAATGAATCTGATATGGTTTTAATGCCAGATACTAGTACAGCTATCATTGATCCTTTTTATGAAGAACCTACTCTGATCATTCGTTGTGATATTGTTGAGCCAGATACAATGCAAGGATATGGACGTGATCCGCGTTCTATTGCCAAACGTGCCGAAAAATTTTTAATTTCGTCAGGAATTGCAGATCTAGCTTGGTTTGGTCCCGAACCAGAATTTTTTTTATTTGATGATATTCGTTTTAGTAGTAATGCGTCAGGTTCTTGCTTTACCATTGATGATATTGAAGCATCTTGGAATAATAATAAAAAGTATGTAAATGGCAATAAGGGTCATAGACCAACAATGAAAGGTGGGTATTTCCCGGTGCCTCCAGTTGATTCTTCACAAAATATTAGATCGGCTATATGTCTAACTATGGAACAAATGGGACTAATAGTAGAAGCACATCACCATGAAGTAGCGAGTGCAGGCCAAAATGAAGTTGCCACTAGATTCAATACCATGACTAAAAAAGCTGATGAAATTCAAATCTATAAATATGTAGTACATAATACTGCATATGCGTTTGGAAAAACAGCTACTTTTATGCCAAAACCTATTATGGGAGATAATGGTTCAGGTATGCACTGTCATATGTCTTTATCTAAAGACGGAATCAACCTATTTGCTGGTAACCAATATGGTGGACTATCTGAAAAGGCACTTTTCTATATTGGTGGTATAATAAAACATGCAAAAGCAATTAATGCGATTTCTAATCCGACTACTAATTCCTATAAACGCTTAGTTCCAGGTTATGAAGCTCCAGTAATGCTAGCTTATTCAGCACGCAATCGTTCAGCATCTATCCGTATTCCAGTGGTTAGCAGTACTAATGTGAATGCGCGTCGCATTGAAGTGCGCTTTCCTGATCCTGCTGCTAATCCATATCTAGCTTTTTCTGCATTACTAATGGCGGGATTAGACGGAATTTTTAACCAAATTCACCCTGGGGATGCCATGGATAAAAATCTTTATGATTTAACCAAGATAGAAGAAAATAAGATTCCTCAAGTTGCCAGCTCACTAGAAGAAGCTCTAAATGCATTAAATAACGATCGGGAATATCTAACGCGTGGCGGTGTATTTACTCATGATGCTATTGATGCTTATCTTGCACTATGTTTTAAAGAGATAGAAACAGTTCGCATGACACCTCACCCAGTAGAATTCGAACTTTACTATAGTGTTTAAAAATTTTACCTGTAAAAAAAACAGATTCAACTTATCTAAAGTTGAATCTGTAAATTATATGTTTCTAACATTGAAAAATAATAATATTAGATTTTAGGTATTAATTGCTTCAATTCATAATATTTTAATAAAAAAAATAATTTTTCTAGGTCTGGTACTTTAATAGCTAATTCCTCATAAGTAACTTTAAGTTCAATATCAGTCTTTATAGTAGCAATTTGTCGGTAAATCATCGCAAGATTTTTATTTTTTTCGAGATTAGCAGCTATTAGCTTAGCACCTCGAAAAGACATATTTTTAATTTTATTAATATGATTTAAAATTTTATTGAGATTACCTATTTCTAGTAAGAGTTTCTTAGCAATTTTTACTCCTATACCTGGAACCCCAGGTATATTATCAGAACTATCGCCCATCAAAGCTATGAGATCAATAATGAGAGAAGGTGGAACTCCATATTTATCTTTTATTTCCTGAGGTCCAAGAATTTTAATTTTATTAATAATCATAATATTTGATGTAACTAACTGTGCTATATCTTTATCAAGACTACTAATTAAAATCAGGTATCCTTGTTTACTTAGTTGTTGTGATAAGGTTCCAATAATATCATCTGCCTCAAATCCAGATACACCCATTGTATAAATGCCCATAGCTCTTAAAATTCCATATATAGGCGAGATTTGAACATAGAGAGGTTCTGGCATAGGTTGACGATTTAACTTATATGCGGGAAATAAATAATTACGGAAATTTTTACCTCTTACATCAAAAACTACTACCATATGACTTGGTTGATATTGTTTTAATAAGCTAGATAACATCCTAAAAATACCATAGATAGCTCCGGTAGGTTTACCTTTACTATTAATAAGCATAGGTAAAGCATAATAAGCACGATATAAATACGAAGTTCCATCTATTATAATTAGTGATTTATTAGACAAATATCCACTAGTAATTTGTAATTTTTCATTATGCATAAAATAGAATAGTATTTAGCCAATAGGGTAAACTCTAATTAGAGTACTTTAATATTTTAACTTTGTTTTATTAGAAATTTAACTAAATTTGCATATAGTTGCGAATAACTATATATGGAATCCGGTTGAGGATTCATAGAATCCTGTCGTATCAGATATTTACCGGCTACCACTATACTAGGAATACCATGCAGTTGAACAGCATCTACCGCTTTTTCCTGTTTAAAAACTAAAAATTTCACCATAAAACTATTCCAAACCGCATCATAATCCTTGCCATTGATACCGTTATCAATAAATATCTTACGTATCTCATTTGGAGAATGTATCGTTTTAGTTTGAAAAATGCCATCAAAGATGGGTGTAATCATTTTATCTTCTACACCTAAGGCTATAGCAACACTCCATGCTTGAGTTAATGCTCTCCCAAGTGATCCTCCGACTAAAGAAACATGATATCTAATTACTTTCACATTTTTTGGTAAATCTTTATTTACTATTGTACTGACATGATAAATAGATTCAAATTGATAACAATAAGGACATAAAAATGAAAAAAATTCTACAACTTTAGGGATGCTCCTTACTGGTTTATCAAGAACAATATAATGTTCTTCCTGATTTAAGGAAGTTGCCGATATACTAGAAATAGAAATCATGCTAATAAAGATGATTAACATTAACATAGCTTTCATAACAAAACCTCTTAAAATTCCTAACAAGAGCTTTCAGTATTGGAAATACTTAGTATTAAATAAATTATGTAAAATCGTTTCAGCGATCTATTACTTAGAATAATAATCTTATCTTAATATCAACTTTTTTCCTGCAATTCAATTAGTAACGTCATTCACTATCTATATTGATAAAATAATGATAAATAGGTCGTAAAATTGATTCAGCTTTAACTAGGAATTATTCAAATTCTTTTTCGAGATCGGAAATAAAAGTTATGGCTCCACTAGCACCAAACTTAACAGTTCTTCTTTCCATCATACGATAAACTTCGTATGGCAATATTTAAATCCGTAATCCGATTCAAACATAAGTAGCTAATACTACCATAATATACCTGAAGATGGTTTAAGTTAGTTAATAATTTGCATACTACGATATTTTGGGGATCCGGTGATCCACCTACTCTTAATATCTCTATTAAACCACAATGGGATCGCAAGTTACCTTAAATAGTACTTTGATGAACCCTTTCTATATTCATTAATTTAGTAACCGATACACTGCATGGAAAGGATACTTGGCGTATTAGATCAACAATCATCAAATTTTACGCTTAATTTTTTATGAATATGCTAAACGTTGTGCGCTTTAAAAAGCTAAAACTAAATTAGTAGAACGACTAGAGGTACCTTTTATAGATTTAGTATAAATCGTCCCTGAGTAGCAATCAACTTTTAAGAAGCGTTCTGGTGAAGTATTTAAGATACAACAGTTCTTACCATTTTTATAAACGCTCCAAATGGAGCTAGATTATCATTACGCCTAAATCGATATAGTTTAAGAGGATCTCAAAAAGCCTCAAAAGATAACAAATTGCAAAGGCATATTTAATATGTTCTATTCCTTACCAGATTGTGTTCGTGCAGTAATTTTTAATAGAGTTGGAAAATTAATTGGACTTGCTATCAGTGAATGATAACGAACCGCTTCGAATTTATTAGGAATCTTTTTAAATAAACCCTGACCTATAAGACTATGGGCGTGGTGCTTTTACGATATTAGCACCGTAGTAATAGAGAAGCTAAACCTTGAAATCCAAAACATACCCCAATAATGGATATCTCATTTTGTGCCCATGCTTGACGTGATATATAAAAATCTGTTTCATTAGTAACCGAACCTGGTCCTGGAAATATATATAATAATTGAATGAATATTTCCTTGTTATTGAATTTCATCCCAAGAAGATTGATCGTTTAGTACTACTAAAGGTTCGGTTTTTAAAACGAGCGATACGTGATCAACTAAATTCCAGGTAAAAGAATCATAATTCTCTATTATCAAACAACGCAACTTTTTTATCCTATTACTAAATAATAGTAGTACTTCGTATTATATCTTAAATTTTAATTTTTAAGAGATTCTCTTCTTTTGATTTTGACGATCAAGAATAGAATCTGGGAAATTTTATTTTAAATAGGAGATAATATGCCTAAGATCTCTCAAAATTATCCAGTACGTCGAGCAATAATTAGTGTTTCTAATAAACAAGGAATCTTAGAATTTGCTAGAGCTCTTGTAAAAAGAGGTGTTGAATTAATGGCTACTGGTGGAACTGCAAAATACTTAACTGATGCCGGTTTAAAAATTCAAGAAATTTCTAAATATACAAATTTTCCTGAAATAATGGATGGAAGAGTAAAAACTCTACATCCTAAAATTCATGGTGGGATTTTAGGACGACATGGTTTAGATGATTATATGATGAAGCATCATGCAATTCTACCAATTGATATGGTTGTAGTAAATTTTTATCCTTCACCGGGAACTCATAACTATACATTATTAGACCAGGCTCTTAAAAATATCGATATCGGAGGACCTGCTATGGTCCGTTCAGCAGCTAAAAATTATCAAGAAGTAGTAATTATTGTAGAAATGAGTGATTATCCAGCTATTATCCATGAAATGGATAATAATAATAACTCACTTAAACTCGATACTCGTTTTAAATTAGCGATAAAAGCTTTTAGTTTAACCGCAAGTTATGATAATAAAATTGCTCATTATTTAAGATCTATAGAGTCAGGAAATAAAATTGATAAATTGAGAGAATTACCAAAACAAATTCAAGTTTCTTTAATAAAAAAACATAATCTTCGATATGGTGAAAATTATCATCAACAGGCGGCTCTTTATGTAGACCAACTCAATCTTAATAATGAAGCATCTGTAGCCACGACTGTGCAGATCCAAGGTAAACCTATGTCTTATAATAATATTTATGATACTGATACTGCATTAGAATGTGTCAAAGAATTTAGTTCTCCAGCATGTGTTATTGTAAAACATGCCAATCCATGTGGGGTTGCATTGGGTAATTCAATTTTAGAAGCATATAAACGTGCTTGGAAAACAGATCCTACTTCGGCTTTTGGAGGAGTTATTGCTTTAAATCGTACTTTAGATGAAAAAACTTCATCTTTTATTATTACTCATCAGTTTGTGGAAGTTATTATAGCACCTTTAGTAAGCTCTCAAGCAGTGGAGATCATTGCTGAAAAGCCCAATATCCGTTTACTAATTTATCGTCATGGTATTTGGCCCCAGCAGAATTTTGCTAGTTTAGATTTTAAAGTTATTAAAGGTGGTATATTAGTTCAGGAACGTGATAACAGCCTGTTAGAAGAAAAAAACTATAAAATAGTAAGTGATCGCCAACCAACTATAACAGAACTTGCGGATGCATTTTTTAGCTGGAAGGTGGCCAAATTTGTTAAATCGAATGCCATCGTTTATGCTAAAAATAATATGACTTTAGGTATAGGAGCAGGACAAACAAGTCGTATTTCATCTACTAAAATAGCTAACCTCAAAGCTCAGGATGAAGGGTTTAATCTTAAAGGAGCCGTAATGGCATCGGATGCATTTTTACCATTTAGAGATAATCTTGATTCAGCAGCCTTAAGAGGGATAACTTGCGTGATCCAAACTGGTGGATCAATACGTGATAAGGAAGTTATTGCGGCAGCAAACCAACATCATCTTGCTATGATATTTACTGGCATTCGTCATTTTCGTCACTAAAAATAAAATTTATTAAATGACTTAGGGGCGCTGCGCCCCTAAGTCATTGCTTATCTAACAGCTTCCTTTAAAAGTTTACCAGAAATAAAGGTTGGTACGTTAGCCGCCGCAATTTTTATAGGTTGTCCTGTTTGAGGATTACGTCCGGTTCTTTCAGCACGATAATGAACTTTAAATGTTCCAAAACCTACTAATTGTACAATATCACCCGATTTAAGTGATTCAGTAATTGCCGCTAGAGTAGATTCTAATGCAGTTTTAGCTTGCGATTTAGATAAATCTGATTTTTCAGCAATTATATCGATAAGTTGAGTTTTGTTCATAAATTATCCTTACAATAATATTCATTAATTAATAATACCGAATTCAGTAGAAATATGAACTAATCTCCTAGAAAACTAAAGGTCAGGTCTTCAGTTACCATATATTATGATCCATGACTGATTTCTTAAGATTAATACTTAAACTACTTACTCTTCTACCTTTGTAGCATATCTATACTAATAGATAAAATTTTTTACAATTCATAAATACCCATGCAAGATGTTAATAACATGACAGTTAATCTTTAATATTATTATTTTTAGTAAAAAGTTAGCTTCATAACTAATCATAAAATCATAGATATAAATCAAGTAATAATATGATAATAAATTAATTAACTTGTCCTTGGATTAACTAAATTATTCATACTTACTTTTTTATCAAATTTAACTTGAGGATTTATTTTGCAGAAAATATTTTAAGTACGTCCGGGTAATTTTTTCCAAATTAAGTTTTTGCGAAGATAGCAAGGTTCAATACAATCTGCCGAAACTACCTTTCCTTCTTTGAAAGCTGTCATAGCAAGAGGTAACATATCTTGTGCTATAGGTATACCACAATTAACTGGAATGATATTCAAAAAACTATCAAATAAATCATGATATATTTTCCATCCACTACCAACTATACACCAATGACCACTTAATTTTGTAATACGAGATTTCATTTCCTGAGGATTTAATACTTTTTCTGTATCTTCTCCATCCCAACCTGATTTTTTTACACGCTGATATTCAGCCCAGTATAATTCTCCCATATGCGCATCAATAGCTACTAGTACCTTTTTAGCACCAAATATATTGAACGCTTTTTCGGCTAAAATAGCCAATGTCGAAATACCAATAATAGACAAATTTATACCTAAACCAATTCCTTTAGCAATACTTATTCCAAGGCGCAATCCTGTAAAACTACCAGGACCACGACTCACAGCAATCGCATCAAGTTGCTGCAATTCTAGACATCTATCATTAAGAATATTTTGTATCAGGGTCAGAATTAGTTGAGCATGTTCACGAGGGTAGTATTCATAAAGAGAGTACACTTCCTTATTATCTAATAAGGCTACTGAACATAATTCTGTTGAGGTATCGATAGCTAAAATTCGCATAAGTGTCAGAGTCATTTATTGATTAATTATTAAATAATATAACATTTAATGATATTTAATTACTATGGAGTTTCTTATCAAGAGTACATCTAATTAATATAAATAGATTATTTCAGATATTGCTTTAAACGTAGAGCTTCAATACGCTTTTCTAAAGGAGGATGGGACATAAAAATTACATTAATTGAAGATTGTAAATTTTTATTGCGACCATTAATACAAAAATTTATAATATTTTTGGGTTCTTGTGGTTCAACAATAGTTTGTTGTAATCTTTTTAAAGCTGCAATCATTTTTTCAATTCCAACAATTTGTGCTGAACCAGCATCTGCATAAAATTCCCGCTGGCGTGAAAAAAATAGTGCGATTACAGTAGCTAGTAATCCAAAGATCATTTCCAATGTTGATGAAATAATATTATAAATAGTAGCATTAAAATTTGGCATTTTGCCTTCTTTACTGTTAAATGATATTATTTCTGAAATAATTTGTGCAATTACTCTAGAAATAAAAATCACAAAAGTATTTAATACTCCCTGAAGTAAACTCATAGTAACCATATCACCATTAGCAATGTGAGAGATTTCATGAGCTAATACGGCCTCGGTTTCATCCGGCTTCATATTATTAAGTAATCCGGTTGATATCGCAATCAAGGCAGAATTACGACGTGCGCCGGTAGCAAAAGCGTTCATATCTGTAGCTTGGTAGATCGCTATCTGTGGCATATTTATACCAACCTTATGTGCCTGCTGACCGACAGTTTTTAACAACCAATGTTCAGTGGCGTTTAGAGGATGATTAATTATCTTACCACCTACACTACGTAGGGCTATCATTTTAGATAGTAAAAGTGACATCCATGCTCCCCCAAAACCTAAGGAACTAGCTGTTATTAGAATGCTCGCTAAATTTGTTTTTTGAATACCTGTTATACTTAGAATAATCCAAAATACTAACATGATACTTAAATTAGTTAGCAAAAAAAGAATCATCCGCTTCATCATAAATTTATTTATCCTATCAATTTAAAATTTGTACAAGGATTATATCATTCATTATTTTTACCAAATAATATTTTATCTCCTTGTTATTCAGTCAGAATCTAATATTAAATTTAGATTGGTAGGAATTTCAATCATAAAATCTATCGTAGATTGAGCTATGATCACAGCTTACCCCATGTATTAATAAATAAATCTTGCACCTCAATCTAAGATTAGTTACTTTAGTTCAGATTTTACAATAAATTATAAAATCTATGACATGCATACAATTTAATCACCATCACTACTAAAAAGATTCGAGTTATTTCTGATCTAAACTAATTAGAATTTCAGATCAGCTTTTGGAAAATTTTATTATATTTTCCAGTAATTTACTTTTACTCAAATATAGCTCACCTAATAGCCTCAGAAAGATTATTTTAGAGGTTCTTTTCTAAAAAGATTAGAAAGGAGATAAACTCATGCGAGATAGCGCTCGTTTACGCATTGCTATGCAAAAATCCGGTCGTTTAAGTAATGATTCTTATGAACTTCTGACTCGCTGTGGTATCAGAATTAATTTACAACAGCAATGCTTAATTTCTTTTGCTGAGAATATGCCAATTGATGTTCTTAGAGTTCGGGATGATGACATTCCAGAATTAGTTATGGATGGTGTGGTAGATCTAGGTATTATTGGCGAAAATGTTTTAGAAGAAGCACTGTTAAATCGTTTTTCTCAAGGAGAATATCCCAGCTATGGGATGTTATATCGTCTAGATTTTGGATGCTGTAGGTTGGTACTTGCCATGCCCATTTATGAAGAATATCAAGGTCCACAGTGTTTGCAAAATGCTAGAATTGCGACTTCTTATCCTAATCTTTTAAAAAAATATCTGGATCAATACAAGATTAATTTTAAAGCCTGTTTATTTAATGGTTCTGTTGAAGTAGCTCCACGTGCTGGATTAGCCGATGCGGTTTGTGACTTAGTATCTACTGGTGCTACTTTGGAAGCCAATGGTTTACGTGAGGTGGAAGTAATTTATCGATCTCAAGCTTGCATTATTCAACGTAACGGAGAGATCTCGATACCTAAAAAAATACTTATAGATAGATTAATAACAAGGATCCAGGGTGTAATTAAAGCTCGTGAATCTAAATATATTATGCTACATGTTTCTGGAGAAAGACTGGAAGAAGTAGTAGCTCTCTTGCCTGGTACCGAACGACCAACGGTATTACCTTTAGCTGGAGCCAAAAATCGATTTGCTATGCATATGGTCAGTAGAGAAAATATCTTCTGGGAAACTATGGAAAAACTTAAAGCACTAGGTGCTAGTTCTATATTAGTACTACCTATTGAGAAGATGATGGAGTAAGATTATGTATGACTTTACCAAAATTATTAATTGGAAAAATTGTAACGATGAGCAACAAAATGGGTTGCTACAGCGACCAGCAATCAATATTTCGAGTGCTATCCAGAAAACCGTATGCGAAATAATAACTAAAGTTAAAAAATATGGGGATGATGCCCTGTATGAATATAATCTAACCTTGGAAGGTATTAAATCTGACACCTTAGATATTGAAAAAATTGCCGCGGTGACAAATAATCTTAGTAAAAATTTAAAAAACGCTATCTTCATAGCCGCAAATAATATCAATACTTTTCATGTAGCACAAAAATTAGTTGATATAGATATTGAAACTCAACCTGGAGTACGTTGTCAGCAAATTACGCGACCGATTGCTTCTGTTGGAATTTATGTTCCAGGGGGTTCAGCTCCTTTGTTATCTACTGTTTTGATGCTAGCTATTCCAGCCAAAATTGCGGGTTGTCAACGTATAGTACTTTGTTCTCCACCGCCAATTGCACCTGAAATTTTATATACTGCACAGCTATGCGGTATAAAAGAAATTTTTCAGATAGGAGGAGCTCAAGCTATTGCAGCACTAGCATTTGGTACCCAAACTATACCAAAAGTTGATAAAATTTTTGGTCCAGGTAATGTCTGGGTTACAGAAGCTAAAAATCAAGTTAGACAGCATGGGATTGCTATTGATATTCCAGCAGGACCTTCTGAAGTACTAATAATTGCTGATTCTGGAGCTAATCCACAATTTATTGCTTCTGATCTACTTTCACAGGCTGAACATGGTCCTGAATCACAGTCTATTCTTTTAACACCAGATCACTGTTTAGCAGAAATGGTAGTTAAATCACTCATAATACAGTTAGATAAATTACCAAGAGCAATAATTGCTAGAAAGGCGCTAAAAAGCAGTCGTTTAATCCTTACTAGCAATTTACGTAAATGTATCGAAATCAGTAATCGATATGGTCCTGAACATCTAATAATTCAAACTCGTAATGCTAGAAAACTTTTAGATCATATTGTAAATGCCGGTTCAGTATTTTTAGGTGATTGGTCACCAGAATCCGCTGGAGATTATGCATCTGGAACTAATCATGTACTTCCTACATATGGTCATACCTTAACGTATTCTAGTCTTAGTGTTCTAGATTTTCAAAAACGAATAACAGTTCAAGAATTAACCACACATGGACTGATGCATATTGCGGCAACCGTTGAAACTCTGGCTTCTGCTGAAAATTTAATAGCACATAAAAATGCAATATCTCAAAGGATTAATGTCATTAAGGAAGCGTTATGAAACATGCCATTACAGAATTAGCTAGATTAAAGATTCGTACCCTTAAACCATATAATTCAGCACGTAAAATTGGTGGTCACGGGGATATTTGGTTAAATGCTAATGAATCTCCATTCCCAAAAAAATTTCATTTATCATTAAAAACCTTTAATAGATATCCAGAAGGTCAACCAAAAGAAGTTATTTCACGTTATTCTAATTATGTTAAGCTTTCATCTAACCAAGTATTAGTAAGTCGTGGAGCGGATGAAGCCATTGAACTTCTGATTCGTACTTTTTGTGAACCTAGTGTAGATACAGTATTATTTTCTCCCCCAACTTATGGAATGTATGCTGTTAGTGCAGAAAGTTGTGGTGTAGAATCTATTCAGATCAATTCCCTAAAAGGATGGCAAATAAATTTAGCCGCAATTGAAAAGCAATTAAATAAATTTAAATTGATTTATCTTTGTAATCCAAATAATCCTACGGGAAATCTATTAAATCGTGAAGATATTCGTGCTCTTCTTAACATGACCATGGAACAAAAAGCATTGGTTATTATTGATGAATCATATATTGAGTTTTGTCCTCATGCTAGTATTACCGCATGGATTCATGATTATTCTAATTTAGTAGTCTTACGTACATTATCCAAAGCTTTTGCCCTTGCTGGCCTACGTTGTGGATTTGCTCTAGCTAATCAAGAAATTATAAATCTTTTGTTGAAAGTAATAGCTCCCTATCCACTTTCTATCCCAGTTGCTGATATTGCCACTCAGGCATTAAGCGAATCTGGTATTACGATAATGCGTAATAATGTCAAAAAAATTATTAATAATCGTAATTGGCTAATTCAAGCACTACATAATTGTTCATGTGTTGATAAAGTATTTCCTAGTGAAGCTAATTATTTATTAGTAAGATTTTACAATGCGCCAATAGTTTTTCATCATCTTAGTAATCAGGGAATTATTTTAAGGGACCAAAGTGAACACAGAGGGCTGGCAGATTGTTTACGAATTACTATAGGTACTCGAAAGGAATGTGTACGTGTGATTACTGCACTACAAGAGTTAAATATTAATTTAAATTCATAGGTTTTTATGAAGAAGCATAAAGTATTATTTATAGATCGGGATGGCACTTTGATTACCGAACCTTCTGATTTTAAAGTTGATAGCATGGCGAAACTTTCATTTGAACCAGGAGTGATTCCGGCATTACTAATGTTACAACAGGCAGGTTATCAATTAGTTATCGTAACTAATCAAGATGGTTTAGGCACCAGCAGTTTTCCTAAAATGGCATTTCAGGGTCCACATAATTTTATGATGAAAGTTTTTACTTCACAGGGAATTAATTTTCAAGAAGTTTTAATTTGTCCACATTATCCAGCAGATCATTGTGAATGTCGTAAACCAAAAGTAAAAATGCTAAGGCAATATCTAGAAAATCATGGGCTTGATAAATCATTAAGCTATGTGATTGGTGATCGAATGACAGATATGGAACTTGCTAAAAATATGGGTATAAAAGGTTTACGTTACTCCCGAGATCAAATGAATTGGTTATTAATTAGTAAAAAATTAACTCATCCTGATCGTTATGGAGAAGTTATTCGTAATACTAAAGAAACAAATATTAATGTTAAAGTATGGTTAGATCGTGAAGGTGATAATTATATTAATACCGGTATAGGTTTCTTTGATCATATGTTGGAACAGATTGCCATTCACGGTACTTTGATTATTTATATATTAGTAAAAGGTGATATTTATATTGATGATCATCATACTGTAGAAGATACTGCTTTAGCTTTAGGTGAAGCCTTGCGTAAGGCTATCGGAAAAAAAAATGGTATTCGACGTTTTGGTTTTGTTCTTCCAATGGATGAGTGTCTAGCGCGTTGTGTAATAGATCTTTCAGGACGACCTCATCTTGAATATAAGGGAAAATTTAAACATCAACAAGTTGGGGACTTGAGTACGGAGATGATAGAGCATTTTTTTAGATCAATATCTGATGCTATGGCATGTACTTTGCATCTAAAAACTACCGGAAAAAATGATCATCACAGGGCTGAAAGTTTATTTAAGGCTTTTGGTCGCACGATAGGTCAAGCTATTAAAATAGATGGTTCTGTTATTCCTAGCTCAAAAGGAATCTTATAATGAAATATGTTATTTTAGATACGGGTTGTGCAAATATCTTTTCTATAAAATGGGCTCTAAAAAGATTAGGTTATCAACCAAGCATCAGTAATGAAATAAATATTATTAAGAATGCTGATAAATTGCTTTTACCTGGTGTTGGAACTGCTCAAGCCGCCATGAACCAACTTAAAAAGTATGAAATAATCGACATCGTAAAAAATTACACAAGGCCTATACTAGGTATATGCTTAGGAATGCAAATCATGGGAATTAAAAGTGATGAAAATGGAGGAGTAGGTACAATTGGTATAATCTTACATGAAGTAAAAAAATTAGTTAATAATGGTAATCCTATACCACATATGGGTTGGAATATGGTTTATATCAAAAAAACCAATCCGTTGTTTAAAAATATTGAAAATCATGCTTATTTTTATTTTGTTCATAGCTATGCTATGCCACTAAATAACTTTACCATTGCAACATGTTACTATGGTGAAATATTTACAGCCGCAATACAAAAAGAGAATTTTTTTGGCGTCCAATTTCATCCAGAACGTTCTGGTTATGTTGGAGCACAACTCCTTAAAAATTTTATTGAGATGTAAGTTAATGATTATTCCAGCTTTAGATTTATTAGATGGTAAGGTAGTACGTTTATACCAAGGAAATTATTCTAAGCCACTATATTATGATATTAATCCTCATGATCGTTTATTGGATTACCAGCAACAAGGAGCCCAAAGATTACATTTAGTTGATTTAAATGGAGCTAAAAATCCACAAAAACGTCAAATTGATTTATTCAAAAAAATACTTGCACAAATTAGTATCCCTATACAAGTTGGTGGAGGAATTCGTAATGATAATGATATTGAACTCTTATTAAAAGAGGGTGCCAATAGTGTTGTAATAGGATCTCAAGCCATTTTGCAACCTCAAAAAGTTCAACAATGGTTGAGTAAATATGGAGGAGAAAAGATTGTACTTGCATTAGATCTGCGCATTTCTAATGATTCTAAACATAAAATAGTTGCTATTCAAGGATGGCTTACCAACACTGAGATCACATTAGAAGAAATTATCAATTCATTTATTCCATTTGGTTTACGGCATGTTCTTTGTACTGATATATCCTGTGATGGCACATTAATGGGTGCAAATTTAGTACTGTACCAGTCACTTTTGAAAAATTATCCAACCCTTGATTTTCAGGCTTCTGGAGGAATCGGTACTTTACAAGATGTACTATCTTTGCGCGGGTTTGGTATTCAAGATATCATTATAGGTCGTGCTCTTCTAGAAGGTAATTTTACACTTTCTGAGGCTATTTCATGTTAGCTAAGAGAATAATTCCATGTCTTGATGTTCATAACGGTAAGGTAGTAAAAGGAATACAGTTTCGTAATCATATTATTATTGGAGATATTGTCCCTTTGGCAAAATTTTATGTTGAAGCTGGTGCCGATGAAATAGTATTTTATGACATTACTGCTTCATCACATGGTTATACAGTTGATCTAAGCTGGATTTCACAAGTAGCTAAAGTAATAGATATCCCTTTTTGTGTAGCCGGTGGTATCAACTCCGTTGAATGCGCCGCACAAATATTGGATCATGGTGCAGATAAAATCTCCATTAATTCTCCGGCCTTATCCAAACCGGAGCTCATTACTAATTTAGCAGAACGTTTTGGAGTACAATGCGTTGTTATTGGTATTGATACTTGGCATGATATTAAACATAATAAATATTATGTTAAACAATACACCGGTGATATTAAACATACTCGTGTAACTAATTGGGAAACTTTATCCTGGGTAAAAAAAGTCCAGAAATTAGGAGCAGGTGAAATTGTTTTGAATATGATGAATCAAGATGGTATAGGTAATGGCTACGATCTCCTACACCTCAAAGAGGTACGTGAAATTTGTCAGATTCCATTAATTGCTTCTGGTGGTGCTGGAACTATGAGACATTTTCTAGAAGCTTTTAAAATTGCTAGAGTAGATGGCGCCTTAGCAGCTTCTGTATTTCATAAAAATATTATCAATATTACTGAATTAAAAAATTTTTTATACGCAAGAAAGGTGGAGATCCGCCAATGTTAATGATTAAGTCTTTAGATAATCTTGATTGGATTAAAACTGATAATATGATACCAGCTATTATCCAACATGCTATTTCAGGTGAAGTATTAATGCATGCTTATATGAATAAGCAGGCTCTTGAGCAGACGATAAAAATAGAAAAAGCTACTTTTAAATCAAGAACTAAGAAACGTTTATGGACTAAGGGTGAAACTTCTGGAAATTATTTACAGGTAATAAACATTATTCCAGACTGTGATAATGATGCATTATTAATACTTGTAAAACCACAAGATTCAACTTGTCATTTAGGCAAATCTAGCTGTTTCTATCCTCAGAATCATAACTGGACATTTATTTATAATCTTGAAAAAATGATTAAATATCGTCAAAAAGCCGATCCAAAATCTTCTTATATAGCACAATTATATGTTAGTGGTACCAAACGCATAGCACAGAAAGTAGGAGAAGAAGGAGTGGAAACGGCGATGGCTGCTATCAGCTCTAATAATCATGAATTGATAAATGAAGCTGCAGATTTAGTTTTTCATTTATTACTTTTACTTCACCGTAAAAATTTAGACTTTAGTTATGTAATTGATTGTTTACGTCAACGATCTCAATTGGAAGAAACCCTTAGCAAATATAAATAGTTTTGATAAACAATATTTTAATCTTTATCAAGGCGACTTATAACAACGCCTTGCTGTTTTTTATATTTAGAATCTTTTCTACTATGATAAGGACGAGCTGCTGGTCCAGAAAGAGTTTCAAAACTCAACGCTCCAATGAGCATTCCTGGTTTTAGTGCTAATGGTAATTTTCCTGAATTATAACATTCTAGCACTAAGCAACCTTGCCATCCAGGATCTATGCGATGTGCGGTTACATGTATCATTAAACCTAATCTTGCTAATGATGAACGACCATCAAGCCAGCCTATTAAATTATCAGGAATCGTTACTGATTCCCAGGTAACAGATAATGCTAATTCTCCAGGATGGATAAAAAAAGAATCATCTTTGGAAAGATGAATTTCATTACTCATAACTCTTTCAATAACAGCACGAACTTCATTTCTAGGTGAGCTTAAATCAATATAAGGTACTAAATCACCACGGAAGGTACGAAACTTATTTCCTAAACGAATGTCTACCGTAGCTCCATTAATTCTTTTTAATGGTGGTCTAGGATCAATGATCAATTGACCACTATTTAACCAGGTTTCGATATCACGATCACATAATTTCATTGCTGTTTTGACTCCCGCTACTCGCTGAAAGCATTATGAAGAATTTAATTAAAGTATTATATTTATCTATATAGATTTTTTCTTCTACCTAGTATACATTAACTAGTGTACAAAATATAATATTAATGATAGCTGTCCTCATGGACAAGTATGAGTATAATTATGTTAACATCAGAATTACTTTCTCCAGCTGGTACACTAAAAAACATGCGTTATTCGCTAGCTTACGGGGCAGATGCAGTGTATGGAGGACCACCTCGATATAGTTTACGAGTACGTAATAACGAATTTAATCATGAAAATCTATTAATCGGTATTCAGGAAACTCATGCTCTCAATAAAAAATTTTACTTAGTTCTGAATATTACTCCGCATAACTCAAAATTAAATACATTTATTTCAGATTTAAAACCTGTTATTGATCTTGGACCAGATGCGTTAATCATTTCTGATCCTGGTCTAATTATGTTAGTAAGAGAAAATTTTCCCAATATGCCTATACATTTATCAGTACAAGCTAATGCGGTAAATTGGGCAACCGTAAAATTTTGGCATAATATTGGATTAAATCGTGTTATTTTGTCCCGAGAGCTTTCATTAGAGGAAATTGAAGAAATACGTCATCTAGTTCCTGAAATGGAATTAGAAGTCTTTGTACACGGTGCAATGTGTATGGCTTACTCTGGTAGATGTTTATTATCTCATTATATTAATCATAGAGATTCAAATCAGGGGACATGTACTAATCTATGTCGATGGAAATATCATATTAAAGAAGAAATAAAAGATTTTCAAGATAAGATCATCCCTAATAATGAGATTTCATCTCATCATAATAAAGTTTTTACTATTAAAAATATTTCACCCATATCTAAAAATAATAGAAAGAATAGTAATGAATATATGACTGCTTTTGAAGATGATCATGGTACTTATATTTTTAATTCTAAAGATTTAAAAGCAGTAATGCATGTAGAACGTTTAATAAAAATTGGCGTCCATTCTCTTAAAATTGAAGGACGTACTAAATCGTGTTACTATTGTGCTCGCACCGCACAAATTTACCGTTATGCTATTGATGATGCCGTATCAGGAAAACCATTTAATGATTCTTTATCGGAAATGCTCAATGGATTAGCTAATCGGGGTTATACTGAAGGTTTTTTACGTCGTCATACTGCGGATATTCTTCAGAATTATAATTCAGGTTCTTCTGTTTCCAAGAAACAGCAATTTGTTGGCGAATTTACTGGTAAACGACGTGGCGAATTAGCACAAGTATTAGTTAAAAATAAATTTTACTGTGGTGATAATTTAGAACTTATGACACCATTTTTTAATACTAATTTTATCTTGAGTAGTATGGAAAATGAGAATGCTCAATCAATTAATATTGCACTAGGAAATGGACATATAGTATGGATACCTATTTTAATAAGTATTAAACTTGATTATGCATTACTGATCCGCAATATACCTAATAATAGTAAATAATTATAAAGCTTATGACTTCAAAGATCTTTTTAGTAACATGTGCATTACCCTATGCTAATGGTTCAATACATGTTGGACATCTTTTGGAACATATTCAAGCAGATATATGGGTTCGTTACCAACGTATGATAGGCCATCAGGTTTTTTTTATTTGTGCTGATGATGCTCATGGTACTGCCATTATGTTAAAAGCACAGCAAACAGGTATACAACCTGAGCAAATGATTAATTTAATAGGTATCGAACACCAAAAAGATTTGGCAGAATTTAATATTAGTTATGACAATTATTATTCAACCCATACTAAGGAAAATTATCAATTTTCTATATTAATATATAATATACTTGCAAAAAAAGGTTTCATAAAGAAAAGTATTATAAATCAACTTTATGATCCCCAAAAAAGAATGTTTTTACCCGATCGATTTGTTACTGGAAAGTGCCCAATATGTAAATCACCAGATCAATATGGTGATAATTGTGAAATTTGTGGTTCAATTTATAGTCCCATTGATCTAATTAATGCTAAATCAGTAATTACTGGTGTTACTCCTATCTGGCGTAATTCAGAACAGTTATTTTTCGACTTACCATTATTCACTAATATGTTAAAAGAATGGATATATTCTGGATCATTACCAGAACCGGTAGCTAATAAATTACAAGAATGGTTCAAAATTGGTCTACAACCCTGGAATATCTCACGTGATGCACCATACTTTGGTTTTAAAATTCCAGGCACCACAAACAAATATTTTTATGTTTGGTTAGATGCTCCTATTGGTTATATTAGTAGTTTTAAAAATCTATGTAATAAAAGAAATGATATATGTTTCGATGATTTTTGGAGTAAGGATTCTAAGGTAGAATTATGTCATTTTATTGGTAAAGATATTATTTATTTTCATAGTTTATTTTGGCCTGCCGTACTAGAAGCAAGTGGTTTTCGTAAACCTAATCATTTATTTATTCATGGCTATTTAAAAGTTAATGGTAACAAAATGTCAAAATCTAGGGGAAATTTTATTAAGGCAAGTACATGGTTAAAGTACTTAGATGCTGATAGTTTACGCTATTATTACGCTAGCAAACTTTCCTCAAATATTGATGATATAGATCTCAACTTGCAAGATTTTGCTCAACGTGTTAATGCCGATATTGTTAATAAAGTAGTTAATTTAGGCTCACGTACCGCTAGTTTTATAAATGAAATATTTGATGGATGGTTAGCCATTAAGTTAAGGGATCCAAATTTATATGATTTTTTTATCAAAACCGCTGATCATATTAGTCAAGCTTTTTATCAACGGAATTTTAGTATTGCCATTCGCAATATTATGTCACTAGCAGATATAGCCAATCGTTATATTGACGAACAGAAACCATGGATGGTAGCAAAAAATCCCGAAAATCATTCTGATTTACAGGAAATCTGTACGATGGGAATTAATTTATTTCGGGTGTTAATGATATATTTAAAACCAGTTGTACCAACATTAAGTGAACGTTCTGAAAGGTTTCTCAATCATAAGTTAGAATGGGATACTAAAACTATACCCTTACTAGGTCATCATATTACACATTTTGATAAACTGTATCATCGGATACAAAGCGAAAGTGTTAATAGTTTATTAAAAAATATAACCCCATAAATATGGGGTTATAATGTTTAATAAAAATCTTATCGTCTATGTTCTATAACATGATTTTTATCATCAATTTTTCCTATGTTTATTTTCTGTGGTTTTTCTTCCTCCGGAATTTCATATTTAAGTTCAAGTTTTAACAAACCATTTTCTAAGTTGGCACTTTGTACTTTTACACGATTATGAAGGTTAAAACTTAAAGAAAAGTCATCACAAGAAATACCTTGGTGTAACCATTTAACATGACTTTTATCTTTTGAAGATTCTTTTTCATGTTTACCACTAATAGTCAACTGTCCATTTTGTAATGAAATATCTAATTCTTTTTCTTTATATCCAGGAACACTAACTATAAGATGGTAATGATTTTCATTAGTCTGAAATAAATTATAAGAAGGAAAGTCTGAAAGTGGAGCATCTCCCGTTAAACGACTAAATAATTTATCCATACGATCAAAGCGATCAGAAAAAATATTATCAGTAATACCGGGAATAACTGAAAAAGAACGATAAACCATAAAACCTCCCTAGTTATAGATTGATACGATACTTCAGTATATAAATTTAATGAAGTAACGAAATAAATCCTTATTTTTAAAATAAGGATTTATTACTAGTTTTTCAAGAGGTACTATAAATTATAATAAAAATATTTTCTAATCATAATTATTAGTAGATTGATTATATTTAATATAATTAAGGGTAGTAAAATTTAATAAAATATTAAGAATTAAATTAATTATTAATGATAGCCAGTGGTGGAAGATATACTATTCCCATATCCCATGGTTGTTCTATCCAGATATGTTGTGGAATATCTACAACATATTTATCTATTAGAGGCTGTCCTGCTGGTTTAGCAAATATTGTTACAAAATATGCTTTAGGATATATGTTACGAATTGTTCGGACCGTAATACCAGTATCTGCTAGATCATCTACAATAATATAACCTTGGCCATCATTATAATCTGCATATTTTATTAATTTAATATCACCCTGCATATCATGATTATAACTGGATATGCATATAGTATCTACATATCTAATATCTAACTCCCGTGCTAATAATGAAGCTGGAACTAATCCTCCACGACTTACTGCAATAATTCCTTGCCATTGCTTAGCTGGTAATAATTGTTGTACTAATTTTCTAGCATGAATATGTAACATATCCCAAGTCACTATATATTTATTACTCATAATAATAACTCTTAATAAAATATTAAAATAGTGCGATTATATTTATTATGTTATATATAAATTATAATGATGACCATTAAATGAATCATTATAATTTAATTACTCCATAAACAATAGCCATTGTTATTTCTTAAAATTTCTAGATAGAGCTGATGTGCTCTAAGTTCTTCTTTATTAGCTTTAATAACCTTGAGATCTTTAGTTTGTTTAGTCCAATTAACATTTTTTACTGCGCAAGTTTCTTCCATTGTCAAATCTAATGATGACTGCCCACCAGTCATAGCTAAATAAACTTCAGCTAAAATTTCGGCATCTAATAGTGCCCCATGTAATGTTCTTTTGCTATTATCAATTTTATAACGTGTACATAGTCTATCTAGACTATTTCGCTTTCCTGGAAACCTGTTTCTTGCTAGTAACAAAGTATCTGTAATTTTACAAAACGATTCAATTGGAGGAATATTACGATGTAATAAATTTAATTCATTATTTATAAAATTAATATCAAATGAAGCATTGTGAATAATCAGTTCGGTTCCAGAAATATAATTAATAAAATCTTCAAAAATTTGGTTAAAAGTTGGTTTATCTAATAGAAATTCATCAGTAATACCATGGATCACAAAAGCTTCTTGATCTATTGCTCTATTGGGATTGAGATAAACATGAAAATTATTACCAGTTAAGGAACGCTTAACTATTTCTAATGCACCAATTTCTATAATACGATGTCCTTCAGAAGGATAACCTTGTTTATCCATACCAGTAGTTTCAATATCTAAAATAATTTGTCGTGTTATTTTTTGATTCATACTTTTAAAGTTTTTTTCTAGTTTAGAGATACATAGAATGTTTAAAAAGGTAAAAATTTTTACAGATGGCTCCTGTATTGGTAATCCAGGCCCAGGAGGCTATGCTGCAATCTTACGCTATAAAAATTATGAAAAATTATTCAGTGCGGGTTTTTATTTTACCACTAATAATCGTATGGAATTGATGGCCGTAATCATTGCATTAGAAGCCTTAAATCAACCATGTGAGGTAGATTTAAGTACAGATAGCCAATACGTACGTTTAGGGATTCAATCCTGGATACATAACTGGAAAAAAACATCCTGGAATACTACCAATAACAATCCGGTCAAAAATGTCGAATTATGGCAACGTCTTATTAAAATCTCCAATTATCACAATATACAATGGAATTGGATTAAAAGCCATTCAGGTCACTTAGAAAATGAAAAATGTAATGAATTAGCACGTCAAGCCGCAAAATCTCCTCATCTTAAAGATGCTGGTTATATAATAATAGCATGATGTTTAAATTTTTATCATACTTACTAACTACAGGACGCTAAACCAATTTTTTATGAAGGTTACGCAATCTTTGTATTGATATAAGAAGTAGAGATGAATAATTAATACCCAAACTGCTTCACATAAAAACAAGAAATTATAAATTTTTTAGGATTTAAATATCTTTTAATATAGTTTTAAATTATTGGCGGTACGGACGGGACTTGAACCCGCGACCCCCGGCGTGACAGGCCGGTATTCTAACCAACTGAACTACCGTACCTCTATCTTTAGAGTAAAGATTTTCTTTATACCAGATAACGACCTGCTCTCGCACAGTTAATTACCATACTACCCTCGGTGCTGCGGCGTTTCACTT
This sequence comes from Candidatus Dasytiphilus stammeri, assembly GCA_045690005.1. Classification (GTDB taxonomy): domain Bacteria; phylum Pseudomonadota; class Gammaproteobacteria; order Enterobacterales; family Enterobacteriaceae; genus Dasytiphilus; species Dasytiphilus stammeri_P. The sequence goes on along the minus strand of CP145881.1, from coordinate 2,397 downwards.
CTGAGTTCGGAATGGTATCAGGTGGTACCACCACGCTAGAGTTATCTGGTATCTTTATAAGATATAAAGAAGATAAAACACTTCCGGTGTTGCAAGGTTAAGCCTCTCGGGTCATTAGTACTGGTTAGCTCAACATATTACTATGCTTACACATCCAGCCTATCTACGTCGTCATCTCCAACGTCCCTTCAGAAAGTTTCTCAACTTCAGGGAAGACTCATCTTGAGGCAGGTTTCGCACTTATATGCTCTCAGCGCTTATCCCTTCCGCATTTAGCTACCGGACAATGCCACTGGCGTGACAACCCGAACACCAGTGATGCGTCCACTCCGGTCCTCTCGTACTAGGAGCAGCCCCTCTCAATCTTCCAACGCCCACGGCAGATAGGGACCGAACTGTCTCACGACGTTCTAAACCCAGCTCGCGTACCACTTTAAATGGCGAACAGCCATACCCTTGGGACCTGCTTCAGCCCCAGGATGTGATGAGCCGACATCGAGGTGCCAAACACCGCCGTCGATATGAACTCTTGGGCGGTATTAGCCTGTTATCCCCGGAGTACCTTTTATCCGTTGAGCGATGGCCCTTCCATACGGAACCACCGGATCACTAAGACCTGCTTTCGCACCTGCTCGCGCCGTCACGCTCGCAGTCAAGCCAGCTTCTGCCTTTGTACTAACCTCACGATATCTGACCGTGATTAGCTGACCTTTGTACTCCTCCGTTACTCTTTAGGAGGAGACCGCCCCAGTCAAACTGCCCACCAGACACTGTCCTGGTTCCGGATAACGGAACTCAGTTAGAATATTCAGCCTTAAAGGGTGGTATCTCAACGATGGCTCCATGTAAACTGGCGTCTACATTTCAATGCCTCCCACCTATTCTGCACATTAAGAATCAATATTCAGTATCAGGTTACAGTAAAGGTTCACGGGGTCTTTCCGTCTTGCCGCGGGTACACTGCATCTTCACAGCAAATTCAATTTCACTGAGTCCCAGGTGGAGACAGTCTGGCCATCATTACGCCATTCGTGCAGGTCGGAACTTACCCGACAAGGAATTTCGCTACCTTAGGACCGTTATAGTTACGGCCGCCGTTTACCGGGGCTTCAGTCCAGAGCTTTAGGTTGCCCTTGACTCCTTCTTTTAACCTTCCGGCACCGGGCAGGCGTCACACCGTATACGTCCACTTACGTGTTTGCACAGTGCTGTGTTTTTAATAAACAGTTGCAGCCAGCTGTTATCTTAGACTGACCTTAGCTTCATCCGCAAGGATATCACTATACGTCAGTGTGCCTTCTCCCAAAGTTACGGCACTATTTTGCCTAGTTCCTTCACCCGGGTTCTCTCAAACGCCTTAGTATTCTCTACCTGACCACCTGTGTCGGTTTCGGGTACGGTTATATATTACCTGAAGCTTAGAGGCTTTTCTTGGAAGTGTGGTATAAATCACTTCATTACTTTCGTAATTCGTCATTACGCCTCAGTGTTAACAGTGATCCGGATTTTCCTAAATCACCCACCTTCACGCTTAAACCTGGACGACCGATGCCAGGCTGACCTAACCTCCTCCGTCCCCCCAATCGCAGTAATATATAGTACAAGAATATTAACCTGTTTCCCATTAGCTACGCTTTTCAGCCTCACCTTAGGAGCCGACTTACCCTGCCCCGATTAACGTTGGACAGGAACCCTTGGTCTTTCGGCGGATAGGTTTTTCACCTATCTTATCGTTACTTATGTCAGCATTCGCACTTCCGATACCTCCAGTATGCTTTTCAGCATACCTTCTATGGCTTACGGAACGCTCCCCTACCCAGCAATTTATGTTGCTGCCGCAGCTTCGGTGCATAATTTAGCCCCGTTAAATCTTCCGCGCAGGCAAACTCGGCCAGTGAGCTATTACGCATTCTTTAAATGATGGCTGCTTCTAAGCCAACATCCTGGCTGTCTAAGCCTTCCCACATCGTTTCCCACTTAACTATGACTTAGGGACCTTAGCTGGCGGTCTGGGTTGTTTCCCTTTCCACGACGAACCTTAGCACCCGCCGTGTGTCTCCTATGATAGCATTCAGCAGTATTCGTAGTTTGCATCGGCTTAGTAAGCTAGGATAGCACCTTTGCCGAAACAGTGCTCTACCCCCGCTGATGAATTCATAAGGCGCTACCTAAATAGCTTTCGGGGAGAACCAGCTATCTCCCGGTTTGATTGGCCTTTCACCCCTAGCCACAGGTCATCCGCTGATTTTTCAACATCAGTCGGTTCGGTCCTCCAGCTAGTATTACCCAACCTTCAACCTGCCCATGGCTAGCTCACCGGGTTTCGGGTCTGTATCCTGCAACTTAACGCCCAATTAAGACTCGGTTTCCCTACGGCTCCCCTATACAGTTAACCTT